>NZ_CP088014.1:4984042-5586851 GCF_021044685.1 Bradyrhizobium daqingense
CAATCGCAGCGAACATCATCCAGTCGCTGCCGCCGATCCCAACAGATCCACGACTCGTCCCAGCGGACGGCGGCTCGTCCCCTCGCGTCCCAGTCTGATCCCAAACCGGCTCGACGCGCGCCGCAGGCGGAGCATTTTCGGTGTCAGCCATGGCCCCGAAACCGCGTTCGTCGTCCCGTCAAGGAGCAGAAAACCATGACAACACCACAGCAATTCCAGAGCTCGGACAGGCGTATCGACCTCGACTGGGTGCGGATTTTAGCCTTCGGGTTGCTGATCTTCTACCACGTCGGCATGCTCTACGTGTCCTGGGGATTTCACATCAAGAGCGAGCATCGGCTGACCTGGCTGGAACCTGTGATGCTGTTCCTCAACCCCTGGCGCCTTTCGCTGCTGTTCCTGGTGTCGGGGGTTGCCACGCGCTTCATGCTCGGCAAGTCCAGCCTGGCCTCGCTCGCCGGGGCCCGGTCCGCACGGCTCTTGATCCCGCTGATCTTCGGCATGCTCGTGATCGTGCCGCCGCAGTCCTATCTCCAGATCGTCGAAAGCCTCGGCTATCCCGCCGGCTTCTTCGATTTCTACGTAAAGCACTACTTCGCCTTCGGCGCGCAGTTCTGCCCGAACCCGTGCATCGTGCTGCCGACCTGGAACCATCTCTGGTTCGTGGTCTATCTGTGGGTCTACACGATGGCTTTGATCGGCCTGCTCGCGCTTTGGCCGGCCGGGGCCGACTGGTTCGGACGGAAGCTGGCTGGAATGCTCGCCGGGCCATGGCTTCTGATCGTGCCGTGTCTGCTGTTTGCGGCCTGGCGCCTGGTGCTGTTTCCGGCTTTTCCGTCGACGCACGCGCTGTTCGGCGACTGGTACAACCACGCGGACCACGCGACGGCTTTCCTCATCGGTTTCCTGCTGGCCAGGCAGCACGGGATCTGGCGCGAACTCAAGCGCCGGCGCTGGGTGGCCCTGCTGGCCGCAGCCGCCTGCTTCTCTGCCTTCATCCTGGTTCGCGCCGGCCTTTTCGCGCCGTCGCCCGCGCTGAAGTGGGCCGCGGCCTCGGCCTATGGTTGCTATCAATGGCTCGCGATCGCCGCCGTGCTGGGCTTTGCGCTACTCCATCTCACCGCCGACAGCCCCGCGCGGCGCTACCTGACCGACGCGATCTTCCCGTATTACATCGTGCATCAGACCGCGATCATCGTGATCGCGCATCAATTGCGCGACAGCGGCCTGCCGGCTGGAATCGAGGCGTGCATTGTCATCTTGGGGACCGCACTCACATGTGTGGCGACCTACGAAGCGGTTCGACGGATTTCTTGGCTGCGGCCTATGTTCGGATTGCGGACGGTGCCGCGAAGGCTTGCGAGGACGGAGCAGCATCAGCCGGCCTGACGAGCGCCCGCCGCCCGATTGGCCGGACGATAAAAGGTGCTAAGAGGGCGCATGCCGAGCCGCGTCTATCTCGACTGGAATGCGACCACGCCGCTGCGCGCTGAAGCGCGGGCGGCGATGGTTGCGGCGTTCGATCTGGTCGGTAATCCGTCCTCGGTCCATGCCGAGGGGCGCCAGGCGCGGAGGCTGGTCGAGGATGCCCGGACCGCGCTGGCCACGGCGGTTGGCGCGCTGCCGCGGAACGTCGTCTTCACTTCCGCCGGAACCGAAGCCAATGCGCTGGCGCTGGCGCCTGGGCTGCGCCGTCCGTCCGGAGGGCCGGTCGAGCGACTCCTGGTCTCCGCGGTCGAGCATGCCTCGGTGCTGGCGGGTGGACGGTTCCCCGCAGACAGGATCACGCTGATTCCCGTCACGCCTTCCGGTGTGGTCGATCTTGAACGTCTGAGGGCTGAACTCCACGGCGGCCCACCGGCGCTGGTGTCGATCATGGCGGCCAATAACGAGACGGGGGCGCTCCAGCCGGTCGGGGAGGCCGCGCGGATCGTTCATGAGGCCGGTGGCCTCCTGCATGTCGATGCGATCCAGGCACTCGGAAAAATTCCGTTCAGCATCAATGCTATAGGCGCAGACCTTACGACCTTTTCTGCGCACAAGATCGGCGGTCCCAAGGGCGTTGGTGCGCTGGCGGTAGCGGAAGGAGTCGCCGGCTTGGAACCCGTTCTGCGAGGCGGCGGGCAGGAGCTCAACCGGCGGGCGGGGACCGAAAATGTTGCAGGAATCGCCGGCTTTGGCGCGGCGGTCAAAGTGGCGCTTCAGACTCTTCCGGAAGATATGAAGCGGATGGCAACCCTCAGAGATCACTTGGAAAATGGCCTTCGTGCCGTGGCGGGAGCAACGATCTTTGCAGAGGACGTGGAGCGGTTGCCTAATACCGTCCTTTTCACCGCGCCGGGTCTGAAGGCCGAGACGGCGGTGATCGGCTTCGACCTTGCTGGGGTCGCCGTATCGTCAGGTTCGGCCTGTTCCTCGGGAAAAGTCCAGCCGTCCCACGTGCTCTCGGCGATGGGCTACGACCCCGCCGTGGCCCAGGGAGCGGTGCGTCTCAGTCTGGGCTGGTCCACGGGACCAGATGACATCAATACGGCGTTAGAGGCTTGGCGAAAGCTCGGTAATAGCCTACTTAAGCACTAAGCGATGAAACAGGGCTTGAACGGTTCTAAGCCCGTGCTTTCCGCGCAAAAACATCGTAATACTCGTCCGAGTTTGATCCACCGCGGTCCTTGAAACCGCGAGCGGAGGATGGAATGCCAGCCGTACAAGAGACGGTCGAGCGCGTGAAGCGCATCGACGTCGACCAGTATCGTTATGGGTTTGAGACCCTGATCGACACCGAGAAGGCTCCCAAGGGGCTGTCGGAAGAGATCGTAAAGTTCATCTCGCAGAAAAAGAACGAACCCGCCTGGATGCTCCAGTGGCGGCTCGAGGCCTATCGGCGCTGGCTGACCATGACCGAGCCGACCTGGGCGCGCGTCGACTATCCCAAGATCGACTTCCAGGACCTCTATTATTACGCGGCGCCGAAGCCGAAGAAGACGGTCTCCTCGCTCGACGAGATCGATCCGGAGATCCTCAAGACCTACGAGAAGCTCGGCATCCCCCTGCGCGAAGTCGCCATGCTCGAAGGCGTCGAGCCCAAGGTGGGCGAGGAAGATCCGGCCCGCCGCAAGATCGCGGTCGATGCGGTCTTCGATTCGGTCTCGGTTGCGACCACCTTCAAGGCCGAGCTGAAGAAGGCCGGCGTGATCTTCATGCCGATCTCGGAGGCGATCCGCGAGCATCCCGAGCTGGTGCAGAAATATCTCGGCTCGGTGGTCCCGACCTCGGACAATTTCTATGCGACGCTGAACTCGGCGGTGTTCTCCGACGGCTCGTTCGTCTACGTGCCGCCGTGCGTGCGCTGCCCGATGGAGCTGTCGACCTATTTCCGCATCAACGAGCGCAACACCGGCCAGTTCGAGCGCACGCTGATCATCGCCGACAAGGGCTCGTACGTCTCCTATCTCGAAGGCTGCACCGCGCCGCAGCGCGACGAGAACCAGCTGCATGCGGCCGTGGTCGAGCTCGTCGCGCTCGATGATGCCGAGATCAAATATTCGACGGTGCAGAACTGGTATCCCGGCAATTCGGAAGGAAAGGGCGGCATCTACAATTTCGTCACCAAGCGTGGCGATTGCCGCGGCGCCAACTCCAAGATCTCCTGGACCCAGGTCGAGACGGGATCGGCGATCACCTGGAAATATCCGAGCTGCATCCTGCGCGGCGACAACTCCCGCGGCGAGTTCTACTCGATCGCGATCTCGAACGGTTTCCAGCAGGTCGACTCGGGCACCAAGATGATCCACCTCGGCAAGAACACGTCGAGCCGGATCATCTCGAAGGGCATCGCGGCCGGCAAGTCGCAGAACACGTATCGTGGTCTGGTCACCGCGCACCGGAAAGCGACGGGCGCACGCAACTTCACCGCCTGCGACTCGCTACTGATCGGCGACAAATGCGGCGCGCACACCGTGCCGTACATCGAGGCCAAGAACTCGTCGGCGACCTTCGAGCACGAGGCGACGACCTCGAAGATCTCCGAGGACGTGCTGTTCTACTGCATCCAGCGTGGCCTCAGCCAGGAAGAGGCCGTCGGCCTCGTCGTCAACGGCTTCGTTAAGGACGTGCTGCAGCAACTGCCGATGGAGTTCGCGGTGGAAGCGCAGAAGCTGATCTCGATCTCGCTGGAGGGCAGCGTAGGCTAGCTCGATGTTCGAAAATGTCCCGAGGCGCGTGCTGGTTGGACTGTTCATCTTGGTTCTACTGCCGTGTGGCGCTGGAACCGGATGGGGACTGGCCGTACTGCTCGAGCACATATCGGGACTTTCGATTGGATATATCAGCGCGGTCGTGGGGGGCGTCGTCGGTACTCTCGGGGCAGCTCTGTGGGGGATCGGCCAAGCGAGCGAACTGCTCGGCCTTGGCCTGATCTTCTCCGAAATAAGGATCCCGCCGCGGCCGTCTTGGCTGCCGCCCGATCAAAAGGAAGAATGATGACTGCTTTGCTTGAAGTGAAAGACCTCAAGGTTCGTGTCGAGGAGCGTGAAATCCTCCACGGGCTGACCTTGACCGTGAACGAAGGCGAGGTGCACGCGATCATGGGGCCGAATGGCTCCGGCAAGTCGACGCTCTCGCACGTCATCGCCGGCAAGCCCGGCTATGAGGTCACCGACGGCCAGATCCTGTTCAAGGGCGAGGACCTGCTGGAGATGAGCCCGGACGAGCGCGCCGCCAAAGGCGTGTTCCTGGCGTTCCAATATCCGGTCGAGATTCCCGGCGTCGCCACCATGAACTTCCTGCGCACCGCGCTGAACGCGCAGCGCAAGGCGCGCGGCGAGGATGAATATTCGACGCCGGACTTCCTCAGGAAGGTCCGCGAGGTCTCGAAGTCGCTGAACATCCCGCAGGACATGCTCAAGCGCGGCGTCAATGTCGGCTTTTCCGGCGGCGAGAAGAAGCGCAACGAGGTGCTGCAGATGGCGCTGTTCGAGCCCAGCCTGTGCATCCTAGACGAGATGGATTCCGGCCTCGACATCGACGCGCTGCGTATCGCGGCCGACGGCGTCAACGCGCTGCGCTCGCCGGGCCGCGCGATGGTCGTCATCACCCATTATCAGCGGCTGCTGAACTATATCGTGCCCGACGTCGTGCATGTGATGTCGAGGGGCCGCGTCGTGAAGAGCGGCGGCAAGGAATTGGCGCTGGAGCTGGAAGCGTCCGGCTACGCGCAATTCGAGGCCGCGTAAGGATTGGTTGCAATGAACGTTGCTGTGGCAAAGACCGGGAACGGCCGCGCGGTGAGCGATCGCTTCGCCAGTGCCGAAGGCCGGCTGCCGGGTTCGCCCGAAGTGATCGCGACTCGTCGCGAGGCATTCGAGACGTATGAGCGTCTCGGCCTGCCGCACCGCCGGATCGAGGAATGGAAATACACCGATTTGCGCGCGCTGGTCGGCGAGGTGCTGCCGCTGGCAGCCGCGCCCGATGCGGCGGCGCTGAAGCGCGCCGCGGAGGCGGTGAAGGCGCATGGGATTGCGGGCGCCCGCAAGCTGGTGCTGGTCGACGGCGTGTTCGCGGCCGACCTGTCCGACGTGAAGGCGCTGGCCGCCGAGGCAGGCTTCAAGAGCCTGCGTGAAACGCTGCAGAAGGACGCAGGCCTGCTGAAGACCATGGCAACCGATGCCGTGATTGCGCTGAATGCTGCGATGGCAACCGACGGCGTCGTGCTGTCGATCGCTGATGGTGTGCAGCTGTCCGCGCCGATCCAGATCATCCACATCGCGACCGCCGCCTCGGCATCGGCTTTCACCCGTTCGCAGGTCGCGGTCGGGAAGGGCGCTCGCGCCACCATCGTCGAGAGCTTCGTTGCTGCCGGCGCTGCGGCCTACCAGGTCAACGACGCCGTGCTCATGACGGTCGGCGACAACGCCGATGTTGCGCATATCCGCTTGATGGACGATGCGCCCGACGCAGTGAACATCTCGTCGCACTTCGTCACCGTCGGCGCCAGCGTGAAGCTCAATTTCTTCAACATGACGACCGGTGCCGCGGTCAGCCGCCTGCAGGGCTTCATCACGCTCGCGGGCGAGGGCAGCGAGCTCTCGGCCAACGGCGTCAACCTGCTGCAGAAGACCGAGCATGGCGACACCACGCTGGTGGTCGACCACGCCGTGCCGAACTGCGTCAGCCGCGAGACGTTCCGCGCCGTGATCGACGACCGCGCCCATTCGGTGTTCCAAGGCCGCATCATCGTCCGTCCCGACGCGCAGAAGACCGATGGCAAGATGATGACCCGGGCGCTGCTGCTCTCGGACGAAGCCGAGGCCGACAACAAGCCGGAGCTGGAGATATTCGCCGACGACGTCTCCTGCGGCCACGGCGCCACCGCCGGCGCGCTGGACGATAGCCTCTTGTTCTATCTGAAGGCGCGCGGCCTGCCGGAGAAACAAGCCCAGGCGCTGCTGATCCAGGCCTTCGTCGGCGAGGCGATCGAGCAGATCGCCGATGACGGCTTGCGCGAGCACGTGATCGGCATCGCCGAGCGCTGGCTGGAGCGGCGCCAATGAGCACACATCCTGCAGTCAAGAACGGCGCCTATGACGTCGCGCGCGTGCGCCAGGATTTTCCCGCGCTGGCGATGCAGGTCTACGGCAAGAACCTGGTCTATCTCGACAACGCTGCATCGGCACAGAAGCCGAGCGCCGTGCTCGACCGCATGACGCAGGCGTACACTAGCGAATACGCCAACGTGCATCGCGGCCTGCATTACCTCGCCAATGCCGCGACCGAAGCCTATGAGGGCGGCCGCACCAAGGTGGCGCAGTTCATCAATGCGGCCCGCACCGAAGAAGTGATCTTCACCCGCAACGCGACGGAGGCCATCAATCTGGTCGCGTCTTCGTGGGGTGGGCCGAACGTCAAAGAGGGCGACGAGATCGTCATCTCGATCATGGAGCACCACTCCAACATCGTCCCCTGGCATTTCCTCAGGGAGCGTCAGGGAGCGGTGATCAAATGGGCGCCGGTCGATGACGAGGGCAATTTCCTCATCGACGAGTTCGAGAAGCTGCTGACCGCCAAGACCAAGCTGGTCGCGATCACGCAGATGTCGAACGCGCTCGGCACCATCGTGCCGATCAAGGAGGTCGTCAAAATCGCCCATGCCCGCGGCATTCCGGTGCTGGTCGACGGCAGCCAGGGCGCGGTGCATCTGCCCGTCGACGTCCAGGACCTGGGCTGCGATTTCTACGTCTTCACCGGCCACAAGGTGTACGGGCCGACCGGCATCGGCGTGCTCTGGGCCAAATACGACCACCTCGTCGCGATGCGCCCTTTCAACGGCGGCGGCGAGATGATCCGCGAGGTCTCGCGCGATTTCATCAGTTACGGCGATCCTCCGCACAAGTTCGAGGCAGGCACGCCCGCGATCGTCGAGGCGGTCGGGCTGGGCGCTGCCATCGATTACGTCAATTCGATCGGCAAGGAGCGCATCGCCGCCTACGAGCACGACCTCACCACCTATGCGCAGGATCGGCTCCGCGAGATCAACTCGCTGCGGCTGATCGGCACGGCGCGGGGCAAGGGGCCGGTGATCTCCTTCGAGCTCAAGGGCGCGCACGCCCATGACGTCGCCACCGTGATCGACCGCCAGGGCATCGCGGTGCGCGCGGGCACCCATTGCGTGATGCCGCTTTTAGAGCGGTTCAACGTGACCGCGACGTGCCGGGCCTCGTTCGGTATGTATAATACGCGGGAAGAAGTCGATCATCTGGCACAGGCGCTTCTGAAGGCGCGGGATTTGTTCGCATGAGTGACACGGCCGAAATCAAAGCCAATCCGATGGAGACTCAATCGGCGCTGCCGCCGGAGGAGACCGAGCGTCTGACCACCGAAATCATCGCCGGCCTCAAGACCGTGTTCGACCCGGAAATTCCGGCTGACATCTACGAGCTCGGCCTGATCTACAAGGTAGAGATCAAGGACGACCGCTCCGTCGACGTCCAGATGACGCTGACGACGCCGAACTGCCCGGCCGCCGGCGAGCTGCCGACCATGGTCGAGAACGCGGTTGCCAGCGTTCCCGGTGTCGGCGTGGTCGACGTCAAGGTCGTCTGGGAGCCGCCGTGGTCGCCCGAGCGTATGAGCGACGAGGCCCGCCTCGTGCTCAACATGTGGTGACGCGTATCCCCGGCATTGAATTCGCCTCGCAACGGACCAGATAGATAAGATGACCCAGGCGACACCAGCATCCACCCCGAAGCCGCGGCGGCCCCGCCCGCAGGTGATGCGGCTGACGGATGCTGCTGCTCAGCGCATCACCGAGCTGACCCAGCGCGCCGATTCCGAGATCGTGGGCCTGCGCGTCGGTGTGAAGAACGGCGGCTGCGCCGGCCAGTCCTACACGGTCGAATACGCCCATGATGTCCGCCCGACCGACGAGGTCGTCGAGGACAAGGGCGTCAAGATCCTGGTCGATCCCAAGGCCGTGCTGTTCCTGCTCGGCACCGAGATGGACTACAAGGCCGACAAGATGCAGGCCCAGTTCGTCTTCAACAACCCCAACCAGATCTCCGCCTGCGGCTGCGGCGAGTCGGTCGAGCTGCGGCCGGCGAAGGACGAGGTGTAGTTCTCTCTCCGTCATCGCGAGGAGCCCTTGCGACGAAGCAATCCCGACCGCCTCTGCCGAGGCAGCCTGGATTGCTTCGCTTCGCTCGCAATGACGCCGGTGCTATGAAAGCTGGCCTTCTCGCCAGGGACGCTCTTCATGGACCGCGAATTCCTGATCGACCTGTTCGCCGATTTTGGCCCCGTTACCATCCGTAAGATGTTCTCCGGCTACGGCATCTCCGCCGACGGCGTCAATTTCGCGCTGTCCTTGCGCGCCGGCCTGTTCTTCCGCGCCGACGAGGCGACCATTCCGGATTTTGAAGCGGAAGGCTCCAAGCCGTTCCAGTACTCGACCCGCGCCAAAACCGTCACGGTGAACTCCTACTGGCAACTGCCCGCGCGACTGTTCGACGATTCCGAGGAGTTGGCACGATGGGCCAGAGCCGCGCTCGCCGCCGCGCAGCGCGCCAAGGTGAAGAAGGGGCCGAAGGCGAAGAAGCCGGTGAAGAAGACGTTGGCGAAAAAGGTCGTGACCAAGAAAGTAACCAAGAGACGGGTGCGGTAGGGTGGGCAAAGCGAAGCGTGCCCACCAATAGGCATAGTTCAGTCGCAGAGAGTGCTGGTGGGCACGGCGCTGCGCGCCTTTGCCCACCCTACAGCAGTTCGTGAAAACCTTACGCCACCCGATTATGTGTCTCGACCGCGAATTCCGGATCGACTTCGCAGATCACACGGTTGCGGCCGTTGCGCTTGGCGGCGTAGAGGCAGGCGTCTGCACGCTCGATCAGCGCGTCGGGGTCGTCGCCCGGCTTGAGCATGGAGACGCCGACAGAGATGGTGACCCGGCCGAGGATTTCGCCGGTGGATTTCTTCTTCAACTCCTTCGCCATCACGGCGCGGCGGATGTGATCGGCGACCGTGAGCGCCTGGCGCAGCGCGGTGTTGGGCAGCACGACGGCGAACTCCTCGCCGCCATAGCGCGCGGTGATGTCCTGGCCCTTGATGGTCTGCTTCAGGGAGAGGCCGACGAGCCGCAGCACCTGGTCGCCGGTGAGGTGGCCGTAGGAATCGTTGAACGACTTGAAATGATCGATGTCGAACAGCAGCAGCGACAGCGGCTCGCCGGAGGCGAGCGCGTTCTGCACGGCCATGCCGATCATGCGGTCGAAATATTTGCGGTTGCCGAGGCCGGTGAGGGGATCGGTCAGGCTCTCGGCGCGGATCGCCTCCAGGCTCTGCTGCAGATTGCTGATCTCGTTCTTGGACAGCGTGAGGCGGTCTTCCAAGGCCTTGTTGGCCTCGCGCATCTCGCTGGTCGAACGCAACAGCGTTTCCACGATCGCCTTGACCTGGTCGCGGCTCTTGGCCGACGACAGCTTCGCGGTCGCGCCCGACAGGCTGGCGTCGTAGGAGCCGCTGATCCCGAGCGCATCGCCGAGAACCTTCATCACGTCGTCGATCTCGCCGATGACGCGCGCGCCGACCTTGTCGATGCGGTCGGTGGTCTTGATATGGGAGAGATAGGTCTCGTAGATCTGCTCGAGATCGGCCTCGGTCAGCCTGCCGTTGCGCGCCAGCGTCTCGTTGATGATCTTGTTGAGCGGGGCATTGTAGCCCGTCGCGTAGACGTACCAGATCTCGTAATTGCGGGGAATTGCCGTTTGCCGAAGCGATCGGATTTGTCCGAGCGCTACCTCGGCGAACGCCATCGTGCGTTCGTGCTCGTCGAGAACCTTGACCACGGAACATACCCCACAGCGGTCGGCGCGCCCTCGACCGCAGCAATGCTTAAATTATGTTCGTAGGCTAACGGACGATCGTGAAGACCCCGTAAATATACGTTTTCGATTACTTCTAAAAAGTTGCGCTGCGGGTTTGCTCAACCGAAACCCGGCGCGCCTCGCGCATCAAGCCCCGGCGGGGGAGCGGACCGGCCGCAGCAGGAATGCGGGCAGGTGCGAATGATCGCCCGGCTCGGCATCGGCCTCACGTTGCCGGCGCGGCTCGGGGCGGCCGATCGACGGCACATGCGAGGCATTGGCCTGCTGGCGGGCGCCGCGACGCGGCTCGGACGGGCGCTTCGATTCCTGAGCTTGTCTCGGCTCAGCGAGTTGCCTCGCCTCTGGCGAATGCCTTGCTTCGCGCGGCTCGTGGCTCCGCTCGCGGTCGTGACCGCGTCGCTCGCCGCGCTGCGTTTTGCCGCGTCCGCCGCGCGAACGCTCACGGCCGCGCTGCTCGCGGGGACGCTCGTCCCCGTCGGCAGTCTCGGCGTTGATCTCGTAATCGCCCTCGGCGCGCGGAATGCTTTGTCCGATCAGCTTCTCGATCGCCGCCATCGACTTCTGGTCGAGCGGCGTCACGATCGAGATCGCGGTGCCGGTGCGGCCGGCGCGGCCGGTACGGCCGATGCGGTGCACGTAGTCGTCGGCGTGATGGGGGACGTCGAAATTGAAGACGTGGCTGACCTCGGGAATGTCGAGGCCGCGCGCCGCGACGTCGGAGGCGACCAGCAACGGCAGCTCGCCCTTGCGGAACTGATCCAGCGCCGCCATGCGGGCCGGCTGGTCCATGTCGCCATGCAGTGCACCGACGCTGAAGCCGTGCTTCTGGAGCGACTTGTGAACAATGGCGACTTCGCGCTTGCGATTGCAGAAGATGATCGCGTTCTTGAGGTCCTTGGCCTCACGCAGCAGCCGGCGAAGCAGCTCGCGCTTCTCATGCGCCTCGCGTCCGGCGGGCACCTGGGCCTGCGTGACGGTCACGGCGGTGGTGGCGGGGCGGGAGACTTCGACCTTCTGCGGATTGTGCAGGAAGGTCTCGGTAATGCGCCGGATCTCCGGCGGCATGGTCGCGGTGAAGAACAGGGTCTGCCGCGTGAACGGAACGAGCTTGCAGATGCGCTCGATGTCGGGGATGAAGCCCATGTCCAGCATGCGGTCGGCTTCGTCGATGACGAGCAACTCGACGCCGGTGAGCAGGAGGCCGCCGCGCTCGGTGTGGTCGAGCAAGCGGCCCGGCGTTGCGATCAGCACGTCGACGCCGCGCATCAGCTTGGCGTCCTGGTCGCCGAAGGAGACGCCGCCGATCAGGAGAGCGACGTTGAGTTTCTGGCCGGCGCCGTAGCGGTCGAAGTTTTCCTTGACCTGGGCCGCGAGCTCGCGGGTCGGCTCGAGGATCAGCGTGCGCGGCATGCGCGCGCGGGCTCTGCCCTTTTCGAGGATGGTGAGCATCGGCAGCACGAAGGCCGCGGTCTTGCCGGTGCCAGTCTGGGCGATGCCGAGCACGTCCTTGCGTGCGAGGACGTGGGGGATCGCCTGTTCCTGGATGGGGGTGGGGGTGGTGTAACCGGTGGCCGCCACTGCGGCGAGGACTTTTTCGGACAGTCCGAGATCTGAAAAGGACATTGAGCCTCTGGTCGAAACCGCCGTTCGGAATCGAGGGTAATTAAGGCTGTCGCGTTCCACCCCGAAACGGCGCGCTCTCTAGGAAGCTGGGGGTGCTGACTCACGCGAACAAAGCGCAAGGCTCAAGAATCGCTCTTCGATCTGAGCCGCGTCGCCCCGGAACATAGGCGGGAATCGGCCAAAGTCAATGGAGCGGGCGCGGGAAGACCCTAAAAAACCTGAGGTTTTTGCCCAAATCACGGGCGCGGCTGGGGTTTTCGCCTCACCTCCGGGTTCGACCGGAGGCCGGCCAAGCGGGACTAATGCCCCTCCGGGGCCTGGGCCCGGAAATCGCCGGGGGCCATGCCATAGGCGGCGTTGAAGACCCGGTAGTAGGTCGCCAGGCTCTCGAAGCCGCAGGAGGTCGCGATGTCCGCGATCAGCCGGTCCGGCGCCTCGCGCATCAGGCGGCGGCTCTGTTTCAGGCGCTCGTCTGTCACGCTCTGCGAGAAGCTCTTCTCCGCGGTCTCGAACAGCACGTGCAGATGGCGCACCGACACGCCGAGCAGATCGGCGACCATGTTCGGTGCGAGATTGGGGTCTTGCAGATGACGCGCGATCAGGCGCCGGGCCTGCGAGAGGCGGGCAGTCCGCAGTGCGGCCTGTCCGCGCCGGCTGCCGGGCCGCAGGACACCGCGTTCGATCAGCGCCAGATGAGCCAGAGCCTCGACAAGGGAGGCCTGCGAAGCGTTCCCGGCGGCGCCTTCATCGCTCCCGGCAGCCTCGCCGAGATCGGCAAAGCAGGCGCCGAGCAGCGGCGCCAGGCCGGGATCGTCGAAGGTCCGCGGGGCGAGCTCGCGCATGCGCTTGTCCTGCCCCGGGATGCTGCTCACCGGAATCTTCAGGATCCGCAGGTGGAAGCCGCCGGCGCCGAGCGGCACGGTGCGATAGGGCAGGTCCGTATGGCTGGTGGCGAAGCTGCCATTGGCGATCGAAAAATCGCTTGCGCGCATCCCGCCGAACCAGCCGCCGCTGCCGAGCTGCTGGTAGACGCAGATGGCATCGCCCGGCGCGTAGGCGATGTCGGATGCGCTGCGCTCGACCGTGTAGGCCGAGGCCTTCAGCTCGACGAGGCCGGCTCCGCCAAGCTGGCGCAGCGAGAACTCGCCGTAGAAATCGGCGCGGCGTTCGCGCTCGAGCTCGGCGGTGACGCCGAACAGGCCCTTGGCGCGCACCTCGCGCCAATAGTCGAAGCGGTCGTGCGGCTCGACCTCGTCGGTGCACCAGCGATACACGGCAGCCCCTTTCAACGGAATGCCCAAGAAAAAGCAGATTCCGCCCGAATCTGCCATAGGCCAATGATGGAATCGGCGGCACGGGGCCCTTGAACCGTCGTTACGCTTGGCCCGACTATCACACAGCGGCAGGGGGTTCCATGAACGACCGTTCGAAGGGAACCAGCATGGGCCGCTCCACAACGGGAAACATGACGATGACGCGTCGGCTTTTCAGAATTCTGGCCGCCCTTGGCCTTGCGGCGGGCCTGAGCGGAATAGCGCTGCCCGCACAAGCCGCAAAGCGCGTCGCACTCGTCGTCGGCAACAACGACTACAGGAACGTGCCGAAGCTGCTCAAGGCGGTCAACGACGCCCGCACCATGGGCGATACGCTGAAGCAGCTCGGCTTCTCGGTGATGGTCGCCGAGAACCAGAGCCGGCAGCAATTCTCCGAGACGCTGCTCGCTTTCGACAAGGCGATCGAGCCCGGCGACACCGCGTTTTTCTTCTATGCCGGTCACGGCTTCGAGATCGCGGGCCAGAACTATCTGCTGCCGACCGACGTACCGGCGGCGACCGAAGGACAGGAAGAGCTGGTGCGCGATGCCTCGATCCTGGCTGACCGCATCGTCGAGCGGCTCCAGAACAAGAAGGCGCGGACCTCGATCCTGGTGTTCGACGCCTGCCGCAACAATCCGTTCGAGCGCAAGGGCACCCGTGCGGTTGCCGGCGCTGGCGGGCTTGCGCCGATGACGCAACTGCCGGAAGGCGTGTTCTCGGTGTTCTCCGCGGGGCCCCGGCAGACCGCGCTCGATCGCCTGTCCAACGACGATGCCAATCCCAATTCGGTGTTCACGCGCACCTTCGCCAAGGAGCTGCTCAAGCCCGGCGAGAACCTCGTGCAGGTGGCACAGCGCACCCGCCGTGCCGTCAGCGAGCTCGCCGACACCGTGAGGCACAGGCAGGTGCCGGTCTATTTCGACCAGATGGTCGACGACGTGTTCCTCAGCGGCCTTGTCAAGGATGCCGTCGCGCGTTCCGACGATCCGCCGCCCACGAAGCTTGCGGCGCTGCCGCCGGTGTCGGTGCCGCAGCTGCCGAAGGAGGAAGCGACCAACGCGCCGATCGCCAGCTTCTCGCGGCACAATGGCGGCTGGAGCGTGGTGTTCTCCTTCGCCGATCCGACGCTAGGCATTTCCTGGCGCATGGCCGGCAAGGGCGATTTCCGCGAAACCGGTTTCATCGACACGCTCGATCCGCGCACGCGCAAGCGGATGCCGAACCCGTCGATCGAATTGCCGCCGGACGCGTCAGCCGGCACCATCGAGGTCCGCTATGTCGACCAGTCCGGTGATTTGCAGGGGCCGTTCCCGATCAGGTTCGATCCCGAGGCCGCGCTGATCCGCGACCAGCGCAAGATCCTCGACATGACCTCGACGAGCTGGCTGTCGTTCCGCGAATTCAACGGCCTGTTGGTCTATTACACCCATCTCGTGTCCTACCGCTGCGCCATCCGCGAAGTGCGCATCGGCATCGACAGCGCCGTTCCCAACCAGGTGCTGAAGATGCCGCCCTGCGACATGCGCGACCCCAGCGCAGTCAGCGCCGGCATGCCGCTCTACATGAAGCTCGCGTCGAGCACGCAGACCGTCTCGGTAGAGCTGACCTATCGCGACGGCAGCGTCTCCGAGATCAAGAGCTTCCGCAGCGCGAACCGGAGCAATAATTGAGGGGGTCGTCGCCGTCTGCAGCGTGAGGAGTGGCAAAGGAACAACTCCTCCTGACTTGGATTGTCCACCAAACCAGGGAGACGATCCATGCTTCGCAAATCCATCCTCGTGACGATCGCTTGTGCGGCTCTTTCGACGGCTGCCTTCGCCCAAGGGGGCGGCGGTGGTGGCGGCGGCGCCGGAGGCGGTAGTGGTAGCGGTGCGGGTGCAGGTGCTGCGGCGGGTGCAGGAACGGGGACCGGCGGCGCCAGCGGGGGATCTGCGGCCTCATCGGGGGCCGGAATGGGCACGTCGTCCAGCAGCGTCAATTCCGGGCCGTCGGCTCCCTCGGGCATGGGGGTCCATGGCACGACGACAGGCGCCAACGTGAACACCAATACCGGGCCGAACAATCCGAACGTTCAAGCGCCAACCGCCGCCGGCAAGTCGCCCTCAGCTGCGCAAGCCGAGCGAAACATGGGCGTCGGGCGTGCTGCCAATGGGGTGCCGATCGGCAGTCCGGGCTCGGGAACCAGCAACGAGGATCAGAAATAGCCGAATGCGATTGTCACGGAAGGCCCGTGTGATGCGGGCCTTCCGTTTGGCGCCGGTTTGCTGATCCCAACCGGCACTGCGAATTGAGACTGCCTTCGACCTGAATCGCGCTAGTATCGGCGGGCATCAATCGATCGATACTCACAGCGCGGATCGCGTCTACAATGCCATCCGACCAACAACCTGCGCGGACCATGAAAGTCCGCTGCTGCATCGTCGGCGGTGGGCCGGCCGGCATGATGCTCGGCTATCTCCTGGGACGCGCCGGCGTCGAGGTCGTGGTGCTGGAGAAGCATGCGGACTTCTTTCGCGACTTCCGCGGCGACACCGTGCATCCCTCTACGCTTGAGGTGATGGACGAGCTCGGCCTGATCGACGGCTTCCTGAAGCTGCCGCATCAGCGCCTGCAGAAGATGGACGGCCTGTTCGGCGGCACGCCGGTGCGTATCGCGGATCTCCGCCGGCTCCATACCAAATACCCCTTCATCGCCTTCATGCCGCAGTGGGACTTCCTGAATTATCTGCGCGAGGCCGGCCGGCGCTTTGCCTCGCTCGAGGTGATGATGAGCACCGAGGCGGTCGATCTGATCCGCCGCGGTGAGACAATCGCCGGCGTGCGTGCGAAGACGCCTGACGGCATCATCGACATCGAGGCTGATCTCACCATTGCCTGTGACGGTCGGCATTCCACGGTGCGCGAGCGCGCCGGGCTCAAGGTCGAGGAGATCGGCGCGCCGATGGATGTGCTCTGGTTCCGGGCCGGCCGCAGGCCTGACGAGACCGAGAATGTATTCGCGCGGGTCGAGCCCGGCAAGATGATGATCACCTTCGACCGCGGCGATTACTGGCAATGCGCCTATGTCATCGCCAAGGGACAGCAGGATGCGGTGAAGGCGAGGGGACTATCGGCGCTGCTCGACGATGTCGTGCGCATGGCACCGGTCCTTCGATCCGGCATCGCGGAGGTGAAGAGCTTTGACGACATCAAGCTGCTCACCGTCGCGATCAATCGGCTGACGCGCTGGACGCGGCCGGGCCTGCTGTGCATTGGCGACGCCGCGCACGCGATGTCGCCGATCGGCGGCGTCGGCGTCAATCTCGCCGTGCAGGACGCGGTCGCGACCGCAAACCTGCTGGCGGACAAGCTGCAGCGCGGCTGCCCCTCGGAGGACGAGCTCGACGCCGTCAGGCGCCGGCGCGAGTTTCCGGTGAAGATGACGCAGCGCATGCAGGTCGTCGTGCAGAATAACATCATCAGCGGCGCCTTGCAGGGCGGCGACCGGCCGTTGAAGGTGCCGCTGATCGTGCGCCTCATCACCGCGCTGCCGTGGCTCCAGGGTATTCCGGCGCGCCTGCTCGCACTCGGCGTGCGGCCCGAGCACGTGCATTCAAAGGCGGCGTCGTCTTCGTAGCCAAGGACATCGACGGGGATAACGCCGCGTAAAATCACGCGCGTTGCGTTGCGTGCGTGCAACAGCGCAAACGGATTCAGAAAGCGCCGCGTGCCGATCCGCCACGTTAACCGTGTTGATTTCAATTTTAGTAAGGGCCGTCTGTGACCGTGCGCCCATCTGAGGACACGGGGTGTACCATGCGTAACAAATTGATTGCCGCCTTCGCCTGCACGACCGCTCTGGTTTCGACCGGCGCAGCTTCCGCCGCCGATCTCGGCGCGCGCTACACGAAGGCGCCTGCCTATGTCGAGCCGCTGTTCAACTGGACCGGTTTCTACGTCGGCGGCCATATCGGTGGCGCATGGACCAACGAGCAGTTCATCAACAACGGCATCGGCGCGCCGTTCGGCGACCTTTCGCCGGGCGAGGGCTTCCGTCAGCGCAATTCGGGTGTCATGGGCGGCGCCCAGATCGGCTATAACTGGCAGGCCAACAACTACGTGTTCGGCGTGGAAGGCACGATCTCCGGCCTCGACAACAAGGGCTCCTTCACGAACACCGTGTTCGGCACCGGCCTCGACGACCAGTTCAGCTGGCGCGCCAACGTGCTCGCGACCATCGTCGGCCGTGCGGGCTTCGCGGTGCAGAACAACCTGTTCTACTTCAAGGGTGGCTATGCCGGCGTGAACAATCGTCTCTCGGTGATCGACAACGTCGCGAACCCGTCGACGGGTTCGGGCGGTCAGACCCATTGGCACAACGGCTGGACCGTCGGCGCCGGCTGGGAATACGGCATCACCCGCAACTGGATCGTCGGCCTCGAATACAATTACGCGGCCTTCGCCAGCCAGACCTATCAGCTTGGCGGCACCTCGGGCAACTACACCTTCGATACCAAGCCGCGCGACATCCAGTGGGCCGTCGTGCGCGCAAGCTACAAGTTCGACGCGCCGACTATCGGTCGCTACTGAGCGATCAACGAACGACCAACATCTAAAAAAAACGATTACTGCCAAATTCAAAGCCCCGGCTTCCACCGGGGCTTTTTCTCGCGCGCAGTCTCGTGGTGCAGATCCGGCCTCAGGCCATCACCGAGAAGCCGCCATCGACGGGGATCGCGGTGCCCGTGACGAAGTTCGAGGCGGGCGAGGCGAGGAACACGGCGACGCCGGCGAAGTCGTCGATGTCGCCCCAGCGTCCCGCAGGCGTACGCGCCAGCACGCGCTCGTGCAGCCCTGAGACCTGCTGCCGCGCGCCGCGGGTGAGGTCGGTGTCGATCCAGCCCGGCAGGATGGCGTTGACCTGGATGTTGTCGGGCGCCCACGCGTTGGCGCAGGCGCGCGTGTACTGCACGATGCCGCCCTTGCTCGCCGCATAGGCTGTCGCGAAGCTCGCGCCGAAGATCGACATCATCGAGCCGATATTGATCACCTTGCCGTTGCCCGACGCCTTCAGCGCCGGATAGGCCAGCTTGGAGCACACGAAGGCGCTGGTGAGGTTGGTGTCGATCACCTTGTTCCACTCGTCGAGCTCGAGCTCGTGCGGGGGCTTGCGGATGCTCATGCCGGCATTGTTGATGAGGATGTCGATGCGGCCGAGATCCCTCACGACGCGGTCGATCATGGCTGCGACGGCGGCCTTGTCGGTGACGTCGGTGGTGATGGCGACGGCCTTCACACCGCGCTGCTCGAGATCGGCGATGGCGGCGGCGGACTTGCTCTCGTTGCGTCCGACCACGGCGATGTCGGCCCCCGCGTCGGCAAGGCCGCGGGCCATGCCGAGCCCAATGCCGCCATTGCCTCCCGTGACGATCGCGACTTTGCCGCGAAGATCGAACCGGCTGGATGTCATGCTTCTATTCCCTGGATTCTTCTATTGGTTGCTTTGCCAGATCAGCACCAGCCCGAAGCCGGCCATGGCTGCGCCATAGCCGGCCCATTGCAGCTGGTTGACCATGAAGCTCGATCGCGGCCAGGGCACAGTGCCCGTGCCCTGTCCGATCCAGAGCAGCCCGACGGCAGTCGCAAGCAGGCCTGCTACAAGCAGAAATCTGCGCATGCATTCCTCCCATCGGTCGGCTTCTGTCGCGAGCGGCATCAACGACTGCCGCGGACCCGCGAAAACTCGGCAGCACAGTAACCGTAGCTGCGGTTCAGGCACAATGGCGGCATCGGCTTGGACTGCCGGCGGACAGGGAGCGCGTGTCGGGAGCTACCGCTCTCCTCAAAACGAAAAAGCCCCGGCGATGCCGGGGCTTTGACGCTTGATCGTGAGATCAGATCAGTACTTCGCGACGACCGGGCCGGTCCAGTTGAAGCGGTAGACCAGCGAGGTCGAGATCGTCTGGTTCCAGCTGTTGGCGCGGACGCTGTTGATGGTCGGGAGGTCGCCGATATCGAAGCGAATGGGCTCAGACTTGGCATTGTAGAAGGCCGAACGGTACTCGGTCTTCATGAACCAGCCAGGCGAGCTGATGCCGAAGAAGTTCAGGCTGTTCTCGACGCCGCCGCCGATGAACCAGCCGTGACGATCATAACCATTGAGATGCAGACCAACGGGGACGCCAGCCAGGTCGGTGAAGTTGGTGCGGCCGAAGTGGGCGCCGGAGTAACCGCCGTTGACGTAGGTGAGGACGTTCGGGGCGGCGAGCCAGCCGAGGCGGATACCAGCAGCCCACGAGGTTTCAAGCTTCTGGTTGCCCGTGATGTCGATGGTCGGATCCTGGATGGTGGAACGGATGCTGCCGAACTGAGCGTCGCCGAACACACCGGCAACCCAGGTGCCGCTGAACTGCCAGTCGTAACCGGCGCCGACAGTGCCGAACCAGCCGGAGCCACCCTGGCGCTGCGTGATCGTCAGCGGCGTGCCGGTGGCCGTATCCACGATGCTCTGGTCGGCATTCGAGAGGCCGCCGCCGCCACCGCCGAAGATGTAGAAGCCGGTCCAGTTGGCGACCGGCGCGGGGGCCGGGGCCTTCACGTAGGGGCGAGCGCCAAGGTCAGCGGCCGAGGCCGAACCGGTCATCGCCGCAACGGCGGTCAGAGCGAGCAAAGTCTTCTTCATGTCAAAATCCCCAACCTTGGTCTGTCGTAGCAGCGCGAGCGCACTGAAGTTCGTTTGATCTGATGCCCGGACTATAGACGGTTCTCGCCGAAATGCTGTTGCAGGGCAGGCACAGTCGCCGGAAAACGCCGGTATGCGGGGATTGGGGTCGGTGCCCGCGGAAATCTCAAATAATTAAGATATATCAATATGTTATTTGCTATATCGCGAGCGCTAATTTTGGTAACCTCTCGTTAGCAAATTCGGCTTTGTCCGAAATGAAGGCAAGCCTGCCTCAGCCGTGACCCTCCCTGGCCTCCGTGAGTCGCTGGCCGAGTCGCCGCGTACGGCGGGAATCATGACGTGCGGGCCGAAGCATTGGCAGGATCACCGCCAGGTCGCGTCGTGCCCGCAAATGTAAGGAGCCCCGGCGGTAAGGCCGAGGCTCTTGATGACGCGCGGCTGCGCGCAACGCATCAAAGGTCTGGCAGCTCAGACGTCCAGCAGCTCCTCGCTGGCAAATTCGGCCTTGTCCGAGATGAAGGCGAACCGAGCCTCGGCCTTGGTGCCCATCAGGCGCTCCACCGAATCCGCCGTCGTATCGCGGTCGTCCGCAAGCAGCACCACCTTGAGCAGCGTCCGCTTGCTCGGATCCATGGTGGTTTCCTTGAGCTGTGCCGGCATCATCTCGCCGAGGCCTTTGAAGCGGTTCACCTCGACCTTGGCGTTGGCATTGAACGCGCTCTTGATCAGCTCTTCCTTGTGCTTGTCGTCGCGCGCGTAGACTGATTTGGTGCCGTGCGTGAGCTTGTAGAGCGGGGGCACCGCGAGGAAGAGGTGGCCCTCGTCGATCAGCCGCGGCATCTGCCGGTAGAAGAAGGTGATCAGGAGCGAGGCGATGTGGGCGCCGTCGACGTCGGCGTCGGTCATGATGATGATGCGCTGATAGCGCAGATCCTCCTCGCGATAATGCGCAAGCGTGCCGCAGCCGATCGCCTGTACGAGATCGGAGAGCTGGGCATTCGCAGTCAGCTTGTCCTTGCCGGCGGAGGCGACGTTGAGAATCTTGCCGCGCAGCGGCAGCACGGCCTGGGTCTTGCGGTCGCGCGCCTGCTTGGCGCTGCCGCCGGCCGAGTCGCCCTCGACGATGAAGAGTTCGGAGCCTTCCGTGCCGGCATCGGTGCAATCAGCGAGCTTGCCGGGCAGGCGCAACTTCTTGCCCGCGGTTTTCCGCGCGGTCTCTTTTTCCTGGCGGCGGCGCAGCCGCTCCTCGGCGCGGTCGATCACGAAATCGAGCAGCCGGTTGGCCATGTTCGGATTGCCCGACAGCCAATGGTCGAACGGATCCTTCATCGCCTGCTCGACGATGCGTTGGGCTTCTGCGGTCGCGAGACGATCCTTGGTCTGGCCCTGAAATTCTGGCTCGCGCACGAACACCGAGAGCATCACGGCCGCGCCGACCATCACGTCCTCGGAGGTCACGGAAGCTGCGCGCTTGCCCTGGCCGACGCGCTCGGCGTGATCCTTCAGGCCACGCAGCAACGCGCTGCGCAAGCCGGATTCATGCGTGCCGCCGTCGGGTGTCGGCACGGTGTTGGTGTAAGACGACAGGAAGCCGTCGGCATCCGCGGTCCATGCCACCGCCCATTCGCAGGCGCCGTGCGCGCCGTTGCGCCCCGACTTGCCCGAGAAGATGTCCGGGTGCACCAGGGTGTCGGCGTGGATCGCTGCGGCGAGATAGTCCTTGAGACCGCCGGGAAAGTGGAACGTCGCCTCCGCCGGCACGTCCTCGACGCCCTTGAGCAGCTCGGGTGCGCAATTCCAGCGGATCTCGACGCCGCCGAACAGATACGCCTTCGAGCGCGTCATCTTGAACAAGCGCTGCGGCTTGAACGCCGCCTTGGCGCCGAAGATGTCGGTGTCGGGCTTGAAGCGCACGCGCGTGCCGCGGCGGTTGTTGACCTTGCCGAGATCCTCGAGCTTGCCCTTGGGATGGCCGCGCTCGAAGATCATCCGATGCAGCTTCTGGCCGCGCGCGACCTCGACCTCGAGACGCGAGGAGAGGGCGTTCACCACGGAGATGCCGACGCCGTGCAGACCGCCCGAGGTCTCATAGACCTTGCTGTCGAACTTGCCGCCCGAATGCAGCGTGCACATGATGACTTCGAGTGCCGACTTCTTCGGGAATTTCGGATGCGGATCGATCGGGATGCCGCGGCCGTTGTCGGTTACGGTGAGGAATCCGTCCGCGCTGAGCTCGACGCCGATGAAGGTCGCGTGCCCGGCCAGCGCCTCGTCCATGGAGTTGTCGATGACCTCGGCGAAGAGATGATGCAGCGCCTTCTCGTCGGTGCCGCCGATATACATGCCGGGGCGGCGGCGCACCGGTTCCAGGCCTTCGAGCACCTCGATGTCGGCGGCCGTGTAGTCGGCTTCCCCGCCGCTTCCACGCGCGGCCGGCTTGGCGGCAGGCGCGCGGGACTTCGGCTCGTCGGCGCCGAACAGGTCGTCTTTCGCTTTGGTTTTCAACTGCTTGGACATTTATCTTGATACGTTTCAAGGGCCGCCTTAGCGGCGAATCGGTCAGGGCGACTATGCCACTTCTGGCTTGGAAAGGTTATCGCAGGCGCCGGCGAGCGGCGTGGTTGAGAGCCAATCCCGGCGATTTTACGCCGCAGGCCCGCCAATTCCCGGCAATTTGACGTCCCAGCCACACGCGGCCGAGCTTTGTGACTTGATGTCACACAAGCCCTTGGCTTACCAGTCCTTTTCATCGAGCAGCACCTTGAGACAGGGCGGAAGGCTAATCTGGAATGGAGCAGTACGCGCACGCCCTGGCCGAATTCGTGCGCGTTCACCAGGCTTGGGCGGCGCCGATCGTGTTCGTGCTCGCCTTCGGGGAGTCGCTGGCCTTCATCTCGCTGCTGGTGCCGGCCTGGGGCGCGCTGGTGGGCATCGGCGCGCTGATCGGGGCGAGCGGCATCAGCTTCTATCCGGTCTGGATTGCCGGCGGCCTCGGCGCGGCGCTGGGCGATTGGGTCTCCTACTGGTTCGGCTTCCGCTACAAGGAACGGGTCGCCCAGATGTGGCCGCTCTCGCGCTATCCGGACCTGCTGCCGAAGGGCGAGGGATTCGTGCGGAAGTGGGGCGTGCCCAGCATCTTCATCGGCCGCTTCTTCGGCCCCTTGCGCGCCTCGGTGCCACTTGCGGCCGGCATCTTCGAGATGCCCTATTGGAGCTTCCAGGTCGCCAATTTCGTCTCGGCGCTGGTGTGGTCGGCCGCACTGCTGCTGTTCGGCGACGTGATCGCGAAGCTGATGGAATGGATCTGGCGCCTGGTGTGACCGGGCGGCAGGGCCGCCCGGTCAGCGCGGCAAACGCGTCTAAAGCGAGGCGTTCCAGATCGAGGGAATCCAGCGATATCCCGAGCCGTCCTTTTCCTTCTCAACGCGAACGAGACCCGGGAAGGCGGCGTGGAAGGCCTGGATCGGCATCTTCTCGGCAATGGCCATGTCGTAGAGCTTGCGCCGCGTCTGCTGTGCCAACGGCTTGTCGACATCGGAGGCGATGTTCCATTCGGGATGCTTGACGAACAGGAAAGCCGCACCGGCGGTGATGTCGACCTGCACCAGCACCTTCTCGTTGCCGGAGGCGACGATGAAGGAATTGTGGCCGGGCGTGTGGCCGGGGCTCGCGACCGACGTGATGCCGGGCGCGACCTCCTTGCCGGATTCGTATTGCGTGACCTTGCGGCCCAGCGCGTCGAACACGCGGCGGATGTTCTTGAAATTGTTTTCGAGGATCGGGTTGCCCATCCCCTTGCTCATCTCGCCGTCGTCCATCCAGAACTTCCATTCCACCGCCGGCACCATGATCTCGGCGTTGGGGAAGGCGGGCTTGTTCTCGGTAGCCAGCAGGCCGTTGATGTGGTCGCCGTGGAAGTGGGAGATGACGACGGTGTCGACCGCCGCGCGGTCGATCCCGGCCGCCGTAAGGTTATTGTGGAACTGGCCGACCTTGCCCTTGCTCTGCGTGAACTGATCTGGCCCGAGACCTGTGTCGATGACGACGAGCTTCGGTCCGGTGTTGACGACCACGGGGTTGAACGTATGGGTGACCTTGTCGGTCGGCAGGTGGTGTTCGGCGAAGACCTTGTTGATGTCGTCCTTGCTGGCGCCCGCTGCGTAATTGTCGGTCAAATTGACGGTGGCAACGCCGTCGCAGACCACCGTGACCTGATGGGTACCGACATTGTAGCGATAAAAGCTTGCATTCTGCTTGTCGGCCAGGGGCGCGGCAGCGTGCGCGGGCGAAGTCTTGGCGAAAGGCAGGAGCGCCGAGGCGGCGGCACCGGCTAGCGTTGCGCGACGGGTAATCTCGGTCATGGCGATGTCCTGGGGCTGGTTATGACAGGCTTGGACCGGCGGGTTGTGGCGCGTCGGTCTTTCTCTGAAACCCCCATTATTAGTGGAAATTCCGCGGCAGCCCGATGACATCCGTGCGGCACTCTGCCGTCAAGCAGGCGGCACTGCCGTCGCGCGGTGCGGCAACCTGCCGTTCTGCCGGACCGATTTGCACTTGACCCCGGAACCCTCCCGCCTTATAGCCGCGCGCCATGATCAACGCCGCGACCATCCTGTTCGCCCGTCGCCGCCGCCGCATCTCAGCGGTTTGGGCGGTCGATCGCGTTTGAGATCATCGTCTTTGCCGCTGGATCCGATCCGCGGCATTCTCTCTCCTGTCAGCGCGATCTGATCCGGCGGCCCCCGAGGAGGCCCAGCAGGAGACCACGATGTACACGCCACCCTTTTTCAAGCAGGACCGCGCCGCGAGCCTGAAATTCGCCGAAGAGCGCGGCTTCGGCACCATGTGTGCCTTCGACGGCCACAAGCCGGTCGCGTCCCCGCTGCCGTTCTACCTGACCTACGCCGCTGACGGCACGCCGCAGGCCGCCTTTCATGTCGCCCGTCACAATCCGCTGCTAAAGCTGGCGGGCGGCGATGCGTCCTGGCTGCTCGCGGTCAATGGCCCCGATGCCTATGTATCGCCCGACTGGTACGTCTCGCCGGACCAAGTTCCGACCTGGCTCTACCAGTCCGTGCATCTCAGCGGCCCGGTGCGGCTCTTGTCGGACGATGAGCTGGCGGTGCAGATCGACACGCTCAGCGACAAGTTCGAGAACTGGCTCTTGCCGAAAAAGCCGTGGACATCGGCCAAGATGACGGCAGGCCGGCTGGAAGCGATGAAGAAGGGGATCGTGGGACTTGTGATGACGGTCGAGGAGATCGAAGGCAGCTTCAAGCTGAACCAGCACAAGTCGGATGCGGACTATGCAGCGATCGCGAACGCGCTTGGCGGCGGTGATGCCGACGCCAAGCAGATCTCACAATTGATGCGGCAGGCAAGGCCGCAGGTTTTCGCAGACGACACGAACATGCTCGAAGGGAGCGCATCATGAGCCTCGCTGACACCACCAAAGCCCCGACCACCAGCGCGGCCAAGAAGCCCGCGACCGTCTTCGTCGACGGCGGCTCCGGCACGACCGGGCTCGGCATCAACGAGCGGCTGAAGCTGCAGAACGACGTCGTCGTGAAGACGATCGCCGATGACAAGCGCAAGGATCCCGCGGCCAAGAAGGCGGTGATGGAGGAGGTGGATCTCGTCATCCTCTGCCTGCCCGACGATGCCGCCAAGGAAACCGTGGCGCTGGTCGACAGCATGGGCGCTGGGGGGCCGAAGGTGCTGGACGCCTCCACCGCCTACCGGGTCGCACCCGACTGGGCCTACGGCTTTCCCGAGCTGACGGCCGACCAGGCCGGCAAGATCAAGGCCGCGAAGAAGGTCTCCAATCCCGGATGCTATCCGACCGGCGCGATCGCGCTGCTGCGGCCGATCGTCGATGCCGGCCTGTTGCCGCCTGACCATCCCGTCACCGTCAACGCGGTGAGCGGCTATTCAGGTGGCGGCAAGTCGATGATCGCGAGCTTCGAAGACGGCAGCGCGCCGTCCTTCGAGCTCTACGGCCTCGGCTTCGAGCACAAGCATCTGCCGGAGATGCAGCTCTATTCGAACCTGACGCGGCGGCCGATCTTCATTCCCTCGGTCGGCAACTACCGGCAGGGCATGCTGGTCTCGGTGCCGCTCCAGCTCGACACGCTGCCGGGCAAGCCCGGCGGAGCCGATCTCCAATCCGCGCTCGCAAAGCGCTACGCCGGCTCGAAATACGTCAAGGTGATGTCGCTCCAGAACGAGGCGGCCAAGGCCGGCCGGCTTGAGCCGGAGGCGCTGAACGAGACCAACATGCTCGAGCTCTACGTCTTCGCCAGCGACAAATATCACCAGGCCCTGCTGGTCGCGCGCCTCGACAATCTCGGCAAGGGCGCCTCGGGTGCGGCCGTGCAGAACATGCGGCTGATGCTGGGCCTGCCGGAGGAGTAGGGCAGGTTTGTGCCCCGGACGCAGCGCAGCACTTCTTCAGTGATGCGCTGCAGAGCCGGGGCCCAAGGCTGCTGCATCGTATGCGGCTTTCTGGGTCCCGGCTCGCGCTTTGCGCGTCCGGGACACGAAATCAAAACACCCTGAAGATCGCCAGCGCCAGCACGGCCTGGGCGAGGAAGCCGACGGTGAAGGCGAGGGTGCGGAACACCGGGATGCCGATCGCGTAGACGATCAGGTGCGCGACGCGGGACCAGAAATAGACGGCGCAGGCGAGCACGGTCCATTTCGTGGAATAGTCGATCGCATTCAGGATCAGCACCAGCGGCGCGAAGATCACGAGATTCTCGACCGCATTGTCGTGCGCGAACATCAAGCGGTTGGCCCACTCCGCCTGCGGCTTGTCGCCACGCGAGGGGTTGGCCATGGCGCCGGTGAGGCCGCGAACCTGGCAGCGGTTGATGATGTAGGGAATCCAGAGGATTCCGGTCAGGATCACCGTCAGTGTCAGCCAGAACAATTCGCGCGTCATAGTCCGGTCCCCTCTGTCGTCGCAGCTGCGTTGAGAGCGAGTCTATACAAGAGCGCACGAGAGTGCGCTATGCGCGAACCCTGACATAGCTGCCCGGCGCGTCCTCGATCGGCGGAAAGGCGTCGCTGCCGACGGCGCGCGCGGGAACCTCTTCAGGGTCGAGCTCGCTCAGCCATTGGCGCCAGTCCGGCCACCACGAGCCCTTGTGCTCCACGGCGCCCTTCATCCACTGCGCGACGTTGGCGTCCTTGATGTTGTCGTTGGTCCAGTACTGATACTTGTTGGAGGCCGGCGGATTGACGACGCCGGCGATGTGGCCCGAACCCGACAGCACGTATTTCACCGGACCGCCGAAGAATTGCGAGCCGTACAGCACCGATTCCGCCGGCGCGATGTGGTCCTCGCGGGTGGCGAGATTGTAGACGGGCACCTTCACCTGGGAGAGATCGAGCAGCGTGTTGTCCAGCACCATCGTGCCCGTGGACAGCCGGTTCTCCAGATAGCAGTTGCGCAGGTAATAGGAATGGTTCGCGTGGGTCATCCGCGTCGCATCGGAATTCCAGTGCAACAGGTCGAAGGCGCTCGGCTGCTGGCCCTTCAGATAGTTGCTGACGACATAGGACCAGATCAGATCGTTGGAGCGCAGCATGTTGAAGGCCATCGCCATCTTCGAGCCTTCGAGCACGCCGGCCGTCTTCATGTCCTGCTCAAGCGCTGCGATCTGGTCCTCGTCGACGAACACCAGGAGATCGCCGGCATGGGTGAAGTCGACCTGCGCCGCGAAGAACGTCGCAGACGCCACGCGCTGGCGGCGCTTCTCGGCGAGCCACGCCAGCGTGGTCGCGAGCATCGTGCCGCCGACGCAATAGCCAGCGGTGTGCACCTTCATCTCGCCGGTGATCTTCTCGATCACGTCCATCGCCGTGAGCGGGCCCTGCTTCATGTAGTCTTCCCAGCTCTTGTTGCCGAGCCGCTTGTCGGGATTGACCCATGAGATCACGAACACGGTGATGCCCTGGTCGACGCACCACTTGATGTAGGATTTCTCCGGCTTGAGATCGAGAATGTAGAACTTGTTGATCCAGGGCGGCAGGATCAGGAGCGGGGTGCGCAGCACCGTCTCCGTGGTCGGCGAATACTGGATCAGCTGCATCATCTCGTTCTGATAGATCACCTTGCCCGGTGTCGTCGCCATGTTGACGCCGACGACGAGATTATCCGGATTGGACTGGCGGATCTTCAGCATGCCTTTGCCGGCCGCGATGTCCTCGGCCAGCATTGTCAGGCCGCGCGCGAGGTTCTCGCCGCTGGACGCCATCGTCTCGCGCAGCACCTCTGGATTGGTCAGCACGAAGTTCGACGGCGAGAGCGCATTGGTGACCTGCTGCACGTAGAACTCGGCCTTGCGGCGCGTGTGCGGATCGAGGCCTTCGGCGTCGCGCACCAGCTCCTGCGCCCATTTGGTCGTGAGCAAATAGAGCTGCATCACGAAATCGAAGAACTGGTTCGACTTCCATTCCGGATCGGCAAAGCGCTTGTCGCGCGGCGAGGGCGCGATCGCGGGCTCCACGTCCTGGCCGGCCATGCGGCGCACCGCCGAGCCCCAGAGGTCGAGATAGTCCTTGGCGAGCTTGGTCTGCAGATCGGAGGAGCGGGACGTGTCCGACAGCCAGTATTCGGCGACCGAGGTGAAGGTCTTGACGACCTCGGCAAGCTCGGCCGGCGGGCGATCCTGCACCTCGCCGCTCTCGCGCGGCTTGAGGTAGGCGGCTAGCGCCTTGCCTCCGCTCTCCATCGCCCGCGCGACATTCATCGCGAAGGCTTCGGCATCGAACTTCGTCTCGAACTTGCTGCCGGATTTGGGCGTGTCGGTTGTGACAGTACTCATGCGCAGAACAGTAACGATTCATTCCGTATTCGTCACCGCGAAGCTCGCATGTTTGGCGTTAAACACTCTCGAAGATGTGTTGCAGTGCGACAAAAATTCCTGGTTCCGTCACAATCGGGCCGCACCGCTCGGCTTGGTGGTGCCGGGCTATTTTGTCGCTCACGCCATTTGGGCAGCAATGGTTTGAGCTCGAGCGCGGTCTTGGGTAAGGTTGCCCGGGGCCGTGCTTTGGGACGAGTAGGGGATTTCCCAAGTGTTGGCGTTATGGGACCTGCAAAAGGCGCTGCCGATCCGCGGCGCGCTGTTGATCACGGCGCTTGTTCTGGGCGGCTGCTCGAGCCAGCTTGCAGACATGATGCCTGCGGATGCGCAGGCGCATCCCAGGGAGCCGGGCAGCTACCTGCCCGTGCATGATCTGCCGCCGGATCGCGATCAGGCGGTTATCCCGCCGGACCAGCGGGCCAAGATCGAGGCCGAGCTCGCCGCTGCGCGCGATCGCCAGGCCGTCGCCGCCAAGGACGCCAAATGAGCGTAAGGCGAGTGAGCGTAGGTCGAGAGAGCGCGAGTACGTGTGACGGTGCAAGGTAATCGCTGGCGCCCCCGTCTTGCCGTGCTAAAAGACCTCAGTTCAGCCGAGCGTCAGGGCGAACGACTTCAGTCCTTGCCGTTGAATGTTGCTCTAAGCATTTGATTTTGAGTAATTTTCACGACGGGACGGGTGCCTTTACCGACGGCCGTCGTGGCCTGTCGATTCTGTCCTGACCGGTTGCCCGGAGCCCAGAGAGCCATGGAAGATTTTTACCGCATCCGCCGCCTGCCGCCTTACGTGTTCGAACAGGTCAACCGGGCCAAGGCGGCCGCGCGGAATGCCGGCGCCGACATCATCGACCTCGGCATGGGCAATCCGGACCTGCCGGCCCCGCCGCATGTGCTCGACAAGCTGAAGGAGACACTCGGCAAGCCGCGCACCGATCGCTACTCGGCCTCCCGGGGCATCCCGGGGCTGCGCAGGGCCCAGGCCGCCTATTATGCCCGTCGCTTCGGTGTGAAGCTGAACCCCGACACCGAGGTCGTGGCGACGCTCGGCTCCAAGGAGGGCTTTGCCAATGTGGCGCAGGCCATCACTGCGCCGGGCGATGTCATTCTCTGTCCGAACCCGAGCTATCCGATTCACGCCTTTGGCTTCCTGATGGCGGGCGGCGTGATCCGCTCCGTGCCCTCCGAGCCGACGCCGCAATTCTTCGAGGCGGCGGAGCGGGCGATTGTTCATTCGATCCCCAAGCCGCTGGCGCTCGTCGTCTGCTATCCCTCGAACCCGACCGCCTATGTCGCGAGCCTCGACTTCTACAAGGACCTGGTCGCGTTCGCGAAGAAGCACGAGATCCTGATCCTGTCCGATCTCGCCTATGCCGAGGTCTATTTCGACGAGAGCAACCCGCCGCCCTCGGTGCTCCAGGTGCCGGGCGCGATGGACGTCGCCGTCGAGTTCACCTCGATGTCGAAGACCTATTCGATGGCGGGCTGGCGCATGGGCTTCGCGGTCGGCAATGAGCGTGTGATCGCGGCCCTCGCCCGCGTCAAATCCTATCTCGACTACGGTGCCTTCACTCCGGTCCAGGTCGCCGCGACCGCGGCGCTGAACGGCCCGGATGATTGCATCAAGGAGATGCGCGACACCTACCGCAAGCGCCGCGACGCGCTGGTGGAATCGTTCGGTCGTGCCGGCTGGGAGATCCCGCCGCCGGAAGCCTCGATGTTCGCCTGGGTGCCGCTGCCGGAGGCCTTCCGCAGCGTCGGCAGCATGCAGTTTGCGACCCTGATGGTGGAGAAGTCCGGCGTCGCGGTCTCGCCGGGCGTCGGCTTTGGCGAGCATGGTGAAGGATATGTCCGGATCGCCATGGTGGAAAACGAGCAACGGATCAGGCAGGCCGCGCGCGGCGTGCGCCGCTTCCTTGAAAGCGGCATCGAAACGTTGCACAACGTCGTTCCGCTCGCCAATCGGCGCTAATTCTCTTCGACGGGTTTTCGAAAAGCATCATGGTCGCACCCCTGAAAGTGGGCATAGCGGGGCTCGGCACCGTGGGTGCCGAAGTCGTCCGTTTGATCGAAACGCAGGCGCGCGTGCTCGCGGGCCGCAGCGGCCGGGGCATCCGCGTCGTCGCCGTCACGGCACGCTCGAAGGCGAAGAAGCGCGGCGTCGACCTACGCGGCGTCGACTGGGCGAAGGATCCCATCTCGCTTGCCACCCATCCAGAGGTCGATTGCTTCGTCGAGCTGATGGGCGGCGCCGGTGATCCCGCGCTGTCGGCGGTGGAGGCCGCGCTGGGCGCCGGCAAGTCGGTCGTCACCGCCAACAAGGCGCTGCTCGCCAAGCACGGCCTCAAGCTCGCCAAGGCAGCTGAGAAGAACGGCGGCGCGCTGAATTTCGAGGCAGCTGTCGGGGCCGCGATCCCCGTCATCAAGACGTTGCGCGAGGGTCTTGCCGGAACCGGCATCAATCGCGTTTACGGCATCCTCAACGGCACCTGCAATTACATTCTGACCCGGATGGAGCAGGAGGGGCTGTCCTTCGCCGAATGCCTGAAGGATGCGCAGCGGCTCGGCTATGCCGAGGCCAATCCGTCCTTCGACGTCGACGGCCACGACACCGCGCAGAAACTCGCCATTCTCGCCAGCCTCGCTTTCGGCACGAAAGTTGCTCAAAGCGCGGTGTATGTGGAAGGCATCTCATCCATCGCCCCGGAAGATCTGCGCGCCGCCGACGATCTCGGTTACAGGCTCAAGTTGCTCGGCGTTGCGGTTCGCACCGCCAAGGGCATCGAGCAGCGCGTGCACCCGACCATGGTGCCGAAATCCTCCTCGATCGCGCAGGTGATGGGTGTCACCAATGCGGTCACGATCGACGGCGAGGGGATTCCGCCGATCACGCTGGTCGGCCCCGGTGCGGGAGGAGCGGCGACCGCATCCGCGGTGGTCGCTGATATCGCAGACGTCGCGCGCGGCATCCGTGCCAATCCGTTCGGCCGGCCGATCTCGCAACTGCGCGACACCCAGAAGGCGCCGATGGAGCGGCATGAGGGCGGATACTATATTCGCCTGCTCGCGCGCGACTTCCCCGGCACGGCAGCCGCGATCGCAACGCGGCTCGCCGAGCAGAAGATTTCTATCGAGTCGATCGTACAGCGTCATCCCAATGGCGGTGCTGCGCCTGACAATGGTAAGGCGGTCCCGGTGCCCGTCATCCTGATCACCTACGCCACTCACGAAGACGCCGTGCGCCGTGCGCTCGCGGCCGTGCAGAAGGACAAGGTGATCAGCGGACGGCCGCAGGTGATCCGGATCGAGAAGAACTAGAGCATGACCGCGGAAAAGTGTTGAGCGGTTTTCCGGAAAGGTCATGCTCAAGCCATAAGGCGGTCGTTCGTTCGAACGAACCATGGGCGTTGTGAGTTGATGCGGACGGAGATTTCCGTCCCAAACGTTTCGAAGGAGTAAGCCCCGATGTCGACCCATATTGAAGTCCCCCCGCACGCCTTGCTCGAGCGCATTCTGACGCTGGAGATCGTGCGGGTGACGGAGCGGGCGGCGGTGTCGTCGGCGCGGCTGCGCGGTCACGGCAACGAGAAGGCCGCTGACCAGGCCGCCGTGGACGCCATGCGGCGCGAGCTCAACAAGCTGCCGATCCAGGGCACCATCGTGATCGGCGAGGGCGAGCGCGACGAAGCACCGATGCTCTATATCGGCGAGCAGGTCGGCCTCAAGGCCGGCCCCGAGGTCGACATCGCGGTCGACCCGCTCGAGGGCACCACGCTGTGCGCCAAGAACATGCCGGGCTCGATCGCCACGATGGCGATGGCCGACGGCGGCACGCTGCTGCACGCGCCTGACGTCTACATGCAAAAGCTCGCGATCGGCCCCGGCTACGACAAGGGCGTGGTCGATCTCGATGCCTCGCCGGCCGATAATGTCCGCCGCCTCGCCAAGGCCAAGGGCGTCAAGCCGGAGGGCATCACTGTGCTGGTGCTCGACCGTCCGCGCCACGCCAGCATCATCGAGAGCGTGCGCTCGACCGGCGCCGCCGTGCGCCTGATCACCGACGGCGACGTCGCGGGCGTCATCCACTGCGCCGACCCCGACAACACCGGCGTCGACATGTATCTCGGCACCGGCGGTGCACCCGAAGGCGTGCTCGCCGCCGTGGCGCTGCGATGCATCGGCGGCCAGATGCAGTGCCGCCTCATCCTCGATTCAGCCGAGAAGGTCGAGCGTGCCGCCAAGATGGGCGTCAACGACCCCAAGATGATCTACGGGATCGAGGACATGGCGCGCGGCGACTGCCTGTTTGCCGCTACCGGCGTCACCACCGGCTCGCTGCTGTCGGGCGTCAAGTTCCGCAAGGACGGCGTGATCGAGACCGAGACGGTCGTGATGCGTTCGGTGACCGGTACGGTGCGCTACATCAAGGCGGAGCACCGCGAGCTGGCCAAGTTCCATCTGGACTGAGGTCGTGATCATCCGCGCGATCGACTGCTTCGGTCGGTCGCGCGCCGCGGACTTGATGCATCGTCCGTCTGTTATGGGCTGTGGAGCGGTGCAGGCAAGAACATGGACATGTCGCACAACGTCAGGCCGAGCCTGATGGCCAGCTGAAGCTGGCGGACTTCATCGGCCCAAGGCTGGAGAATGGCCTCCGCGGGTGGGATATCTCCATTCGTGAGTGCACGGCGCGCGTTCGTCTCGGCCTCGGCATAGTCGTCGGTTGCGATCATGCCGGACAAGGCCCGCGAGAGGCCTTTATCAAAGCTCTCGAGTCGGACCTCCGATTGATAGTGATCGGGCCTGAGCCTGATTTGGTTTTCGGCTTGGCCCGGATCGAAAAGCCCGACCTTGCTCAGCATGACCAGCAACGGATGATCCCGGGCGATGGCTACGGGAATGATTGGAAAGGTCTTGGTTCTCCCGGATCGATCATCAAGCGATGAGAACGAGATGACCGGCCCGATCTTGAAACGGGAGTTGCGGTGAAGCACCGCGACGCGGTGATCAATTTCGGAGTCGGCCTCGAACACCGCGCCGCTCTTGGGTCCGTCGTCCAGGCCGCGGGCGATAAAGTAGGATGAAAGCTGGGCAACCCGGCCGGTGGCGGTCCGTTGATCGAGCCCATCCACTTCGAACTCGATCTCTCGCCCCGCAAACGCAGACAACCCGATCGTGAGCGCCCCTATGGTCTTGCCCGAAAGGTAGGGAACGATCTCCATCCACAAGGCGAACGGTTGATCTGGATATGAGGCGAACGCGCTGCGCGACTGATCTATCCACATCTCGGGCGAGCGGGCAACGTTTCCCTGCCAGACCACAGCGACGACGCCGGGCATTGCCGCGACCACAGCACCCACAATGGCCGTGGCAAGTTGCGCATTCTCGACAAATCCCAGCGGCTTCCGTTCAGTTTTGCTTTCGGCAGAGCCCATCGGCGCGACGATCAGGTGCGCACGATGGCGGCCGGCGGCGCGAAACGCCTCCGGCCACAGCCAAGAGGCCCGTTCCCACAGTTGCTGATCGAAAGGTATCGGCGCCGACATCAGCAGGATCGTCATGAGCTGATCGCCTGCGTGGATGAACATCGCGCTGTCAGCGCTGTCGCTTCGCGCGAGGGTGCTGCGGCTCCAACGCAAGTCGCGATGACGAGCGCGCAATGCCCGGATCAACGCGTCTTCGTCCGGGAGGCGGGCATCCTCGAGCAAAATGTATGCGACAGGAATGGTTGTCATGGCAGATGCGTGCGCACCCTGACTGGTTGAGGCGGTGACATTGCTCGTCGCGGACGAACTAGAGATATTGTTGCATGGAAAGGATCATGCTTTAAAGCCCTCGATCTCAACCGGAGCCAACCGGGCGCAGGAAAATCCGCGGAGCGAAACATGACACCAACATCCGATCTCTCCGCCTTGAAAGCCCTGGTTTTCGACGTGTTCGGCACGGTCGTGGACTGGCGCACGAGTCTCATCACCGACTTCATGTGGTGGAGCAAGCAGCGCGGCATCACCGCTGATTGGACCGCGCTCGTCGACGGCTGGCGCGGGATGTACATGGCCTCGATGGACGACGTGCGCGAACATCCCGAGCGCGGCTATGTCATGCTCGACGACCTGCATCGCCGCTCGCTGGAAAAGCTGGTCGATCAATTCGCGATCAAGGGCCTCACCGAGGCCGATCTCGATTATCTCACCAAGGGCTGGCACCGCCTGCATCCCTGGCCCGACAGCGTCGCCGGCCTCACGCGGCTGAAATCGAAATTCGTGATCTCGCCGCTCTCGAACGGCAACGTCGCGCTGCTCACCAACATGGCCAAGTTCGCCGGCCTGCCGTGGGACCTGATCATGTCGGCCGAGCTGTTCGAGCACTACAAGCCCGATCCGGAGACCTATCTCGGCGCCGCGCGCCTGCTCTGCCTGAGGCCGCAAGAGGTGATGATGGTCGCGGCTCACAATGGCGATCTTGCCGCCGCGCAGAAGAACGGGCTCAAGACCGCGTTCGTGGCGCGACCGACCGAGTACGGGCCGCTTCAGAAGATCGATTTCGAAGCGACCGGCAATTGGGACATCGTCGCGAAGGATTTTGGTGGTATCGCCGACAAGCTCGGCTGCTAGGCCGCACTTCGCGAGGGATGGAAGCGATGAGCAAGCCGGTGCCCGAGCGCTATCGACATCTGCGAAGCTTCGCGTTCGGCGACAGCCCTGCGCTTGCGGACGAACTGGTTGAGCTCGTCATCAGGGGCATCAAGACCGCGACGTGCAGCACCGAAGACGAGCCGAACATCTCCACGCCCGGTGAACGCTGGGTCGTGCTCGACGGGGGGGCAGAGCCGCGCTGCGTCATCGAAACCACAGGGGTGACGTATCGGCGCTTCAATGAGGTCGACGCCGCCTTCGCGTATGACGAGGGAGAAGGCGACCGCAGCCTGGCCCATTGGCGATGCGCCCATCAATCCTATTTCGGCAGGCTTGGGCGATATAGCGAGGACATGATGCTGATGTGCGAGCGTTTTCGCCTGATCGAGGTTTTCAGCGATGGACCTGGTGAGGGGTCATAGGTTCAGCTCAATTGTCCGGCAGGCAGAACGTCTTAATCGCAAAGTCGATCCGCCGGTCCAATGCGCGGCGATTGAGCTTGAAGCCGGTATCGGTCAGCAGCCTGAAATGATCGTGGCCGAACACCATGCCGAACAGCATTTCGGCGACGAGGCGGAGCGGCACGCCTTCGAAACGCGGCTCCAGGCGAACCTTCTCGAGCAAGCCGACGATATGCTCGGTGCCGCTCTCCATGATGACCTCGGCAAACATGCGCCCCAGCGCCGGCGAGGCCTGGCGTTCACCGATGATCAACCGTTGCAGCGCGATCTCACCCGGCGACAGCGCCACGTCTGCAGCCTCCCGAAGCATGTTGCGAAGCCGGGTCACCGGTGATCCGTCCGAAGGCGTGTCCGTGAACTGGTCTTTGGGCAGGCTGCCCAGCAGCATGGCACGGAACAGATCGGTCTTGCTCTCGAACAATTTGTAGAGCGTCTTCTTCGACATGCCGGCGGCGCCGGCGATGTCGTCCATGGTCGTCGCGGCGAAGCCTTTGCTGGTGAAGGTGTCCTTCGCCGCCGCCAGCAATTGCGTCATGCGCGCGTCCGGGGCGGGAAGCTCGATGGCAGGCCTGGAGCGCTCGGAAGGCGGGGCGATGCGCCTTTGACTGCCGGATTCTTTCGCCATGGGAACTTCCGCCTGGAGCTGCTTCACGACTGCTTGAACGCATTTTCGCCCGCAGCCTAGCACTTGACTTCGGAGAAGGAAACCACCAAGTTTCCGGATGGAAACCGAAGAGTTTCCAAATGTTTCCGCGCGCCCCCTTTCGAGGGCCCGCCATTCACCCATGGATCGTCATCATGCGTCCTCCGTTCGCCCCGGCCGTTCCGTTGATTGCCCTGCTGCTTGCAGCTTGCGGGGACCAGAGCCAGCAGGCCGGACCGCCACAGATGGTGCCGGAGGTCGGCGTCGTGACCCTGAAGCCGCAGGAGACGAAGGTTTCGACGATCCTGCCGGGCCGGGTCGTCGCCTACCAGACCTCGGAGGTGCGGCCGCAGGTCACCGGCATCCTGCTCAAGCGCGACTTCGTGGAAGGTGCCGAGGTCAAGGAAGGCGATCTGCTCTATGAGATCGATCCGGTGCAATACAACGCGGCGCTGGCAAGCGCAGAGGCCGCGGTGCAGCGGTCCGAGGCGACGCTGGTCAGCGTGCGCCTGAAGGCCGCGCGCAAGACCCAGCTGCTCCAGACCAACGCCGCTAGCCAGCAGGACGTCGACGATGCGGTCGCCGCCTACAAGCAGGGCGAGGCCGATTTGAAGGCGGCCCAGGCCAACCGCGACACGGCTGCGATCTCGCTGGATCGCACCAAGGTCACCGCATCGATCTCGGGCCGGATCGGCAAGTCGACCATCACGCCCGGCGCGCTCGTCACGGCGAGCCAGGCCACCGCGATGACGACGATCCAGCAGCTCGATCCTGTTTATGTCGATCTCGACCAGTCGACCTCCGAGATGGAGCGCCTGCGCAATCAGATCGCGAGCGGAAAGCTCAAACGCCCGGCCGAGGGCGTGCAGGTCGAACTGCTGATGGAAAGCGGCAAGGCCTACGGCCACAAGGGCAAGTACGGTTTCACCGATGCCAGCGTCAACGAGAGCACCGGCTCGGTCTCCTCGCGCGCGGTCTTCGCCAATCCCGAGCGCGCGCTGCTGCCCGGGATGTATGTGCGTGCACGCGTCGTCGCCGGCGTCGATCCCAACGCGATCCTGGTGCCGCAGCGCGCGGTCTCGCGCAATCCGCTGGGGCAGGCGGTGGCGATGTTCGTCGACAAGGACGGCAAGGCGGAGCAGCGGACGCTGGATCTGGGCGAGGACATCGACGGCAACTGGCTGGTGCGATCGGGCGCCAAGGCCGGCGATCGCCTCGTCGTCGATGGCACGCAGAAGGCGCGTCCCGGCGCGGCCGTCAAGACCGTCGAAGTCGCGGTCGATCCGGCAACCGGCCTCACGACGAACCCGACGCGTCAGGCCGATGCGCGGCCCGCGGCCGCCACCACGGAGCAGTAGGCGTCATGTCGCATTTCTTCATCAAGCGGCCGATCTTCGCCTGGGTCATCGCCACCCTGATCATGCTGGGCGGCGTGTTGGCGATCATGCGCCTGCCGATCGCGCAATATCCGCAGATCGCGCCGACCGTGGTCACGATCACCGCGACCTATCCCGGCGCCAACGCCGAGACCGCGGAAAACTCGGTGACCAAGGTCATCGAGCAGAACATGACCGGTCTCGACTATCTCCAGTACATGTCGTCGTCGAGCACCTCGACCGGCCAGGTGCAGATCTCGCTGACCTTCACCAACGAGGCCGATGCCGACATTGCCCAGGTGCAGGTGCAGAACAAGCTCCAGCTCGCAACCCCCTTGCTGCCGCAGGTCGTGCAGCAGCAGGGCATCAAGGTGGTGAAGTCTTCGGCGAGCTTCCTGATGGTGCTCGGCTTCGTCTCCGAGGATGGCCGGCTCGCCGCCAGCGACATCGCCGATTACGTGGCGTCCTCGATCAACGATCCCATCAGCCGCGTCGCCGGCGTCGGCCAGGTCACGTTGTTCGGCGCCGAATTCGCCATGCGCATCTGGCTCGATCCCGACAAGCTCGCCAAGTACAATCTGATGCCCGGCGACGTGATCGCGGCGGTCCAGACCCAGAACACGCAGGTCACGGCCGGTCAGCTCGGCGGTCTTGCGTCGATCCGCGGTCAGCAGCTCAATGCCACCATCACCTCCCAGAGCCGTCTCCAGACCGCCGAGCAGTTCAAGGACATCATCCTGCGCACGGCGTCGTCCGGCCAGGTGGTCCGCATCGGCGACGTCGCACGCGTCGAACTCGGCTCGAAGTCCTACGATTCGGCGGCGCGCTACAACGGCAAGCCTGCCGCCGGCATGGGCATCAGCCTCGCAACCGGCGCCAACGCGGTCGCGACCTCGGATGCGGTGAAGGCGCGCGTTGCCCAGCTCGGTGCCAGCATGCCGGAGGGGCTTCGCGTCGTCTACCCCTACGACACCACGCCCTTCGTCAAGCTATCGATCGAGAAGGTGGTGCACACGCTGTTCGAGGCGATCGTGCTCGTCTTCGTGGTGATGTTCGTGTTCCTGCAGAGCTGGCGCGCCACCATCATTCCGACCATCGCCGTGCCCGTGGTGCTGCTCGGCACGTTCGGCGTGCTCTCGCTGGCGGGCTATTCCATCAACACGCTGACGATGTTCGCGATGGTGCTGGCGATCGGCCTGTTGGTCGACGACGCCATCGTAGTGGTCGAGAACGTCGAGCGCGTGATGGCCGAGGAGAAGCTGTCCCCACGCGAGGCGACCGAGAAGTCCATGCGCGAGATCACCGGCGCGCTGGTCGGGATCGGCGTCGTGCTCTCGGCCGTGTTCATCCCCATGGCGTTCTTCAACGGCTCGGTCGGCATCATCTACCGCCAGTTCGCCCTGACCATCGTCACGGCGATGCTGCTGTCCGTGCTGGTGGCGCTGGTGCTGACGCCGGCGCTGTGCGTCACGATCCTGAAGCCGCCGCAACACTACGGCGCGCGGCGCGGCTTCTTCGGCCTGTTCAACCGCGGCTTCGACCGCATGGCCGATGGTTATCAGCGCACCGCCGGCGGCGCGATCAGGCGCGTCGGGGGAATGATGATCGCCTTCGTGGCGATCGTCGCCGGCATGGTCGTCCTGTTCCAGCGGCTGCCGAGCTCGTTCCTGCCCGAGGAGGACCAGGGCACGATCATGACCCTGATCCAGCTTCCAGTCGGCGCCACCTCGGCGCGCACGCTCGACGTCATCAAGCAGGTCGAGCATCAGTACCTGGACAACGAGAAGGACGCGGTTGAAGGCGTGTTCGCAGTCAACGGCTTCAGCTTCGCAGGGCAGGGGCAGAACGTCGGCCTCGCCTTCGTCAGCCTGAAACCGTTCGACGAGCGCAAGCATGGGGGAACGTCCGCGCAGGCCGTGGCCGGCCGCGCCATGGGTGCGTTCACGAAGATCCGCGACGCCATGGTGTTCCCGGTGCTGCCTCCGTCGATTCCCGGATTCGGCAATGCCGGCGGCTTCGATCTTTATCTCCAGGACACCGGCGGCAACGGTCACGAGGCGCTGATCAAGGCGCGCAACCAGCTGCTCGGCCAGCTCGCAGCCGACAGGCGCGTGGCGCAGGCGCGACCGAACGGCCAGGACGATACGCCGCAATTCAATCTCGACGTCGACCAGGCCAAGGCCACGGCGCTCGGCGTCAACCTCAGCGATCTCAACACCACGCTGTCGGCGGCCTGGGGCGGCGCCTATGTCAACGACTTCATCGACCGCGGCCGCGTCAAGCAGGTCTATGTGCAGAGCGATGCGCCGTTCCGGATGGACACCAGCGACATCGGCCGCTGGTACGTCCGCAACACCACGGGCTCGATGGTGCCGTTCTCGGCGCTCGCCACCAATCGCTGGAGCTTCGGCTCGCCGCGTCTGGAGCGCTACAACGGCGTTGCCGCCGTCGAGCTTCAGGGCCAGGCGGCGCCGGGCATCAGCTCGGGCGTCGCCATGCAGGCGGTGGAGGAGCAGATGGCGAGGCTGCCGAAGGGTTACGGCCACGAATGGACCGGATTGTCGTTCCAGGAGCGGCTCACCGGCAGCCAGACGCTGTACCTCTATTCGATCTCGCTGCTGATCGTCTTCCTCAGCCTCGCGGCGCTCTACGAGAGCTGGTCGGTTCCGTTCGCGGTGATGCTGACGGTGCCGATCGGCGTGCTCGGTGCGCTGCTCGCTGCGACGCTGTTCGGCCAGGCCAACGACGTCTATTTCCAGGTCGGCCTGCTCACCACGATCGGCCTCTCCGCCAAGAACGCGATCCTGATCGTCGAGTTCGCGCTGGAGCAGATCGCATCGGGCCGCAGCCTCGTCGAGGCCACGCTGCACGCGGCGCGGCAGCGCCTGCGTCCGATCCTGATGACGTCGCTTGCCTTCATTCTCGGCGTGCTGCCGCTGGCGGTCGCGACCGGCGCGGGCTCTGCCAGCCAGAATGCCGTCGGCATCGGCGTTGCCGGCGGCATGATCGCGGCGACCGTCCTCGGCGTCTTATTCGTCCCCGCGCTGTTCGTGCTGGTCCGGCGGATCTTCCCCGGCGTCCGTCCCGACGCGGCCGGCTCGAAGCCATTCGCGGTTGCGGAGCCTGCGGAATGACGGCCATCAACCAGGTCCGGGCAGCGCGTGGCGCCCGGACCTGGTTTCGAAACTACAACGTCATCTGCATCGGTTCAGGATAGTAGCGGAAGCCTTCGCCCGTCTTGGCGATGTGGCCGTAGCCCGGCCAGGCGAAGTGATAGGACATCACTGGGGTCTTGTTCGCCGCGAGCATGGTCAGGAGCTTGACGCGCGACTCGGCCGCCTGCTTCGGATCGGTGTCGTAGGAGAACTCCATCCGTGGCCGCTCCAGCAGCAGCACCGAATGGTGCGAGAGGTCGCCGAGGAAGGCGAAGGATTTGCCCGCCGACGAGACCGTGAAGATGGTGTGACCGACGGTGTGGCCGGGCGCGGCGATCGCCTGCACGCCCGGCAGGAACTCCTGGCCGTCCTTGAAGAACACGATGCGGTCGCGGACCGGCAGCAGGTTCTTGCGGGCGTGCACGACGAAGTCCTTCGCGGCGCTGCCGAGCTTGCCTTCGTCGGTCCAGAAGTCGAAATCGGTCTGGGAGATGTAGACCTGTGCGTTCGGAAACAGCGGCTTGCCGCCTTCGTCCACGATGCCGCCGATATGGTCGATATGGGCATGCGAGCAGACCACGGCGTCGATCTGCTCCGGCTTGATGCCGGCCTCCGTCATGCTCTTCTGTTGCCGCCCGGTGCTGGCGCCGAACATCTTCGAGCTGCCCATGCCGGTATCGAACAGGATGAGCTTGTCGCCGGTGTTCACGATCGGAGAATTCTGTTCGAGCACGACGTTGTCCGGCGACAGGAAATTGTCCGCCAGCATTTTCTTGACCTCTTCCTTGGGAACGCCGGTGAACGTTCCGGAGGGATCGCCAAGCGGCAGCGGTCCGTCGGAGACGACGGTTACCTCGGCATCGCCGAGAATGAAGCGGTGCCAATAGGGCGTCTGCGTGCCGAGCTTGGGAGCCCGAGCCATTGCGCTGCTGCCGAGCATGGCGCTGGCACCAAGGCCCGCCCCGAGTGCGAGCAGGGACCGACGAGAGACATCGATTGTCATGCGTTTCCTCGCTTTTGTCTTTTATCTTGCGCTGGTTCGCGCATCGCGGCCGGCCGTCGGCCATGTGGCCGGAGGTCGGCAGATTCCATGCTGCGCTGGTTACGACTAGCTAGCAAGTAGAATTGGTTCGCAGATGTGCGACCGCGGAATTGCGCTTTACGCAATTCTCAGCGTGAGGTCATTGCCTTCCGTCTCGGCAAAGCCTGCCTGCAAGACCTCTTCGCGCTTATGGCGCAGATGTGCGCGCAGGATGTGGGAGAGGCCGGCGCCGTCGCGGCGCTGGAGCGCATTGAGGATTGCTTCGTGCTCCCTGACGGCGAGCGCCCAGCGCTGCGTCGTCATCGGCGTGACATAACGCGCGCGCCGGATGCGCGCAGTGACGGATGTGTACAACGCTGCGAGCACAGGGTTTCCGGCGGCGTTGACGATGGCTTCGTGAATGGCGCGGTTGCCGCGATAGTACTGAATCAGATCGCCGTCGTGATAATGCTGCACCATCTCCCCATGCGCGGCGGCGATCGCATCGATCTCGGCATCGGTGATGCGCTCGCAGGCGAGCTCGCCGGCCAGGGCCTCCAAGCCCTGGCAGACCTCGAACAGGTCACGCATGTCCTTGTCGGTCAGCTTCGCCGCGCGCGAGCCACGGTGCGGCAGCAGCTGCACGAGGCCTTCGGCAGCCAGCACCTTCAGCGCCTCGCGCAGCGGCGTGCGCGAGATCTCGAGCCGTTCGCACAGCTCGCGCTCGGGAATTCGCGCGCCCGGCGGGATCTCGCCGTCGAGCAGGATGGCGCGGATGCGCCCGACGACTTCTTCATGAAGCATGGGTCTGAACTCAATTTGCATTCAAAAATGCGCTCTGGACGGAAAAATTGCAAGTTCCAGCTTGAAAATCCGACAATTTGCATTCAAAAATGTAAAAAACAGAAAGGCGCGAGGAAATGGACCTTCAAGTCGAGGCAGAAGACCTCGTTTTTGAATGCACTGATGGCATCGGACGGATCACCTTCAACCGCCCGCAGGCGCGCAACGCCTTCACCTTCGCCATGTACGAACGGCTTGCCGCGATCTGCGAGGCGGCTAACCGCGACCAGTCGATCAAGGTGCTGGTGCTGCGCGGGGCAGGCGACAAGGCGTTCGCCTCGGGCACCGACATCAACCAGTTCCGCGAATTTAGGACGCCACAGGACGCGATCGACTACGAGAACCGCATCGATCGGGTGCTGACCACGCTGGAGCAGTGCCGGGTGCCGACGATCGCGGCGATCAACGGGTTCTGCACCGGAGGCGGGGCCGGCATCGCCGCGGCCTGCGATCTCCGCATCGGCACGCGCACTGCGAAGATTGGCTTTCCCATCGCCAGGACGCTCGGCAATTGCCTGTCGATGTCCAATGTCGGCCGTCTCACGGCGCTCATTGGCGCTGCGCGTGTGAAGGATCTGATCTTCACCGCGCGTCTCGTCGATGCCACGGAAGCGGCGAGCGTCGGGCTGCTCGGCGAGGTCGTCGAGGACATCGCCGCGCTGGACAAGCGGGCCGACGAGGTCGCCCGGCTGCTCGCGGGCCACGCGCCGCTGACTCTGAATGCGACCAAGCAGGCGGTTGCCCGCCTGCAACGACGGCTCACGGGCGACGAGGGCGAAGACCTCATCCTGATGTGCTACACGAGCCAGGATTTTCGCGAAGGGCTCGATGCTTTCCTCAACAAGCGCGCGCCGCAATGGCGCGGCCAATAGGACGGGCCGATGCAAAGTTCGCAATCCACCTCCCGCCGTTCCGGACCGCTCGCCGGCCTCAAGGTCATCGATCTCACCCATGTCATGGCCGGGCCGACCTGCACTCTGATGCTCGCCGACATGGGCGCCGACGTCATCAAGATCGAGAAATGGCCGAACGGCGACGACACCCGCCATTCGGTGCCGCCGAAGATCGGCGATGAAGCGGCCTCCTTCCTGATGATGAACCGCAACAAGCGCGGCATCGTGCTCGATCTGAAGACCGACGGCGGCAAAGAGGTGCTGCGGCGCCTGATCGCGAGCGCTGACGTGCTGGTCGAGAACTTTGCGCCCGGCGCGATGGAACGTCTTGGTTTCGGCTACGAGGCGCTGCACGCCGAATTCCCGGCGCTGATCTACTGCTCGCTGTCCGGCTTTGGTCGCACCGGCCCCTACAAGCATCGCCGTGGCTTCGATCTGGTCGCGCAGGCCATGAGCGGTATCATGAGCTTCACCGGCGAACGTCCCGACGGTCCGCCCGTCAAATGCGGTCCCCCGCTGTCCGACATCACCGCCGGCCTGCTCGCCAGCATGGGCATCCTCGCCGCCTATACCCATCGCCTCAAGACCGGCGAAGGGCAGTGGGTCGAGACCTCGCTCTATGAGGCCGCACTGGTGCAGACCTATTGGCAGTCGACCATCGCGCTCGCGGCCGGCACCGCGCCCCGCGCGATGGGGTCGGCGCATCCCCTCAACGCGCCGTACCAGGCCTTCGAGGCTTCGGACGGCTGGCTCGTCGTCGGTGGCGCCAACAAGAAGCACTGGCTGTTGATGCTGGAAGCGCTCGGCGCCAGCGAGCTCGCCGCCGATCCGCGGTTCGTCACGGGGGCCGATCGCATGGCGAATTTGAAGGAGCTCGAAGTGATCCTGAGCGAACGCTTCCGCACCAAATCCCGCGCGCACTGGCTCGCGGCATTGGATGAGAAGGGCGTGCCGTGCGGACCCGTGCACGACATGCTGGAGGCCCTCGGCGATCCCCAGACGCTGGCGCGCGAGATGGTGGTCGAGGTCGAGCACTCCACGCTCGGTCCCGTCAAGACGATCGGCCTTCCCATCAAGTTTTCGGAGACCCCGGGCAAAGTGCGATCGGGCGCTCCGGTTTATGGTGAGCACACCGACGAGGTGCTGGCCGAGCACGGGTTCGAGCCATCGCGAATTGAAGCGCTCGAGAAAGAAGGCGCGATCGTGCGGGCATCAGGCAGGGGCGAGGAACGCGTCGCCTGAATGGATTTCGACACGACAACGATAAAAGACAAAATCAGCTGGAGGAAATCATGGGTCGGACGTCAACACTTCTGCTTTCCGCAGCCGCAACCGTGCTCGCCGGCACGGTTCCGGCGCTTTGCGCCTGGCAGCCGCAAAAGCCGATCGAGTTCGTGGCCACGGCGGGGCCCGGCGGCGGCACCGACAACCTCGCCCGCGCGGTGCAGAACATCATCACCAAGCACAAGCTGACCGAGCAGCCCATCGTCGTCGTCAACAAGGGCGGCGGCAGCGGCGCGGAAGGTTACGTTTATGGCAAGGCTTCCGCCGGCGATCCCTACAAGGTGATCTTCGGCACTTCGAACGCCTGGCAGCAGCCGCTCGTCTCCAAGGTCGCCTTCAACTACACCGATCTCACTCCGATCGCGGCGATGGCGCAGGACGAGTTTTTGCTGTGGGTCAAGCAGGACGCGCCCTACAAGACGGCGGGCGACTATCTGAAAGCTGCCGCCGCAGGCGAGTTCAAGATGGGCGGCGCGCAGTCGAAGGACACCGATGAGGTCCTGACGCGCATGATCGAGAAGGCCGGCAAGATCAAGCTGACCTATATCCCGTTCAAGAGCGGCGCGGAGACTGCCGTCCAGCTTGCAGGCGGACACCTCGATTCCCACGTCAACAATCCCAGCGAGAGCCTCGGGCAATGGCGCGGCGGCACGCAGCGCCCGCTCTGTGTCTTCAGTCCGAAGCGTCTGCCGCAAGGCCCGAAGGTCACCGCAAGCGAAGGCTGGAGCGACGTTCCGACCTGCGTCGAGCAGGGCCTCGACATCAAGCAATATGAGCAGCCGCGTACCGTGTGGCTGCCCGGCAAGGTCACGCCGGATCAAGCCGCGTTTTATGTCGACCTGATGAAGAAGGTGCAGGCCACGCCCGAGTGGAAGGACTACATCGAGAGGACCTCCCAGGTCGACACCTTCCTGACCGGCGCCGAGCTCGACAAGTTCATCAAGGAGGACCTCGAGCACATCAGGCAGGTCGCGGGTGAGCAGGGCTGGCTTGTCAAGTGAGGCCGAGAATGGCCTTCGATCGCGCAGCCGACTGCAGCCCTGGTCCTCATCCTGAGGAGCCCGCCGGAGGCGGGCGTCTCGAAGGATGGCCGCGGATGCGATGTCGCCTGGAACCGTCCTTCGAGACGCGCGCCAAAGCGCGCTCCTCAGGACGAGGACTGTTTCGCTGGAGCCTTCCATGATCTCCCGTCGCGCCCTCGAACTCGCCACCGCCGTGCTCACCGGCAGCTTCGGTGCGGCCGTCATCGTCTCCAGCCTCGACAACGGTATCGGCTGGTCGAGCGCGGGCGTGGAAGCCGGCACGTTTCCGTTTCTGACCGGGATCATCGTCGTGGTCGGGAGCCTCTACAATCTGGTGCGCGGCGCGATGCCGGCGGCGACATTGGCCAACGTCCCGATCGCCATCACGTCGATCGAGCTGCGCCGGCTTGCGGGTCTGTTCGTGCCGGCTGCGCTCTTCGTGGCGGCGATCCCGCTGGTCGGGATGTACGTGGCATCAGCGCTCTACGTCTTTGCAGTGCTCGTCATCCCGCGGCATCAATCGGTCCCCCGCGCGCTGGCCATGGCGGGCGCGACGGCGCTTGCGCTCTACGTCGTGTTCGAGCGCATGTTCCAGGTCAGCTTGCCGCACGGCGCTCTCGACGCCGCGTTCGGGTTCTGACGGAGAGGCCGATGGATAATCTCTCGGAGCTCCTGCACGGCGTCACCATCGCGGTCACCATGCCGCATCTGGCCCTGATGGTGGTTGGCGTGCTGCTCGGCATTCTCGTCGGCGTGCTGCCGGGGCTGGGCGCGCCGAACGGGGTGTCGCTGCTCCTGCCGCTGACCTTCGGCATGCAGCCGGTGTCGGCGATCATCCTGCTCTCCAGCATGTATTGGGGTGCGCTATTCGGCGGCTCCGTCACCTCGATCCTGTTCAACATTCCCGGCGAGCCGTCGTCGGTCGCTACCACATTCGACGGTTATCCGATGGCGCGCGACGGCCGGCCGACCACGGCGCTCGCGACCGCGTTCGGCTCGGCGGCGATCGGGGCGCTGATCGGCGTCATCCTGATCACTTTCCTTGCGTCCTGGGTGGCCCAGGTCGCGCTCGCCTTTGGACCGGCAGAGTACTTTGCAGTCTATTTCCTCGCCTTTGCCAGCTTCGTCGGCATGGGCGGTTCGGCGCCGATCAAGACCATCGTGGCGCTGGCCATCGGCTTTGCGATCGCTGCGATCGGCATCGACACGGTGTCCGGCAGCGTCCGCCTCACCATGGGCGTCGATGAGCTGGTGAAGGGCGTGAGCTTCGTCGTCGCCGTCATGGGCCTGTTCGGCATCGGCGAGCTGCTGGTTGCGGTCGAAGAGGAGTTTCATGCCCGCGCGGTTTCCTCGAAGATCGATTGGCGCGAGGTGTTCCGCGCCGTCGGGCAGCTGCCCCGGCACGGCGTGGCTTTGCTGCGCAGTGCCGCGATTGGATGCTGGATGGGGATCACGCCGGGAGGCCCGACCGCGGCCTCCTTCATGAGCTACGGCATCGCGCGCCGCTTCTCGCGCCGCGGCCGATATTTCGGCACCGGCGAGGTCGAGGGCATCGTCTCGCCGGAGACGGCCGATCATGCCGCCGGCACCAGCGCGCTGTTGCCGATGCTGTCGCTCGGCATTCCCGGATCGGCCACCGCTGCGGTCATGATGGGCGGGCTGATGATCTGGGGTCTCAATCCCGGACCGATGCTGTTCGTCGACCAAAAGGATTTCGTCTGGGGCCTGATCGCCTCGATGTATGTCGGCAACATCGTCGCCGTGGTGCTGGTGCTGCTCACCGTGCCGGTCTTCGCCGCCCTGATGCGAATTCCCTTCGTGGTGATCGCGCCGCTGATCGTGATCATCTGCGTCGTCGGCGCCTATTCGGTCTCCAACTCCTATCTCGACGTGGTCATGATGCTCGGCTTCGGCGTCGTGGGCTATCTCTTCAAGAAGCTGTTCTATCCGCTGGCGCCGCTCGTCCTCGCGATCGTCATCGGTGACAAGGCCGAAGACGCGTTCCGGCAGTCGATGCTGATCTCGAAGGGCTCACTGGGGATCTTCTTTGCCAACAAGCTGGTGTCCTGCCTGATCGTGGCCGGCATCGCGCTGTTGCTGCTTCCGCTCGTGCTGCAGCTCGCGCGGCTCTGGCGCAAGCCCGCATCCACCGCGACTGACACGCCAGCCCATGAAAAGGTGATCCTATGACCGCAAAGCCGCTCATCGCATTGGCGATGGGAGATCCTGCCGGCATCAGTCCGGAGCTGGCGGCGAAGCTCGCAGTGCAAGACGACATCCGCGCGAGTTGTCGGCTGGTCGTCATCGGTGACCGCCGCATCTTCGACGAGGGCGCGCGCGTCGCCGGCGTCAAGCCGGACTTGACGATGGTGGAGCAGGGGACCGACCTCCGCGCAAGTCAGGGCGACGCGTTGTTCCTCGACCTCGGCCATCTCGATCTGAAAGAAGTCGAGCCGAAGACCGCGACGCTCGCCGGCGGCAAGTTCGCACTGGCAAACTACAGGCATGCGCTCGAGCTCGGCCGCGACGGGCACGTCCATGCCGTCTGCTTCACGCCGTTCAACAAGCAGGCGATGCGGCTTGCCCGCGCCGAGTACGACGACGAGATCGCGTTTTCGGCCGAAATTGTCGGTCTCAAGACCGCGGCGAGCGAGTTCAACGTGCTGGACCGGCTCTGGAACGCGCGGGTGACCTCGCATATCCCGCTCAGGGACGTCGCCGCAAAGCTGTCCGCCGAACGCATCCACCGTGCGCTCAAGCTGACCGATGCCTGCATGCGCAATGCCGGTTTCGCGCGCCCCCGCATCGCGGTCGCGGGACTCAATCCGCACGCCGGCGACGGCGGCAATTTCGGCCGCGAGGAGATCGACATCATCGCGCCCGTGGTCGCGGCCGGCCAGCGCGAGGGCATCGCCGCGGAGGGACCATTCCCCGCCGACACCGTGTTCCTGCGTGCCAAGGCCGGCGCCTTCGATGCGGTGCTGACGATGTATCACGACCAGGGCCAGATCGCTATGAAGCTGATGGGCTTCGATCGCGGCGTGACCTTGCTCGGCGGCTTCCCATTTCCGATCTGCACGCCCGCGCACGGCACGGCCTACGACATCGCGGGGCAGGGCATCGCATCGATCGGTGCCAGCCGCGCCGCGCTGCTGCTGGCTGCGGAGATGGCCGCGCGCAGGGCGGCCTGACGGCAGGCCGGCTCGTTCGGCGTTACTTCGCGACGATCAACGTGCGCACGGGAGTTCTTTTTCCGCGAGGCTGAACACGGAATGGGAGACCTTCAGGCTGTCGCGAGCCATTTTGCGAGTGGCGTGGCCCCGAGCCGCGCCTCGCCGAGCGGATTCAGCGATTGGTCGTCGATGAGAGCGCCGTAATAGGGTGCCTGCGGGTCTCCGATCACAGGCCGTGCGTCGCCGGACGCCTTCAGGCGCCGCGCGATGAATTCGTTGAAGGGAGCCTTCTCGGGGCCGGCGATGTCGATCGTGCCGTTGATCGGCTGCCCCGTTGCGACCTCCGCGAGGCGCTCGACGACGTCGTCCGCCGCGATCGGCTGAAACAATGCGGAGGGAACGACAATCTTCCCCTCGCGCGCTCCGGTCTCGGCGATGGCGCCGAGGAATTCGAAGAACTGAGTGGCGCGCACGATCGAATAGGGGATTGAGGCGGACTTGATGACGGCCTCCTGGGCAAGTTTGGCACGGAAATAGCCGTTGTCTGGCGAGCGGTCGGTGCCGACGATCGAGAGCGCCACATGATGCTTCACGGCCGCAGCGGCCTCTGCCGTGACGAGATTCTTGCTCGAACGCTGGAAGAAATCGAACACGGCGGCCGGCTCCCAGGACGGCGCATTGGCGACGTCAACGACCACCTCCGCGCCGGTCAGGACCGCTGCGAGGCCTTCGCCAGTCACCGCGTTCACGCCTGATCTTGGCGAGGCCGCCACGGCCTCGTGGCCCTGCTGCTTGAGCTTCGCCACGAGCTTGGATCCGATCAGCCCGGTTCCACCAATCACGACGATCTTCATGGCAGGTCTCCTTGGTATTGCCGAGCGCGAGATGATCAGGATGACCGGCCTGACGCTCTCACGTCGGAGGGCGTGACGCGAGGGGCATCCTAGGCCAGATATGGTCGGAGCTCTTGCCCAGAACGGGCCAGACTTGCACAAATCTGCTCAAGAGCCGGCGTTGCAGCGCAAATCTTCTCGTCAAATCTCAATCCGGAGCTGCTGACCGCGCCCGCTCACAGTTCGGAGGTCAGCTGCGCCACCTGTTCGCGCAACCAGGTGTGAGCCGGATCGTGATCGTAGGATGCGTGCCAGAGCAAAGACACCGTGACCTCACGTAGCTCTACGGGGAGGGGGCTGAGGCTCAGTCCCAGCTCGGCGGCGAAGCGGCGAGCAAGCCGCGACTGTATCGTGACGATGACGGGCGCCTGCGCGACCAGTGACGGCACTGTGAGGAAGCGCGGCGTGGTCAGGGCGACGGAACGGCGCAATCCAAGCTTCTCCAGCGCATCATCGACAATGCCGCGCGGGTTGCGCGCGGGCCTCAGGCTGGTCAGCACATGGGGCAGCCGCACATAGTCGTCGAGCGAGATCGGAGGCGTAATGCCGGTCTTCTCGGCATTGAACATGCACTGATAGCTCTCGGTGAACAACTTGCGACGCTTGTGGTGGAGCTGCCCGTGCTGGAAGGCGTCGTAGCCGATTGCGAGGTCCATCTCGTCGGCATCGAGCTCATCGAGCAGGCGCGAGGCGTCGAAATTGTAGAGCCGCAGGTGAATGCCGGGCGCGACATTGCGCATGCGCGCCAGGAGGGCCGGCATGATCAGGACCTCCATGCTGTCCGGCAATCCGAACCTGAACGTTCGCACCGCCGTCGCCGGATCGAAGGCTTGCTCGCGCAGCACCAGCGCTTCGATCTGAGCCAGCATGGATTGGACCGGCTCGAGCAACGTCACCGCGCGCGGCGTGAGACGCATGCCTTCAGCCCCACGCGTCAGCAACTCATCGCCGAACAGCTCTCGCAAGCGCGCCAGATTGTGGCTCATCGCGGATTGGCCGATGCCGACGCGGGCGGCGGCTCGCGTGACGCTCCGCTCACTGAGCAGCGCACCGAGATGTACGAGGAGATTCAGGTCGATACGACCAAGATTGACAGCATCGATATGCATCATCGACCCCATCTGTTTGATCAATGATCATAGCCTGCCCATGTCCTGCGGCAAGAGAGTCGGCGGGCACCGCGCTCGCTGTCCAAGCCAACGGAGCATCCTATGTCGATCCGCAGCACACTGCTCGCAACCGCCTGCACCATCATGACTTTGGGAGCCGCTCACGCCGGCGGCCTGAAGCCGATCGAGGGGCGGAGCATTCGTCTCGGCGATATCTCAGGCGTCGCCTATTACACCGTCGAGCCCGCTGGATTCCGAGTCGTCACCACCCTCGCGCAGGGCGAAGCAGGGGTGCCGGTCCGCTTTGTTTCGGTTCTGGCGCCCGGTCAGCGCGTGGTTCTTTCCACCCCGATGGAGGCAACGGCGCTGGAAATCAGTCGGACCGGCGACAACTTGCTCATCCACACCGCGAAACCAGTCGTCAACTGAATTCCGGGAGCCAACGATGTCCACGATCCATCTGCATCGAACCACCGCCTTGACTCCCCAGCAGTATATTGCCGGGCTCACCGACTTTAGGCCCGGCCGCTCTAATGTGTTTGGCAACAGCGCCGACGAATATCTCCAATTGCACCATCTTGGCCCGACGCGTGCCGACGTGACGGAAGGCTCGCGCGGCGTCTGGGAGCGACTGCACTACGACTGGTCCAACCCCAACCGCGTCGTGCTGACGACGACGGATTCCAATGTGTGGGGAGGCGCGTCGGGCCATACCTACACGTTCCGGCGGAGGCGCGACGGGGCGACCGATATCGATGTCGTCGTCGTGCGCGAAGGCAAGAACCTGAAGGGCTGGATCCTCAGCCTTGTGCTCGGGACCATGGGCCGAAGCGTGCTGGAAAGAGCGTTTGAGAACTCCGTTCAGGCGATCGAGAGCCGGAATCCGGTTTCCGATGAGTTCGAAAGGGTTGCTGTTTAGTCAAAAAGCCCGACCGAATTGCACCGAATGCAATGTCTCGGTTGGCGCGGGGCAGACCGCACACCACTGTCAACGTGACTATGCGGGCGTCGGGCAGCGTCTTAATAATCCGGAACTGATTGCCATGAGCCATCCTTCGTCATTCTTGGATCGGCATGCCGCACTCGTCTTTTCGATCAGGACGTTTGCGGCGGCCATGCTGGCATTTTCGATCGCGCTGTGGCTTGGGATGCCGCGACCCTATTGGGCGATGGCCACTGTCTACATCACGTCGAACCGGCTCAGCGGGGCGACTTGGTCGAAAGCGGCCTACCGCATGCTGGGAACACTGATCGGTGCGGCAGGCACAATCGCGCTGATCCCCAATCTCGTGAATGCCCCTGAGCTCCTCAGCCTCGCCATCGCGCTCTGGGTTGGGTTCTGCCTCTACCTGTCGCTGATCGACGGAACGCCGCGAAGCTACATGTTCATGCTGGCGGGCTACACTGTGGCGCTCTTGGGCTTTCCCGTGCTCTCCACCCCAGAACTCACCTTCGATCTGGTGTCGGCCCGCGTCCAGGAGATCATGCTCGGCATTGTCTGCGCGAGCACCGTCTCGATGCTGGTGCTGCCGCGGAGCGTCGCCTCCGCGATTGCGAAACAGGCGGACGCCTGGCTTGGCGAAGCGCGTCAGCTCGGGGCGGATGTCCTGACCGGGCGGGGCAGCGACGATAAGCGAGATGACGAGCGCATCCGGCTGGCCGCCGTCGCCAGCGAAATCGACCAGCTTTGCCGGCATCTCGATTACGAGACCAACACATCAACCACCATCACGCGGGGCCTTCAGCGCCTGCGACAACACATGCTGGCGCTGCTCCCGCTGCTTGCATCGATTGAGGACCAGAGACATGACCTCGACGCTCACCAGGCATTGACCCGGCACATCGCCGAAATCAGTGCGAAAGCCGCACGCTGGCTCGCCGCCGAAGGCGACGATGATCGGGAAGCCGATGCCTTGCGGTTTATGCTGGACGGCGTCCAGCCGCCGATTGACGCGGCCGCCGGCTGGACCGAAATCATGACCGCCGGCTTTGTGATTCACATTCGCCAGCTCATTGACGTCGCGCAGGATTGCCGGGTGTTGAGCGCGGCGATCGCCGAGGGGCGCGATCCGGACGCGCTTCTGCTTGCCTTCACGGCGGACGCCATGAGCCCGGCTATGCTTCACCGCGATCACGGGCTGGCGCTGTGGACTGCCGCGGCAACGGCATTGTCGGTCCTCGCCTGCTGCGCGGTCTGGATCGCCACGGGCTGGACCGACGGCGCCTCCGCGCCAATTTATGCAGCCGTGGTCGGCTCGCTTTTCGCGGGCGTCGATGAGCCTCTTCCGACCTTCCGGAAGCTTTATCGGGCATTCCTCGTCGTGATTGCGGTCAACGGGATCTACACATTTGGCCTCCTGCCGCGGATCACAACACTCGAACTGGTGGTCGCCGCGTTGATGCCAACTTTTGTGCTGTTCGGCTGGATGGCGGCACGGCGCGCTACGGCAGGCATAGGTTCGCTGCTGGTTACCTTCACTGCGGTGCAATTAGCGTTGGAATCCTCTTATGCCGCCGACTTCGCTTCTTTTGCCAACGCGAATGTGGCGCTGATGGTTGGCGTCGGGCTGACCGGTGTCGTCTTGAGCATTGTGCGCCCATTCGGTGCGGAATGGATCGCAAATCGGTTGCTCCGCAGCAATTGGTCGACGCTTGCCGAAATCGCCGAGAGCAGGAGGCCGCTGGATCGTGTTGCGATTGCGAGCCTCATGCAGCATCGCCTCGCTCTTCTTGCCTCCCGCATTGCCGTGGTCCCTGCCGCGGCCCGAAGGGACATCGCCAATCTTCGCCAATTGCGAGCCGCCCTGAGCGTCAACGAGCTGCGCAAGGCGAGCCTGGGGCGTCCAGCGGCCGCTGCGGTCAACGAGTTGCTGGTGCGCCTTGCCATGGCTTGCCGGGTTCACATCGGAGCACGTCTTCCAGATCAGCTGCTCGCGCAGCTCGACAACACGATTACATCGGCGTTGCGGGAGCGAGTGAGTGAAGGCTGGAACGAGACGCTTTACAGCCTCGCCGGTATCCGCACCGGGCTGTTTCCCGGAGCCGCGCCGTATCGGCCAGATGAGCCGGGGCAAGGGAGGGTTGCCGCATGAAGTACGAACTGGATCTGTTTGGTGTGATCGTTCCGAGCCTGCTGCTGTGGTGCGTCGTGGCCTATGTGCTGGCGCGCATCATCAGCAAGGCATTGGCGTGGGCCGGCCTGTATCGCCACGTCTGGCATGCCGCGCTGTTCGACTTTTCGCTCTACGTCTCTCTGGTGGCTGGGTTCGTGCTCGTTTCGAAGGAGCTTGTATCATGAAAGCTGCTCTCAATTGGTTGCGTCGGTTCTCGCTCACCGCCGCCATGGTTCTCGTCGCACTTTGGTCCGGCTACAAGTTGTGGGACTATTATATGCAGGAACCGTGGACGCGGGACGGCCACGTGCGGGCCGACGTCGTCCCCGTTGCCCCCGATGTCTCGGGCTTCGTTACCGAGGTGCTCGTCAGGGACAACCAGCAGGTCCGCCGTGGGGATGTGCTGTTCCGGATCGATCGCGCCCGGTATGACATTGCGCAGAAGCAGGCCGAGGCGGCGGTGCTCGGCAAGCGCGCTGCGCTTGACGAGGCCAATGCCGATCTCAAGCGCTACAGCGCGCTCACGCCGGATGTAACGGTCTCTAAGCAGAGGATTGATCAGGTCGTCGCGACTCAGGGCTCGGCGCAGGCCGCCTACGACGGGGCCGTCGCGGACCTCAGCCTCGCCAGACTCAATCTCGAGCGCAGCGAGGTGCGGGCCTCAGTCAACGGTGCCGTCACCAACATGGAGCTGCGTCCCGGCACCTATCTCGCGGCAGGCAGAGGCGTGATGGCATTGCTCGATTCAGACACGCTTCGCGTTGAGGGCTATTTCGAGGAAACCAAACTGCCGCGCATTCACCTCGACGATGCCGTCAACGTGCGGCTGCTCGGCAGCGACCATATGTTGCGAGGACGAGTGGAGGGCATTGCCGCCGGCATTGAAGATCGCGACCGCAGCTCCGGCGCGACGCTGCTTGCCAACGTCAATCCGACATTCAACTGGGTGCGGCTGGCGCAGCGTATTCCGGTTCGTGTCGCGCTCGACGGTCCAGAGCGCAACGAACTCGTGGCTGGAGCCACCGCAACGGTCGAGGTGCTCGGGTCGAAGCCGATGACCGGGCCGGCCGACGCGCAGACGAGCAGCATCGCGCAGGGGCTTGCATGCCGGGCTGTGCGGATCACAGTGGGGGCATCATCCCTGTGCGGCTGAGGCTTGCCGGGGAGCTAAATTGCACCGAGGTCAATGTTTCGAGTGAACCGCTGCAGCTCTCGGATCTATGTGACAGGAATCGAGTCTTGCGCTGCGACCGGCGTGATGGTCGTGGAGACGAACCATGGATTTGACGGTCACGACAGTCCTCATCGCCTTCTTGGGCGTGTTCTTGATCTGCTTCATGAAGGGCGCCTTCGGCGGCGGATTTTCCATCGTGGGGATTCCGCTGCTGTCTTTCGTGATGGACCCGGTCACCGCCGGGGGCCTGCTCGCGCCATTGTTCATCGCAATGGACCTGTTCGCGCTCCGCTATTGGAAGCCGTCGACATGGTCGAAGCCGGATCTGGCGCTGCTGCTGCCTGGGCTCCTGGTCGGAATCGGGCTTGGCTATGTCCTGTTCCGGGTGCTCGACCATCGTGCCGTCGCGATTGTGATGGCGCTCGTCACCCTGATCTTCGTCGGTCTGTGGCTTGTGAGCGATCCGAAGGTGATCATCCGTCCGCGCTCAAAGCCCAAGGCGATCGCTGCGGGCCTTGCCTCGGGTGTCACGACCATGGTCGCTCATTCAGGCGGACCGCCGCTAGCGATGTATCTGTTGCCGCTCGGCCTCAGCAAGGAAGTCTATGCGGGAACGACGAGCCTGTTCTTCACGGTCGGCAATGCGACCAAGGCGCTGCCATGGCTGCTGCTGGTGCGACCGGCAGGCAACGTCTGGATTGTGATGGCGATATGCCTCCTGGCCATTCCCTCGGGCGTCTGGCTCGGATGGCGGCTGCACGGACGGCTTGACCAGCAGCAAATCTATCGGGCCTGCTATGGGTTACTCGTTGTCACCGCGCTGAAGTTACTGTGGGACGGAGTGTGTGGCTATCTTGCGTAAGGAGGCGATGTCGCGTCACGCCCCGCAGACGATCACGCCATACCATCCGAGCCCGCGATAGGTCTCGTAGCCTGGCGTGGCATGGAAGGCGATCAGCGAACCATTGCGCTCGTGATAGAAGCCGGAGCGCTGCCCGTTCAGCGACAGCGAAATGCGCTCGCTGAGAATGCCCTGGCCGTCGGATGCCGCGATGACACGAAAATTCGAATCGACCAGCAGGACGCGGGCCTTGTCGCCGTCGCCGACGCGCACGCCCTGCACGATGGCGCGGGCCTGCGGCTCCCAGTCGAAATGGATCGCGAGCACGCCGATCGGCGCGCCGTTGGCCTGGCCGCCGGCACGGACGCTGGCGCAATAGGTCGCGACCTGTGCGTTGCCGAGCAGGGGCTGGTTCTCGACGTCACCGGCGACATAGTCGTCGCCGGAGCGCAAGGAATGCGCCTCGCGAAACCATTTGGTGTGCGCGACGTTCTGGCCGACGACGCGGAAGCGGTCGCCCCGGCCGTTGGCGATGACGTTGCCGTCGAGGTCGCAGAGCCAGAGGTCGAGATAGACGGTGTAGGCCCCCAAAATCACGCCGAGGCGCTGCGAGGCATGGTTGACGGCCGCCGCGGTGGGCGAAGCCGCACAATCGACCACGGCGGAATCGGTCGCCCACCAGCGCACGTCGCAGGTGCGCTCATAGAGGTTGCGGTCGATCAGTTCGATGGCGTTGAGCGACAGATCGACCATGCGCTCGCCACGCGAGCGCTGGCTCATGCGGTCGATCGAGGCGACGAGATCGCCGGTGCGCTTCGTCAGCTGAGTCTCGAGCTCGCGTGCGATGGTCTCGACCTGCTGGCCGACGCCGCGGACCTCCTGCGCCACCACCGCGAAGCCCGCGCCCTGCGCGCCGGCGCGCGAGCTCTCGATCAGCGCATTCAGCGCCAACATCTTCATCTGGTTGGTGATCTGCTGGATCGCCTTGGTCTTGTCGACTGCGATCTGATTGACCTCCGCAGTAAGGCGGTTGATCAGCGCGGAGATGTCGGAATCATCGTCGGCGGGTTCGGTAGCGATCGGCTTAGCTTTCAGACCCAGCGCAGCAGACATCGGGGATTTCCCTTGGCAATGAGGTCTGATCTGCAACGAACCCGGAACAACAAATTACAGATCGAATAAGAATCTTTTTCGAAGATTCCGCCTAACGCCCGCTTAATTTGCTGTTTTGCGGAGTGCCTAAATGATAGTCACTCGGCGCAGCAAAGCGGCAATCCACCACTTTATGCAGCGGAGACATTGCTTATCTCTGGGGATTCCGGGTCAATCGCTCCGTCGGCCGACTTGCCGCCGCGCTTCCGGGTTCCTCCAGCCAATCACCATTCATGACGCCGCCCGCCACTGCCTTGCCCGTCGAAGCGCCCCAGGCGTTCCTGGGGGTGACGCGCTCGCTCACCGACAAGCTGTGGCGCGACCGGCTCGATGCCCGCGGGGCGGCGAAGGCGCTCGCCATCGTGCAGCGGCACCAATTGCCGGAGCTGCTGGCGCGGGTGCTGGCGGGCCGCGGCGTCGACATCGACACCGTGCCGGACTTCCTTGATCCGACCATCCGGAAGCTGTTGCCGGACCCGTTCACGGTGACGGAGATGGAAGCTGCCGCCCAGCGGATCGCCGATGCCGCGACCCGGGGCGAGAAGGTTGCGATCTTCGGCGATTACGACGTCGACGGCGCGACCTCGGCTGCGCTGCTCGCCTGGCACCTGCGCCATTGCGGGCTCGATCCCCTGATCCACATTCCCGATCGCATCTTCGAGGGCTACGGCCCCAACACGGAAGCGGTGCGCGCGCTGGCTGCAAAGGGCGCCACGCTGCTGATCACCGTCGATTGCGGCACCACCAGCATCGAGCCACTGGCCGAGGCCAAGCGCCTCGGCATGTCCGTGGTCGTGATCGACCATCACCAATGCGGCCTCGATCTCCCCGAGGTCGATGCGCTGGTCAATCCGAACCGGCCCGACGATCTCTCGGGCCTCGGCCATCTTGCGGCGGTCGGTCTCGTGCTCGTGACGCTGGTTGCCGTCAACCGCGAGCTGCGCCAGCGCGGTTTCTGGAGCAGCGAGATGCCCGAGCCCGATCTGCTCGGCATGCTGCATCACGTCGCGCTCGGCACCGTCGCCGACGTCGCCCCGCTGATCGGTCTCAACCGCGCATTCGTCGCAAAAGGGCTGATCGCGATGCGGCGACGCGACCATGTCGGGCATACCGCACTGATGGACGTGGCGCGGCTCAACGGCCCGCCGGAGGCCTGGCATCTCGGCTTCATGCTGGGGCCGCGCGTCAATGCCGGCGGCCGTATCGGCCGGGCCGATCTCGGCGTGCGGCTGCTGCTCGAAGGCGACAGCGTCGAGGCAGCGCGGATCGCCGCCGAGCTCGACCGCCTCAACAACGAGCGCCGCGTCATCGAGCAGGCGGCGGAAGCGCAAGCCGAAGCCGAGGCGCTCGCCTCGATCGGGCTGGAGGACAAGCTCGGCGTGATCGTGACGGCGTCAGAGGGATGGCATCCCGGCGTGGTCGGCCTCGTTGCCTCCCGCTTGAAGGAGAAGTTTTCGCGGCCGGCTTTTGCCATCGCACTGGAGCCCGGCGGCATCGGCACCGGATCGGGCCGCTCGATCGCCGGCGTCGATCTCGGCAAGGCCGTACGCCAGGCGGTCGCTGACGGCATTCTGCTCAAGGGCGGCGGCCATGCGATGGCCGCGGGCGTGACGTTGCGGAAAGAGAAGCTTGCCGAATTCCGTGCCTATATCGAGCAGGCTCTGGCGCGCGACGTTGCTGAAGCCCGCCACGTCAACGAGCTCTATGTCGACGGCGCGGTTTCTGCACGCGCGGTGACGCCAGAGCTTGCGGCCACCCTCAACCGCGCCGGTCCGTTCGGGAGCGGCAATCCCGAGCCGGTGCTGGCCTTGCCGGCGCATCAGCTCGTCCATGCTGACGAGGTCGGGCAGGCGCATCTGCGCCTGCGGTTCAAGTCGGGCGATGGCGCCATCGTCAACGGCATCGCGTTCCGCTCCGTCGGGCAGAAGCTCGGCAATGCGCTGCTGGCCAATCGTGGTCAGCAATTGCACGTCGCGGGATCATTGTCGGTCGATCGCTACCAGGGCGTCGAGCGCGTGCAATTCCGTGTCGTCGACATCGCGTTACCGGACCAGGGGCCATCCGTGATTAGATAGCGGCGGGTTCAAACAATAAGAAGGGGAGTGAACATGGCAGGGCAGGTTGAGGGCAAGGTCGCATTGGTGACGGGCGGCGCTTCGGGCATTGGCGAGGCCATCGTCGAGCTGTTCGCGCGCGAGGGCGCTACCGTCATTGCCACCGACATCGACGAGTTGCGCGGCCCAGAATTGGCCCAGCGCATTACCAAGGCCGGCGGCAAGGCGATCTTCCTGAAGCAGGACGTCACCAGCGAGGAGCGCTGGATCGAGATCGTCGCCGAGATCGCCAAGCGCTACGGCCGACTCGACATCATGGTCTCCAACGCCGGCATTGGTATCGCCGTGCCCTCGATCGTCGATATGACGCTGGGTGATTGGCGCAAGCAGAATGCGATCAACCTCGACGGCGTGTTCCTCTCGGTCAAGCATTGCCTGCCCCTGATGCGCAAGACCGGCGGCGGCTCGATCGTGATGATGTCCTCGCTGGCGGGCTTGCGCGGCGCCCCCGGGCTGTCCGCCTACTCGGCGACCAAGGGTGGCGTGCGGCTGTTCGCCAAATCGATCGCGATGGAATGCGCGGCCGCCGGCGACGGCATCCGCGTCAACTCCGTGCATCCCGGCATCATCGACACGCCGATCTGGGGCAAGATTCCGACCGGCGCGACCGGTGCGGGCCAGAACGCGCCGATCGATCCCGAGGAGCGTGCCAAGATCGCCACGCCGCTCGGCCGCGCTGGCCAGGCTGCGGAGATCGCCTCCGGCGTGCTGTATCTGGCCTCCGATGCCTCGCGTTACGTCACCGGCAGCGAGCTCGTCATCGACGGCGGCATGAACGCCGGGGGCGTGCCGCGGCGCGCATGAGCTGCGCAGGGCAGGGTGGCGACCACAGGGGCTGACGCGCAGGCGCCAGCCCTGTACAACACGGGCAGCTTCCTTCCGACAGAGGTCCTTCGCCATGGCGCACAGCCTTCACGCGTCCTCGCCCGCGCCGCATCGTTCGAACCGGCCGGATCTCGCCACAGACGCGATCCGTACCGCGCGCGAGGATCTTGCCGCCTGTTTCCGCATGGCCGCGCGCAACGGTTTCGAGGAAGGCATCTGCAATCACTTTTCGGCCGTGGTACCCGGGCATGACGATCTCTTCCTGGTCAACCCCTACGGCTACGCGTTCCGCGAGCTGACCGCCTCGAAGCTCTTGATCTGCGATTTCCACGGCAACGTGCTCGACGGCGAGGGCGTGCCCGAAGCGACCGCCTTCTACATCCATGCCGAGATGCACAAGCGCCTGCCGCGGGCCAAGGTCGCTTTTCACACCCATATGCCCTACGCCACGGCGCTGTCGATGACGGAGGGCGAGCCACTGATCTGGGCCGGCCAGACCGCGCTGAAATTCTACGGCCGCACGGCCGTCGACCGCGACTATAACGGCCTCGCACTCGACAACCGCGAAGGCGCGCGCATTGCGTCCGCCGTCGGCGATGCCGACATCGTCTTCATGAAGCATCACGGCGTGATGGTGTTGGCGCCGACCATCGCGGAAGCCTGGGACGATCTCTATTATCTCGAGCGCGCCGCCGAGGTGCAGGTGCTCGCGATGTCGACGGGGCGGAAGGTCCTGCCTGTCGATCCCGCTGTTGCGGCCGAAACCTACCGGCAGATGCGCGAAGGCGATTCCGAATCCGCGCGGCTGCATCTGGCCGCGATCCGCAGGCAGCTGGATGCGGAAGAGCCGCAGTACCGGCACTAGTCTTGCGACGGCCGTCGTAGCAGCGCAATCCGGGATTGGATCGCGATTGACGCCCCGGATTACGCTGCTCCATCCGGGCTACGGGCCAAAGCAAGCCCTACGAAGTCGTCCGTGAAGAAGGACTAAGCCACTGATCGGGAATCTCGATTTGGGCTAAGGGGCATTTCCAGATTGCAAGGTTTTGATGCTTTGGGCGTCAGAACCTTGCGATTTGGTTTTCGTGGATTCCCTCGAAGCGGGAAGCATGATTCCTTGTCTGCATCGGAGGGAACGATGCGGCCGAAGAAGCACAAGACGACGGGATCGAACGATCTGTTCCGGGCTCGGCTCGACCAGATCATCAATATGAAGCACGAGCTGGTTCTGCTCGCCGGCAAGGTCGATTGGGACTGGATCGACGGCGAGATCGCGCCGCTCTACAGCGAGAACGGCAGGCCCGGGATCGAGACGCGCTTCATGATCGGTCTGCTGTTGCTCAAGCACATTTACGGGCTGTCCGATGAGGAGGTGTGCGAGCGCTGGGTCCATGACCCATACTTCCAGTTCTTCACCGGGGAAGAGTTCTTTCAGCACACGTTCCCGCACGAGCGCTCGGACCTGAGCCATTGGCGCAAGCGGCTTGGCGACAAGCTGGAGTTGCTGCTGGCCGAGAGCTTGCGGGTAGCGCACGAGGCCGGTGCATTACGCAGCCAGGACCTCAAGCGGGTTACGGTCGACACCACGGTGCAGCCGAAGGCCATCACCTTTCCGACCGATGCCAAGCTGCTGCATGCGGCCATCAAGGGGCTCAACCGCCTGGCGATCAGGCACGGCGTCAGGCTGCGGCAATCCTATGCTCGCATCGCCAAGGCCGCCGCGATGATGGCCGGCCGCTACGCCCATGCCAAACAGTTCAGGCGGCATCAGCGGCAGTTGCGTATCCTGCGTAGCCGGCTGGGCCGGATCATCCGCGACATCCGCCGCAAGATCGAAGGCCAGCCAGCACTGGAGCAGGCGTTCGCCCTCCCGCTCGGCCGGGCCACGCAGATCCGCTCGCAGCAGCAGCGCCAGCGCGGCTGGAAGCTCTATTCCTTCCATGCCCCGGAAGTGGAGTGCATCGGCAAGGGCAAGGCCAGCGCGCCTTACGAGTTCGGCGTGAAGGCCTCCATCGTCACCAACAACCGCCGGGCTCCCGGTGGCCTGTTCGTGCTGCACGCCAGCGCACTGCCCGACAACCCCTACGACGGTCACACCTTGCGGGACGTCATTGACCGCACCGAGACACTCACCGGCTGTCCGATCGAGCGGGCCTATGTCGACAAGGGATACCGCGGCCACGACGCACAAAATCCCCGTCGCGTCTTCATCTCCGGCCAGAAGCGCGGCGTTTTCGGTGTCATCAAGCGCGAGCTGCGCCGCCGCTCCGCCATCGAGCCCATCATCGGACACCTGAAGGCGGAAGGCCACCTCGGGCGCTGCTACCTCAAAGGCCGCGCCGGCGATGCCGCCAACGTCGTCCTCTCAGCCGTCGGACACAACTTCCGCCGCATCCTCGCCTGGCTGAGATATCTCTTGTGCCTGTTCCTGGCCCAGCTATGGCGCACGCTCGCCCGGCCAGCCTCGATCAATCCGGCTTCTTAACGGACGACTACGAACCCTGCCGCAGCTTCGCCAGCACCTTCAGCCCGCCGTAGCCATCGGCCGGCGCAATCCCGACGCGCTGCTGGAAATCCTTCACCGCCTTCATCGTGTCGTTGCCGACGCGGCCGTCGGTGCCGCCGGTGTCGAAGCCGGCCTTGGTGAGGCGGGTCTGCATCTCCTGCACCTCGGCGAGCGTCAGCGCGCGCTCGGAGCCCGGGAAGGGCTGGATGAAGGGCGGCGCGCCAAGGCAGCGGTCGCCGAGATGGCAGATCGCCAGCGCATAGTTCATCGACGGGTTGTAGCTCTTCACCGAATAGAAATTCGGTCCCAGCAGGAAGGTCGGTCCGCCCGCAACCGGCGTCCATAGTTGCGCGGATGCGTTCGGCTGCGGGAATGGCTGGCCGTCGGCGCGGGTGACGCCGGCCGAGGCCCAGGCGGCATAGGTGCGGCTGCCACTCATGTTGCCGGGCGCGCGCACCTCGTAGCCCCAATGCTCGCCGCGATGCCACTTGCCGCGATTGACGAGATACTTGGCGGTCGAGCCCAGCGCATCGTCGGGTTTGCCGAAGGGCGAGACCTTGCCATCGCCGTCATAGTCGATGCCGACATTGAGCCAGACTTCCGGCATCCATTGCGAATGCCCCATGGCACCGGCCCAGGACCCCTGCATCTGCTCCGGCGTGCTCCAGCCCTTGTCGACGATGCGGAGTGCGTTGATCAGCTCGGTCTCCCAATAGGTCTTGCGGCGCGGCTCGTTCCAGGCGAGCGCAGCGAGCGAGGGAAATACCGGCCGCATGTGGTTCTGCTGCACCAGCGGATCGCCATAGGCGGACTCGACGCCCCACAGCGCCAGCAGCGTGCCGCGCTCGACGCCGAAATCGCGTTCGACGCGCGCGAGCAGCGCCTCGTTGTTCTTCAGCGCGATCTTGCCGTTGATGATGCGCCAGTCGGAAACGCGGCGGTTGATGTACTGCCACACCTGTTCGTTGAACTCCGGCTGATTGCGCATCTGCTTGAACACGCTCATATCAGGCTCGACCCGCGCCATCGCGCGTTGCCAGGTCGCGGCAGAAATGCCCTTCGCCATCGCGCGCGCGCGGAAAGATTCGCGCCATTCGTCGAAGCCTGGAGGCGCGGCGAAGGCGCGTGTCGGAAGTGTGAGCAAGGCAGCTGTGCCGAGCGTCGACTGGAGCAGGGCGCGGCGCGTCGGACGCAATGAGGAATCAAAATGTTTCATGGGCACATTCTAGCCTGAAACATGGCGCGTGTGTGCCGGTTCCTGGAACAGGAAGCGTTGTAACCTGCACGCCCGCGCCCGCCATTTTGATCGGAACAAACTGTCGCAGTCTAGCATTCCCCTCGCATCACACGAGGAGGACGAGATGAGGAAGTATCTGTTTGCCGCCGCCATGGTCACCGCCATCGCGACGCCTGCATTCGCTGACGAAGTCGGCGTTCACGTCGGCCCGGTCGGCGCCGGCGTGACGGTTGGTCAATCCCATGAGTATCGCGAGCGAGATCGCGATCGTGACCGCACTACTGTGATCAAGGAGCGCGAGCCCGCCGACCGGACCACGGTGATCAAGAAGGAAGATGAATTCGGCAATCGCGAGAAGACCGTGATTCATCACGACAACGACTGACGGACCAAGGCCCCGGCGCGATGCCGGGGCCTTCCTGTCGAGCGCTGGACAAATCGAATCGGGGTCGAATGAAGATACACGCGCATGCGGAAAGTCATGTCGTCGAGCTCGACGACGGATCGCAATGGCAGATCTTTCCCGGCGATCTCGCGACCACGCTGAGCTGGAAACCTGAAACCGATCTGCACCTGGAGCCGAGCCGCGACCAGGTGAGTTCGCATCTGCTGGTCAATGCCGCGGATGGAACCCGCGTGCGGGTGATCGCCGCAGGTGAAGCCTGGCCGGACGGCGAGGTCAAGGAATTGCTGAGGGGCGGGTAGCACACATCAGTGTGAGCGGCCGTGCGCCTAATCTTCCTATAACTCGGTCGCGATACCGGTGAGCCAGCGCCGGATCGCAGCCTCCGTCTTGTCATCCAGGCCCCGGGCCAGGCGCTTCTCCAATTCGAGCACGCGCTGTCGGCACGCCTTCAAAAGCGTGGCGCCACGCGGCGTCAACGTCCATTGCTGGATGCGGCCGTGGACTGGATGAGGCGTCATCGTGATGGCACCGTCACGCGCGAGATTGCGAATGATGACGCCGACGGTCTGGGGCGTGAGGAAGGTAAGGCGCGCGACATCGGCTCCCGACAGACCCGGATAGGCATTGAGCATGGTCAGCACCGCGAATTGCGGCGACGTCACCGCGAGATCGGTGAGGGTGCGCTCCATCTTCAGCCGGACGGCGGCATGCGCCTGGCGCAGCAGATAGCCGAGATAGCCTTGCTCGCCACGCTTGCCTTCGCCGGCGGCGGGTACGTGCACAGGGCCGGCGTCGGGGGCGTGGTGGGGAATTTTCGATCTCGTGACGGCTGCGGTCTTGCGTGACATGTAAGAGCTCTTATAAGGTGTAAGCACACTTACAATAAGACGAGGTGAGCCGCAATGTCCCACGCCCGCAGCGAATACGAGGATTTCAAGAAGATCGCGCCGGACGTTTTCGATGTGGTGCTGGCGCTCGGTCAGCTTGCAACCAAGGCCGGTCTCGACAAGCAGCTCATCGAGCTCGTCAAGCTGCGCGCCTCGCAGATCAACGGCTGTGCCTTCTGCGTGCAGCACCACGTCCTGCTGTCGGAACGGATCGGCGTCCCCGTCGACAAGCTCCATCTGGTCGCGGTCTGGCGCGAGGCGCCGATCTTCTCGGCGCGCGAGCGCGCTGCGCTGGCCTGGGCGGAAGCTTTGACGCTGCTACCAGATGGTGTCAGCGACGAGGTCTATTCGGAAGCAAGCCGCGAGTTCTCCGAGAGCGAGCTGACCTACCTGACCTCGGCGATCGCATCGATCAACGTCTGGAACAGGTTTGGTGCGGCCTATCGCTGGACACCGGCCCAGCGGCCGGTCACGGCGAATGCTGCGGCATTGTAATCGCACGAAGGGGAGGTCAGCATGACAGCAATGAATTTGGCCGCAAGCCAGCGCCCGGTGCCCTCGCGCGCATTTGCAATGGCAGCCATCGGAGGGCTCGCCTGCGCGTTCGTGATCGGCAAGGTGCTGCCTGTCACGTTAGACACTGTGTCAGGTGTACTGGCGCCGCTGTGCGCCACGGCTGCGGAGGGCTCGCCGCTCGACAAGGTCGAGCCGATCGGCTCCTACGCGCTGCCGAACGTGCCAGGCAAGCGCGTCACCATCGTGCGCGTGTCCTACGGTCCGGGCGGGTTTTCGCGGCCGCATCGTCATGCAGGCTCGGTGACGGCCTACATCACCAAGGGCGAGATCCGCTCGCAGCTCGGCGGCGGCCCGGTCGAGACGTTCGGCGTCGGCCAGTCGTTCTTCGAGCCGCCCGGCTCGACGCATCTGGTTTCCGCCAATGCCAGCATGACGGAGCCGGCGGAATTGATCGCCGTTTTCGTCGCCGATGAGGGCGCGCAGCTCACGACGTTCCTGGAGTAGGTTGCACTCGTTCGCGATCGCTGGTCAGGTCGGCTGCGATCGCCGCAACAGTTTCCATGCCGGTGAGAGACCGTATTCGACCACCGGAATGGCGATCGCGCCGACAAGCAGCCCAAGCACGCCCGAGATGGCCGCCTCGACCGACCATTCGATGATGCCGCCAACTGAGGGAAGGAGCTGTGCGGCAGCCTCGGTTGCAGCATGGACCGTGTGGCCGATCGCGGGCGGGCCGTATTTTTCGATGCCGTGCAGGATGATGCCGCCGCCGACCCAGATCATGGCGGCAGTGCCGATCGTGCTCAGCACCGCCAGGAAGATGGGCATGCCGCGGACAACCGCGCGTCCGAGCGCGCGTATCGCACCGCCAATGACCGAAGTTCCGTCATAGCGCGCAAGGGCCAAGCCCATATCGTCCGCCTTCACGATCAGGGCCACCACGCCGTAGACCCCGACAGTGATGCAGAGGCCGACCAGGGCCAGGACGAAAGCCTGGGTCCAGATGCTGCCCGGCGGCAAGGCCGCCAGCGTGATCGCCATGATCTCCGCCGACAGGATGAAATCCGTCTTGATCGCGCTCGCGACCTTCTCGTCCTCGACGGAGCGGGCATTCAACGCAATCGGTTGCAGCTGCGCTTCGTGCTGATGCGCATGATGCGGCAGCACCGCTTCGAGCACCTTCTCGGCACCCTCGTAGCAGAGAAAGGCTCCGCCCAGCATCAGCAGCGGCGTGACTGCGGCAGGCAGGAAATAACCAAGCAACAGGGCAGCCGGAAGCAGGACCAGCAATTTATTGCGGAGCGATCCGAGCGCAATCTTGCCGACGATCGGCAGTTCGCGTTTGGAGGCAAATCCGATGACGTAGTTCGGAGTGACGGCTGCGTCATCGATGACGACGCCAGCCGCCTTTGCACCCGCCTTCGCCGCTTGGCTTGCCACATCGTCGAGCGAGGCTGCCGCCACCTTTGCAATCGCCGCGATGTCGTCGAGAAGACCGATCAGTCCGACACTCATCAACCTTATTCCTTTTTCGTTCGAAGCCGGCGGTGTGCGCGACGACACATTGCTGCCCGGCACTGGAACGAGCACGCCGTCAATTGTCCTCGCCGCTCGATCCTTCGCGCAGGTCCGGCTTGATAACGTCGTCCGGCAGCGCGTGTGCCACAGGCTGCGCCGTGACGGCAATCTCCGGACCGACCTCACGGCCGCGGGCGCGGATCAGACGCTCATAGGACGAGACCAGCGTGACGTAGGGGTTGACCCAGATCCAGCCGTCGCGGGTGAACACCTGCACGTCGAAATGCAGGTGCAGCGACGTTCCGGCGGGACGGTCGAGATAATTCGAGACGACGCCGATCTTCTCGCCTTCGGTGACGAGGCGGCCGTTGACGAGGCCATCGGCGTTCATCGCGTGCGGGTTCATGTGCATGTAGCGGAAACGGATGTGCTCGGTGCGGCTGTTGACTTGTAGTGTCGCGGCTTGGTCCTTGGTCGCGCGGATCACGATTGCGTCGCGCACGGCAACGACGCCGCGCTGTTTGGGATCGCAGGGCTCGCGGCCCTCGCCGGGCGGCGGGCAAGCGGCGGCACGGATGTCCTCGCCCTGGTGGCCGTAGCCGCCGGCGCACTGCCACACCTCGAAGCTGCGGGATTCGCAGAAATTGTCGCGCCAGGGATATGACGTCGGGCCGTCGCTCTTGTCGCGCTTGCCGTAGGATTGCGAGCGCACGAAGGCCGGCGCCTTCTCGAGCGGAAAGCGGATCTGCGCATAGGCCATCGCGTCGGGATGGCCGCCCTGCTTGCGATAGCCGGTGTTCGGGATGATGTCGCCGCTCGGGCGATAGCTGAAATCCGGCGAACGCGCCGTGGGGCGATCGATGACGTTGGAGGCGATATCCATCAGCGGCCGCATCCGTTGCCCGCCGGCGACGCGTAGCGCCTTCAGGAAGCGCTCAACCACCGGATAGGCTTCTTTGCAGGCGAGCCGCCGCGGCTTTGCGACGCTATCGAGGCACTGGACCGACACCACATAGACCACGCCGAAACGGGTGAAGGCATAGCGCACATAGCCTTCGCGGATGAACTTGCGCAGGTCCGGATAGGTTGTTGCGAGAGGCTTGACCGGCTCGCCCTTGCCGCCCAAGGGATCGGCGATGTCATAGACGAGCGCCGAGCCCGTGATCTGCACCTCGACGGGCCTTGTGAATACGCGGCTCGGCATGCCGTCGCCGGCACCAGGCTCGAGCGAGAAAGTCGCGCTGTAACCGGCCGGGCCGGCATCGAACATGTCGACGGGATTAAAGTCGGCTTGGTAGCGCGACAGCGCGGGGGGCGCTGGTGCGCCATTGCGTTGCGCCTCGAGATACGCGGCGGCGTCGAACGGCAGCAGCACGGGCACGGGGCTGCGTGCGATGCCGCTGAAGAATTGCGAGGAGACTGCGTTGAGCTGCACCAGCGCAGGCATTGCGCGCGGATCGTAACGCGATACCGAACGGCGGGGCACAAAGATGAAGTCGCCTGCGATCCGGGGACGGCTATTGATCTCAGTGCGGAGCTGGTCGAGCGCTGCGCGCCAATCGACGCGCAGGGCCGTAAGCGATGGGCTGCGAAATTCATCCGCAGCAAGCGGTGTAGCGATGAACGAAAGCAACGCCAGAAGATGCGAGACGAAGCGGAAATGTTTCCCAACCACTGTCTCGCCCCCCGGCGGCACCTGTTGCGATCGCTCTGTTCCCCGTCAGTCCTTGGCGCGCTCGGAGTAGGAACCGTCTTCGGTCATCACCACGATGCGGGTGCCGACCGAGATGTGCGGCGGCACCGTGGTGCGCACGCCGTTGGAGAGCACCGCGGGCTTGTAGGAGGAGGAGGCGGTCTGGCCCTTGGTCACGGGCTCGGTCTCGACCACTTCCAGCGTCACGCGCTGCGGCAGTGCGATCGACACCGGGTTGGTGTCGTGCATCGACAGTTTGACCGTCATGTCCGGCTGAAGATACGCGGCCGCGTCGCCGACGACGTCCTTGGGAACCTGGACCTGGTCATAGGTCTCGGGGTTCATGAAGTGGTAGCCGTCGCCATCTTCATACAGGAAGGTGTAGTTGCGCTCTTCGATCGTGGCCTTTTCGACCTGGTCGGTGGTCTTGTAGCGCTCGGAGATCTTTACCCCGTCCGAGATTCGGCGCATTTCGATCTGGCTGACCGGGGTGCCCTTGCCGGGATGGATGTTCTCGGCGCTCACGACGACATAAAGCTTGCCGTCTTGCTCGATCACGTTGCCCTTGCGAATAGAACTGGCGATGACTCTCAAAGCTGTATTTCCTGCTTGCTTGGCCCGGCACCGGCCAGGACGTGGTCAAATCGATGGGGGACTTGGGGCCTCAAATCGGACCTCGGCGCCCGTTTCGGGCCGCAACATACTGATTTTGCCGTTGGATGCCAGCATTTTGCTGTCCCAAGGGGCGGTCGGGTAATGGTTGGGGACAAGCCGATGTCGCCGTTCTGGTCGCCCGAGCGGCACCTCGATCGGCGGCCCTTCCTCCAGGCGAGGGGGGCCATTACCGCGGCCTTGCGGGGCTTTTTCGTCGAACGGGGCTTCGTCGAGGTCGAAACCTCAATCCTCCAGATCTCCCCGGGCAATGAGACCCATCTGCATGCCCCCAGGACCGACATCATGCGGCCGGACGGCAGCCGCGCCAGCCGATATTTGCGAACCTCGCCCGAATTCGCCTGCAAGAAGCTGCTGGCGGCGGGTGAGGCGCGGATTTTCGAGTTCGCCCGGGTGTTTCGGGACCGTGAGCGGGGCGACCTGCATCTGCCCGAATTCACCATGCTGGAATGGTACCGGGCCGGCGCTCCCTATGACGCCATCATGAACGACACCGTTGCGGTGATCGTCCAGGCTGCGCAGGCGACCGGAATCGGAACTTTCTCGTTCCGAGGCCGGACCGCCGACCCCTTTGCCGAGCCCGAGCTTGTCACGGTCGGGGGCGCCTTCGAGCGGTTCGCCGGCATCGATCTCTTGTCGACAATCTCGGGCGGCGAGGGTAACCGTGCCGCGCTTGCCCAAGCGGCCGGAGGGAAGGTCCGTGTGGCCGAGGACGACACCTGGTCGGACATCTTCAGCAAGGTCCTGGTCGAGCATGTCGAGCCGCATCTGGGGCAGGGGCGTTTGACCATCCTGTTCGAATATCCATCGCCAGAGGCGGCGCTGGCGCGGGTCAAGGCGGACGATGCGCGGGTTGCGGAACGGTTCGAGGTCTATGCCTGTGGCGTCGAGCTTGCCAACGGCTTTGGCGAGCTCACCGATGCCGAGGAGCAGCGCAAGCGCTTCACGGAATCGATGGCGGAAAAGCAGCGCCGCTACGGCGAGGCCTATCCACTCGACGAGGATTTTCTGGCCGCCGTTGCCGCCATGCCGGAGGCGAGCGGTGTCGCGCTCGGCTTCGACCGCCTGGTGATGCTGGCGAGCGGCGCAGCGCGAATTGATCAGGTGGTGTGGACGCCGCCTGCAGGTGAGAGATGACGAAGACCAATCTTGCACGGACATTGCGCGAGCCGGCCGAGCTCGTGGCGGAAGGCCTGGCGCCCGCCGCTGCGCTGCCCGCGCTCGAACGCGTTGCCGCGCGCTATGCGGTGGCGATCACACCTGATCTCATCGAGCTGATCGATGCGACCGATCCCGAGGATCCCATCGCGCGGCAGTTCGTTCCGACCGCGGCCGAGCTCGACATGCAGCCGGGCGAAAATGCCGATCCGATCGGCGATCATCCGCACTCGCCGGTTCCAGGTATCGTGCATCGCTATCCCGATCGCGTGCTGTTCAAGCTCGTTCACGTCTGCGCGGTCTATTGCCGTTTCTGCTTCCGCCGCGAGATGGTCGGGCCCGGCAAGGACAACGCGCTCTCGGACAGCGCCTATCGCGCGGCGATCGACTACATCCGCGCCCACGACGAAATATGGGAAGTGATCCTCACCGGCGGCGATCCGCTGATGCTCTCGCCCCGGCGCATGAGCGAGATCATGGCGGATTTGGCGGCAATCGATCACGTCAAGATCATTCGTCTTCACACCCGCGTTCCCGTGGCCGATCCCGCCCGCGTGAGCGACGAGATGGTCGCCGCGCTCAAGGTCGAGGGCGCCACCACCTGGGTCGCACTGCACGCCAACCACGCGCGGGAGCTGACCGGAGCAGCGCGTGCCGCCTGCGCGCGGCTCGTCGACGCCGGCATTCCCATGGTGAGCCAGTCCGTGCTCTTGCGCGGCGTCAATGACAATGTCGCCGCTCTGTCGGATTTGATGCGAGCTTTCGTCGAATGCCGGATCAAGCCTTATTACCTCCATCACGGCGATCTCGCGCCGGGCACCGCGCATTTGCGAACGACGCTGGCCGAAGGACAGGATTTGATGCAGCAGTTGCGCGGGCGGGTATCGGGGCTGTGTCAGCCCGACTATGTCATCGATATTCCCGGCGGCGCCGGCAAGTCGCCGGTCGGGCCGAATTATGTGTCAGTGACACAAAATACCGCAGCCGATACGCGTGAAGCGGGAGCCGAAACGCGCTATCGTATCGTGGACTATTGCGGCGACGTTCATCTCTATCCGCCCGAAACCTGAGCGGTGCTGGAGCGGACGCCAGTTTGAGAATGGAGAAGCGGACATGAAAAAGATCATGGTGGCTGCATCGCTCGTGATCTTGCTCGGCGGCGCGGCGATTGCGCAGACCGGCGGCTCCAAGGGATCGACGTCCGGCGGCGCGAGCTCCGGAACGGCGTGGCCGGCGCCCGTCGGTCACCGCCAGCCGCGTGCGGCCGACGTGCCGAGCGAGAAGAATTTGAGCAATCCGAACACGCCTGCGAACAAGGAAGATGCCGAGCTCGATCGCAAGATCAAGAGCATCTGCCGCGGCTGCTAGGCGGTGACAATGCGGACGGGCGCGACAGCGTCGCCCCGCCCGCAATGACTTCAGCTAGGCCGATCGCTCGTGCAGCCCTGCGCGCTGGCTGTTGCGGCGGATCTCGACCGCGTCGGCGAGCTGCTCGAGCGTTGTCGCCGTCGTTGCCCAGTCGATGCAGCCGTCGGTGATGCTCTGCCCATAGGTGAGAAGCTTGCCCGGCACCACGTCCTGCCTGCCGGCGATGAGATTGCTCTCGATCATCACGCCCATGATGCGGCTCTCGCCTCCGGCGATCTGACCGGAAATGTCGGTCATCACCTTCGGCTGGTTCTCCGGCTTCTTGCTCGAATTGGCATGGCTTGCATCGACCATCACGAGCGGCGCGACGCCAGACTTGGTCAGCTCGTTGCACGCCGCCGCAACGCTCGCTGCGTCGTAGTTCGGCTTGCTGCCGCCGCGCAGGATGATGTGGCAGTCCTCGTTGCCAGCGGTGGAGGCAATCGCCGAACGGCCAAGCTTGGTCACCGCCATGAAATGATGCGGATGCGAGGCCGACTTCACGGCGTCCGCCGCGATCCGCACATTGCCGTCGGTGCCGTTCTTGAAGCCGACCGGGCAGGACAGGCCCGACGCCAGCTCGCGATGGATCTGGCTCTCGGTCGTGCGCGCGCCGATCGCGGCCCATGACACGAGGTCCGCGATGTATTGCGGCGTGGTCATATCAAGGAATTCGGTGCCGGCCGGCAGGCCGAGATTGTTCACGGCCGAGAGCACATTGCGCGCGAGCCGCAAGCCCTTGTTGATGTCGAAGCTGCCGTCGAGATGGGGATCGTTGATCAGGCCCTTCCAGCCGACCGTGGTACGCGGCTTCTCGAAATAGACCCGCATCACGATCTCGAGCTGGTCGGCCAGGTCCTCGCGCAGTTTTGCCAGGCGCTCGGCGTAGTCGAGCGCGGCCTTGGGATCGTGCACCGAGCACGGGCCCACCACGACCAGCAGGCGGTCGTCCTGGCCGGTGAGGATGGCGTGGATGGCGTTGCGCGCCGCCATCACCACGCGTGTCGCGGTAAGCGTACGCGGGACTTCGCGCATCACCTCTTCCGGCGTGCTCAGCTCTTTCAGTTCGCGGATACGAAGATCGTCTGTCGTGCTCAGCACGGCGGGCTCCTGTTTGTTTCGAACCTGCCGGCAACAAAAAAGCCGCCAGGTCTGGCGGCTTGTTTGGACGTCTGCTTCAATTTTCAGATTGAGCGCGATCCTCCTGCCGCCAGCAAGCTGTCGTAGCTAAAGTACCAAAAATAGCTGGTGGCGACGGTGATCATGGTAGCGCATATAGCGTGCCGTTGACGCCTTGTCACCCCCCAAACCGCTTGAGAGGCGACGAGCGGTCTCAGGTGTTGCTTTTGCGCGCCGCCAAAGCCATGCCGATCAGGGTCGCGCCGCCGAACAGCAGGTTGATACCGACGAGGACGCCGATTGCCCATTCCGCGGAGCTCGGCAGGCCCGCGATCACCAGGAACGAGATCGCGATATCGACGAGGCCCGAGATCAGAAGCCACGACCACCGGCTGCTCAGCTGGCGGCGATGCTCCAGCGCGTACATGATGGTGGCGATGCCTTCGGCAAGGAAATAGGCGGCGAGCACGATGGTCAGCGTCAGGACCGCCTGTATCGGTCGGGCCAGCAGAATTCCGCCGGCGAGCACCGCGAGCGCAGCGGAGATCAGCGACCACCAGAAGCCCGGCGTGCTGCGCGCCCAATAGGTCACGATCAGTCCGCCGATGCCGCTGATCAGGAACATCCAGCCGAGGAAGATCGCCGTTGCAAGACTGGCGAGCGGCGGCAGGATCAGCGCGGCAATGCCGAGGACGGCGAGCAGGATGCCTTCGAACAGAAAGGCCTTCCAATGCGCCTTGACCGCCTGGCTCATCTTGGATTGCAGGCGGGAAAATTCCTCGGGCGATGTCATGGTCTGGCTCCGGATCGAGAAGACTACGTCCAATCTGGTCGGCCCATGGCGCGCTTGCCATGCGGAGGATCAACTGCTGCCGGGCGCCGACGAAAAACCTTCGGCACTGGTGCGGATGCGGTTGCGGCCCAGAATATAGATCGCCGTCGTGACAATAAGAAGCGCAAGGCCGAGCAGGATAGAGACGAAGCCGATCGGGATCAGCGCCAGCGTGAGGTTGCGCTCGGGATTGATCAGCCAGTGATGGATCGAGGTCAGCACGAAGGCGAGGCCGAGAAAGCTGACGCCGCCGCCGGCGAGCAGCAGCGCCCACATCCTGCGCAACTGACTGAGTCGCTCGCGGGCGACGTCGGTCCGGGGCGCGTGATGGCGCGCGACGCGCCGGACGAGGCGAATGGCGAAGGCGATCGAGCTGAAGCCGATCAACAGGCTCGCCGCGCCCAGCCACATCCGGAGCGTCGGGTCGAGATCCGGCATGCGCTGAAGCGTCAGCAGCGGGAAGTCGAACGCCGAATGTAGGGCGAGCGGGCCCGCGAAGATCAGCAGGCGGCTGGACAGGCGGGCCCAATCGCGATTGTGGCGGTTGGCGCCCAGCGCGGTGCCGGCCCGGGCAATGGTGAGGTAGGCGCCGGCGATGATGCCGAGCGCGCCGTGGAACGGCACCGTCAGCACGCTGCGCAGGGCCGCTAGCGAGCGCCACATGTCGGCATGATGCACGAGGTAAGCGAGGTTTTCGTAGGCGGCGAAGCCGAGGCCGACGGCCGCGCCATAGACCACGGTGTCCATCGGATTGGCAAAGGTCCGCCGCTTGGTCGAGGAGATCAGGACGATGGCGATCACCTTGACGGCTTCCTCCGGCAGGGCGACGCCGAAGACCGAATGCATGGCGAGCGCCGCCCAGGGGTCGTCGGGCGCTGCAACCATCTTGGCGAAGGGGGCGCGGGCGATGCCCAAGAGCGAAATGCTGGCAGCTCCAAGCAGGAAGGCGGTCCAAACCTGCGCGGGCGGGCCAGGGCGCTCCTCGGCAGCGATGACGAGCCACAATATCAGCAGCGCCGGGGCGATGGCGGCAGTTCCGATGACGGTGGGTAACGCTTCAATCAGGTACATCGGCGCCGAAAATAGGTTCCCTTGATCCGCTAATCTACGTCTACCGATGCGACCATGTGTCATGCGGATGCTGTCGCCTCGCTTAATGAGCGCAACAGCTGGCATTCATCAGGGCTGCCAAATGTAGAACAAGAGCGCAATCAATTGCATGCCATCACCAATTCGCCTTCGATGGCAAGAGTCATCCCCCGCTTCGTTGGAAGCGCGTTTCATAAGCCGCATCAATAGAATGTACGGAGATTCTTCAGTCCCGGTGCAGTCGGCTGGCTCAGATGGGGCCAGAAACCGGGACTTACGGTCCGGACGGCCAGCAGCCATCTCGAACGGCCTAATCACGCTTCATTGTGGACCGTGTGCGAGTGGATGCGGTCCGGCGGGTCCGCGCCTGCTCGATCTGCCAGAAGACGCGTACGAGACACGTCCCCAGGCACAGCACTATGAGCAGGAGCAGTACGGCTTGGTCGACGGCGGGGATGTGCATCATGGCGGTGATAAAGCACAGCCCATGCCACACGTTCCCTGCGGCCGTGCGCTCAGTGGGTGGTGAACGGCGATGGTCCGCCGGGGGCGATATCGAAGGCTCCGAGATGGAATTCCTCGCCGACGGCCTCGTGCGGTTCGGGATCCTGCAGGAGCGTGAACGCGGCCTGCGGATATTGCTTCCAGATCTCGAGGTCGTCGGCGGTAATGGTGAGCCAACCGAAGGTGTAGATGTAGCGTCCGGGCTCGGTGACCCGGCCGACCCTGTCCCAGGTGATCTTATCAACTGTGGTCTTGTCGACTGCCATTCGGTCCCCCGATCGCAAGTCTGCAGGGGCAAAAGCTGACCCGGCAATGGGGCCGCTATAGGGCAGCGATGCGGAAGGGTCAGGCCGACTGAAGCATGGGCGGCCGGACGACCAGGCGGACGAGATCGTCCCGCGACTGCTTTTCGGCGAACTTGACCGCGAAACCATGGTCGAACTTGCGGATCACGCGACCGACGCAGGCGCCGACCGCAAGCGGGGTTCCGACCGGCGGATCGTATTCGCAGGAGATCGCAACGCCGGCCGTGGAGACGTCGATGATGAAGCACGGGTGGGTGCTGCCGTCGGCGAGCGTCAGGAATGTGTGCGAGACCTGCGGTACGAAGCGCGCGTCATGCCGCAATTCCTGGACGCTAGCGTCCTTCTGCTTCTTCTCGAGCCAGGTCAGCTTTTCCGACATCCAGGCGCGCCGCGCCCGCGTCATGTCCAGCTCCATCAGGAAGCCCGATTTCAGCGTCGCGCTGATCGTGCATTGGAATTCGCCGAAATCCTGGAAGTAAGAGGTGAGGCGCTCGCCGACCGTGCCGACGACGGGCACGTCCACGATCATGCGGAAGGGCGAGACGCGCTTGGTGCGGCAGGCGAAGTTGCGGAGCTTGCCCTCACAATCGTACCAGCGCGGCAGCGAGTAGCTGCCGCTCACGGTTACCTCCACTGCACGCTGCCTGAGGAACTCTGCAACAGACATGAACGCCAATCGGAGGTTTCGGGTGATTCCGTAATTCCACGGTAGCGGTGAAACTCTAAGCAAATGATACCGTCGCCGATGAGCAGGGGTAAATTTCCGGTAAATGTGCGGACGAGGTGTGACGAAACAACCCGTGGCGCGGGGTCACAACGTCGTCATCGCGAGCCGGACCGCTGCTTTCAGGCCGCCCCGAGCAGCACCAGCAGCGCCAGGACGCCGACGACGATGGCGAACTTGACCGTCGTCCAGATCAGGCCGTCCGGGCTGATCGTCAATCCGAACCACGGTCTTGTGCGCCGGAGCGCCAAGGCTGCAAGTGCATCGAAAATGCCGAGCGCGACGGCGATGCCGCCGATGGCCGACCATGACAAGATCGGGGGCATCCATGGCGAGCCAGGCAGGGACGGCGTCTCTGATCGACACGAGCAGCGCGATCCAGCCGAACCAGAACACGGAGCTCTTGATGATATCGGGTCCGATCGTATCGGGCTCGAACCTGATGCCGATTGCGCCGAGCGCGCTTTCGATGCGAGGGCCGTCGGCCAAGAAAACAAACGCGCCGACATAGAGGGGAACGCGGGACTGGAAGAGCAGCGCGATGATGGCGAACAGGACAGCGTAGCCGAAGGCGTCACCGAGAATGGCCATGACGGCAGCGCGTGACGACTGGGCCGGCGGCTGTGCCGCGATGGCTTGGGGCTGCGTTCTGGTGCGCGCCATATGCTCCAGCATCCTCGCACGCCGGTCCGGCGCGTAGGGCGCCGCCGGGCGCATCCATGGCGGTAGCGTCGGCAAGGCAACGCCGGACTGCTCTTCCGAAATGGTCTCGCGCTGCTCCATCGACCTGCACCGGTTCCGATCGAGCATTGGTCGGCGCCCGGGGGCGGGGAGGTTCATGCGGCCCAGCGAAATCGGCCGGTCCTGACCTCAACATTTCGAGGCGTTGCTAGTTTGCATCCGATTGTGTCGCAGGGCGAATGCCGCTACGTCACGTCCAATGACGCCCTCCGAGAATTACCGGCCGGACATCGATGGACTCCGGGCCGTCTCGATCCTGCTGGTGGTCTTGTATCACGCGCACCCCTGGATGCTTCCCGGCGGGTTCGTCGGCGTCGACGTCTTCTTCGTCATCTCCGGCTTCCTGATCACCCGCATCCTGCTGAGCCCTGGCGGGATGCCGATCTCGACATTCTATGCCCGCCGGATCAGGCGCATCTTTCCGGCCCTGATCGTGGTCTTGCTGGTCACCGCTGCGATCGGCTGGGTCATCCTGCTGCCGCCGCAGTTTCGCCTGCTGGGCGAGAACGTCGTCGCCAGCGTGCTGTTCGCCTCCAACCTGTTCCAGCTCGGGCAGCTCGGCTATTTCGCGCCGCTGGCCGCGGAAAATCCGCTGCTGCATCTCTGGTCGCTGGGCGTCGAGGAGCAGTTCTACATTTTCTGGCCGTTGGCGCTCGGCCTCATGACGCGCTCGCCCCGCCGCCGGCTGTACATTCTCGGCGCGATCGTGCTGTCGCTCGCCGCCAGTGCGGTGCTGGTGGTGAGGTACCCGGACTGGGCCTTCTATGCGCCGGTGCCGCGGGCCTGGGAGCTGTTGATCGGCGGGCTGCTGGCGGAGGCCAATCTGGTCAGGAAGAGCGGCGGCCATCTGCTCGGCGGAATCGGCCTTGGCGCCATCGCAGCGTCCGCGCTGCTGTTCGATCGCGCGATGCCTTTTCCGGGGTTGCTGGCTCTCCTACCGGTCGTCGGCGCCGCGCTCGTGATCGTATCGCCGAACGCCGTGACGAACCGTCTGCTGCTGTCGAGCCGGCCCGCCGTGCTGCTCGGTCTGATCAGCTATCCGCTCTATCTCTGGCACTGGCCGCTCCTGACCTATCTCGGGATCATCAGGCACGGGGTGCCGAATTTCCTCGAGATCTGGGGCGCGATCCTCACTGCAACCGTGCTGTCGATCCTGACCTTCCGCTTCATCGAATTGCCGATGCGCAATCGTGGCAATTTGGTGCAGTCCCTGTCGATTGCGCTCTGCTCGGTCGGCGTGATCGGCGCGGCCATCGTCCTCTCGGCGGGCGTCCCGTGGCGCTTCCCGCAAGAGCTGCAGGCGGTCGCGAGCGTGAGCACGGACGACAATCCCGCCTTCCGGGATCGCTGCTTTCTCGAAGCGCCCGGCAGCGGTTTCGACGCGGGCTGCATCGGGCCCGGCGACGGGCCACTGCTGGTGCTGTGGGGCGATTCGAATTCGGCAGCGCTCTATCCGGCGCTCGCGCAAGCCGCAGAACACGCCTCGTTCCGTGTCGGCCGCTTCACCGCGCCCGGCTGTGCGCCGATTCTCGATGCCGGGCCGAACGCCGGCTGCACCGCCAGCAACGGCAAGGCCTTTGGCCTGATCGCAGCGGCCCGGCCCGATATCGTCGTGCTGCATGCGATGTGGGGCTTCGACAACGACCTGAAGAAACTCGGCGGCACCGTCACCGCGCTGCGAAACGCCGGCGTCTTGCGCGTGGTGATCGTCGGGCCGCCGCCGGTCTGGAAGCGCACGCTGCCGCACGCGATCATCAACCACTACCGCTTCTCGCATGAACTCCCGGACCGACTCGGCTCCGGCGTCTCCGGTCCCGCAGAGGACGAGCTGATGGCCGGCTTCGCTAGATCGGCCGGGATCGGCTACGTCTCGCTGCGCAAGGTTCTCTGCGACATCAGGCAAGAATGTTTGGTGCGTACGCCGGAGCGGGAGGTGATTGCCACCGATACGATCCACCTGTCGCAAGGTGGCGCAAGGCTGGTGCTCGGGGTCATCGGCGGGGAACTGTTTCGAACGGCTGGCGCTCCCTAGCGGAATCGAACCGCTCTCTCCACCGTGAAAGGGTGGCGTCCTAACCGATAGACGAAGGGAGCAAACGCAGGGCCAAACCGCTCTCCGCGGCACGGCCGCTGGCCGGCCGAACAGGGCCCGGCGGCTTGCAGCGGGCGAACGTATAGTGGCCTTTGCGCTTCCCGGCAAGCCGTTCGGGAACGGTCTTTTGGCTCCGGTGGATAGCGCCGGCCCCGGGGACGATCGGGCGGCGAATTCAACGGTTTGTTAGGGTTCCCTGAGTAGCGCTGGGGGAGGAGATTTTCCAATGCCACCGCCAAAGAAGCGCGCAGCGCGCAAGCTGCTGTCGCAGCACGCCTGGATCACGCTCGACGGCGGATTCGCGGCGCGGCATTGCCTGGTCCAGGACATCTCGGATTCGGGCGCCAAGATCACCATGGACGAGGATGCGAGCCAGCTTCCCGGCGTGATCCGCCTGGCCTTCGCCCGCGATGCGCGCACCGGGCGGAGCTGCCAGGTGGTCTGGCGCCGCGGCAAGTCCGCCGGCATCAAGTTCCTCTGACGTCGCGCCGCAGCGGCGCGGATGGCGCGTGAGGCGCGTCCGGGTTACAAGGCGGCGATGCGTATGCCGCTCCTGATCCTGCTCTCGATACTAACGACGTCCGCGACCGCGGCCGAGAGCCTGCGGCTGCCGCCGGCCGAACGGCCGCAGACAGGCAAGGAGATCGGAAAGGCGCTGCCGCTGAAGGGGACGGTCGGCAAGGCCGGGGCAGGGTCCTGTGCCTCCTATGGCGCACGCTTCGTCATGGTCGAGGGCACCGGGACCTGCGTGAAGGTCGGCGGCTCGATCAGCATCGACACCGCCATCCGGCGTTGAGGGATCATGACGCAGGACCTCTTGCGGCTCGACATCCTCGTTCCCGTGCTGATGTACTGCGCGCTGCTGTGGTGGATTGGCCGCAGCCTGAGCTGGCCTGCCCGGCTCGCCACGGCCGCGGTGACGCTGGTGCTGATCATGGTGGTGCTGCTGGTCGAGCGCGGCTGGCGCTAGGCGGGAGGCGGATCCGCAGGGCCGAGCTTCGTGCAAGCGGATTTCCGAAAAGATCCTGCCAACCAGAACAAGACCGCGAAAACAACCCCATGCACAGTAGCCAAGTCACGGCAAATGCTGAGGATTTACCTGCTTAGGATTCGGCGAAGCAAAACTTGAGGCGTCGGGCAAAACAGGGGTATGATGGCATCGTCGAAAGAGGCCGCCGAGTGGTCCCCCTGATGGCCGGTCACGACATCGGCGGTGCGACGAACTCTGCAAATCCTGGCCGTTTGCCGAGCTCGGCGAGCCAGCGCGTGAGGTGCGGCTGCGCCGGCCGGCTGATGCCTTCGACGCCGAGCCAGCGCCGCGCATAGGAGCCGATCGCGATGTCGGCAAGCGTGAACGCATCGCCATCGATGAAGCGGCGCGAGGAGAGCAGGCGGTCGGCGATGGCCCAGACCTCGGCGGCGGCATCGGCATCGCGCTGCACCTGAAGCATGTCGCGCTCGGCGGGCGCGGTGCGCACGATGCCCCAGAACACCGGACGATCGACCGGCTGCACCGCCGACAGCGTCCAGTCGAGCCAGCGGTCGACGCTGGCGCGCTGCTTCGGCGTCTCCGGATAGATCGGCGTGCCGCTTCCATGCGCGAGGCAGAGATAGCGCATGATCGAGTTGGACTCCCACAGCACGAAGTCGCCCTCGACCAGCGTCGGGATCCGCGCATTGGGATTCATCGCGAGATACTCGGCCTCGCGGGTCTTGCCGTATTGCATGCCGGCATCGATGCGCTCGTAAGCGAGCCCGAGCTCGGTGAGGCACCACAGCACCTTCTGCACGTTGACCGAATTGGCGCGGCCCCAGATCGTCAGCTTGGTGTCAGGCATGAAGCGTCTCCCGCGTATCGCTGGCCGCGCGTGATAGCGGAATTTCGCGAAATCAGCGACGGCGCTTGCGCCGAGGCTCTCATGCAAAAAAGCACTCAAGCAAAAAGCTCCGCCCGGGGCGGAGCTTTCATTTGCAAATCCAACACGACGCTCAGCGGCCGAAGAACAGCCACAACAGAATGATCACGGGGATCGGCACGCCAAGCATCCACAGCAACAGCCCTCTCGCCATCGCATCCTCCTCCAATCGGTTTCGTGAAAGGAGAACGTCGGGCGAGGGGCCTTGTTCCTGACGCGAGCCTTACCAATGGCCGGTGTTGGGCATCGAGGCCCACGGCTCCTGCGGCGGCTTCGGATCGCCCTTCTGCAACAGCTCGATCGAGTGCAGATCGGGCGAGCGCACGAAAGCCATGTTGCCGTCGCGCGGCGGCCGGTTGATGGTGACGCCGGCCTTTTGCAGCTTCTCGCAGGTGGCGTAGATGTCGTCGACCTCATAGGCGAGATGGCCGAAGAAGCGGTCCTCGCCATACGTCTCCTCGTCCCAATTCCAGGTCAGCTCGACCAGCGGCGCGCCGCGCGTCTGCGGCTGCTTCTTCAGCGCCTCGAGATCGTCCGCCGAGCACAGGAACACCAGCGTGAAGCGCCCCTTGTCGTTCTCGATCCGCCGCACCTCCTTCAACCCCAGCGCATCCTGGTAAAACTTCAGCGCGACATCGAGATTGCGCACGCGCAGCATGGTGTGGAGGTATCGCATGGTTGTTGCTCCCTGGGGGTGGAGGGTTTTTGGGGCGGCGGGGCCGGCGGGAGGGAGAGATAGCAGGAAATGGGAAGGAGGGGCAGGGGGCCGAGGCAAACGTTGCGTGAAGGGGATGCCGGTCCGGCTCGGACTGCATCACGTTCGAAGCAGTATCGCCATCTCCCTCCAATGATAGATCCGCACCCTCTCCGTTTGATGCCGCGCGGCTTTGGCGATGGCGTGCGCGATGTCGTTCCCGGCGAGCCCGCGATAGCGATCGGCCGGGCCAACGAGCAGCGGATTGAGTACGCCCCATATCGCGATGATGAGGCGTTCACGCGGCCGGTCCTCGTCGCGCTCGCCGAGGATCATCGACGGGCGGAAAATATGCGTGTGCTCGAAATCGAGCGAGAGAATGTCCCGCTCCACCTCGCCCTTGGTCCTGAGATAGAACACGCCAGACCCGGCATTGGCGCCAACGGCCGTGACCAGAAACACCGACCGCGCGCCGTTCGCCCTGGCGATCTCGGCTGCCAACAGCGGATAATCATGATCGATCTTGTAGTACTCGGCCTCGTCGGGTGTGTGCTTGCGCGTCGTTCCGAGCGCGATGAAGATCTCGTCCGCGACCAATTGCGGCTTGAGTGCAGGCAGGGACGCGAGATCGCCGATCAGCACCGTGAGCTTCGGATGGCTCGCCGCCAGCGGCTTGCGGGCCACTGCCACAACCCGTGAATAGTCGGGACTGTCCAAGAGGTCGCGCAGCAAATGCGAGCCGATGAAGCCGGTTGCGCCAAAGACAAGTGCAGTTTTCATTCAAGCCACCGGTTTGCGAGGCGAGCTTGATGAGGAGATGAGCCACGGCCTCCATGAAAAGGAGGCTAAGTTTTCCATCCGCCATCCCACCGTCTCGCGTTTTGGGTGGAGGGCTGAGCGGCAACTTACAGAAGCTGAATGATATCGGACACCCGGCTAGCGAACCGTGCCACAACCGCCGAACCAAATCGCTACTGCAAGACCTTCGGCAGCACGACCACCACTTCGATGTCCTGCTTCAAGATGCGGCCGGCAATGTCTCCGATGAGCAGGGCGAAGTCCTCCTCGATCGCGGCGGCGGCGGCTTCGTCTTTGGCGTAGACGTACAGCAGCGGCCCTTCGACCTCGGCAAAATGAATCCCGGTGAAGACGCGGTCAAACTCGGTCGCGCCAAGGACCGCCGCGATGCGGGCCTGGATCGCAAAGTCCTGAATGTCGGATAATTCCATGCGAGACAGATAGAGACGATGTGCTTGAAAACAAGATGCAAACCCGGGCGTCCCGTGCAGCAAGCAGGTGCGATGGATCTAGCGCCGCCGCCGTATTGTTTGCGACCTTACCGAGCCGAAGCGTGCGTCGGCATCGTCACTATCGTCAGAACGCGAACCACGCCAGCACCGCGATGATCGGGAGGATGGCTAAGCCGAAAAGCACCAGGGGTGCGGGTTCGTTGCCTGTGCGGTCACTCATGATGGCCTCCTAAAGGAGAGCCCCGCAGCGGCGACGCCACGGGGCTGTCGGTGTCGGCATACAGGGGAGAACGCCGGCACCGCTTGGTGAATTCCGTTTGGGCGGACTCGTTCCTCCACGTCAGGGTGGTCGAGACATGACGGTGAGGTTGTCGCCCCGGTCTAAATCGCGCTGCTTCGCGTGGAATACCTTCACCAGCAAGCCGCAGGCGACCTGGGTCAGCCGAGCACGCTGACCTCGAGTGTCGCGACATCAATTACGAAAGGTTGTCGCGCGCGAACTTGTTCAGGGACTGAGCAAAGGAACGTGTCGTTCCTGATCGCGTTCTGCTTTACGGAGTGAGTGGCGTACCAGGTATGCGGATCGCGCGTGAGAAGCCGTCGAACAAGCACCGGTCATTCTCGCAACTTACGTCGAGCCAGGATCGCGCGATTGCAACGAGACGATCAACAATCTGCTGAATGTTCTCGATGACGGAGAGCTCGTCGAGGCCATGGAGAGGGAAGATGCGCAAGGCGCTGGCAGAACTGAGTGAGGACGAACGTCACGCGTTGCTGTACCTGGCCGATCTCGGCACCGCGGCATGTCTCTCCGGCCTGATCGTCAGCATTATGAAGTTCGTCGGCGACCTGTTTTGATGAAGCCGGATTGCCTCCTGCTTCGGCGTCGGCTTCGTATGCGAAAATCATCTGGTCGCGCCTGGAGCGAAAAGCTGGACTGTCAGTGCGGGCAGGGGCGCCATGCGCTTTCAGGCGCGCGGATCAAACGGTGAAGACATTAAAGAGCACGCTGTGGCCATCCTTCGAGACGCCCGCCGTCGGCGGGCTCTCAGGATGAGGACGAGTGCGCGGGGGCAGCATCAACGGGCGCTAATGCCCATTAGCCTCATCCTGAGGAGCCCGCTGAAAGCGGGCGTCTCGAAGGATGAGGCGCGCGCTCAAGCTGCCGCCTAGATCACGTGCAAGCGTTCGCTGTTCGGAAGGCCGAACCTCACATCGGCTCCGCCTCGTCGTCTACGTTCTTCAACTGCGCTCGGTATTCCTCCGCAGCCTTCAACAGAGCTTCTCTGATTTCGCCATCCGCCGTCTGGGCAGCGAGGGCTTCGGCGCGGTCGGCTTGGTGCTGGAGCGATGCTTTGGTCATGCACGGCCAACGCGGCCGCCGGCGCGCACGTTCCTACGCCGCCTTCTCGATACCCTTCGCGATGATCTCGACTTCGAAATAGCCCATGTCGCGGAGCTCGGCGGCCTTCTTCTCGGCCGCTTCCTTGGTGTCACGCTTCAAGATGATCTGGCCGGCTCCGTCGCGGGCGCAAATGAAATAAGGCATTTTCGATTCCTAATTTCGTTTGCATACACACGGAGCCGGGTTCCCGCAATTCTACGGCTCACTCCTCCAGCCCGGCCTTTTGCCGCATCTTGTCGATCAACTCGGACGCCTCCGCCTTGGTCAGCTCGTCCTCAGGCGGCTGCTCGTGGGCCTGCTCGGCGAGGGTCTTAAGGTCGGACTCCTGGGCGCCGGTCATCGGATCGTCGCCGGAAACCCAGTCTTTCGGGTCCTTCTGGATGTTGTCGGCCATTGCACATCTCCTATTCCGTCGTCCGCCCAACGTCGGACTCGACTCTTCGTTCCGTTTTTGTTCTCATGTGCCCATATTCAAAATCGCGAGGCGGAACATGCCGGACCTGGACTATCTCAGGCGGGAGATCGAACGGATGCGCATCCAGATGGGACAGCAGAGGAAGGAGATCCTCCAGCTCCAGCGCGCAGGTCTGGGGACGGCCTCGGCCGAAGCGCTGCTGTTGCGGATGGAGGCGAAGGTCGAAAGCCTCTGCGCGCAGCGCGACGCGCTGAAGGCGGCGCAGCCGCGCCAGACCAAGGGCAGGGTGCTCGGGGGGAGGACATGGTGAGCAGGCGCTGGTTCGACGACGAGAGAGAACTGTCGCCCTTCCTGACCGCGCTCGAGGACGTTCGCCGCAAGGCGACGCGGGAAGGTTGGTGCTATGCGCACGTCCAGGCGATCATCGTGGCGATCGACCAATATGCGGAAGCAGCGACCGGCAACCGCGAGTATTTTCTCAACAAGCCAGTCTCGATTGGTGAGACCAGGAAAGCCGCGGACGTTCGGTGAGCGCCTTGGCGCCGTGACTTGTGTCGAAGAGCGTCGCTCGTCGTGACGTTCATGATCGAGCTGCGAGGATCGTGCGTATCGCCAATCAGCTCGCTGTGTGGTGTTGGGCTCGCGAATTGACGCGCTGCGTGTTCCACGGACGGAACGTCGATCGCTTGATAGCTTGTTAACCGGCCACGCTCAGGATGCCGCTCCAAATTGGAGGGGATAGCGATGTCAGATCTGGAACAAGCGATCCGCGAACGTGCTTACCAGCTTTGGATGAACGGCGGGGCCGAGCATGGCCATGCCGAAAGGCACTGGCTCGAAGCCCAACGCGAGATCCTCGCCGCATCACTCGACGCAGTGGCGCGCGCGTCGAAGGTGTGCTCCGACAAACCGAAAGCGAAGTCTGCGGGTTCTCGGAAGAAGCGCCGCGCTGCCTGACATGCGCGGCGCTTGCTCTACGAAACCGAGTGGACCGAAGCGCGAGATGATCTGATCCGACCGGAAGATGCAGCCTTCCGGGCGGAAGCACCTCGGGTCTTGCCGGGCTTCGCATGAAGCTCGGCCAGGATTCCGTTCTGCTCATCGAATTGCTTCAGCCAGGCTTTAATGTAGGCGGGATCGTCGGGACAAAGCTGCTCAAGCAAACGAAGGTTCTGCGCTCTGAATTGCACTAGGGTTTTCGGCATCATTTTTCCTCAAAACCCTGCCCGCCGGAAAAGTGCGTGGAAGGCATCGTCGGGTCAACGGCAAAGAGGGGCTTGAAATTGCAGGTGAGCTGATGCAGCGCGCAAGAGCGAAAACCCCGCCGGGGAAAGCGGGGTTCTCCGTGGGAGTGAAGCTTAGGGACGCTTCAACTGTAAGACGTTCGAGCCAACGTATGGTGATCGGCTTCACGGTGTACATGCTGGGCCACTGAAGGCTGCGCGCCCTACAGCCACAGCTCGCGCAAAGTGCCGGCGATCCGATCCGGCCCTCGGCAGCGGGCCTGCGATTACAAATCCGTAAGTCGGTTGAAAAACAGCACCTTGGAATTATCTCTGCGTCAGGCGGCAGCGTAACAAGCCGCCCCTCAACTGACACCCAGCCGCCGCGCTCAGTAAAGGCGAAGCTGGGTCCTTTGAATTTCCCGCGTCTGGCCCCGCCTCAATGGCCTCAGAGGCAAACGCCCATGGCTGCGCGCACATACAACCACGAACGCTGGTCGGAAGACGACGATCGCCTGCTTCGGTCCATGTGTGAAACCGGCAAGAGCCTCACCTTGATGATCGTGAAGCTCAAGCGTCCGATCGCCTCGATCAGATCGCGTGCGATCGAACTCGGCCTCAATCTGCCCGGCACGCGCATCGGTCTGCGACGGAAGAGCCGCGCTGGCTAGACCGGCTCGCCGGTCGTCGCCCCGCGGCTTCGGCGATCAGGCGGCAATCCGTTGCTCGACCGGCGCCGTCAGATATTTCAGCACTTCGGCATGCTCGAGGTCGGGAACTGCGATCGCCGTGTGGCTGTACATCGCGTGGCTGCGCGAGCTTGCGATCCTGTCCAGGATCTCCTTGCCCTTGACGACGTGCAGGCCCATGCCGTCGCCGGACGGGAAGATCGCAAGCACCACGTCATAGGCCGCGATGACGGCGCGCAGCGCCTCGGCCTTGTCTTCGGCGACATCGACGAAAATGCGCACATCTGCCGCGAGTTCGCGAAGCTCGTTAAAATCCAGCATTTCGGGGATACTCCAACGCAACCATACTGATGCGAGATTGGCGGCGTTAGGTTACCGAAGTCTCAACAAGGCGTGCCCGGCCACAAGTTTCACGACGAGGTGACCGGCTGGGCTCGCTAGCGCTTGGCGTCGGTCTTGCGAAGCCGGGCCTCCGCCGACGCGTCGACGAGGTTCAAGGCGGTGCCGTCATAGCTCAGCTTGAATCCGCGGCCGACGATCCATGTCCATCCGTCCTGATCCTTGACGGCCTCGGCGTTGAACTGGTCGGAGATCGATTTGACGGCGGCCTCCTGTGGGCCCGGATTGTTCAGCTCCGCGTGGACGCGCCAGATCGGACGCCTGGCGTCCGCATCGTCGCTGTAGACGGTGACCTTGGCGCCGTTGATCTCGCATTCGAGGGTTTGCGAGCCGCGGCCCTGACGGCAGAGATAGTGACGCTGAGTGACGAGCTTGGTCGTTTCGTCGGATGTCATTCCGGGCGAGAAGCCGAACATGTCCGACTTCTTCACGCCGGCGAGGGAGGCGGGCTTCAGGAAGCTCGGCTGGATCGCGACGATGGCTGCGACAGCAACAACGACCAAGCCGGCGAGAACGATAGCGACCTTCATGAGCCCCCCACGAGAAAACTGCTCGACCATATAGCAGCCGGCAGACTGCCGGGCACCGAAAAGCGAAAACCCCGCCTGGGGGAAGCGGGGTTCTCTGGTGGGGTGAAGCTTGGGGACTTCATGAATGAGACGCGCCAGCCGGAAAATGGTTCAAAAAGAATCCACACGAGCTGCCGCATCGTTCACAGGTAGTCTGGAACCCCAGAGAACCGCTGCTTGCGTTTTGGGCCTCGATGGGCTCTAAGCCCGGTCACTTCATGACCTCTGGCATGAATCCAAAGCGCGCCTCCGCGGGTCTTCCCCCGCGTCCCACAGAGTTTACGTGCGCATCCCTTCAAAGGAATTCAGAACATGGCGAAGATGACGAAGACCCAATTGATCGATGCAATTGCCGAAGGCACGCAGCTGTCGAAGAACGACGTGAAGTCGGTGATCGAGTATATGGCCACGGTCGGCTACAAGGAGCTCAACGAGTCCGGCGAGTTCGTCATTCCCGGCTTCGTGAAGATGTCGGTCGTGAATAAGCCGGCGACCGAAGCCCGGATGGGCATCAATCCCTTCACCAAGGAGCCGATGCAGTTCGCCGCCAAGCCCGCCAGCAAGTCGGTCAAGGCCTCGCCGCTGAAGGTGGCCAAGGACGCGGTCTAAGGATTGTTTGAGCATGATCTTTTCCGAAAACCGCGCACACTTTTCGGGATCCATGCTCCAAAGAAAAACCCCGCGCTTGCGCACGGGGCTCTCTTGGCCGGCGGCGTTGGGATTTCAGCGCCTGGCCGCCAGCCGTGCACCAAACTTAAGGTTGAAAATCCAAAAAGCAACAGCGCCGCGATGACGGAATATGTTCGTCAGGCGGCGCTGCCGTATGACTGGGCGCTGAAATCCCCAGCTTCCATGGGTCCCCCGCAGCAGGGAAAAGGTTCAACGCGTCGTGCCCGGGTTTTTCACGGAGAGGTCTGGACTTTTTGTTCTCATTTTGTTCTAGTCGGGCATCTTCTTCTGGGAGGTGATTCATGACCGTCGAGAAACAGCGCGAAGTGATCAGGCTCTGGAACGAGCTCAGGAAGCTCGAAGGTCCGGCCGCAGAAGAGCTCCGCATCCAGATCCTGGAATGCTTTTCGGAGAAGGGCAAAGCGAAGCGGGCGGCGTGATCCGGACAGGCCGAAGCGCGTTGCCGATATCTTTGGAACGAACGCGTGACGTCGGCGTTCGCGCAGCATGACCTGCCCGCAATGCGCCAAGCCGATGACGGCGATCTCGCCCAACAGCTTTCGCTGCGAGCCGTGCCGCGAGATCGTCATCGTGTTCGCCGTCGTCTCGAAGTTCTTGCCGCCGAAGATTGTGCCGTCAACGAGTCATGTGCGGAGCACGTGATGGCACATGCTTTCATCGATCGTTAGGATTCGCGTCTCACCGATTCTTTCGACTCCGATTCGTTCTTTGCGAACGGAATGGAGTCGGATGCAGAACAAGCCGTGGCTTCTGTATCGATGCGGGACATCGCGTCTCGGTCAGCTTTCGCCAGAGGCCCGCGTGCTTGCCGGTCGCGTTGCGACGGGCGTCGCGTGATCGGACGTTCGCCGTGCGCGCGCATACCGCTTGTTAAGAGTCGCTCCGCGCCGGCTTCTTCGATTCCGATTCGTGCTTCGCGAACGAAAAGGAGTCGAAGCTGGAACAAAACGGAGGAGGGCGCGAACTGCCGTGCGATGTCGGACGCCGGGCACGATGCGAGAGCCGACTGCGCAGGTCCTAACGAAAGCTTGTGCGAAAGCCGATAACCCTATTCGGTTAGGTTAAAAGCCCAATGGCGTTGCGCTTGCCGCTGCTTGGGATAGGTGTTGGGCAAGGACAATCAAAAAACGACCTTTGCCAAGAAGCCATTTGCCATGACGCCGTTTTCAGAGCCGTCCTTTCATCAAGGCGATCGCGCCACTTATCGGCGCGTCGCTGTCGTCGGCACGCTCTTTTGTCTCGCTTTCGTGCTGATCAGCTTCTCGCTGCGGCCGCAGGTCGAGGACGCGCGTGTGGCGGTCAAGGCCGACCGCCTGGTACGCACCGCTGGGCAGCCGCCGCGGGCCAACTAGAGAACGCTAGCTTCTCCCGCCGCAGGTCCGGTCGTCAGCAGACGCGTTCGTGAACGTGCCGCCGCGCGAAGCGAGGGCGACGAAGCCGGCATAGCCGGACAGATTGAGCAGGACTTCGAGCCACGCAGGCATATCGGGTCTCTCCTTCCTGAAGCCGATCTCAACGTGTGCGCGAACTCGTTGTTCCGTGCTTACACAAGAAGCGTTCAAAGCGGCGACGAGGGATCGAGCTTGCGGCCCAAGGCCGCGACGGATTCGCTCGACGGCTGTTCCCTCAGGAACTCGGCAATGGCTTGGGCCAATTCGCGGTCGCTCATCGGCGTCGGCGGCGGGCGCAGCGTGCCGACTCCGAAGTTGCGGACGATTTCCTCGTAGTGCTGGTCGTCGGATTTTGGCACGAGCCGGCGGATACGGGCCAGCAAAGCGGATATAGGCAATCTCTCCTCCTCGTTCGTCCGCCCCGCTGGCAGCCGGACGCGTCTGCTGCCATTTTCTTCCGTGAAATTAAAAACCCCGCCAGCATCGCGGAGGATGCTGACGGGGTCTTCGTGCTGTCGCCTCAACCCGGATGGCGGAGGCTTCCGCACTTCCAGTGTCAATCCGCCCGCAGCGCCTTCGTTCCCGCGGGTTCACTGTTTTTTTGGCGGCTTCGGGTTCCGCGCTGCGCGCAACCATCGCAGCCGCCCGTCGTTATCTCGGCGAGACGCGCGAAGGAGGAAAAATGATGAAGAAGACACTGGCAGTTCTGGCCACCGTCGCAGCCGTCGGCGTGACCGCGGTCGCGGCGCCTGCGCCTGCCGAGGCGCGCGGTCGCGGCATCGGCCCGGGCCTTGCATTCGGTCTGGCCGCCGGCGCGATCACCGCGGGCGCGGTCGCCGCATCGCAGCCGTACGGCTATTATGGCCCGAGATACGGTTACTACGGCGGCCCGCGCTACTATTACGAGCCGGGCCCCTACGCCTATTACGGTGGCGGACCGTACTACCGGCACCATCATTGGCGCCACTGGTAGCGACCGAGAAACGAAAAGCCCGGAGCGATGCTCCGGGCTTTTTTCGTGCGCGTGACATTCGCGACTACGGCCAGAGCGAAGGACGTTCGACCTTGCGGGCATTCTCCAGCGTCGACACGAAATATTCCTCGCGCTCGCGCTTGAATTTTTCCTGGGTGGCACGGAAGGCGGCGACACGGGCGGTGATCTCTTCGCGTTCGCGCTCTTTGCGTTGTTCGTCTTCGGTCATGTCAAATCCCCTCTACACCTGAGTATGTGCACCTGAACTCAAGCGCTGCCGCCGCAATCACGTTGAGTCGCGTCAACACATCCATTGGTGCTTCGGAATGGGGCGTCAATGGGGAGGAGGCATTGCAGGATTGTGATATGCGAAGGGCGGAAGGAATTGCCTACTCTGTTTGTCTTCGCTCTTTTCTTTTCACGGTGGATAAGAGCGTCAACAATCTTGCCGCTTGCCCGCCTTGCGGCGAGCGCAAACATATCGGGAGCAGCGCGTGATTGGATCGGATCTCCGCAGCGGCGTCGAGCGGCTCGGCGACATGATCGCCGAAGCGAAGACCATCGTGCCGTTCACCGGCGCGGGCCTCTCGACCGAGTGCGGCATCCCTGACTTCCGCTCGCCGGGCGGAATTTGGACGCGCTATCGTCCGATCCCGTTCGACGAGTTCGTGGCGAGCCAGGAGGCGCGCGACGAATCCTGGCGCCGGCGCTTTGCGATGGAGGAGGTGTTTGCCGCGGCAAAGCCGGGCCGCGGTCACCGCGCACTGGCCTCGTTGTACCGCGCCGGCAAGGTTCCCGCCGTGATCACCCAGAACATCGACAATCTGCACCAGGCCTCGGGGCTGGCCCCTGAGCACGTGGTTGAACTTCACGGGAATACTACTTATGCGCGCTGCATCGGATGCGGGCAGATCTTTTCGCTCGACTGGGTGAAGCAGAGGTTCGACGCCGACGGCGCCGCGCCCAACTGCACCAGTTGCGATGAGCCGGTGAAGACCGCCACGATCTCGTTCGGCCAGATGATGCCCGAGGACGAGATGCAGCGCGCGACCGCGTTGTCGCAGGCCTGCGATCTCTTCATCGCCATCGGCTCCTCGCTGGTGGTGTGGCCGGCGGCGGGGTTTCCGATGATGGCGAAGAACGCTGGTGCACGTCTGGTGATCGTCAATCGGGAGCCGACCGAGCAGGACGACATCGCCGATCTCGTCATCCGCAACGACATCGGTGAAACCCTCGGGCCCTTTGTCGAAAATTGAGGCATCAATTTGATTCGCTGCCGTGCAAGCTGTTCATAGGTTCCGGCGAATCTCTTTTTTGTCTATGCCTCGCAACCGGGAGTGTTATCTTTTGAGTCGAAAGATTCGCGTCGCGTCGAATTGAGAACATTCTCTTAAGACGCGTGATTCGAGAGCCGCCTATGTGGCGGGTTGCATGGCAGTGTGGGGTCCGGGGTTATGGGGTCGTCGGACGGATTTGAGTCCAAGAAGCTTGGAGTTCCCGGACAGAGCGCTTCGCCGGGGCGTTTGGCGCCGAGCGAGCATGGTGGCGCGGGCCGTGACACCGCGCTCAGTCCCTTCACCGGTCTCGGTGAGGCCAGCGCCAACCTCGTCGAGGTGACCGGAGTCATCAAATGGTTCGACGCCTCCAAGGGCTACGGCTTCATCGTTCCCGACAATGGCTGGCCCGATGTGCTCCTGCACGTGACCGTGCTCAGGCGCGACGGCTTCCAAACCGCTTACGAGGGCGCGCGTATCGTGGTCGAGTGCATCCAGCGCGCCAAGGGCTATCAGGCCTTCCGCGTGGTCTCGATGGACGAGTCCACCGCGATCCATCCGGCGCAGATGCTGCCGCCGCGCACCCACGTCACGGTTACCCCGACCAGCGGCCTGGAGCGGGCCCAGGTCAAATGGTTCAACCGGCTGCGCGGCTTCGGCTTCCTGACCTGCGGTGAGGGCACGCCCGACATCTTCGTGCACATGGAGACGCTGCGCCGCTTCGGCATGACCGAGCTGCGGCCCGGGCAATATGTGCTGGTCCGCTTCGGGCCCGGCTCCAAGGGCATGATGGCGGCCGAGATCCATCCCGAGACCGGATCGCCGGGCCTGCAGTCGCACTAATTTAGACGGGTCCGTTCCCGCAATCGTGAGCAGAGGCGCGCCGGCTGGCCGGCGCGCCTCTGGCTTTTCCGGCGACCGCCGCGTAAGGACTGCTCCAGTCCCACGCCTCGAGTATTCCCATGATGTCTGATCGAAAGGCCGTCTGGTCCGCTCTGAAGGGCTGGCTGGTCGCCATCCTCGTCGTTGCCGGCGCCACAGCGGCCACCGGGTCTGTTGTCCACGCCGCGAGCTTCCAGCCGCTCGAGATCGTCACCAAGAACGGCGTGCAGGTGTTCTCGGTCGAGATGGCGACGACCGAGGAGGAGAAGCAGACCGGACTGATGTACCGAAAGGAACTGCCTGATGGCAAAGGCATGCTGTTCGACTTTAATCCCGAGCAGGAAATCTCGATGTGGATGAAGAACACCTATGTCTCTCTCGACATGATCTTCATCCGCGCCGACGGCCGCATCCTGCGCATCGCCGAGAATACCGAGCCGATGTCGACCAAGATCATCTCGTCCAGGGGCCCCGCCCGGGCCGTGCTGGAGGTCGTGGCGGGAACGGCGCAGAAATACGGCATCCGCCCCGGCGACCGCGTCGGCCATCCGCTGTTCGGCAGCAAATAGGCCGGACAGGCGAGGGCGTTTCCGGGGCCGCAGGCGGCCTCCAGGAAGCTTGCTGGCGCATTGGGAAGCGTGTATCGACGGGGCTCGCAGGACATTCGGGGTATAGCGCAGCCTGGTAGCGCGGCAGTTTTGGGTACTGCAGGTCGTTGGTTCGAATCCAGCTGCCCCGACCAGTCCCGGCGATCCCCAGCGAGGCGTCCCAAGGCCGATACCGCCCCCTCCAGGCTCAGAACAGTAGCCAATTGAGCAGGCGCCAGCCGATCCAGGCGAGGGCGCATATCCAGCCAAACATCGCGACGACGGCGAGGCCGAGACCGCAGAGTGCGACCAGCGAGCTTCCGGTCTCCGGCGGCTCGGCAAGCGTCTTGTCGGCAAGCGTCTTGTCAGCAAGGGTCTTGGGTGCATCGACCTGGTTCGTTCCGTCGCCTTGCCCTGCTGCCTGCTCGTCCTTCACCACGGCTCGTTCGCGAATGTTCACCGGCACGCTCCAGCTCACATGGAGTAGGGGCAAGCGGGCACGCTGCGCACACCTTTCGACGCCCCTGATCGGGAAAAAGCTGCAACGCCTGGCGTGGTGATTGGTTGCGGCCGTCAGAGCCGAAAGGCACTGCGAACGCCTTGGCTCACGCTCATGGCGCGGCGACCTCAGCGCGAGATTCAAGCCGTTGCGCCCTTTGCAGCGGCACAGAATTGCGAGGGGCTCATCGAACCTTCCGTTCGTCGCCGCATACATTTCCCTATTGGGGATTTCAGCGCCCAATGTCTAAACGGACGCCGCCAAGCGATGATATTCCGCTTGCGCGGCGTTGCGCTTGTCAGCCGTTGTTTCTCAGGTCTGATCCGTCAGTTCGCGGCGTACCAGCCGGACGGAAACGGCACTAATGGCCAGACCGTCTGGTTGTCGTTGGCGGCCTTCGGCGGCTCATGGGCGGGCGTCCTTGCGATCGGGACGGGCGTCGTCGATCGCAGCGCCAGGCGCAGACATGCACATTGCAAGTTCATCGTGGTCGCCCCGCCCATCGAAACTTTTCAAAATACGTGTCGGTTCAAAATCACCGCGCCCCAAAAAAACGGCGCGCTCTCAAATCACGAACGCATTCTAGAAAAGTCGAGGCCGGCTTTCAACCAATCTCGCCGCTTGCGCACGAGAAGTAAGGTTGACCGGTTAGGTTAAGCGCGAGCAGTGGTTGCAGCCGCCCTGGTGATCGTTATCAGATAGACACCAACTCGCGATGGGCTGTCTGAATCCGTGCTCACACAGGGTCACAGTTCGTCGCGGCGCCTGCATCAGTCGAGTTCTGCGTCATGTCTTTCGACCGCGACTTCACAACCGCCGGTCCACAATCCGGTCCGCAATCGAACTGGACCGAAATCTGGCATCTCTGGACCGTGATCGTCCCACGCCGCTCGATCAATGGGCAGCTCGTTTACGGCAGGGTCTGGCGTCGCCACGACGGGCGCGACTGGATCTACAAGAAGTTCACCGAGTTCGACGGCGAAGAGGCGGCCTGAGCCGGCATTGCCGTCGTCAGGCCGAAATCGCTGTGCCTCGTCTCAGCCGGCCTTCGCCGCCGCAGCCGGTTTGGCCGGCGGCGGCTTCAGCGGCTTGTCCTGCTTCTTCGACCACGAAATGTAATAGGCCACGGTCGTCATGATCGCGATGCCTGCGATGCTGACGAATATCTGCGCCAGCAGCGAGCCCGAGCTCATCGACAGCTCGAAATGGCCGACGAAGGACAGGAATACGCCGACGCAGAACACCGCGAGCGACTGCTGGCCGCAGACGATCAGCGGATCGAACACCTTCCATTCCAGGCCCGGCCATTCCTTGGGCACGAAACGGATCACCAGGATCACGATCACGACGAAGTGCATGAAGCGGTAAGGTGCGAGGTTGGTTTTGTCGTTGGGGTTGAAGGCCGAGAACAGCCACTCCGGGAACATGCCGCCGAAGGTCGGGAAGCGGCCGGCCATGGTCATGACCAGTGCGAAGGCGAGATAGGCGAGGCAGAGGTAGAGCGTGACCGGCGCATTGATCAGCGCCGCCGAGCGCCGCGCGCCGCCCATGGCGCACCAGGCGCCGAACACGAACAGAACCTGCCAGCAAGAGGGGTTGAAGTACCACTGGCCGGCCGGATAGGCCGTCAGATTCCAGCCGAAATGGCGGGCTGCGAGCCACAGCACGATGGACAGCGCCATCGTCAGGTCCGGCTTGCGCAGCATGAACCACAGCACCGGCGGAAACAGTCCCATCAGCACGATGTAGAGCGGCAGCACGTCGAGATTGAGCGGCTTGAAGCGCAGGAACAGGCCCTGGCGCAGCGTCTCGGTTGCGTTGTCGACGAGGCCGGCGACGTTGAACTCGTTGATCATCTCGGAATCGCCGAAGCGCAGCGCGAGATAGCTGATCGAGGCGATGTAGATCACGAACAGGATGATGTGGGCGACATAGAGCTGCCAGACGCGCTTGGTGAGCCGGGTGGCGCCGACGATGAAGCCGCGCTCCAGCATCATCCGCGCATAGACGAAGGAGGCCGTGTAGCCGGAGATGAAGACGAACAGATCGGCTGCGTCGGAGAAGCCGTAATTGCGCGTCGTGACCCAGTTCACCACGTTGTCGGGGATGTGGTCGAGGAAGATCGCCCAGTTCGCGACGCCGCGAAACAGGTCGAGCCGGAGGTCGCGACCCTTGTCGGGAAGCGTTGCGCTGACGTTCAGGAAGGCCATGCGTCGGGAGCTCTCGGAAAGGACGGAAGCGCTGATATCGGTGAGGCCGGGCCGTCGGACGGGATCCCGGCGCGGAAGGCGGGTACGCAATTGTCACGGTGCAGCATAATGACTATACCCATAGGCAAGGCACCCCGGGAGCCGGAATCACCGCACGTTTCCCGAACGGTGTCTCTATACTATGCTGCAGTTTCCACCAACTGCCACCGTGACGCATCGGAATCGAACGAAAAAGACGAAGAGGCCCGGACCATCCATGACCGCACGCATTTTCAAACCCGCCAAGAACGCGATGCAATCCGGCCGGTCCAAGACGAAGGAATGGCAGCTCGATTACGAGCCGGAGCAGCCGCGTTCGGTGGAGCCGCTGATGGGCTGGACCTCGTCCGGAGACATGAAGCAGCAGATCACGCTGCGCTTCCACAGCAAGGAAGAGGCGGTCGCCTATTGCGAGCGCAAAGGCATCGCCTATCAGGTGATCGAGCCGCAGGAATCGATCCGGCGCCCGGTCGCCTATGCCGACAATTTCTCGTTTCGCCGCGGCGAGCCCTGGACGCATTGATCCTCGGCAAGCTCGATCGGTACGTCATGCCCGGGCTTGTCCCGGGCATCCACGTTTTTGGGGCGTGTGAAGTTCGTGGGTGGCCGGGACAAGGCCCGGCCATGACGGCAGATGGGTCTCTGCCAGCGCATGACGATATCGATCGCGTCCGATGATCCCCAACTGCGGATGGCTGCGATCCGGCCTCTGGCCCTTGGCACCGATTTCGCTCCGTGCTTCGCTTGCCGTCATGACGTGATCACGGCGGGGGTAGGGGTATGGCGGGGCGTGACCAGCTCGACGGCGTCGATCTGAAGATATTGTCCGAGCTGCAGCAGGACGGGCGGGTTCGCAACAACGAGCTGGCGCTGCGCGTCGGCGTGTCCGCGCCGAACTGCCTGCGGCGACTGAAATCGCTGTTCAGCCGGGGCGTGATCCGGGCCGTGCGCGCCGTCATCGACGAGCGGCTGCTCGGCTATGAGGTGGTGTCGTTCGTTTCGATCCAGCTCGGCAGCCAGGCTCAGCCGGTGCTGGAGGCGTTCGAGAGCTCGATATCAGCGATCCCGCGCATCCAGCAGTGCTGGCGCATTTCGGGCGACACCGACTATCTCCTCAAATGCGTGGCGCCGAGTGTCGAGAGCATGCGCCAGCAGCTCCTGCATTTTGCCGCGATGCCTGATGTGAAAAACGTTCGCAGCTTCCCGGTGCTGGGCGTCGCCAAGGACGTGCCGCTGCCGTTGCAGGAGGTCGCTGTCGCGGCGCCGGCCGGATAGGGGATCCTGAAAGAGACCACCGGGATTTCAACCAATCAAATCATTTACATGAGTCACTCACCTAACTGTGACATGTGATTTCGGAAGCCCTGCGATGCGCCAAGACGTGATTGTGGGGTCCGCCGCCCCGCCTAGATGCAAGGAGTGAACCTCAGCCTGCGTCGCATCCTGAGGCCTGTTTTGTGGGATCCTTGAAGCTGGAAGAGACACCATGACCTCGACCTCGAAGACGTTCGTCGCATCCGCCGCGGCGCTGTTCGCCTCCGCGTTTCTCATGATGACCGCGCCTGCCGCGCAGGCGGAAGACTACTGCATCACCAACGGCGCCCAGGCCGCTCATGGCTGCGGCTATCCGACGATGGAAGCCTGCCGGGCGGCGGCCGGCGGGATCGGCGGCACCTGCTCGCAGAGCGGCGGCGCGAAGACCTCGAACGACGCGATGGCCTATCAGCCGAAGCACACGCAGCCGCGCGCCAAGCTTCGCTCGGGCGGTCAGACCAACTCGAACTGAAGTTGAAATCGACATCGGTTTCGCGACGTTACGGCCTTCGGGATTTATCCCGGAGGCCGTTCGTTTTTCTCGGCCAGGCGACGGCTGGCGCGCCTCAGCGATAGCGGCCGCGGAATTCGCGCGGGCTCGCACCGGTCCAGGTCCGGAAGGCACGGGAAAAACTCTTCTCGTTGCGGAAGCCGGCGATTTCCGCGATGCGCTTGATCGGAGTGCGGCCGCGCAGCAGCTCCTGTTTCGCCAGCTCGAACTTCGCCTCCTCCTTGAGGTCGCGCAGCGAGGTGGCCTCCTCGCGCAGGCGCCGATGCATGGTGCGGGTTGAGAGCGCTAGCTCGCTGGCGACATCCTCCGCGCCGAGACTGCGTCCGCGCGCATGGCGAAGCACGCGGCGAACGCGCTCGACCAGAAGCCGGTCGCGCCGATAGGGCAGCACCGTCAGCCGCAGCGCGCCCTTGAGCATGCTGTCGAGATCGCTCGGGCTGCGCGTCAGCGGCAGCGACAGATAGTGCTTGTCGAAGACGATGCGCGCGCAGTCCGCATCGAAGCGCACGCTCTTGCAGAAGATGGTCGGATAGACCGAGACATGGCCGGGCTCGGAATAAGGGAATTCCGCTGCGCGGAGCGAGATTCCGGAATCCACCGCCCAGCAGGAGAAGCCGAGCACGTAGCGGAGCAGCGTGACGAGGCAGAATTCGCGCAAGGGCCCGAGTTCGCGCAGCTCCCGGATCGAGACGACCGCGGTCTCCTCGTTCAGTTCCAGATCGAGCAGCACGTCCTCGGTGATCAGGCGGTGATGCCGGCACCAGCGCTTGAGCGCGACCTCCAGTGTCGGCGCCGTGATCGAGGCGCGGCACAGCATGCCGTAGGTGCCCCAGGGCAGCCGCCGCGAGAACCAGCCGAGCGCCTCGTCGTCGAGCTCGCGCATGGCGTGGCCGGCAAGGGCCTCGAACTGGGCCGCCGTGACCCGCCCATCCGGAGAATTGACAAGGTCGGGGGCTACCTGACCCCGGCTGAGCGCCTCCGCCGGATCGCGGCCGTAGCGCTCGTAAGCGGCGATCACGCCGCGGACGAAGGCGGCGGGGGTCACGGCGCGACGCGAGGTTGCGGTCGTGGCTTGAAAAGGCATCGAAACTCCCTTGGAAAAATCCTCGCCAAGTTTGGCGGAAAATGCAACCTTTTCGACCGCCAGAGGGCCTCGATACCGCTAGGCTCGAAGGCCAAAATACGGAGGAATCGCCTTGAATATCCCGAGCATCGACTTCGATCTGGGCGAAGACATCGGCATGCTGCGCGACACGCTTCGCGCCTTCGTGGAGGCGGAGATCGCCCCGCGCGCGGCCGACATCGAGAAGGCCAATCTGTTCCCCGCGGACCTCTGGAAGCGCTTTGGCGACCTCGGCCTGCTCGGCATGACCGCGCCGGAGCAATATGGCGGCTCCAACATGGGCTATCTCGCCCATATCGTCGCCATGGAGGAGATTTCGCGCGGCTCCGCCGCCGTGGGGCTGTCCTACGGCGCCCATTCCAACCTTTGCGTCAACCAGATTCGCCGCAACGGCAACGATGCGCAGCGGCAGCGCTATTTGCCCAAGCTGATCTCGGGCGAGTATGTCGGCGCGCTGGCGATGTCCGAGCCCGGGGCCGGCTCGGACGTGGTCTCGATGAAGCTGCGCGCCGACAAGCGCGGCGACCGCTACGTGCTCAACGGCTCCAAGATGTGGATCACCAATGGCGGCGATGCCGACGTGCTCGTGGTCTACGCCAAGACCGATCCGGAGGCCGGGCCGCGCGGCATGACGGCGTTCCTGATCGAGAAGGGCTTCAAGGGATTCACTCATGGCCAGCATCTCGACAAGCTCGGCATGCGCGGCTCCAACACCTATCCCTTGTTCTTCGACGAGTGCGAGGTGCCCGAGGAGAACGTGCTCGGCAAGGTGGGCGAGGGCGTCAAGGTGCTGATGTCCGGCCTCGACTATGAGCGCGCGGTGCTGTCAGGCGGTCCGCTCGGGATCATGGCGGCCTGCATGGACGCGGTGGTGCCCTACATGCACGAACGTAAGCAGTTCGGCCAGCCGATCGGCGACTTCCAGCTGATGCAGGGCAAGCTCGCCGACATGTATTCGACCTGGCAGGCCACGCGCGCCTATGTCTATGCGGTGGGGCGCGCCTGCGACCGCGCCGACCACGCGCGCAGCCTGCGCAAGGATGCGGCGGCCGCGATCCTCTATTCCGCGGAGAAGGCGACGTGGATGGCGGGCGAGGCGATCCAGGCGCTCGGCGGGGTTGGCTACACCAGCGAATTCCCTGTGGGGCGTCTCTGGCGCGACGCAAAACTCTACGAGATCGGCGCCGGCACCTCGGAGGTTCGCCGCATGCTGATCGGCCGCGAATTGATGGCCGAGACGGCCTGACACGTTCATCCCATTGGAATCATCATGCCGCTCCATTCCAGCATCGACCCGTCGTCATCCGACTTCGCGCGCAATTCCGAGGCCATGCGCAGCCTCGTCGCGGATCTGCGCGAGAAACTGAGCCAGGTTGCTGGCGGCGGCGGCGAGGCCTCCCGCAACCGCCACACCGCGCGCGGCAAGATGCTGGCGCGCCAGCGCGTCGACCTCCTGGTCGATCCCGGCACGTCTTTCCTCGAGCTGTCGCCGCTCGCGGCGTATGGCCTCTATGGCGGCGACGTGCATTCGGCCAGCGTCGTCACGGGGGTGGGGCGCATTGCGGGCCGCGAATGCGTGATCGTCGCCAACGACGCCACCATCAAGGGCGGCACGTACTATCCCATGACCGTGAAGAAGCATCTGCGCGCGCAGGACATCGCACGGCAGAACAATCTGCCTTGCGTCTACATGGTCGATTCCGGCGGCGCCTTCCTGCCGCTGCAGGACGAGATATTTCCGGACGAGCGGCATTTCGGCCGCATCTTCTACAACCAGGCGCAAATGTCCTCACAGGGCATTCCCCAGATCGCGATCGTGATGGGCTCCTGCACCGCCGGCGGCGCCTATGTCCCCGCGATGTCCGACGAGAGCATCATCGTGCGCAATCAGGGCACCATTTTCCTCGGCGGCCCGCCGCTGGTGAAGGCGGCGACCGGCGAGGTCGTCACCGCGGAGGAGCTCGGCGGCGCCGACGTACATTCGCGGCAATCAGGCGTGACCGACCATTACGCCCAGAACGATGCGCATGCGATCGGCATCGCCCGACGCATCGTCGGCACGCTGAAGCCGCCGGTGCGGCCGAACCTCAACATGCATCCGCCGCGCGAGCCGCTGTTTGCAGCGGAGGAGATCTACGGCGTGGTCCCGGTCGACGGCAGAAAGCCGTTCGACGTGCGCGACATCATCGCGCGCGTGGTTGATGGTTCCGGGTTCGACGAGTTCAAGAAGCTCTACGGCACGACGCTGGTGTGCGGCTTCGCCCATATCTGGGGCTACCCGGTCGGCATCATCGCCAATAACGGCATCCTCTTCAGCGAAAGCTCGCTGAAGGGCGCGCATTTCATCGAGCTGTGCTGCCAGCGTGGCATTCCGCTTGTTTTCTTGCAGAACATCACCGGCTTCATGGTCGGCAAGAAATACGAGGCCGGCGGCATCGCGCGCGACGGCGCCAAGCTGGTGACGGCGGTCGCGACCGCCTCGGTGCCGAAATTCACCGTCGTGATCGGCGGCTCCTACGGCGCCGGCAATTACGGCATGTGCGGCCGCGCCTACTCGCCGCGCTTCCTCTGGATGTGGCCGAATGCGCGCATCTCGGTGATGGGAGGCGAGCAGGCCTCGATGGTACTGAGCCAGGTCCGCCGCGACAACATCGAGGCCAAGGGCGATAGCTGGTCCAGGGAAGACGAAGATAAATTCCGCGAGCCGATCCGCGCGCAATATGAGAGTCAGGGGCATCCGTATTATGCGACCGCGCGTCTCTGGGATGACGGCGTGATCGACCCGGCCGACACGCGCCTCGTGCTCGGCCTCGGCCTCTCGGCGGCGTCGAATGCGCCGATCGAACCGACGAAATTCGGCCTGTTCAGGATGTAATGCGATGGACCGCTCAAAGCTCTACCGGCGTTTCCGCACGCTCCTGATCGCCAACCGTGGCGAGATTGCCTGCCGCGTCATCCGCACCGCGCGCGCCATGGGGCTGCGTACGGTCGCGGTCTATTCCGAAGCCGATCGCGATGCGATGCATGTCGCGCTTGCCGATGAGGCGGTGCTGCTCGGGCCCGCGCGGGCGCGCGACAGCTACCTCAACATCGAGCGGCTGATCGAGGCCGCGCGCAAGACCGGCGCGGAAGCCGTGCATCCCGGCTACGGCTTCCTGTCGGAGAATGCCGAGTTCGCGCAGGCCTGCCTCGATGCAGGGCTCGTCTTCGTCGGTCCGACCGCCGAGATGATGAATGCGATGGGCTCGAAGTCCGGCTCGAAGGCGCTGATGGAGAAGGCCGGCGTGCCGCTGGTGCCCGGCTATCACGGCGAGGCCCAGGACGAGGCGACGCTTTCCAAGGCTGCGGACAAGATCGGATTCCCGATCCTGGTGAAGGCCTCCGCCGGTGGCGGCGGGCGCGGCATGCGCATCGTGCGCTCGGCGGACGAGCTGGGACCTGCAATCGTCAGCGCCAAGCGCGAGGCCAAGGCTGCGTTCGGCGACGACCGCATGCTGATCGAGAAATATGTCGACAATCCCCGGCATATCGAAGTGCAGGTGATCGGCGACAGCCACGGCAATCTGCTCTCGCTGTTCGAGCGCGAATGCACGCTGCAGCGCCGGCACCAGAAGGTGATCGAGGAGGCGCCGTCGCCGACGCTCAACGCGGCGCAACGCGAAACCGTCTGCGCCGCGGCGCGCAAGGCGGCGGGCGCGGTGAACTATGTCGGTGCCGGCACCATCGAATTCGTCTCCGACGGCAAGGACGTGTTCTTCATCGAGATGAACACGCGTCTCCAAGTCGAGCACCCCGTGACCGAGCTGATCACCGGCATCGACCTGGTCGAATGGCAGCTGCGCGTCGCCTTCGGGGAAGCGCTGCCGCTCAAGCAGGACGAGATCAAGCTCAACGGCCACGCCGTCGAGGCACGCGTCTACGCCGAGAACCCGACCAAGAACTTCATGCCGTCGGTCGGCAGGATCTCCACCTGGCGGCTGCCAGCGGAGACGGGGGGCTTGCGCATCGATGCCGGCTATCGCGAGGGCGATACGGTGTCGCCGTATTACGACGCCATGCTAGCCAAGATGATCGCCTGGGCGCCGACGCGCGATGTCGCGATCGACCGCCTGAACCGCGGGCTGGAGGTATCCGACGTTCGCGGCATCGTCACCAACATCCCCTTCCTGTCGGCGCTGATGACCCATCCGAAGGTGCGGACCAACGCGATCGACACCGGCTTCATCGAGCGCGAGCTGGCGGTGCTGACATCCGCATCGCCGGCCCCCGGCGAGCTCGAGCTCTGTGCTGCGGTCGCCGCCATCGTCAACGCGGAGCAGCAGGCCGCGCATGCGCAGGCGAACTCGCCCTGGCAGACCTTCGGCTGGCAGCCGGTCGGCCGCCGCCAGCGCAATTTTGCCTTCCGGGTTGGCCACGGGCCCGAGCAGAAGATTTCGCTCAACTACGGCAGCGGTCCCTCGACGCTGGTGATCGGCGAGCGCGAGCTGGCGTTCGCGATCGCTACGAAAGAGGGCGGCTTCGACCTGACGCTGGACGGCGTCAAATCGTCCGTCGCGGCCGTGATCGATGGTCATGAGCTGTATTTGCGCACCCGCAACGGCCGCTTCGACCTGCATTGGGTCGATCCGTTCGGCGGCGAGAGCGAGGAGCAGACCGGCGAGGACAAGATCGCGGCGCCGCTGCCGGGCACCGTCGTCGCCGTGCTCGCCGAGGAGGGGGCCAAGCTGGAGAAGGGCGCGCCCATCCTGACCCTCGAAGTCATGAAGATGGAGCAGACGCTGCGCGCGCCCTATGCCGGCGTGCTGAAATCCGTCAAATGCAAGGTCGGCGACATCGTGCAGGAGGGCATAGAGCTCGCCGTGGTCGAGCCGTCCGGAGAGTGACATGAGCGATTCCGTGCGCATCATCGAGATGGGGCCGCGCGACGGCCTCCAGAACGAGAAGACGCCCGTCAGCGTCGAGGCCCGCATCGCCTTCATCGAGGCGCTGGTCGGAGCTGGGCTCGATACGGTCGAGGTCGGCGCGTTCGTCTCGCCCAAGGCGATCCCGCAGATGGCGAGCTCGGATGCCGTGCTGCGTGGCGTTGCCCACGTGACCAACGCCGAATTCCACGTGCTGGTCCCGAACGAGAAGGGTTACGACGCCGCGCGCGCCGCCGGCGCCAAAGTCGTTTCCGTGTTCGCGGCGGCCTCGGAGGGCTTTTCGCGGGCGAACATCAACTGCACGGTCGCGGAGTCCATCGAGCGGTTCAGGCCGGTGCTGGCACGTGCCAAGGCTGACGGCGTGCCCGTGCGCGGCTATATCTCCTGCGTGCTCGGCTGTCCCTTCGACGGCGCGATCAAGCCGAAGGCAGTGGCCGATCTCGCGAGTACGCTGTTCGGGCTCGGCTGCTACGAGATTTCGCTCGGCGATACCGTCGGCGTCGGCACACCTGCCAAGGCGAAGGAGATGCTGCGCGCGGTCAGCGCGAACATCCCCGCAGCCAAGCTCGCGATGCATTTCCACGACACCTATGGCCAGGCGCTCGCCAATCTCTATGCGGGGATGGAGGAGGGCGTGCGCGTCATCGATGCCGCCGCGGGAGGCCTCGGCGGCTGTCCGTATGCGCCGGGCGCGACGGGCAACGTCGCGACCGAAGACGTCGTCTACATGCTCGAAGGCATGGGCATCCGCACCGGCGTCGACATGGACCGGCTGTTGGCTGCGACGAACGAGATGAGCCGCGTGCTGGGCAAGCCGCCCGTGAGCCGCGTGGCTTCCGCGCTGAACGCCAAGAAGAAGAGGGCGGCTTCCTAATTCTCCGTCATTGCGAGCGAAGCGAAGCAATCCAGAATCTTTCCGCAGCGGCAGTCTGGATTGCTTCGTCGCAAGGGCTCCTCGCAATGACGACTGAGAGAGTTTTCAAGCCGCCCTCAGGCCGACATCCGGCAGGCGCGGCCGGTTCTTGAGCGCCTTCGCCATCATGGCTTCGACCTCGGCCTTCTCCTGCGGCAATAGCGCGAGGCGCGGCGGACGGGTCAGCGCGGTGCCGCGGCCCATGATGTGCTCGCACAGCTTGATGCACTGGACGAGGTCCGGCCGTGCGTCGAGATGCAGGAGCGGCATGAACCATTCGTAGAGCGGCATCGCCTCCGCAAAGCGTCCCGCCTTGGCGAGGCGGAACAGCGTCTCGCCTTCGCGCGGGAAGGCGTTCGACATGCCAGAGACCCAGCCCACGGCGCCCATGGCGACGCTCTCAACGATGACGTCGTCGAGGCCCGCGAACAGGACGAAGCGGTCGCCGACCATGTTGCGGGTGTCGATGAAACGCCGCGTGTCGCCCGAGGAATCCTTGAAGCAGACCACGGTCTCGACGTCCGCGAGCGAGGCCAGGATGTCCGGCGTGACGTCGTTCTTGTAGATCGGCGGATTGTTGTAGAGCATCACCGGCAGGTCGGTGGCGCTGGCGACGGCGCGGAAATGCGCAGCAGTCTCGTGCGGCTTCGAGGAATAGACCAGCGCCGGCATCACCATCACGCCGTCGATGCCGACGCGCGCGGCTTCCTTGGCGGTCTCGACGGCAAAGGCGGTGGTGAACTCGGCGATGCCGCACAGCACGGGGACGCGGCCGTTCGCGACCGACTTCGCGGTCTCCATGATCGCGACCTTCTCGTTGCGCTCCAGCGAGGTGTTCTCGCCGACCGACCCGCAGACGATCAGGCCGGAGACGCCGTCGCGGATCAACCCGTCCATGACCTTGGCGGTCGCATCGATGTTGAGCGACAGGTCGTCGTTGAATTGGGTGGTGACGGCCGGGAAGACGCCTTCCCAGGAGATGCGTGGGCTCATTGTTTGGCTCCGATTGGAATTGTGCCGGCGGATCGTTCGATTCGCCGGGCATTGACGTGAAGGGAATCGATGGGGGTCAGAGCGTCGCGCCAACCTTGCGCAGCTCGGCGAGAACAGGAGCCTTCGGCAGCCAGATCTTGTCGAACTCGGCGATGACGGCCTCGGTGTCCTTGGCATCGACCTGGCGGATCGGGATCGGCGCTTTCTTGAAGTTCTCGATCAGCGCGGGCTCGTTGCCGGCAAGCTCGTCGATCTGCGCGTCCAGGGTCGACTTGATCGACTTGGTGATCAGCTCGCGGTCGGCTGCGGGGAGCGACTGCCAGACGCGGCCGGAGACGACCGCCGCCATCGGCATGAAGACGGCGTTCATCTGCAGGATCACCTTCGACACCTTGTCGAAGCGCTGGTTCCAGGAGAATTCGAGATCGGCCTCGAGGCCGTCGACCTGGCCGTTGGCCATGGCGTCGAACACCTGCGGCGTCGGGATCGGCGTCGGCGCCGCGCCGAGCGAGGAATAGAAGTCGCGATAGACCGGTGTTGGGTTGATGCGGAGCTTCATGCCCTTGATGTCGGCGAGCGTGTTCAGGTCCTTGGAGGAGAACACCGCGCGCATGCCGGTGATGCCCCAGCCGAGCCCGATGGTGCCGGTCTCCTGCGGCAGCACGTCGAACAGCTTCACCGCCGCCGGATGCCGCACGAATTTCGCCACCGCCGGCGTCGAGCGGACGATGTAGGGCGCGTTGATCGCGGCGATGTGCGGCACGCGCGAGCCGAGCTCGGCGGCCTGGATGAAGCCCATGTCGAGCGCGCCGGACTGCAATTGCTGCATCATCGCGGGCTCGTTGCCGAGCTGGCCGGAGTGGAACACCGTCAATGTCAGGCGGCCGTTGGTGGCAGCCTTGAGCTCATCGCCGAATTTGAGCGCGGCCTTGTTCCAGGAATGGCCGTTCGGCGTGATCAGGCCGAGGCGGAATTCCTTGGCCTGGGCGAGCGCCAGCGATGGTGCGAACACCGAGGCGGCGGCACTGGCGGCGAGAAAGCGGCGGCGAGACAGCGGCATGGTCGGGCTCCTTTCGGATGGGTCTATTTGACGAGGATCAGCGAGAGCGAGGGATAGAGCGAGAGCAGAACAAGGAGGACGCAGGAGATGACGAAGAAGGGCAGCGTCACCATGAACATCTTGCCGGGCTTGGCACCGGTGACCGCGGCCGCAACGAAGAAGCAGAGCCCGACCGGCGGCGACAGCAGGCCGAGCACGAGGTTGATCACCACCACGACGCCGAACTGCCGGGGATCGATGTGATAGACCTCGGTCGCGACCGGCAACAGGATCGGCACCGTCATGATCAGGCCGGGAATGCCGTCGATCACTGTGCCGATCACCAGCAGGATGACGTTGCAGATCAGCATGAAGCTGACCGGGTCCTTGGCAACGGTCTGGATCCAGGCGGCAGTCTCCTGCGGCACCTTGCCGAAGATCAGCACCCAGGAGAACACGGCCGCGGCCGCGACCAGGAACAGCACGATCGCCGAATAGATGGCGCTGCGCAGCATCATCTGCGGCAGCTGGGAGAACTCGAACTCCCTGGTCCAGAATTTTCCGACCAGTGCGGCGGCGACGGCGCCGACGGCCGCGGATTCGGTCGCGTTGGCGAGGCCGCCGAGGATGCTGCCGACGATGACGATCGGAATCAGCAGCGTCGGAGACGTCCGCAGGATCGTCATGATGCGCTGGCGCGGCGTCTGATGGTCCGCGCGCGGATAGTTGTAGACGTATCCCATCAGCGCGATGACGAGGCAGAACATCACCGTCAGGATCACGCCCGGTACGATGCCGGCAATCAGCATGTCGCTGACCGAGACCTGCGCCAGCACGCTGTAGACCACGAACATCACCGAGGGCGGGATGATCGGGCCGAGCATGCCGCCATAGGCGGTGAGGCCGGCCGCGAAGGTCTTGTCGTAACCCTTCTTCTCCATCTCCGGCACCATGATCTGGGCCATGATCGCGACCTGCGCCGTCGCCGAGCCCAGGATCGAGGAGATGAACATGTTGGCGAGGATGTTGACGTAGGCGAGCCCGCCCTTGAGCGAGCCGACGAAGGCCATTGCCATATCGACGATGCGCCGAGTGATGCCGCCGCCGTTCATGATCTCGCCGATCAGGATGAACAGCGGGATGGCGATCAGGCCGTAACTGTCGACACCGCCGAACAGCTGGAGCGGATAGGACTGGAACAGAACCGGATTGCCGGATGCTGCGATATAGACGAGGCCCGCGAGGCACAGGCAGAGGCCGATCGGCACACCGACCAGCATGAACGCCATGAAGGCCGCCGACGTGATCATCAGTTGACCCCGTCCAGCTCGGACAGCTGAAAGCCTTTCGGTGCGGTGCGCGCGACCAGCTCGAGATCTTCCAGCAGATTGGCGAGGCCGTGAACGGTCATCGATACCGCGAAGATCGGCAGCGTCAGGTAAAGCACCCAGGTCGGCCAGTTCAGCGTCTGGGTGCGCTCGGTGTAGAGGAAGTTGAAGGTCTCGGCCGCGAGCTTGCGGCCGTCAAACCCGGCGCGGGCGAGCCCGACGGGGTCCATCCAGAGCACGCAGGTCACGATCAGGGCGACGCCGAACACGACGACGAGGCCGGTCGAGATCACCTTGGCGAGCCTTTGATGCTGGGGTGAAAGCCGTTCCGTCAGCATGGTCACCGCGAAATCGAGCCGCAGTCGCGTCATCGCGGACGCCCCGATGAAGGTCAACCACACCACGCAATAGACCGCGGATTCATCGATCCAGTAGATCGGGAAGTGCGAGTAGCGGGTGACGACATTCACCAGGATCAAGCCCGTGAGCAGGTACATCAGCCCCATCAGCGCGAGGCGCTCGACCGCGAGCAGGATGCTCGAGGCCCCGATGACCATCCGTCGGAGGCCGAAGGCGCGCGTCGCCGGCATCGTCTGCTCGATCATGAAGAAGGCCCCATTGCCCGCAAGATTTGTCGTGCGATTGCCAAATGTATAATTTATACATTTGGGGTGTCAAATGGAGATTGCGGCTCCCGTCGCGGCGTGCACGCGCTTTTGCCGGGACGTGATGGGCCCACCATGCAAGACAGGGACCGCTTCGGCTGGATGAGTCGGGGAAAGAAGACGGAAGGTTAGATGAAAGCGCCTCTGAAGCATCGCACCTTGTCGGCCGCGATCGTCGACCAGCTCCGGCAGGCGATCCTCGACGGCACCTATCCGGCTGGATCGCAACTGCGCCAGGATGCGCTCGGCGAAGCCTATGGCGTCAGCCGCATTCCCGTGCGCGAAGCGCTGTTTCAGCTGGAGGCGGAAGGTCTGGTGCGGATCGTTCCGCAGAAGGGCGCCATCGTCTCGGAGCTGTCGCTGGACGAGATCAACGACGTGTTCGACCTGCGCCGCATCCTGGAGCCGCGATTGCTGGCGCAATCGGCGCCGCGATTCACGGCAGGGGATTTCGAGGGGCTCGACGACATCCACAAGAGCTTCGAGAAGGCGATCAAGGCGAGAAACGTCAGCGAGTGGGGCCAGCTCAACGCCGACTTCCACATGGCGCTCTACGTCCACGCCCCGCAGCCGCGCACCCGCACGATCGTGCTGTCGCTGCTCCAGACCAGCGACCGCTATACGCGCCTCCAGCTCTCCAATACCAAGGCGATGGGCACTGCCGAGAAGGAGCACGCTCAGCTGATCGCGCTCTGCCGCGCGGAGAAGGTCGAGGAAGCCTGCCGCTTCCTGGAGCGGCACATCGAAGCCGTGCGCAAGGATCTACTGCAGGTCGTGGCGAGCGCGCCGAAGGGGCGGCGAAGGGAGGTTTCGTAGGTGGGTTAGCCGAAGGCGTAACCCACCGCTGTTCGTTTCCGCAGCGGCAGAAGAGGTGGATTACGCCTTCAGCTAATCCACCCTACGGCGCCGGTGACCACTATCTGCTCCCGTCCGGCCCCATCACCAGATCCGGAAGCCAGGTCGAGATCCCCGGCACGAAGCACAGCAGCAGCACCGCCAGCATCATCAGGAGCACGAAGGGCAGGGTGCCCCAGATCACCTCGCGCAAGGGGATGTCCGGCGCGACGTTGCGGATGACGAAGATGTTGAGGCCGACCGGCGGGTGGATCAGCCCCATCTCCATCACGATGGTCATGACCACGCCGAACCAGATGATGTCGAAATTGGCGGCGCGGAGCGGCGGCAGGATGATCGGCGCGGTCATCAGGATGATCGAGACCGGGGGCAGGAAGAAGCCGAGCACGACGACCATGACGAGGATCGCAAACAGCAGCTCCCAGCGCGGCAGGTGCATCGCGACGATGGCTTCGGCCACCGATTGCGAGATGTGCAGATAGCTCATCACGTAGGAATAGAGCAGCGACATGCCGATGATCATCATCAGCATGGTCGATTCCCGGATCGTCGACTTCATGATGGGAGCGAGGTCGCTCGGCCGCCACACGCTGTAGATCGCGGCGATCAGCGCCAGCGCCAGCAGGCCGCCGAGGCCGGCGGTTTCCGACGGCGTGGCGTAGCCGCCATAGAGCGCGATCATGACGCCGGTGAGCAGCAGCACGAACGGGATCACGCGCGGCAGCACGCTGAAGCGTTCGGCGAGCGTGTACTCGTCACGATGCAGGATCGGCGCCTCCGGTCCGCCGTTCTTGTAGGCCAGTTCGGCGGCAGCATATTCCTGACGGAAGCGGATCACGGCATAGGCGCCGAACAGGAAGACAAGCAGAAGGCCGGGCCCGATGCCGGCGAGGAACAGCCGCCCGAGCGACTTTTCGGCGGCGACCGCGAACAGGATCATGGTGATCGAGGGCGGCAGCAGGATGCCGAGCGTACCGCCGGCGGCGATGATGCCGGCGGCAAAGCCGCCGGAATAGCCGCGCTTGCGCATCTCGGGGATGCCGGCCGAGCCGATTGCCGAGCAGGTCGCGGGCGAAGACCCCGCCATCGCCGCGAACAGCGCGCAGGCGAACACGTTGGCAACGCCGAGGCCGCCGGGCACGCGATGCAGCCAGGCATGCAGCGCCGAATAGAGATCCTGTCCCGCGCGCGACTTGCCGATCGCAGCGCCCTTCAAGATGAACAGCGGGATCGACAACAGCGTGATCGAGGCCATTTCCTCGTAGACGTTCTGCGTCACCGTATCGAGCGACGCGGCGGGCATGTAGATGGCCATGAAGGCGACCGCGACCGCGCCGAGTGCGAACGCGATGGGCATGCCCGAAAACATCACGAGCAGCGTCACGATCCCGTAGGCGACGCCGATACCGAGAACGCTCATGGCCGCTTGGCTCCGGCGAAAGGCAGCGCAAGCTGCACGAGGATCTGGATGCAGAGCAGGCTCATCCCGAGCGCCATCAGGGTGTAGGGAATGGCGAGAGGCGGCGACCACATCGAGTTGGAGACCTGGCCGTCGACATAGGCTTCGTGCGCCAGCGTCCAGGATTTCCAGGTGAAGAAGGCGCAGAACAGGAACGTGGCGGCATCGACCAGCCAGAGCCGGACCCTGTTTGCGAGCGGCGAGAGCAGGCCGACGAACGCCTCGATGCCGATGTGCCCGCGATGCTGCTGCACATAGGCCGCCGTCATGAAGGTCGCGCCGACCAGCAGGAACACGGCGGCCTCGTCCTGCCAGTAGTTCGCGGCCTTGTACAGTGCGCGGCTGAGCACGCTGTAACTCAGGATCGCACAGGCCGCGACCAGTGCGATCGCGGCGAACACGACGATGATGCTGTTGAGGATGGCGAGACCGCGATCGATCGCCGCCGCAAGGCCGGTCCCTGCGGCAGTGTTCGGCTGGTCATCACGATCCGGAAGCGGACCGTGACTCATGCCGCGACGTCGTTGGCGAGCTTGAGCAGGTTCGCAGCGGTCGCGGTCTTGGCGGCGTAGTCCTTCCAGGCCGTGTCGCGGGCGATGTCGCGCCACTTGCCGACGGTCGCCGCGTCGAGCGCCGAGACCTTGGCGCCGGCCTTCTCGTAGACCTTGGCGACCTCGACGTCGTCATCCTGCGCGCCCTTGCGGCCGAAGGCTTCGAGCTCGGTGCCGACCGCGAGCAGGATGTCCTGATGGTTCTTCGGCAGCTTGTCGAAGATCGCCTTCGACATCATCAGCGGCTCGAGCATGAACCAATAGGAGGCGCCGGCCCCTGATGTCAGCGACTTCGCGACCTCTTCGAGGCGGAACGAGATCAGGCTGGTCGAGGAGGTGATGCCGGCATCGCAGGCGCCGGTCTGCATCGCGGCGTAGATTTCGTTCGAGGGCACCGACAGCACCGAAGCACCGGCGGTCTGGAGCACCATGTCCATCTCGCGCGAGCCGCCGCGCACCTTCAGGCCCTTGGCGTCCTCAGGCGCGACGATCGGCTTGGAGCGGCTGGCGACGCCGCCGGCCTGCCAGACCCAGGTGAGCAGGATGATGCCCTTGTCGGCGAGGAAGTCGGTCAGAGCCTTGCCGACCGGCTCTTTCTTCCAGCGCAGGCCCTGGTCGTAGGTGGTCACGAGACCCGGCATCAGGCCGATATTGGTCTCCGGCACTTCGCCGCCGGCATAGGGCATCGGATAGAGGCTGATGTCCAGCGCGCCCTTGCGCATCGCGGAGAACTGCGCGTTGGTCTTGATCAGAGAGGAGTTCGGATAGATCTCGGCGGCGATGTCGCCATTGCTGCGCTTTGCAATCTCTGCAGCGAACATGCGGCAGAGCCGGTCGCGGAAGTCGCCCTTGTCGATGGTGCCGCCCGGGAATTGGTGCGAGATCTTCAGCGTGGTGGCGGCCTGCGCCGTACCGGTGCCGACGCGGAGAATGGCGGGCGCGGCGACGGCGGTCGCGAGGAGGTGGCGGCGCGTGAGCATGGTGTGGTCCCCTTGGGCGTTTCTCGGAGTGTTCTTGGCGGAGTTGATTTGGGCTGGGTTCTTCGAGACCGCGTGGCCGGTCCAAGCCGGTCTCCATCCGATGATCTCTCATCTGATAGTTCGAGACAGAGTGCCGCGGCAAGTGCCGGTTGTGCTGCGCTGCACACTTTCGATCAGCGCAAGGCTGTGTCGAGCGAAAAACGGCAGCGGGTCGCATAAATTTGTCGAGAGGCACGTAACAACGCCGCGCGACCATTCGTCGAGACAGGATAGCGGCATCCGTCGCTGACAAACACTATCTCGAAGGGAAGACTGCTCATGACCATTCGCACCCGCATCGTGCTCGGCGTTTCGGCTGCCGCTCTGTCGCTTGGCCTCGCGCTGTCGTCGGCCGCTTTTGCTCAGGACAAGATGGGCAAGGACGACGGCATGATGAAGAAGGACACGATGTCCAAGGACGCCATGAAGAAGGATACCATGTCCAAGGACGACGGCATGAAAAAGGATCACATGTCGAAGGACGGGATGAAGAAAGACGACGGGATGATGAAGAAGAACTGATTCCGTCCGCGTTGCGCCGTGCCGGCTCCGACCGGGCGCGCGATCTCGAATTCCGGGCGCGGTCGCCAATGGACCGCCCCGGAATGGCACTTCAGTTCAATTTCAATTGAACGTAAATTTCGAGCGTTACTTGCGCTTGGCCTTGCGGGCCGCATAACGGGCGTCGCGCTTGGCCTTTTGCTCGGCTTCGAGCGCAGCGCGCTGAGCTTCAGCTTCCTCGGCCTCGCGCGTAATCCGCGCAGCCTCGGCGGCCTTGGCTTCTTCCTCAAGGCGCTTCTGCTCGGCTTTTTCGGCGTCGCGCGCAGCCTTCGCCTCGGCGCGCTTGGCCGCGAGGGCCTCGCGTTCGGCGCGCTTCGCCGCCACCGCGGGATCATCGGGACCCGGTTGCGATTTGAACTTGTTCAAAAGATTTTTGCGGGCGTCCTGTGCCGCCTTTTGCCGGTCTGCAAAGCCGGGTTCCCTGAATCCACTCATCGACGAGCCTTGTCTTCCTCGCTTTCGGTCCTACATCACTGGCAGTTGGTACGTCGGCTGGGCATAGCAGGCGCCACGCGACGTAGAAGCGTGTACATCGGCGCGCGTCGCGAAGCCACCCATAATCGCAGCCGATCAGGTCAACGAAAAATCGCCCCCCGACGATCTCTCGTAGCCCGAAAAAACTGCCGAATTGTGATTTCCCTCATAAGGTCGGCAGAATTGCCGGTAAGCTATTGGTTTTCTTCGCTTTGACGTTTGGCTGTGTCAGCCGGCGTGTCAAAAAGTAGATCGGTCACCTTCTTGTCTTCCCGCGCGTGACCGTAGGTCGCGAATACGTGCGCCGGGGTCTTCCAGCCGCCGCGCTTGGCGACCGTCACCGGGTCCACGCCGCGGTGCAGGAGCCCCGTAGCAAAGCCATGGCGGCAGCTATGGAACGTCAGGGCCTCGATGCCGGCCAGCACACAGACGCGCTCCCAAGCCCGCCACGCGGCCATCTTGTAGGGCCAAGGGAACGGCTTCTGCTCCCGCGGCAGGTTTGCCATCGCAATGAACAGATCGACGGGCAGGTGCGCCTCGCGCTCCTCGCCGATCTTGGTCTGGCGGATCAGCACCACCCGGCGCTTGAGATCGACATCCTCCCACTCGACAGCCAGCGCCTCCGAGATCCTGGCGCCGGTCGCGAACATGAACATGGCTAGGGCTCCGAGCTCGGCCGGGGCGTGTGCGCGGAACTTCGTCACCCACTCCAGCGTGGCCGGCTTCTTCACCTTCGTCTCGACCTTGAACCGCCGGACCCGGATCGGCGGGCACAGGCTGCGCTCGGCGCAATGGTTGATGATGGCTTGGGTCGGCACGATCACACACCTGTTGCGGGTCGCGTTGGTGGCATCAGGGTAGAGGTCAACCGCCGCCTGCTGGATGGCGCCAGATGTGATGTCCTTGACCTTCGCGTCACCCCAATACTTCACCACCTTCGCGATGAAGCGCTGCGGCTTGCCGGCGCCGAGGTAGATGGCAGCCGCCTTGGGGAAGGTCAGGACCGCTTCCGGCCCATGGAGACGATGTTTCCAGAACTCGTCTTCGACCTTGGCTGCGGCCTCTTGGGCGGTTTCTTTGTTAGATGTGCGAGTAGAGCCGCGGAGTCGATGTCCGGCAAGCGTTCCCCGATAGTGCCAGACAGGGCTTCCCTTACGTCGATAGATTTTGAGGGGCATGGTTTGGTCGCCTCTAGGATTGTGTCCACGTCTTCGGGCAGGAGCACCATACGATTGCCCAGAACCCGGCCGGCGCCAAGCTGCCTGGCCAAGCTACGCACGCGCCTCTCTGACCAACCGTAGCGGCTGGCGAACTCTGCGGGGGTTATGCACTCAGGAAGTGTCATGCGCTAATTCTACCAGAATTTCGTTTCGACCGAAGAACTAAGAAAACAAAAACTGACTGACTCCACCGAGCAATTTCAACGGCACGCCGCTTTCATCGCTCAAGATTTTCCGTAGTGGCTTGCACATCGTGAATGTGAGAGCGTCTGTCAGCGAATAGCCGGAGACATTCCGCCTTGTCGGCGGACCGCACATCGATTTTGCAAATCCGGCATCTCGCAATCCACTCAGATCCAAGAGCGGGAACAAGCCTGTCAATCGTCGGATGGTGTGGACCGCAATCTTGACATTGCGGCAGCCAATTGTTCTGGACCATCAGTCCGCCTTCACGATCTTGAGCCCGCTTTCCGCAATGGCGTCTAAAACCTTGTCGGCATAGGGATCGCAGCCGCAGAAAGGCCAATCGCAATCCTGGGCAATCTCCGCACTGGCAAGTTTCCGCTGTCTAACGGCGCATTGCCATCGCGGCTTCCAGTCTGAAATGTGCTCGCTCATGCTGTGCCCTTTATTTCCGGCTGACCCTCAAATCGGGCGATCATCTCGCGCATCAGCGCCACCACGTCTTTGCGGTTAGCCCCGTTTGAGATGAAATTGCAGCGAGCGCCATCAGCGGTCCCAAATGGGAAGACAAGCAAGACGAAGCCGGTACTGCGCGCGGCTCCCCTTGCCTCGCCATTGAACGTCTCGTCCAGGACGCTCGCAATAGCGTTCATCTGCTCGCGATACTGCTGCGAGATCGGGCCGTCGCCAAGACGCTCCGTCACAGCGTCACCCGCTCTTTCTTGGCGAGCGCAGCTTCACGGCGTCGCTGCTTGCGATTGCCCCACTCAGGGCCGCGCTGCTCACGCCACATGGCGCGCTCCTCAAGCATCCGCTTGCGTTTGTCGAACGCTTCCAACGCTTCACGCTTGGCTTCGGTGATCTCAAGGCAGCGGTTGATCATTTCCATTTCAGGGCTCCGTAGGTTGTCGAACATGGGAAAGATGCTCGGGCCTGCGCGTCACGTCGTATTTTTCGAGCAACAGCCTCCCGCACATGCGGAGGGATTGCTGGCATGCGGTCGACCTTGTATCGGATCGCGGCCTCCGAAATGGCCGCCTCCGCCAATTGGTCGACCTCGCGCCCAAGGTCTGTGGAAGCGGCTTCCAGAATCCGCATCGTCTCGTCGTCGACGTAGCACCTAATCACGGGCATCGGTTCGCTCCGTTGAAGTGATCGTCTGCACGAAGTAGTTGATCCCGCGCTCGCTGATCTCGAACGTTACGATCTGCTCGTTCGGCTTGATCTCGCGGCCTTCTCGGAACAGTTCGTTAGCAAGCCGCTTCCACGTGATGAAGCCCGCGACCTGCGAATGACCGTCGTTGACAATAACCCTCATTGGTCTGCTTCCGAAGCCACCCCTTGTGATCGTCGGCCATCTCATCGCCATCTCGATGCACCAGCGATTGAGTTCTACATTGGTGGTCAAACCTGCCTTCTTCACTACCTTCGCCATGTCAAAAATCTCCTATATTTTAAGGGGTTTACGCACGCTCATATCTGCTGTGTGAGACGGTGCGTTAAATCCGAAACCACTTCGCATACACAATGCACGGCAGAACAGCCAACCCGAGCCAGCGCGCGTCTCCCGTGATCGCTACGCCGAGAACTCCAACGATCAGCATTGCGAGGAGCGATATCAGCCAAATGTCGGCGGGCTTGATCTTCATGCGAATACATGCCTCGCTTGCTCCTTGAGCACTTCCATTGCCGCCTCGTGATCGCCCGTCGCGTTGTGCAGCGACATCGCGAGCACAAAGGGGTTTACCCCTTGGTTCAGCCAGAACTCGAGCTCGTTGCCCTCGTGCTGCTGGCGATGGCAGCGGCCACACAACGGGAGAGCCCACTTGTCGTCTGACTTCTGCTGCATCCCGGTTGGCTTCTTGCCGTAGCGAAGGCTTCCAACTCGCAAGTGAGCCGCTTCGGTCGCGGTATCGTTGCCGCACATAACGCAGGGCAACGAGCGGATGAAATCCAGGTGTCCGTCGTCATGGACGCGGGGCTGGCGCTGTCTCATTCCTGCACTCCATCGTGAAACACCACGCCACGGTTGGCGCCGAATGCACTGATCAGGTCGATCAGGTCTGTCATCTCAGCCTTGGAGAGATCGGAGGATGACCGGCCCAGGCTCACGAAGCCATTTCCGTCGAGGTTCGGCACCATGCGGAGTTCACGCTTGAGCGCATCTAGGAAGATGAGCTTCCAGTCGTCAGCGGTCAGCCGAAGTCCATGCCACTTCACTTGCGAGGCAAGATCGGTCAGCATGGCCCACATGCGATCGTTCTGAGGAAGCGAGCGCTTCGGAGCCTTGAACTCGACGCGCGTTCCCGGCGGGAGCTGCGCAGCCCAGCGGGCGGCCTTCTGGCGTTCGGTATCCTGGGTCAGGACGATCACGGCGCGGGTCATCAGCGAAACTCGGGAGCGAAGGGGATGTCGTCGTCCATGTCAGCATTCCGCGGACGGCCAGTCGAAATCGGATCGGGGCGGGTAGGGGCCGCTCGCTGCGTCGTCGGCGCCGGCTGCTCGCCTTGCGCATCCTTCGCCCGCACCGTGAAGGATAGCGATGGAGCATCCGCCGACGCGCCTTCCTTGCGCTTCCAGGCGTTCACCCAGTACTCGACGCCGTTGACGTTGAGCGAGCCAGTGAAGTCCGCGTCCTGCTTGTCCGGCCGCTTCTTCTTGTTAGGCCAGATCGAGCCGCGGTTGGTATTGTCGTAAGCCATTATTCTGCTGCCTCTGCTCTGCTGGCGCCGATGCGGTCCAGCGTGTCGTTGAGATGCTTCCTCATTGCCACCGGCATCTGAGCGATGGTGCCGGCGTTACGCTCACGCAACTCCGCCGCCGCGAGGGCGTCGGTTACAAAGTGCTTCACGACCTGGTTGGCGAACGAGTAGGCGACGCGGCCAGCTCTCAGGCCCCAGCCCGCCTTGAGACAGAAGTCCTCATGGACCTTGTCCAGCTCCTTGCGGACGCCGTCAGCCAGGAACGAGGACTTGCCGCGCTGGACGATCGCCACCCATGGCGAGTCCATCTCGTAGAGGTAGCGGCCGACGCCCCAACGCACAGCGGCGCGCTTCAAGGCATCGGAAAGCATGCCCTTCTCGCCCTCAACGTCAGTGGCGCCGGCCCCATCCGCCTTCCAGATCCAGCGGTCTGACGGCATCAGAACGCCGATGTTGCAGATCGCAATCGCGCCGGCCATCGTGTAGTTGCACTGCCATCCATCGGGACCGCAGACCGCATCGAAGCGATCCATGACGGCGCGGGCGTCCATGTACGCAAGCGCCATGCCCTTGGTCTTATCGGCGTTGGTGCTGCCGATGCGCCACTCGATCTCCTCCGCAGCGAAGGGCCGGCAGAGTTCATCGAAAAGCTCTTGGGCTGTCTCGAAGTTAGGCATTGCGAACCACACTCAGTTGGCCCAACGGGCGCTTCGGGGTCTCCAGCGCGACGATCAGCCGGCGGATTTGCTCGATGTCCTCGCCCTCGAAAACCGAGAGGATCAGCTTGGCGCGGAGCAGGATCTGAGAAATCCCGCGGGCCTCACGCTGGAGGAGGGGCTTCTGATCAGGGTCCAGCGCCAGCATGGCGAGGTCAGTCATCTCCTCTGCCATCCTATGAACGCGTTCCTCGACAAGCTGCTGGGGAGTGCCGGGTTCGCATTCGTCACGGATGACGCGTGCGATTTCCTGAAGCTGAAGATCGTATTCCGACATGAAGCCCATCACATCCTCCTCTTGATGCTCAGATCGCGAATGCGACAATGAAACCGACGACGAAAATTCCGATGCCGAGGAAGGCGCCCTCGATGATCTTGTGCATCACGCAGCCTCCGTCCTGAAGGCATTGGCGAAAGCCTCGCCCTTGCACATGGCGACGAACGCGCGCTGCTTCTCAGTCAGTGCCTTGTCGTCCTGAGCCCAGCGCTCAATGACGATGGAGGTGATTTCATCGGTGGCCTTGCGCCAAGTTCCGGTTTCAGAAGAAAGGTCGGTCAGCGCAATGATGCAGCGGAGGTCTTCGTAAGGCGCTGGCGCTCACCCTGGTGGTGGCGGCGCTGGTCGGTGCCAGCCTCCTGTTCGCACGTCCGCAACCCGTCGATAGTGCCGTTCTGGGTGCCGACTGGGAGTGCACCCAGACCGCGTTCGTGCTGACGACCTGCGCACCGCGAGCGACCCCGGCGGTCGAGACCTCGCGCAAGGATGCGATCCGCCCGACCCGCGGCTGAACCCGGCCTGGCGATCGGGATGTGACGCCACGCCGCAGAGGTGATAGAGGCGTCCGACCCGAGCCACCAGGTAGTCATGTCTAAGCCCGAGCCGGGCCTCAAGCCCAAACCCTCTCGAAAGACCCCATCCGGCGACAATCGCCGCGGCGCGGTCGCCGGCCTGATCATCGCGTTACTGATTCTTGGCATCGGGTGGTGGCTTGCCCGCGACCTGACCGCGGCCAGCAAGATGCAGGACTGCCTGATGTCCGGGCGGACCAATTGCAACGTGATCGAACCGGCTCGTTAGACGCGCTCCAGCCCGGCCGGCCGAACCGAAAAATTGCCGTGATCTTAATCATTTGTAACGGGACTTCGCCCATCAAGCAGGTCAGTTATATCAGCCGGCATCAGCCCGGCGTGAGACGAATCGTCTATGCGCTGGGAAATCACGGCGATCAGAGAGTAGGGGGCGAGCACGCATGAGTGCTTCCAAACATATCAAGATCTTCATTCCCTTGGTTTCGGCCATTTCGCTGCTGGCGCTGTCCGCGCAGGCGCAGGAGGCCAGACCGCCGAGGGAAGCCGGCCAACCGCCGGCCGGCCCAGCCGCTGCCGCGCCGCCCCAAAACAATCAGAACGCGCGCAAGGATCGGCCGCCGCAGCAGGCGGCTCGGCCCGCGCAGCCCGGTGCACAGCCTCATGCTGGCGGTCCTGGTCCACACAATGCGGGCGGCCCACCGTCTGGACGCCACTACGCCCGCGGGCCTGTGCGGGAGCGCGACTGGGGCGGCCACGCCTATCGCGGCAACCGCTCTTGGGATGGCGGCCGCTGGCGCCACGAGGTCCGCAACGGCCGCTCCGGCTGGTGGTGGGATGTCGGCGGCGTCTGGTATTATTATCCGCAGCGCATGGCAGGTCCGCCGGCCTATATCTCGGAGGAGTATTACGACGATGTGCCGGTGGCCTATGCTCCGGCGCCGCCTCCGGTCGCCTATGCGCCGCCGCCCCCGCCGCCGGCAGATCCCGGTGCAAGCGCGCTCGGTGGCGCCATTGTCGGTGGTGTCCTGGGCGGGCTGCTCTCGGGTAACGCGACGGGAGCCGCCGCAGGCGCGGTCCTCGGCGGAGCGACGGGCGCGATTGCCGGCGCCACGGCCGCCTCGCAGCCGGGCTACTATCTGGCTCAGGGCGTTTGCTACTACCGCTATCCCAACGGTCAGTACGTGCAGGCCGATCCGCGCGCGTGCTACTGAGCTCGCCAAATCGGATTTGAAACGGAGGCGGGCTCAGGCCCGCCTCTTTCGTTTGGCGTCTGCGATGGCTTTAGCGCTGGCGCTCGGTGCCGTCCCACGCAAGTCTCAAAGAAAACCGTCGGGATGATTCGCGGGGATGTAGACATGCTGGATGCCATCCAGATCAGCATGGCGCTGTGGGCCATGATCGTATGTGGCGGGATCAAACTCTCGCAGGTGCTGCACTGCCTGTTCTAGAGCAGGATGGGTGCTGCACCCCGGATCGCTCCGGCCATCAAGATACCAGCCAGTTGAAGAACGCGATCGAGGCCCAAACCAGGCCTCCGATCCAGGCCAGCATCACGATGGTGATGGTGCCGAGATAGGTGATGCCGAGCAGGTCGGGTCTCTGTCGTGGCGTCGGGACGACCACGTCGGCTGCTGCTTTGTGTGTCATGACCGGAGCGACCATCATGTCCTCTGCGCTCGTGTAAGCGCTCGCGCTTCAGCGAAGCGTTGCCTCGATGTTTAGCGAAGATGTCGTCCGCCGGATGTGATGCAATTCACAGATCGGTCTGAATGAAGTCCGGCTTTGCAATCAGCGGATGCATCGCGCGGTTGTCGGGTCGCCACGTCACAACTCCGGTCGCAGCGCTACCCCGCAATCATACGGACGAAAATGCCACGCGCTTGTCCAGATCGTCCGGTTAAGATGTCAGCGTCATGTGTAGCCAGTACGATCCACAGCATGAGGCAGAGGCCGCAATGAAGCGGGCCGCAGCGTCCGAAGGCGCTGATCGGCAACGCCTGATCGAACTCGCCCTGGCCTGGCACCAGCTTGCTCGCGAACGGCGTGAGGAGCCGAGCGAGTAACGGTTACTGTCACCGGCTATTTCGAAACAGAAAAACCCCGTGCTCGGGGGACAAGCGCGGGGTCCTTCAAGCCGACCGGGGCTGGCAGGTCGGCACCACTCTGTTTCCTCGATCCAACGTGCCGGTTGTGATCTCGTTCCACGACACGCAGAATTTGGTGGCGCCAACCGATCGGCATCGCGGTCGATCCGCCCGGCTCAGGTCTCAGGCGGGAACATTCGATCCGCAGCAGCGTTGGCCGGCCATGACCGACCCCGAGCTGCGTGCACAATCCTTTGAGATCGCCTGGAGATATCTCGACCAATCTGGCCTGCTCACTGGCGAGAGAAAGGATTCGGCCCGCTTCATCCTGAACCGGATCGACCGCATGATGCTGCGTGGCGAGCGGCGCAGACTGCTGCTGTCAAACGCCGCGATCGACGCCTACCGGCTGCGGCCTTTGCTCGTCACGCTCGATGCATGATTGATAGCCGGCCGGACGGTGCGTCTGGTCACTCCCACGCGCCCAGGCACGAACGGCAAAGGCCAATTGATGGTGACCGGCCGCGGCGTGCGTCAGGGACGCTTGCACCACTTCGAGTCGCCTTGCGATGCCCCTTGGGCTCACGTCTACGGCAGCGTCTATCGCCAAAAATGCGATGGCGGTGGCGGCAACCCCTGATGCGATGGCCATCCGTGTCCAATCAGACGACGGCATCAGAACATCCTGCGACAGCTTTCTGGCATGGCGCATAGATAGGACGCTCCCGTTCGCGTGACAGGTCTGCGCACATTTTGTTGAAGGACGACGTTTCCGGGAATTTGGCCGTCGGACCCGCGAACAAAGAAAAAGCCCCCGAAGGGGCTTGATCTTCTTATGCCGCTTCCTGCTTGGGCACGGCGTCGGCATTCACCGACAGCTTGACGGTGTCGCCCTCGACGGCGCCGACATATTTGGTGTCGATGTAGTGATGATGGTCCTTGTGACCTTCGGGGCTGTCCTTCCGGGTCAGCTTGATGCGGTTGCCCTCGAGGCGATCGACGGTGCCGACATGCGCGCCGTCCTTGCCGATGATCTTCATGTGCTCTTTGATTTCCGACATGTGGTCCTCCTTGCGCAGTCTCAACGGTCGAGGTCGGCGTTCGTTTCAGCCGCAGTTTTGGACCCAAGGCACTTTCTGGACGTTCCATCCATATTGGATCTGTAGAGGCGCATGGAGACCATTCAGGCCTATCTGGAACGCAAGCATGACGAACTCGGGCTGCTGAATAGTTGCCTGAGAAACCCGCTGCGCTTGCCTTGTCCGCGATCGGTCGACGAGGTCGTCAAGTCGAAGTTCCAAATCACGGCCGCGCTGCGGGCCGACCATGAGCTGCGTGACTGGAAAGCGACGGAGACGGCGTGGTCGGCGACGGCGTCGCCCGCAAGCGGTCCGTTCGAGTTCAGCTACGACTACCAGCGGGCGGACCTGGAGGTGCGCGGTCCGTCATTTTATCAGCACGAGACCGGCAGGACGGTTTACACAGCGTCGGGCATGGCTGCGATCTCGGCGCTGCTGTTTGCCTCCACGCGCGTGTTCGACGGGGCCGACATCCTGGTGATGCCGGGCTGTTACGGCGAGACCATCGAGCTGATCGAACGCGTCGTCCCGCGTTTGAGGCTCGTCAAGCTGGAGCTGCCGCTTGGCGATGCGTTGGCCCGCGCCGGCTCGCGAAAAATCCTGCTGCTGGATTCATGCGCGCCAGCCGGAGCATTCGAAGCTGCGCTTCGCACCGATGGGGCTGGGCTCGATCTGCTGATCTTCGACACGACGTGCTTTGCCGGCGGATCGGGCCGCATCCGGCGCGTGCTCAGCTGGGCCCGGCGACGCCGGCTGCCCGTCGTGATGGTCCGAAGCCACACCAAGCTGGATTCGCTCGGCGCGGAATACGGCCGGCTCGGGTCCGCGGTCTTCGTTGGTCCCGGTGAGGGTGCTTCGATCTGCGATCGTCTGGCACAGGACATGCGCGACGCCGTCCGTCTGCTCGGCGGCGCAGCGCTGCCGGCGCATTTTCCGCCGTATGTGGGCACGCCGGCCTATTGGTCGCTAACGAGGCGGCGCATCGCCGCGATCCTGCATAACGGCCGCCGCACCAGCCGATATTTTGCCGCGACGCTAGCGCCTCTTGCGGCCGAGCTGCATTTCACCCACGGCCTCTATGTCACGCTGCGCAGCAGCCGCCCGCTCGACGAGGCCAGTGCGCGGCAGGCCGCGGAGCTGATGAGCCGTGATCTGAGCGAAGCGGGATTTCCGATCCGCCACGCCGGCAGCTTCGGCTTCGACTTCGCTGCCACCGAATGGTTTCACGAGGCGACCACGGACCGGTACAGAGTCCGGGTGGCGGTGCCGGATTTGCCGACAGAGGTTTGGGATGATCTGACCGCGGCGATTGCGCGGTGGTGGAGGGAGCACGAAGGAAGTCTCGCTGTCCCAGCCCCAGCGAGCCAATTTGACGAGGATTTGACGCATTGAGCGTCGGGGCAGCAAGGCTTGGCGATCCCAGCAGGACTCGAACCTGCAACCCGCGGAGTAGAAACCTTTCGGATGCTGAGTCTTGTCAATGGCTTAGCTCCCCCATGTTGCGGTGATGTTGCTTCGGCTACCGAAGAGGCACCGCGTGCTTAGCGTTGCAAGTGCCGCACCGATAGAAGTCTGATCGATCCGTGCCACCGCCTATTGCATGAAGATAGCTGTCTCCCCGACCATCCACCCAGCAATTCGGGCACATGCTTTGTCCACCGGTCATGGGGTAGATCGAGGCCCTAGCGGCGGCGCCTTCAGCCACAGAGAGCTCGTTCTCAACCTTCTGCAACTCCGCTCGAAGCTCTTGAAGCCGGCGCCGCAGCGAAGCTGCCTGTGCCTCCTTTGCCCTGGCAATGTCGCGAGCCACGCCCGCGAAGAAGTTGGCCGACATCAGATCCCTCCCAAGAGCCTTGCCTGTAGCGCCTCTGCCGCGCGCTGGTCCGCCTCAGCATCTGCAAACAGATGCCCGTAAACATCAAAAGTAACCTTGATCGAGCTGTGCCCCATCAGGCGCTGGATCTGCTTCGGGTTGTGGCCGTTTTCGATCCAGAGGGAAGCACATGCATGGCGCAACGAGTGCATGCCGTACTTTCCTGCCACAACCATCTTCGGTGCGCCAGTGTCGTCCAGCACGGGCTTGCCAGCTTCATCCAGCACAGGGTGAAGCTCCGTAATACCGGCGGCGATCAAAATGGGCTCCAACGCGCAGCGGCGCTACCGTGAGATCATGGTGTTGCTGCCGGAGCGCATGGACGAGCAGCGCAAGATGCGGATCATTGGTGCGATCTACGAGGCGCACGGCTCGCGCCGCTACAAGGGCAAGCCGTTCGGCATCACGAAGGCAGCGAAGTGCATCAAGCAGTTCATTGCCGATGACTACAAGCAGCACCCGGACAAGGCCTACGGCGACATCAAGACGCCTTGGTCACTCGACGCGCCGATCTACGAGGACGGAGTGGCAACCCTGGCTGACCGGGCAACCCGCAGCATTTGGGACGAGGTGCCCCTGTAGGGGATGGATTTTTTACCAAATCAGTGGTGCACTGAGGGCGGAGCCTAGAAACTCCCGCCGAAAGCCCTTGCCGGGGCTGGGTAGGCACCAGGGCGATGGCAGGGCGATCCTTGCCGGGATCAACTGTCGCCATCGAGACGTAGACGCGCTGGTTTGCCGCCAGCGTGAACGGCACCACTATGCCGGGAAGGCGGCGGCTATACAAGACCCGAAAGGGGAAAGCCGTCGCGCGTCGTCTCTGGCGGCGTTTCTAGCTTCCCGGCGCCAGTGCTGCCCACTGGCACCCGGCCCTAGAAAGCCGGTCTGTATCCAGAGAACCGAACCATGAAGAACAGTGCCCAAAAGGCCCTTAGGGAGCCTCAGGAATCGTTTGCCGCCCTCGCGGTAGCTTTGCCGCCCCATTGGCATCAGGCTGTTATACGGCTCGCTAAAGCCACCGAGCGGGTGGAAAGACGGATGGACGAGATGGGGCTTTGCAAGACCCCGATGACCTTCCAGCAGAAGATGCGCCAGATGGTCGATGACCTGCTGGTCCTGCTCGACGGCATGGACGACGACCCCGACCTCGAGCCAACGGCCGGCGGATCTTGCGACGACGAATGCGAGCCGGAGGAGACTGAGCCGTCGCTCGGCAGCCTCGATCGCGTGATCAACCAGGACCGCGCTTGGCGCTGCGGCGGCTTCGTCGTGGATTTGGAGCAGGACGACTGCGACCGCGAAGACGACGACCCGGACGAGGCGAAGCAGCAGGCGTCCGAAATGTGCCCGTGCGTCTGACCCGGCTGCTGGTCGGTCGGCTCTGCTTCAAGCTGAGCCTGCGGCTCGCAATGGCCGGCGCGATCATCAGCGGGCTTGATGCGACTAGGCCGGCATTCCCGCTGCATCACTACTGACGACAGAGGCTGTCCCATCTGTCTCAAACGAGAACGCTGCCGGGCTCGAAATAAGCGTCCCGGCAGCGTTGCATTCTCAAACTGAGTACTGAAATCCCAGTTGGTCTGGACTGTGCAACGGCCATGCCACAGGCATGTGACCAAAGCAAAACGGCCCCAAGCAGGTCCGGGGCTGGCTCGGACGTTGAGGCCGTTCGGCGCTGCCTACAAAATAGGCGCGCTTGCATGTTTTTCCCGATCGCAGTTGGATTCGCAAGGAATACTTGGACTAACTGTACATTATTGCTGCCAGTTCACGCTGGCGCGACTCGTTCTTGGTTCTGAGCACGTTCCGATGGGCGCCGGGGGTACTGTCCGTAATTCACCCTCAGTGTCCTAGTTTGTTCGTGCGGTGTCCTAAGTTAATTTGAAACCGGCTCGCCTGCGTTATGTTGTCAAGACATCCCCAGACGCGCCGAGCCGTGCCTAATGACGCAAGATCAAAGCAAAACGCTACTTCGGTGCCCGAAATGCCAGAGGCCCACGTCGCTTCTGGAGCGACTCTGGAACCCGAAAACCTCCGGCTACGTTCGCGTCTAGAAGTGCGAGTGCGGTCATTTGATTTGGGACGAGTAAGGCCGCCTCAGTTGGCGGCCTGTTCACGCTGGCGGGCCTCTCACCACTTGCCGAAAAATCGCCCGACCAACAACGCCGCCGCAATCGCCAGCATGGCATAGATGGTCCTGCGGCCGGTTCGTTCGATGTGGTTAGTCATCTCCGGACTGGCGCCCCTGTTCGATCTCGCTCGCTCCGCGCGATCGCCTTTGCGATCTCCTCCGCTTCATTCTTGCTCGGCAGGCCGGAGATCGATCGCCGGCCGGCGTTCTCATCGAACTGCACGAAGGTTGAGACGCGGATCTCATAGCGATGGTTGAGACCGCCATCGTCGGAGCAAATCAGACGGACGTGTGTGTAAGGCTCGGGCATGCCTCTATCGAGACGTGCCGCGCTCCAGAGTCAAATCGTCGATCCCTAGCGGCGCGGAACGGTCGCAAGCTACTGTCTGTCGTGGGTGTGGAAGGGAGGCTTATTCGATTCCAGACTCGTGCTGTTGCGCCTTCATTACGATCGCTAACAAGCCGAGCACTACAACTGCGATCAGCGCCAGGAATCCACCAACAATCGCGAGGCAGATCATGACATGCCTCCGGTGAACAGATCGCGAAAGCGCGTGTTGCGCCCGTGTTGCGTGGAGCGATTGGTAATGTCGCGTAACGCACTGAAATTGCAGGGAGTGACTTGGAACGCCGCGCAACACGGATCGGCTTGCAGAACGAAGCCGATACTGAGCCAAGCTATTGATGCATGAGGAGAAACACTGGCGATCCCAGCAGGACTCGAACCTGCAACCCGCGGAGTAGAAATCCGCTACTCTATCCAGTTGAGCTATGGGACCGTCCTTAAGCCGTCCCGGTTTGGGGGCCAGCCGTTCATATAGCACGCCAATATGAAAAATCTCGCCTTTCGCCAAGTCTGAACCGAACCGTTTTCCTCAATGCCGCGACAAAGCGGAACGGTGGCGTGTCAGGGTGCCGGGTCGAGCGGCAGCGGACTGGACGATGGATCACATCGCCGGGACCGCTGAACAGCTTCCGGGACGCGGCTGCTGGTCGACGGGTCTGGGATTGCTGCGCCATCAGGACGGCGTGCGCGGCGGTACCTTGATCGGTCTCCTCTGGGCTGTCCTTGTCATGGCGAATGCGACGATCTGCAGCTCTGGTTCCATCGCCTTGAGTCCGTCACCTTTCCGCGCACTTCATCTGCCGCCGCGGCGTTCGTCCGCGCTTTCCGGGAGTCCATCATGATCGGTCTGATCCGCGCCGTCACATTCTGCGCCACGCTGGCGCTCGGCATTAGCGCAGCACAGGCCGCCGACAAGGCGTTCAAGCGCGACGATCTCGCCGATTCCGCGATCAAGCTCGAGGCCCAGATCAAGAGCGAGGCGGGGCCCGTCGCCAAGTCGAGCGCGACGCTGCGCACTGACGCGGACGCCGCCTTCCGGCGCAACGACTATCGCACCGGCCTGTCGGTCCTCGGCCAGATCGCGGCGACCACGCCGGAGGATACCGGCAACTGGCTGCGGCTCGCCAAGGTCATCTTCCAGATCTCGCCGAAGAGCTCGAGCGAGCAGACTTTCCTCCTGGAGCGCGCCTCGACGGCCGCCTACATCGCCTATCAGCGCGCCGGCAATCCGGGCGAGGAGGCCGACGCGCTCGCCGTGCTCGGCAAGGCACTGGCCGAGCGCAAGCTGTGGCGTCCGGCACTGGACGCGATGCGGCTGTCGCTGGACACGCGCGAGGTCGCCGAGGTTCGCGGGAGCTACGAGAAGCTGCGCGACCAGCACGGTTTCCGGCTGCTCGACTATACCGTGGACTCGGATTCGGCGAGCCCGCGGGCTTGCTTCCAGTTCTCGGAAGAGCTCGCCAAGCGGACCGACTTCGCGCCGTTCCTGGCGCTGGCGGGACAAGACAAGCCGGCGCTGTCGGCCGAGGGCAAGCAGCTCTGCGTCGACGGGCTGAAGCACGGCGAGCGCTATAACGTCAATTTGCGCGCCGGCCTGCCGTCGACCGTGAAGGAAGGCCTGCCGAAATCGGCCGAGTTCAACTTCTATGTGCGCGACCGCAAGCCGTTCGTGCGCTTCACCAGCCGCGCCTATGTGCTGCCGAGAACCGGTCAGCGCGGCATTCCCGTGGTCAGCGTCAACACGCCCGCGGTCAATATCAACGTGTTCCGGATCGGCGACCGTAACCTCATCAACACGGTGGTCGATAGCGACTTCCAGAAGACCCTGTCGAAATATCAGCTCTCGGATCTCGGCGACGAGCGCGGCGTCAAGGTCTGGTCCGGCGAGCTCGCTACCGCGATGACGCTGAACCAGGACGTCACCACGGCGTTCCCGGTCGACCAGGCGCTCGGCGAGCTCCAGCCGGGCGTGTACGTGATGACCGCCGCCGCCAAGAGCCCGGGCTCGGATGACGATTACCAGCTCGCCACGCAATGGTTCATCGTTTCCGATCTCGGCATCACCGCCTATTCCGGCAATGACGGCATCCACGTCTTCGTGAATTCGCTGGCGTCGACCGATCCGATCGGCAAGGCCGAGGTGCGGCTGGTTGCCCGCAACAACGAGATCCTGGCGACCCGCAAGACCGACGATGCCGGCCATGTGCTGTTCGAGGCAGGGCTGGCGCGCGGCGAGGGTGGCTTGTCGCCGGCGATGCTCACCGTCAGCGGGGAGAAGGCCGACTATGCCTTCCTCAGCCTCAAATCCTCGGCCTTCGACCTCTCCGACCGCGGCGTTGCCGGTCGTGCGGTGCCTGCAGGCGCTGACGCGTTCGTCTATGCCGAGCGCGGCGTCTACCGCTCCAGCGAGACCGTCTATCTCACCGCGCTGTTGCGGGACGGGCAGGGCAATGCCGTCACCGGCGGCCCGCTCACGATGGTGATCGAGCGTCCTGACGGCGTCGAATATCGGCGTGCCGTGCTGGCCGACCAGGGCGCCGGCGGCCGCACGCTGGCGGTGCCGCTCAATTCGGCCGTCCCGACCGGGACGTGGCGGGCGCGCGCCTTTACCGACCCGAAGGGATCGGCCGTCGGCGAAACCACCTTCATGGTCGAGGATTACGTCCCGGACAGGATCGAATTCGACTTGTCCGCCAAGGACAAGGTGATCACAGCTAACGCTCCAGTGGAACTGAAGGCGGACGGTCATTTCCTCTATGGCGCGCCGGCCTCGGGCCTCCAGCTCGAAGGCGACATGCTGGTGGCGCCTGCCAAGGAACGGCCGGGCTTTGCCGGCTATCAGTTCGGCGTCGACGACGAGGAGACCACCTCGAACGAGCGCACGCCGCTCGAGAACCTGCCCGAGGCGGACGCCAACGGCGTTGCGACCTTCCCGGTGACGCTGGACAAGCAGCCGGCCTCGACCCGGCCGCAGGAGGCGCAGATCTTCGTCCGCATGGTCGAGACCGGCGGCCGCGCCGTGGAGCGCAAACTCGTGCTGCCGATCGCGCCCGCGAGCGCCATGATCGGCATCAAGCCGCTGTTCGGCGACAAGAACGTGGCCGAGGGTGCCAAGGCCGAATTCGACGTCGTGTTCGTCTCGCCCGAGGGCAAGACGCTGCCCCGCGACGGCCTGCGCTACGAGCTCCTGAAGATGGAGTCGCGCTACCAATGGTATCGCCAGAACAATTACTGGGAGTACGAGCCGGTCAAGTCGACCTCGCGCGTGGCTGACGGCGATGTCGTGATCGCCGCCGAAAAGCCGTCGCGGATTTCGTTGAACCCCCAGTCCGGCCGCTACCGTCTCGACGTGAAGTCGAACGACGCGGACGGCCCGGTGACCTCGGTGCAGTTCGATGTCGGCTGGTACTCCGACGGCAGCGCCGACACGCCGGACCTGCTGGAGACCTCGATCGACAAACCGCAATACGCCTCCGGCGACACTATGACGGTGTCGGTCAATGTGCGCAGCGCCGGCAAGCTGACCATCAACGTGTTCGGCGACCGCCTGCTGACGACGCAGACCGTCGACGTCAAGGAAGGCACCGCGCAGGTGAAGCTTTCGATCGGCAAGGACTGGGGCACCGGAGCCTATGTCGTGGCGACGCTGCGCCGCCCGCTCGATGCGGCCGCCCAGCGCATGCCGGGCCGGGCCATCGGCCTGAAATGGTTCGGCATCGACAAGCAGGCCCGCACCTTGCAGGTCAAGCTGACGCCGCCGGCGCTGATCCGGCCAAATTCGGCGTTGAAGATCCCGGTCAAGCTCGACGGGCTCAATCCCGGCGAGGACGCCAAAATCGTCATCGCCGCGGTCGATGTCGGCATCCTCAATCTCACCAATTACAAGCCGCCGGCGCCTGACGATTATTATCTCGGCCAGCGCAGCCTGACCGCCGAGATCCGCGATCTCTACGGGCAGCTGATCGACGGCATGTCGGGCACACGCGGTCAGATCAAGTCCGGCGGCGACGCCGGTGGCGAGCAGCAGGGTTCGCCGCCCACGCAAAAGCCTCTGGCGCTGTATTCGGGCATCGTCACCGTCGCCGCCGACGGTTCGGCCGAAGTGAGCTTCGATGTTCCGGAGTTTGCCGGCACCGCGCGCGTGATGGCGGTGGCGTGGACCGCGACCAAGCTCGGCCGCGCCAACATCGACGTCGTGATCCGCGATCCCGTGGTACTGACGACGACGCTGCCGCGCTTCCTGCTCAACGGCGATCGCGGCACGGTCAATCTCGAGATCGACAATGTCGAGGGCCAGGCCGGCGACTACGTCGTCAACGTGAAGACGGGTGGCCCGGTGAAGATGACGGGTAATCCCGCCACCACCGTCAAGCTCGCCGCCAAGCAGCGCAACTCGTTCGCGCTCGCGATCGACGCGACCGCGGCGGGGCAGGCGACGCTCGACGTCGACATCACGGGGCCGAACGGCCTGACGCTCGCGCGGCATTATGCGCTTGACGTCAAGGCCGCGACCCAGGTGCTGGCGCGGCGCTCGATCCGGACGCTGGCCAAGGGCGAGAGCCTGACGCTGACCCCGGACATGTTCTCGGATCTCGTGCCGGGCACCGGCAGCGTCTCGGTCTCGGCCAGCTTGTCGACCGCGCTCGATGCGGCGACGATCCTCAAGGCGCTCGACCGCTATCCCTATGGCTGCTCGGAGCAGATCACGAGCCGTGCGATGCCGCTGCTCTACGTCAACGATCTTGCGGCGGGCGCGCATCTGGCCATGGACACCGAGGTCGACCAGCGCATCCGCGATGCGATCGAGCGGCTCCTGGCGCGCCAGGGCTCCAACGGCTCGTTCGGGCTGTGGTCGGCCGGCGGTGACGACGAATGGTTGGACGCCTATGTGACGGACTTCCTGACCCGCGCCCGCGAGAAGGGCTTTGCAGTGCCCGACGTGCTGTTCAAGAACGCGCTCGACCGCATCCGCAACTCCGTCGTCAATGCCGACGAGCCGGAGAAGGACGGTGGGCGCGAGCTCGCCTACGGCCTGTACGTGCTCGCGCGCAATGGCGCGGCGCCGATCGGCGACCTCCGCTATCTCGCCGACACCAAGCTTGCCCACCTCGCAACGCCGATCGCGAAGTCGCAGCTTGCGGCGGCACTGGCGCTGGTCGGTGATCGCAACCGCGCCGAGCGGGTGTATAGTGCCGCGCTCGACAGCCTCGCGCCGAAGCCCGCGCTGGAGTTCGGCCGCACCGATTACGGCTCGCAGCTTCGCGATGCCGCAGCTCTGGTGTCGCTCGCCAGCGAAGGCAATGCGCCGAAGGCGACGCTGACGCAGGCGGTCGCACGGGTCGAGACCGCCCGCGGGCTCACGCCCTACACCTCCACGCAGGAGAATGCGTGGCTGGTGCTGGCGGCGCGGGCGCTGGCCAAGGAGAACCTGTCCATGGAGGTGGATGGCCAGCCGGTCAAGACCGCGCTCTATCGGAGCTATAAGGCGGATACGCTGGGCGGCAAGCCGCTGAAGATCACCAACACCGGCGATGCACCGGTGCAGGCGGTGGTCTCGGTGTCGGGCTCGCCGGTGACGCCGGAGCCGGCAGCGTCGAACGGCTACAAGATCGAGCGCAATTTCTTCACGCTCGACGGCAAGCCCGCCGACATCAGCAAGGTCAAGCAGAACCAGCGCTTTGCGGTGGTGCTGAAGATCACCGAAGCCAAGCCGGAGTACGGCCACATCATGGTGGCGGATTATCTGCCGGCGGGCCTCGAGATCGACAATCCGAACCTGGTCTCCTCGGGCGACAGCGGCACGCTGGACTGGATCGAGGACGGCGAGGAGCCCGAGAATACCGAGTTCCGCGACGACCGCTTCACCGCGGCCATCGACCGTACCTCGGATTCCAAATCGGTGTTCACCGTCGCCTATATCGTCCGCGCCGTCTCGCCCGGCAAATACGTGCTGCCGCAAGCCTATGTCGAGGACATGTATAATCCCTCGCGCTACGGCCGCACCGGCACGGGGTCTGTCGAGGTGCGAGCCGCGAAGTGAGATGAACGAAGTGACGCCACACACGCAGTCGTCATGCCCGGGCTTGTCCCGGGCATCCACGAACTTTGCCGCCGCGGCGAAGAACGTGGATGGCCGGCACAAGCCCGGCCATGACGGGCGGAGAGGGCAGCTTGTCTTTCGACTTCTCTCAGCCCTCGCGCTTACCTTCATCCTCGCCATCATCGGTTTCGTCGGATGGGTCTATTCACTCGGTCCTTTGCCGCTCGACGAGGCGCGGCAGGTCTCCACCACCATCGTCGATCGCAACGGCAAGCTGCTGCGCGCCTATGCGATGGCCGACGGGCGCTGGCGGCTGCCGGTCGATGCCAAAGCGAACGTCGATCCGATCTATCTGAAGCTGCTGCTGGCCTATGAGGACCAGCGCTTCTATGCCCATGACGGCATCGATCCGCTGGCGCTGGGCCGCGCCGCCTTGCAACTGACGACGCGGGGCCACATCGTGTCGGGCGGCTCGACCATCACCATGCAGCTTGCGCGCCTGATGGAGCCGCGGCGGCAGCGCTCGCTCTATGCCAAGCTGCGGCAGATGGTGCGCGCCATCGAGATCGAGCGAACCCTCGGCAAGGAAGAGGTCCTCGACCTCTATCTCGCGCTCGCGCCTTACGGCGGCAATCTCGAAGGCATCCGTGCCGCCTCGATCGCCTATCTCGGCAAGGAGCCCAAGCGGTTGTCGCTGGCCGAGGCCGCGCTGTTGGTGGCGCTGCCGCAATCGCCGGAGACACGCCGGCTCGATCGCCATCCCGAGGCCGCTCGCATCGCGCGCGACCGCGTGCTCGATCGCATGGTCGGCGAGCATCAGGTCAGCCTCGAGGACGCGAAGCAGGCCAAGGCCGTCCCCATCCCGAAGCTGCGCAAGCCAATGCCGATCCTGGCGCCGCATGCCTCCGACACCGCGCTTTCGACCGTCAAGGACAAGCCGGTCATCAAGCTGACGCTGGATGCGAACTTGCAGAAGGTGCTGGAGCCGCTGGCGCGCGACCGCGCGATTGCGCTTGGGCCGAACATCTCGGTCGGCATCATCGTGGTCGACAACGAGAGCGGCGACGTGCTCGCCCGCGTCGGCTCGGCCGATTATTTCGACGAAAGCCGGGCAGGGCAGGTCGACATGACCCGCGCGGTCCGTTCGCCGGGATCGACGCTGAAACCCTTCATCTACGGGCTCGCCTTCGAGGATGGCTTCGTCCACCCCGAGAGCCTGATCGACGACCGGCCGGTCCGCTTCGGCTCCTACGCGCCGGAAAATTTCGACATGACGTTCCAGGGCACGGTGCCGGTGCGGAAGGCGCTGCAATTGTCGCTGAACGTACCGGCCATCGTGCTGCTCGATCGCGTCGGCTCCAGCCGGCTGACCTCGCGGCTACGCCAGGCCGGCGGCAATCTCGTGCTGCCGAAGGACGAGGCGCCGGGACTGGCCATGGGTCTCGGCGGCGTCGGCGTGACGCTCCAGGATCTCGTTCAGCTCTATACGGGCTTCGCGCGGCTCGGCAGCACCAAGCCGCTGCGCGAGATCATGGCCGACAGCGATGACCGCGAGCCGCTGCGGCTCTTGGATCAGGTCGCGGCCTGGCAGGTCGGCAACGTGCTGTTGGGCACGCCCCCGCCGGAGAACGCCGCCCATAACCGTGTCGCCTTCAAGACGGGCACCTCCTACGGCTACCGTGATGCCTGGTCGGTCGGCTTCGATGGCCGCATGACCATCGGCGTCTGGGTCGGACGGCCCGACGGTGCGCCGGTTCCCGGCCTGATCGGGCGCGTCGCTGCGGCACCGATCCTGTTCGACGCTTTTGCCCGAACCGGCAAGACGCTGGCGCCCTTGCCGAAGCCGCCCAAGGGAACCCTGGTAGCCAGCAACACCAAGCTGCCGCTCCCCTTGAAGCGGTTCCGTCCGGTCGGCGAGTTGGTGCGCACGGGAGGCGCGCAGGCCGTGCACATTCAATTTCCGCTCAACGGCTCGCGGATCGATGTCGATCGATCGGGTGGCCGGGAGAGCGCGGCCATGCCGGTCAAGGTCGCCGGCGGCGTGCTGCCCATGACCGTCATGGTTAACGGCACCGCGCTCGGCGAGATCGACGGACGCCGCCAGCGGCTGATCGATCCGCCCGGTCCGGGCTTTGCGCGGCTGACGGTGATCGACGCCACGGGCGCCGCGGACACAGTCGTCATTCGAATTCAATAAGCCCGGCTCAAGCGGTTGTAGGGATGGCGGTTTCAGCGTAAGCGGAACCAATGGCCGAGACCTATCCACCCCCCCGTTTTGGAGCGCCCCGCGAGCCGAAATCGCCCGTCAATCCGGGCAGCGGGCTCGTGCGCATGCTCGATATCGCCACGGCCAGCCATGCCCGCGCGGTCGGCTTCCTGGTGCTGTGTGCGCTGCTGCTGTTCCTGCCTGGCTTCTTCACCATTCCGCCGATCGACCGCGACGAAGCACGCTTCGCCCAGGCCACTAAGCAGATGGTCGAGAGCGGCGACTATGTCGACATCCGTTTCCAGGAGGATGTCCGCTACAAGAAGCCGGTCGGCATCTATTGGCTGCAATCGGCGGCCGTGGAAGCTGCCGCGGCGCTCAAGCTGCCGAAGGCCGAATTGCGCATCTGGGTCTACCGCCTGCCGTCGCTGCTGGGTGCGATCGGCGCGGTGCTCATGACCTATTGGGCCGCGCTCGGCTTCATCACGCGGCGCGCCGCGGTGCTGGCGGCCCTCATGATGTGCGCCTCCGTGCTGCTCGGCGTCGAGGCGCGGCTCGCCAAAACCGACGCGATGCTACTGCTCTGTGTGGTCGCGACGATGGGGGCGATGGCGCGGGCCTATCTGTCCTGGCAGCGCGCCGAGGACGAGGCCCGTCCGCCCTGGAGCTGGCCGGCTATCTTCTGGACCGCGCTCGCCGTCGGCATCCTGATCAAGGGGCCACTGATCCTGATGTTCGCGGGCCTGACCATCGTCGCGCTCGCGATCCAGGACCGTGACTCGTCTTGGCTCTGGAAGCTGCGCCCGGTCTGGGGCCTGATGTGGACGCTGGTCCTGGTGCTGCCCTGGTTCGTCGCGATCTTCTGGCGCGCGGGTGAGACTTTCTTCACCGATTCCGTCGGCGGCGACATGCTGAGCAAGCTGGGAGCCCAGGAATCCCACGGCGCGCCGCCCGGGCTGTACCTGGCGCTGTTCTGGATCACCTTCTGGCCCGGTGCGCCGCTTGCGGTGATGGCGGCGCCGGCGGTCTGGCGCGCGCGGCGCGAGCCGGGCGCGCAGTTCCTGCTGGCCTGGCTGATCCCGTCCTGGATCGTGTTCGAGGCCGTGTTGACCAAGCTGCCGCATTACGTGCTGCCGCTGTACCCCGCGATCGCGATCCTCACCGCCGGCGCCGTGGAACGGCGCGTGCTGTCGCGGTCGTGGCTGATGCGCGGCGCCGCCTGGTGGTTCGCGATTCCGGCGGCAGCCTCGATCATGGTGGTGGTCGGCGCGGTGATCCTGACTCGGCAGCCGGCCTTCGTGGCCTGGCCGTTCATCGCGGCCGCGCTGATCTTCGGCCTGTTCGCCTGGTGGCTCTACGACAACAACCGTGCCGAGCGCTCGCTGCTCAATGCGCTGGTCGCCGCTTTGATGCTGGCGGTGGTCGTCTACGGCATCGTGCTGCCGTCACTGACCCCGCTGTTTCCGAGCATCGAGATCGCGCGCGCGCTGCGCAACGTCACCTGCGTCGGGCCGAAGGCGGCTTCTGCCGGCTATCACGAGCCGAGCCTCGTCTTCCTAACGGGCACGAAGACGCTGCTGACCGACGGCTCGGGTGCGGCGGACTTCCTCGGGCAGGGCAGCTGTCGCTTCGCACTGATCGAGCAGCGCTCGGAACGCAGCTTCGTGCAGCGCGCCGAGGCGATCGGATTGCGCTACAAGGTCGGCACGCGCATCGACGGCTATAATTTCTCGCAAGGGCGTGCGATCTCGATCTCGATCTTCCGCTCGGAAGGCACCGAATAGGATGCGGGGCCCGACCGACATCGCGCCGCGTGCAGGCTATCCTGCGCAATTGCTCGCCGTGTCCTGGCGCGCGCTGGCCCAGCTCGTGCGCTCGCCCTCGCATTCGCGCCGCGCCGAGGCCGCCCGGAAGCTGGCGCGACACTCGCTGTGGCTCAGCGCCGCCGGCGCAGCCCTGGCCATCGTGCTGATGGTCGCGTTCGACCAGACCGAGATCCAGCTGATGCCGGCGCGCGGAACGCCGGGCCTGTGGCCGATCCGTATCCTTACCGATTTCGGCAAGGACGAGTATCTGCTGTCAGTGATGGGGGCCGGGCTAGTGGTTCTGGCGCTCGTTGCGGCAGGGCTGCATGGGAGGCGCCGCGCGCTGCTGCTCGGCCTCGGCACGCGGCTGCAATTCATGTTCCTGTCGGTTGCCGTGTCGGCATTCGCCGCCGAGATCCTGAAATATGTCATCGGCCGCGGGCGTCCGTTTGTCGGCGGCAAGGCCAATGCGTTCAACTTCGTCCCGTTCGAAGGGACGGGGGCCTATGCGAGCCTGCCCTCGGGGCATGCGGTGGCCGCGTTCGCGCTGGCGTTTGCAGTCTCGGCCTTGTGGCCGCGTTTGCGCGTGTTCATGTTCACTTACGCAATCGTGATCCTGCTGACGCGCCTCGTGCTGCTCGCGCATCATCCAAGCGACGTCGTGGCCGGCGCCCTGGTGGGAACGGTCGGCGCCATGACCGTGCGCTACTGGTTTGCGGCCCGAAGGCTGGGTTTTGCCATCCGCTCCGATGGTGCCATCGTGGCCATCCCGGGCCCTTTCAAAAGGGTTGCCCGCGGGGCATCCGCCCCATAAAAGCGGCTGCCTGCCGGGACGCCGGTTCCCGGGGCAGGCCAATTCCAACCACGAGCCTCGATTTGTCGACGTCCCAGCCTTCGGTTTCCATCGTCGTTCCCGTGCGCAACGAAGCCGACAACATCGTGCCGCTGGTCGAGGAGATCACGGCGGCGCTCGATGGCCGCTGGGACTACGAGATCATCTACGTCAACGACGGCTCGACCGATGCGACCGGCGAGCGGCTTGCCGCCATCATGAAGCAGCGGAGCAATCTGCGGCAGCTGCGCCATGCGCGATCGGGCGGTCAATCGGCGGCCGTGCGCAGCGGCGTGCGCGCGGCGCGCGGGGTCATCGTGGCTACGCTCGACGGCGACGGTCAGAACAATCCGGCGTTTCTGCCGGACCTGATCGCGACGGTCGAGAAGGGCGCGGGGCGCGTCGGGCTCGCCGCCGGCCAGCGGATCGGGCGCAAGGACACCGGCTTCAAGAAGCTTCAGTCGCGCGTGGCGAACGGGGTTCGCAACGCGATCCTGAAGGACGGCACGCGCGATACCGGCTGCGGGTTGAAGGCGTTCCGGCGCGACGTTTTCCTGATGCTGCCCTATTTCGACGGGCTGCATCGCTTCCTGCCGGCGCTGGTCCGCCGCGAAGGCTACGACATCGCCTATGTCGACGTGATCGACCGGCCGCGCCATTCCGGCGTATCCAATTACGGCTTCTTCGACCGGCTGTGGATCGGCATCATGGATCTCGCCGGCGTGTGGTGGCTGATCCGCCGCAAGAAGCCTACTCCCGATGTGACCGAGGTGAACGCATGATCATTCAATACGGTCAGGCGCTGAGCAACTATCTCTACGACGTGTTCGTCGCCAAGTTCGATTTCTGGCTGGCGTTCGGCCTCGTCGCGCAATTGTTCTTCACCGCGCGCTTCCTGGTGCAGTGGATCGCCAGCGAACGCGCCGGCAACAGCGTGGTGCCGATGGCGTTCTGGTTCTGCTCGATGGGCGGCGGGCTGATGACGCTGGTCTATGGCGTCGTGAAACGCGAGCCGGTCATCATTCTCGGACAGTCGCTCGCGACGATCATCTACATCAGAAACATCATGCTGATCTGGAAGAACCGCGGCACCGCCTCGAAGACGCTTGACCGCTGACCCGGTTAGCGCGGCAGCGCCGACGCCGCGCCTGAGGCGGGCAGGGCGGCACGATCGGCCTCATGTCGGCGATAGGGCTCGCCGGCCGCGTCCAGCACCGGATAGGCCACCGAGCAGATGTGCGAATGGATGCGGCGCAGGTCGCGCAGCACGTCCAGATGCAGCGACGTGGTCTCGATGGTCTCGGGACGCCCCTCGCGCAAGCGGTCCAGATGGCGCTCGACGGCGGCGAGCTCGGTGTTGCGCAGCGCCGTCTTCTCCACCAGCAGCTTGCGCGCCTCGTTGGCGTCGCCGGACATGAAGACGCCGAAGGCGATCCGCAGCGAATCCATCGTGCGCTTGTGGAAGGCCGCGAGCTCCTCGGCGCCCTCGGCCGAGAACTGGAAACGGTGCTTGATCTTCTTGGTGGCGAGCTCGCTGAGGCTCTTGTCGATGATGTCGCCGATATGCTCCAGGTTGATGGCGAAGGAGATGATCTCCATCGCGCGGCGTCCTTCGCTCTCGTCGAGGCTGCCCCGCATCAGCTTCGTCACGTAGAGCTTGATGGCCTCGTCGAGGCCGTCAACGAGATTGTCCGTCTTCGAGACCTGGTCGACCAGCGCACGGTCCCCCGTCATCATCGCAGCCATCACCTTGCGCAGCATGACCTCGACGAGATCGCCCATGCGCAGAGTCTCGCGGGCGGCGTCCGCGAGCGCCAGTGACGGCGTCTCCAGCGCGGTCTCGTCGAGATAGCGCGGGCGCGCCGGATCGGCCTCCCGGATGCGATCCGGCAGCAGCCGGGTCAGCAGGCGCGACATGGCATCGAGCAGGCCGATGAAGAGAACGGCCGTGCCGACGTTGAAGGCGATATGGAAGGCCGCCGTCATCTTGGCGAGGTCGGGCTGCCAGGCGTGCATGTGCCCGGCGATCACGCCCAGGAACGGCAGGACGAGGGCAATCCCGATCACGCGGTTGATGAGATTGCCGACCGGCAGGCGATAGCTCGCGGGATCGTCGCGCCTGGCGCCCTCGAACACCGGATTGATGGCGCTGCCGAGATTGGCTCCGAGTACCAGTGCGAGGGCAGCTTCAGGCGTAATGAACTGCGAATAGGCCAGCGACATGATCAGCAGCACGCTGGCAACGCTCGAATGCACCGCCCAGGTGACGAGCCCGGCGATGACGATGCACAGGATGGGATCGCCCGTGATCGCCGACATCACGACGCGCACGCCGGGCGCGTTCTCGGCCGGCGCCAGCGTGTCGAGCAGAATGTGGAGCGCGAGCAGCATCAGGCCGAGGCCGATGCAGACGCGGCCCATGTCCTTGATCCGCGAGCGCGGGCCGGAGCGGAAGGCGGCGAGCCCGATCACGAATAACACCGGCGCAACGGCTGCGATGTTGAACGACAGCACCTGCACGATCAGCGTCGTGCCGACATTGGCCCCCAGCATGATGGCAAGCGCGGCGGCAAGGCTGACGAGGCCTTCGGCAGCGAAGGAAGAGGTGATCAGCGCGGTGGCCGTGCTGCTCTGGAGCAGCGCGGTGAGACCGAGGCCGGCAGCGAATGCATTGAAGCGGTTGCCGAGTGCCTTGCCGAGCAGGCGGCGCAGGTCGGGACCGAAGGCGCGCAGGATCCCGCTGTGGACCATGTGCAGGCCCCACAACAGCAACGCAACGCCGCCCATTAGGTCGAGCAGAACCAACGTTCCCATGCTCCGTGTCCGGATTGGAGTCGATTGGTGAGGCTAGCGCCAAACGCTTGAGGATCAAACCATTTGTTGGCGCATCGGCGTTAACGTTTACGACAGGTGCACGTTCCTCCAATGCGCGACCACGCGCCCGCCGTGCGATGCCGCGTTCTCAGGCGATGCCTTGCGAGCGGGCTCACATTGCTGCTTTGAGGGCAGCGAAGCCGCGGTCGAGATCAGCCTTGAGATCGGCGACGTTCTCGAGCCCGATGTGCAGGCGCAGCGTCGGGCCGCCCGGCGCCCATTTGGTCGCGGTGCGATAGGCGTCGCAGTCGAAGGGAATTGCAAGGCTCTCGAAGCCGCCCCAGGAAAAGCCCATGCCGAACAGTTTGAGCGTGTTGAGCATGGTGTCGACCGCCTTCTGCGGCGCCGGCTTCAGCACGATGCTGAAGAGGCCCGAAGCGCCGGTGAAGTCGCGCTTCCAGATCGCGTGACCTGGATCGGTCTCGAGACCCGGATGCAGCACGCGCGCAACCTCGGACCGGCCGGCGAGCCAGCGCGCCATGTCGAGCCCCGAGCGATGATGCTGCGCGAGGCGTACCGACAGCGTGCGCAAACCGCGCAGCGCGAGGAAGACGTCGTCGGGTCCGGCGCAGACGCCGAGTAGGCGAATGCCCTCGGCAATCTGCGGCCAGGCCTTGGCGTTGGCCGAGATGGTGCCGAACATGATGTCGGAATGGCCGCCGATATATTTGGTCGCGGCCTGCATGCTGATGTCGACGCCCTGGTCGAGCGAGCGGTGATAGAGCGGGGTTGCCCAGGTGTTGTCGTCGATGACGAGCGCGCTGCGGCCATGCGCGACCTCGGCGATCACGCGGATGTCGGGCATCTCGAACGACTGCGAGCCCGGCGCCTCGACCAGCACGGCCCGGGTGTTGGGCTTGAACAGCTTGTCGATCCCGGCGCCGATCAGCGGATCGAAATAGGTGGTCTCCACGCCATAGCGGGTGAGCATGCCGTTGCAGAAATTGCGTGAGGGCCGATAGACGTTGTCGCAGACCAGGAGATGGTCGCCGGCCTTCAGCACCGAGAGCAGGGCGGTGGAGATCGCCGACAGCCCCGACGGGACGATGCCGACGCCGGCGCATTGCGGCCCCTCCAGCGCCATCAGCGTCTCCTGGAACGCCTTGGTCGTGGGGGAACCGTGGCGGCCATAGGTGAACTCGCCGCGATGGGCGTGCAGGTCCTCGGCGGTCGGATAGAGCACGGTCGAGCCGTGGAAGACCGGCGGATTGACGAACCCCTTCTGCGCCTTGGTGTCGCGGCCGGAGGTGACCAGCCGGGTCTCGGCATGCTGCTGGGAAGGGTGTGAGGAATCCATGCGTCTGCTTTCAAAACCGCGTTTCCTGCGGGCGCGCCGCGCCTGCCGGGCTGGCCCAGAGGCCGCTGTCGTTAATAACAGAACACAGAAGAGTCCCGTCAACCCCTTGACCCGGCAGGCCAGTCGTTCTGTGATGCGCAGGTGCTATTCAGTCGCCGCATGTTGAGGGGCAGCCGCGACCTTCGATCCCATCTTCTGACCGGACTTGCGCCACAGCCAAAAATGGCGGGCGCCAGCGGTGGGGATTAAGGGTAAGGCCTCCCGACATCGGCGAGTGTTCGGCAAGCTTTTCCAGCATGACTCTTGCAGGGCTCATTCCGGCAGAGACGATTCCAAAGACAACTTCCTGACCCTGAGACGACCTTGAAAGGCCTTCAGCCCATGAAACGCGTAACCCTGGCACTCACACTTGCTCTCGCCGCCGGCCTGTCCACCCAAGCCGCCGATGCGCAAACGCTCAAGACCGTCAAGGACCGTGGCATGCTGTCCTGCGGCGTCAGCCAGGGCCTGCCGGGCTTCTCGTCGCCCGACGACAAGGGCAACTGGACCGGTCTCGACGTCGACCTCTGCCGCGCCATCGCCGGGGCGATCTTCAACGATCCGAGCAAGGTCAAATACGTGCCGCTGTCCGCCAAGGACCGCTTCACGGCGCTGCAATCCGGCGAGATCGACGTGCTTTCGCGCAACACCACCTGGACCATCTCGCGCGACACCTCGCTCGGCGCCAACTTCACCGGCGTGACCTATTACGACGGGCAGGGCTTCATGGTGAAGAAGTCGCTCAAGGTGAACTCGGCGCTCGAGCTCAACAGCGCATCGGTCTGCGTGCAGACCGGCACCACCACCGAGCAGAATCTCGCCGACTACTTCAAGGCCAACAACATGAAGTACGAGGTGATCGCGTTCGGCACCAACGACGAAACGGTCAAGGCCTATGAAGCCGGCCGCTGCGACGTGTTCACCACCGACCAGTCGGGCCTGTACGCCAACCGCCTCAAGCTCGCCAGTCCCAACGACCACATGGTGCTCCCCGAGATCATCTCCAAGGAACCGCTCGGGCCGATGGTGCGCCACGGCGACGATCAGTGGTTCGACATCGTGAAATGGACGCTGTTCGCGATGATCACCGCCGAAGAGCTCGGCGTGACCTCCAAGAACGTCGACGAGAAGGCGAAGCTGGAAAACCCGGAGCTGAAGCGCGTGCTCGGCAGCGACGGCAATTTCGGCGAACAGCTCGGCCTGACCAAGGATTGGGTGGTGCGGATCGTGAAGACGGTCGGCAATTACGGCGAGGTGTTCGACCGCAACGTCGGCGCCGGCTCGCCGCTCGCGATCAACCGCGGTCTGAACAATCTCTGGAACAAGGGCGGTCTCCAGTACGCGCCGCCGATCCGCTGATCGTCCCGATCCGCGGCTCGCGGCGATGAGCACCGAAGCCCGTAAACCGCCGCCCCAGATTGCGCTGAAGATCAGGCGCATGCTGGGCGGCAAGGCAGGCTGGAACGGCATCGCCGTCCAGTTTGCCTTCGCGGCGATCCTGGGCTGGATCGGCTATGAGATCGTCTCCAACGCCCGCGCCAATCTCGCGAACCAGCACATTGCCGCGGGCTTCGGCTTCCTCAGGAACAATGCCGGCTTCGACGTCAACCAGACCCTGATCTCCTACACCGGCTCGGACACGTTCCTGCGCGTGTTCGTGGTCGGGCTCCTCAACACGCTCGTGGTCTCGGTGGTCGGCATCGTCCTCGCCACCGTGCTCGGCTTCATCGTCGCGCTCTGCCGGCTCTCCCCGAACTGGCTGCTGTCCCGCGTCGGCGAGATCTACGTCGAGGTCATCCGCAATCTGCCGCTCTTGTTCCAGATCCTGTTCTGGTACCTCGCGGTGCTGGCGGCGCTGCCCAATCCGCGGCAGAGCATCTCGCTGCTCGGCATCAGCTTTCTGAGCAATCGCGGTCTCGTCATTCCGTCGCCGATTGGCGGCAGCGGCTTCGTGCCGTTCCTGGCGATGCTGGCGCTCGGCATCGTGGCATCGCTGGCCCTGCGCATTCATGCACGGCGCGCGCTGTTTCAGCGGGGAGAGGTGATCCGGATCTGGCCTTACGTGCTGGGCCTCTTGGTCGGGCTGCCGCTCGCGACCGTGCTGGTGTTTGGTCTGCCCTTTACCTTCGAGCTGCCGCAGCTCAAGGGGTTCAATTTTGCCGGCGGCGCGCGCATCATTCCGGAGTTCGTGGCGCTGACGCTGGCGCTGGCGACCTACACCGCCGCCTTCATCGCCGAGATCGTGCGCGCCGGCATCCTGTCCGTGCACAAGGGGCAGATGGAGGCGGGATCCTCCCTGGGCCTGGGCCGCGGCACCACGCTCCGGCTGATCGTCGTGCCGCAGGCCATGCGCGTCATCGTGCCGCCGCTGACCAACCAGTATCTCAACCTGACCAAGAACTCCTCGCTGGCGGTCGCGATCGGCTATCCCGACCTCGTGTCGGTGTTCGCCGGCACCTCGCTGAGCCAGACCGGGCAGGCGATCGAGATCATCGCCATGACGATGGGCGTCTACCTCTTGATCTCCCTCCTCACCAGCGCGATCATGAGCGTCTATGGGTGGCGCGTCAGCCGGAGCCTCGGCGCATGAGCGATGTCACCACCTCCGCCTTCGTCCGTCAGGATTTGGTCGCCGAGCGTCCGGCACCGGTCAAGACCACGGGCTTCATCGGCGTGCTGCGCACTCGCTTGTTCAGTTCGCCAACCAACATCCTGCTCACGATCGTGGGCGCGCTGCTGCTCTGGTTCACGATTGTCCCTTCAGTCAAGTTCCTGGTGGTCGATGCGGTCTGGACCGGCAAGGACCGCGCGGCGTGCCTCTCCGAAAACGCCGGTTTCGTCGTTGGCGCGTGCTGGCCCTACATCCAGGCCAAGCTGCCGCAGCTGATCTACGGCTTCTATCCCGAGGCCGAGCGCTGGCGGGTCGATCTTACTTTCGTCCTGGCCGTGGTCCTGCTGGTGCCGATGCTCGTTCCGCGGCTGCCGGCTAAGAATCTTAATGCCAGCCTGTTCTTCGTCGCCTTTCCGGTGGTCGCATTCTTCCTGCTGCACGGCGGCGGCATCAAGGGCTTCGGCCTGAGCTGGACGGCCAGCCTGTTGCAATTGTTCGAAGAGAGCATCGTCGGAGCCGGGCAGGCGCTGCTCAATCTCAGCAAGACCTCCGCCATCGCCCCGCTGCTGTGGGCCCTTGGAAGCCTGATCGTGCTGGTCGGCACGGCGATCTCCTGGCTGATCTTTCCGCTCACCTGGCTGCGTGATCACATCCAGACGATGGGGCAGCCGGTCTGGGCCGATTTCGCCGTCACGGCCGGGATCGTCTGCCTGATCGCCTTCGTACTCGGCGGCGGCATTCGCACCGGATGGCGAGCCCTCCTGTGGAGCATCGCCACGTTCATTGCCATCGCGATCGTCATCAAGCTGATGGGGCTTGACCGCGGCGGACTGCCGGTCGTGTCGACCAATCTGTGGGGCGGGCTTCTGGTGACGCTGGTCGTCTCCGTCACCGGTATCGTCACCTCGCTGCCGATCGGCATTGCGCTGGCGCTCGGCCGCCGCTCCACCATTCCGCTGATCCGGATATTTTCGATCGCCTTCATCGAGTTCTGGCGCGGCGTGCCGCTGATCACCGTGCTGTTCTTCGCCACGTACATGCTGCCGCTGTTCCTGCCGGGTAATTTCACGGTCGATGGCCTGGTTCGCGCGCTGATCGGCATCGCGCTGTTCACGGGGGCCTATCAGGCCGAGAACGTCCGAGGCGGTCTCGCTGCGATCCCGCGCGGGCAAAGCGAGGCGGCGGCGGCGCTGGGGTTGTCCTGGTGGAAGACGACCTCGCTGATCGTGCTGCCGCAAGCGCTGCGTCACGTCATTCCGAACCTCGTCAACAGCTTCATCTCGCTGTTCAAGGATACCTCGCTGGTCTCGATCGTGGCGCTGTTCGATCTCCTCGGCTCGCTACGCGCCTCGTTCTCGGACCCGAAATGGTCGACGCCGTCGACCTTGTTCACCGGCTTTGCCTTCGCCGGCATCGTCTACTTCATCTTCTGCTTTGGAATGTCGCGCTACTCGCTCTTCGTCGAGCATCGCCTCAACGCTCACCGCCGCAACTGATGGAGCGCACCATGTCCGACCCCATCGTCAAGATTTCCGGGCTCAACAAATGGTACGGCGAGTTTCACGTGTTGCGCGACATCGACCTCGAGGTCGGCAAGGGCGAGCGAATCGTGATCTGCGGCCCCTCCGGCTCGGGCAAGTCGACGCTGATCCGCTGCGTCAACGCGCTGGAGGAATTCCAGCAGGGCGAGATCGTCGTCGACGGCATCGAGCTCGGGCCCAACCTCAAGCATGTCGATGCGGTGCGCCGCGAAGTCGGCATGGTGTTCCAGAGCTTCAACCTGTTTCCGCATCTGACGGTCATGGACAATTGCACGCTGGCGCCGATCTGGGTGCGCAACATCCCCAAGAAGGACGCCGAGGCGACCGCCATGAAATTCCTGGAGCGGGTCAAGATTCCGCATCAGGCCAACAAGTTTCCGGGGCAGATGTCCGGCGGCCAGCAGCAGCGCGTCGCGATCGCCCGCGCGCTCACCATGAACCCGAAGGTGATGCTGTTCGACGAGCCGACCTCCGCGCTCGACCCCGAGATGGTCAAGGAGGTGCTCGACACCATGGTCGACCTCGCCGGGGAAGGCATGACCATGCTGGTCGTCACTCACGAGATGGGCTTTGCCCGCGAGGTCGCCAACCGCGTCGTGTTCATGGACGCCGGCCAGATCATCGAGGCCAACACGCCGAACGAGTTCTTCGCAGCCCCGCAGCACGCCCGCACGAAACTGTTCCTCAGCCAGATCCTGCGCTGAGCCCCGGGAAATCCCGGGGTGTCTCCGCCCCAGCTGATCGGCTGGCTGCCGCCGCGAATCAGCTAGACTCGTGCCGGACTACCCTCCGGAGAGACACCTTGCAGAGCAGCGGCGGCGGCGCGCGCGCATTCCAGAATGCGCGATTGCAGAAGAAATTGATGAAGCAGGCGGACGCTATCCTCTCCACAGCGGCCGCCGCCTATGGCCAGGGCAGATATACCGAAACCGAAGCGCTCTGCCGTGAGATATTGAAGGCCATCCCCAATCATGTCGACGCCATGCATCTGCTCGGCATGTGCGCCCATGACGGTCGGCGCCTGGAGGAGGCGCAAAAGCTGCTCGAGCGCGTGATCGAGCTCGATCCGCGCCTGCATGATGCGCACAATAACCTGGCGACCGTGCATTTCGACCTCGGCAATTACGAGGACGCACGGCGGTGCCAGGAGAAGGCCATCGCCCTGAAGCCGAATTTCGCTGTGACACTGACCAATCTCGGCAACACGCTGATGCATATGGGGCTGTACGAACAGGCGCTCGAGATGCACGAGCGTGCCATCAAGCTGAAGCCGGATTATGCCGATGCGCTGTGCAACCGTGGTATGGTCGAGATCGTGCTCGGGCAGATCATGCGCGCCAAGGAGAGTTTCGACCGCGCCCTGCTGTTTCAGCCCCGTCATGCCGAGGCCATCGTCGGCAGCGGCATGGTCAGCATGGAACTGCGACACTACGAAGAGGCGGCCGCCAAGTTCGCCACCGCGCTGGCCATCAAGCCTGGCGCGCCGAGGATCCTGGCCCAGCGTGGGCGGCTCAGTTACGAGCTGCAGCGCCTGCAGCCCGCGCTTGCGGATTTCGAGGCGGCGCTTGCGATTTCGCCGAAGCTCGAACTGGCGCTCCGGGGCAAGGCTCAGACCTGCCTCGTCATGGGAAAAACCGCGCAGGCGATGGCGGCGGCGGCGACCTTGATCGAGCGAAATCCGCGCTCCGAGATGGGAATGGCGCTGATGGGCTTCGCTTATTCGAACCAGGGCGAGATGGACACCGCGATCGAATATCTCGATCGCGCGCTGGATCTGCGCCCGGACTATGGGGATGCGATCAGGGGCAAGATCTTCCTGCAGGACTATCGCGCCGAGGCCGATTTCGTGGTCCAGCAGGAAGTGCGAAAAACCTGGTGGGATGCGATCGGCTCGAGGATTCCGCAAAGGACGCTGCCGAAGCGGCCGCTGGACCCGGAGAAGCGGATCGTGGTCGGCTATGTCGCCGCCGAGTTCCGGCAGCACTCGGCAGGCCTCACTCTGCTGCCGGTGCTGCGCAACCATGATCACGCCAAGTTTGAGATCATCTGCTACTATTCCTGGCCGGGCGCTGACGAGTACACCGCCATGTTCAAATCATTGGCGGACGTCTGGGTTGACGCGTGGGGACTTTCGGACGACGAACTCGCCGATCGCATTGAGGCCGACAAGGTTGATATCCTGATCGACGTTTCGGGCCACACCACCGGTAACAGGCTGCAATGCTTCGCGCGGAAGCCGGCGCCGATCCAGGCCACCGGCTTTGGTCACGCGACGGGCACAGGCATGCCGGCGATGGACTATGTGCTGGCCGATCCCATCTTCATTCCGCCCTCGGTCCGGCATCTGTTTCCGGAGAAGATCTTCGATCTGCCGTGCCTGATCACGATGGAGCCCGTCACCAATCTGCAGCCGTCGGAGCTGCCGATGCTGCGCAACGGCTACGTCACCTTCGGCGTGTTCAACCGCATCTACAAGATCTCGGATGATGCGATCCGGGTGTGGTCGCGCATCATGCGGGAGGTGCCGGAATCGAAGATCGTTCTCAAGCATGGTCTGCTGGACGATACCCTGCTGCGCGACAGCCTGGTTGCACGGTTCGTGGCGCAGGGCATTGCCGAGGAGAACATCACCTGCCTCGGTACCACCTCGCGCGACGACCACCTCATCGCGTTCGACCAGATCGATATTTCGCTCGACACGTTCCCGCAAAACGGCGGCATCAGCACTTGGGAGTCCCTCTACAAGGGCGTTCCCGTCGTCGCCAAGCTCGGCAATGGAGCGTCCTCGCGTGCCGGCGGCTCCATCGTGGCCGCCGTCGGTCTCGGCGACTGGATCGCGGAGGATGACGACGGTTATGTCGACATCGCCCGCAAATTCGCGACGCAGCCCGGTCATCTCGCAAAGCTGCGCGCTGAGTTGCCGGCTCGGATCGCAGCCTCGCCCGCCGGCAATGTCGAGATCTACACGCGAGAGCTCGAAGCTGGGTACCGCCAGTTCTGGCGCGACTATTGCGCCGCTGCCTCTGATGGCGGCGACGCTGCAACAACCAGGGCCGACGCACCGACCGGTTCCTGAGCCGGACCAGCAGCGAGACCCGGGATATCCCGGGCCGATTTCATCCCCGCCGGCCCGCTTGTGCGAATCAGCTAGACTCGCGGCGGGCCATCTTCCGGAGAGATACCTTGCAGAGCAGCGCCGGTGCGCGCGCATTCCAGAATGCGCGGTTGCAGAAGAAGTTGAAGAAGCAGGCCGACGCTGCCATCGCCGCTGCGGCGAGCGCTTATGGCCAGGGCAGGTATGCGGAGACCGATGCGATCTGCCGCCAGATCGTGCAGGCGATTCCCGATCATTTCGACGCCACGCATTTGCTCGGCCTGTGCGCGCAACAAGGTGGGCGCCTCGAAGAGGCGCAGCAGCTGCTCGAACGCGCGGTCGCGATCGATCCGCGTTCGCACGAGGCTCATAGCAATCTCGCGTCCGTGTACTTCGTCCTTCAGAAACCAGAGGCGGCCCGGGCCTGCCAGGAGAAGGCGATCGCGCTGAAGCCGAATTTCACGCCGGCTTTGGCCGGTCTGGGCAGCGTCTTGCTCCAGATGAACCTGCCCGAACAGGCCATCGAGATGTACGACCGGGCGATCAAGCTGAAGCCCGACTATGCCGACGCGCTTTGCAATCGTGGCGTGGCGGAGATGGCACTGTATCGATTTGACCGCGCCAAAGAGAGCTTCGATCGTGCGCTGTTGTTTCAGCCGCGTCACGTCGAAGCGCTCGCGGGCAAAGGTATGGTCGGCATCGAGCTCAGGCGTTACGACGAGGCGGAAGCCGCGCTCACAGCGGCGCTCGCGATCAAGCCCGGTTCGGCGAAGATTTGGGCGCAGCGCGGACGCCTCAATGCCGAACTGTTGCGGCTTGAACAGGCGGCGGCGGACTTCGATGCGGCACTGGCATTGTCGCCCCGGCTTGAAGTTGCCTTGCGTGGAAAGGCAGAGGTCTCGCTCAGCCTAGGAAGTACCGCACAGGCAATCCTGGCCTGCACGACCTTGCTGGAGCAAAATCCACACTCCACCATCGCGATGGCGCTGCTGAGCTCCTGTTTTGCAAACCAGGGAGAGATCGCGTCCGCCATCGAACATCTCGATGCGGCGCTGGCGATCTCGCCGGATCCGGACCTGATCGCGCGGAAGATCTACTTTCTCGACTTTCTCCCCGAGGCCGATTTCGCGATCCAGCAGGCCACGCGAAAGGCTTGGGGGCAGGCGATCGGCGCCAGAGTGCCGCAACGGAAGCTCGCTGCCCGGCAGCTCGACCCCCACAGGCGGATCGTGATCGGCTATGTCTCCGCCGAATTCCGCTATCACTCGGCGGCATTTGGTCTGCTGCCGGTGCTGCGCCATCATGACCATGCCAATTTCGAGGTCGTCTGCTATTCGTGTTCGCCGATACGAGACGAGGTGACAGCCGAATTCCAGTCGTCTGCAGACGTCTGGGTCGATGCCTGGCAGATGTTTGACGACCAATTGGCTGACCGTATCCAGGCCGACAAGGTGGATATCCTGATCGACGTGTCCGGGCATTCCTCGGGCAATAGGCTCCAGGTCTTCGCCCGCAAGCCGGCCCCCATTCAGGTCACAGGCTTTGGACACGCGACCGGCACGGGTCTACCAACGATGGACTATGTGCTCGCCGATCCGGTCTTCATTCCGCAATCGGCGCGGCATCTGCTGGCGGAAAAGGTCTTCGACCTGCCGTGCCTGATCACGACCGATCCCATCCTGGATGTGCCGCCTTCGGAGCTTCCCATGCTCCGCAACGGCCACGTCACTTTCGGCGTGTTCAACCGCGTCAACAAGATCTCGGACGAGGCCATCCGCGTCTGGGCGAAGGTGATGCGCGAGGTGCCGGGGTCGAAGATCATCATCAAGCATACGCTGCTCGATGACGCCCTGCTGCGAGACGGTCTGATCGCGCGGTTCGTCGCGCAGGGCGTCCCGCAAGAGAACGTCATCTGCATGGGCTCGACTCCGCGTCACGAGCACCTGTTGGCCTTCACGCAGGTCGACATCTCCCTGGATACGTTCCCGCAAAATGGCGGCGTCAGCACCTGGGAATCGCTCTATGCGGGCGTGCCGGTCGTCGCCAAGCTCGGCAACGGCGCCTCGTCGCGTGCCGGCGCGGCCATCGTGGCCGCCGTCGGGCTCGACGATTGGGTCGCCGAGGACGACGAGGGCTACGCCGCGATCGCATGCAAGCACGCGGCGCAGCCTGCTTACCTGGCGAAGCTGCGTGCGGAGCTGCCGGCTCGGATCGCTGCCTCGCCGGCCGGCAATGTCGAGATCTATACGCGCCAGGTCGAGGCCGGCTATCGCCAGTTCTGGCGCGACTATTGTGCCGCAGCCTCGGCAAACGGCGAGGGCGCCTAAAGCGCCGGCCTGAGCGCGCGCCCGCGACGTGCGCTCGCTATGAGTATCAGACGAAGGGCGGCTTGATGTTGCTGCGCTTCTCCAGCCACTCGGGCACGGGCAGGTTCTTGGCGCGCATGAAGTCCGCGTTGAACAGCTTCGACTGATAGCGGCTGCCGGAATCGCAGAGCACGGTGACGATCGTCTTGCCCGGTCCGAGCTGCTGGGCCAGCCGCATCGCGCCGACGATGTTGATGCCGGTCGAGCCGCCGAGGCACAGGCCTTCGTGCTGGAGCAGCTCGTAGATCGCGCTGACCGCTTCGGCGTCGGGAATGAGATAGGCGTCGTCGACCTTGGCCGTCTCGACGATTGCGGTGGCGCGGTTGAGGCCGATGCCCTCGGTGATCGAGCCGCCCGGCGTCGCCTTGGCGTCGCCGGTCCTGAAATAGTCGTACATGCCGGCGCCGTGCGGATCGGCGCAGGCGATGCGGATGCGGTTGTTCTTCTCTTTCAGGTAGCGACTGGTGCCGGCGAGGGTGCCGCCGCTGCCGACCGAGCAGACGAAGCCGTCGACCTTGCCGCCGGTCTGCTCCCAGATCTCAGGTCCGGTGGATTCGTAATGCGCCTTGGCATTGTCGAGGTTGTTCCACTGGTCGGCGAAGAGCACGCCATTGGGCTCGGTCTTGCGCAGCTCGTCGGCTAGCCTGCGGCCGACATGCTGGTAGTTGTTGGGATTGGCATAGGGCAGAGCGGGCACCTCGATCAGCTCGGCACCGCACAGCTTCAGGAAGTCCTTCTTCTCCTGGCTCTGCGTCTCCGGGATCACGATCAGCGTGCGGTAGCCGCGTGCGCTAGCAACGACGGCAAGGCCGATGCCGGTATTGCCGGCGGTTGCCTCCACCACCAGCCCGCCGGGCTTCAGCTCGCCGCGCTTCTCAGCCTCCAGGATCATCCATTTGCCGGCGCGATCCTTCACCGACTGGCCGGGATTCATGAACTCGGCCTTGCCCAGGATGGTGCAGCCGGTCAATTCCGAGGCGCGCTTGAGCTTGATGAGTGGGGTGTTGCCGATGGCTTCGACAACGTCATTCTTGAAGGTCATATCGGGGGAAATCACTGGCAAAGGGTTGATCAGGCTGGCCAGAACCTAGTGCTTGCAAGGCCAAAGGGGAAGGCTTTTGCGCTGCGGCGAAACCGGCCGAAGCCTCCGCCGCGACAGGGATATTTTGGAGACCACGGACTTCAGCGATGATGTGCGGGAGCGCCAGGCGGGATATCGGAGAAGAATATCCGCGGTCTTCGCCGGAGCACGAAAGCTGACGATTGCCTTGGGCATTCTGACCACCACCTACGCCTTCGACGGACGAGGTCGGCGCCCGGTGACCTGGTCGTACGAAGGCATATCCGCGTGGGTGAGGTGCGTTCGCTTCGATTGACGGTCTCGTGAGAGCGGCCCAGCCGGGTCCCGAGAGCGAAGCTGAAGTCGCGTCAGCGCTGCTGGGTAGCCTCACCACGCGGTTGTTGCGGCAATATCACATGAAATCTTAGTAAGCTTGAACGCGTGGCAGGACTGCACTGCAATGAAAGAAGCCACTGCGAGACAGTGACATTTTGCACTTGCGCGGTCGTGATCGCGATCTGCTCCGGTGTGCCTCTCGCAGCTGCGGGACTGTCCCGCAGTTCCGCGCCCGGCTAGTATGGGTCTCAAGGTTCCGAGAAAGCATCGCAGCTGTGAACGAGTTGTCCAACGTCCCCCGACTGTGCCGCCGCGAATCGGTTAATCCGGCTTCGCGGTGGCGGCTCGATCTGCCCGGCGGGGGGTGGATGTGACACAGGATGTTCCAGCAATCGCCATGCGGCGGTCTCCTGCTTCGCCGTCCCGGACGCGGCGCGCGGTGCGCTGGCTTGCGGCGCTGTGCCTTGCAGCGAGTTCCGGGGGGTGCCTGCTCACGCAGGATCTTCCCGATCCCGCGCTCGACGTTCCCGTGCAGTACAAATACGCGGGCAGGGGAGATACGCCGCCGTCGCTGGATTGGTGGCGCGGTTTCCGCTCCGCCGAGCTGACGCAGCTGATGGAGGAGGCGCAAACCGTCAACCTCGACATCGCCGCCGCCGTTGCGCGCATCGTCCAGGCCGATGCCCAGGCACGGCAGGCTGGCGCGGCGCTGCTGCCGAGCGTGTCGACGGCGGGATCGGAAACCTATTCGCGCACTTCGGGCTCGAGCGCCTCGGGCCTGTCCATCGGCGGACGCGAGGTCGTCAACTATTCGGCTTCGCTGAGCGCGAGCTATCAGCTCGATTTCTGGGGCCAGAACCGCGCCGCGCTGCAAACGGCCGAGGAAACGGCTCACGCCAACCGCTTCGATCGCGATACGGTCGCGCTGACGACGCTGGCAGCCGTCGCCAACGCCTATTTCCAGGTGCTGGCCTCGCAGGACCGCATCAGGACCTCACAGCGCAACATCGCGAGCGCGCAGCGCATCCTCGACGCCGTCAGGGAGCGCCGCAGGGCCGGCACCGGCACCGATCTGGACGTCGCCCAGCAGGAGAGCGTGTTGGCGAACCAAAAGGCCCTGGTACCGCCGCTGCGCCAGACGCTGGACCAGAACGTCAACGCGCTCGCGGTGCTGATCTCGCGGCCGCCGGAGAGCGTACGCGTGCTAGGCGGCTCCCTGGACCGGATCGCGATCCCGCGCGTGACGCCCGGCCTGCCGTCGGAGCTGCTGACGCAGCGGCCCGACATCCGCCGGCAGGAGGCGCAGCTTGCCTCCGCCACCGCGAACATCGGCAATGCCCGCGCGCAGTTCTTTCCGACGATCCAGCTTACCGGCAATGGTGGCTATCAGAGCTCGGCGCTGGTCTCGCTGTTCCAGCCGCATGCCGCCTTCTTCCAGCTCGTCGGCAGCGCCACGCAGCCGATCTTCGACGGCGGCAGGATTCTCGGCAATTTCGAGTTCGCCAAGGCGCGGCAGGACGAGTTGCTCCAGACCTACCGCAAGACGATCATCCAGGCCTTTGCCGACGTCGACAACGCGCTGTTCTCAATCAAGCAGACCACGATCAGGCTGCAATTGCAGCGCGACGTCGTTACCGCCTCGCGCCGCGCCTTCGATCTCTCCGAGCAGCAATTGCGCGCCGGCACTGCCGACATCGTGACCGTGCTCAACACCCAACTGACCCTGTTCCAGGCGGAAGACGCGCTGTGGCAGGCCCAACTCGCACGGCTTCTCGCCATCGTCAGCCTGTACCAGGCGCTCGGCGGCGGTTGGGAGCCGAGGATGGAGAAACCGGTCAATGCTCTTTAAGCCCGATACAAAGCAGGGCGCACAGGAGGCGACGGCGAAGAAGTCGCGCGGCCGCGGCTTCGTCATGACCCTGATCACGCTCGCGATCCTCGGCGGGCTCGGTTATCTCGGCTGGACCGTCACGCAACAGCAGCAGGCCAACAACCGCAACCAGCGCCCCGATCTGCCGGTGCCCGTGCTGGCCGCAACGCCGCGCATCCAGGACGTTCCGGTCTATCTCGATGGCGTCGGAGCGATCCGCGCGCTCAACACCGTGACCGTGCGCTCGCAGGTCGACGGCAAGCTGATCGCGGTCAACTTCACGGAAGGCCAGGACGTCAAGAAGGGCGACGTGCTCGGCGAGATCGATCCCGCGATCTACCAGGCGCAGTACGACCAGGCCGTGGCCAAGAAGGCGCAGGACCAGGCGCAGCTCGCCAACCAGCGCATCGACCTCGCACGGTACGAGCAGCTCGCGGCGTCAAACGCCGGCTCCAAGCAGCAGGCGGACACCCAGCGCGCGCTGGTGGCGCAGACCGAGGCGCTGGTGAAGGCGGACCAGGCCGCGATCGACAACGCCGCAGCAACGCTCAGCTACACCAAGATCGTGGCGCCGATCTCGGGCCGCGCCGGGCTGCGCCAGGTCGACCAGGGCAACATCATCCACGCTTCCGATACCACCGGCCTCGTCGTCATCACGCAATTGCAGCCGATCGCGCTGTGGTTCAGCCTGCCGCAGCAGCAGATCATGCGCGTCAACGCCGCGGCGGCGAAGGGAACGCTCCCCGTCGACGTGTTCGGCAATGACGGCGTCACCGTGATCGACACCGGCAAGCTCACCGGCATCGACAACCAGGTCGACCAGACCACCGGCACGCTCAAGCTCAAGGCGGAATTCCCCAACGCCAATTACCAGCTCTGGCCGGGCCAGTTCGTCAATGTCCGCCTTAAGGTCGAGACCTTGACGCAGGCGCTGGTGGTGCCGACCTCCGCGGTGCAGCGTGGTCCGATCGGGACCTTCAGCTACGTCATCGGCGAGGACAACGTCGTCTCGGCCAAGCCCGTGACGGTGACCCAGCAGAACGAGCATGACGCCGTCATCGCCAGCGGCCTGTCGCCGAACGACAAGGTCGTCACCACGGGCTTTGCCAATCTGTCCGACGGCTCCAAGGTGATCATCGGCCGCGACGACCAGACCCCGTCGGCCGACCTCGCGCCGCGCAAGCGTTCGCGCGGGCCGGACGCTCAGAAGAAGGATGGCGCCAAGGAAGGGCAGAAGGAGCACCAGAAGGACGGACAGGGCAAGGACGGCGAGTTCCGCGCCAAGCGCAAGAGCAGCGAGGGCGACCAGAAGGGGCAGACCGGGCCGGCTCCCGGCCCGGGGGCAGCGGGAAGTGGAGCCAAGCAGCCATGATCCCGACAACAGCCGCGTGATGCGGCAGGCGTAACCCATGGGTGTCTCCGAACCCTTCATCCGCCGTCCGATCGCGACCTCGCTGCTCGGCATTGCGCTCTTGATCGGCGGGCTGCTGGGCTATTTCGCACTGCCGGTCTCCGCGCTGCCGCAGGTCGATTTTCCGACCGTGCAGGTGACGACGCAGCTACCCGGCGCCAGCCCCGACGTGGTGGCCTCGCTGATCACCGCACCGCTGGAGCGGCAGCTCGGCCAGATCCCGTCGCTGTCGGCGATGAACTCGACGAGTTCGTTCGGCGTCAGTCAGATCTCGCTCCAGTTCGACCTCAACCGCGACATCGACGGCGCTACTCAGGACGTCCAGGCTGCGATCAATGCCGCAGCGGGCGTGCTGCCCAAGACGCTGCCTTACCCGCCGACCTACGCCAAGGTGAACCCGGCGGATGCACCGGTGATGACGCTGGCGCTGCGTTCGGACACGATCTCGCTGCGGGCGATGAGCGATATCGCCGACACCATTTTGGCGCAACGGCTCAGCCAGATCTCCGGCGTCGGGCGCGTATCCGTGCTCGGCGGGCTGAAGCCGGCCGTGCGCATCCAGGCGGACCTTGCGCGCCTCGCCGCCTATGGCATCGCCATGGAGGATCTGCGCACCGCGATCGCCAATGCCAATGTCTCCGGGCCAAAAGGTTCGCTCGACGGCGCGCAGCAAGCCTACATCATCGCCGCCAACGACCAGATCGCCGCAGCCGACGCCTACAGGCCGATCATCATCGCCTATCGCAACGGCTCGCCCGTCACCATCGGCGACGTCGCGCAGATCGTCGACGGCCTCGAGAACGATCGCACGGGCGGCTGGTATCAGGGCACGCCGGCCGTCATCATCGACATCCAGCGCCAGCCCGGCGCCAACGTCATCGACGTCGTCAGCCAGATCCGCGCCGAAATCCCCAAGGTGCAACGCGCGATCCCGGCCGGCGTGAATCTGACCATCGTCTCCGACCGCACCGTGACCATCCGCGCCTCGGTGCACGACGTGCAGTTCACACTGGTCCTTGCGGTCGTGCTGGTGACGCTGGTCGTGCTGCTGTTCCTGCGTTCGCTGCGTGCAACCTTGATCGCGGGCGTGGCGCTGCCGTTGTCGCTGATCACGAGCTTCGGCATCATGTATTTTGCCGGCTTCAGCCTCGACAATCTGTCGCTGATGGCGCTCACGATCGGCACCGGCTTCGTGGTCGACGACGCCATCGTCATGATCGAGAACATCGTCCGCCACATGGAGAACGGCGACGGTCCGATGGAGGCCTCGCTCAAGGGTGCCAGCGAGATCGGCTTCACCGTGATCTCGCTGACGGTATCGTTGATCGCGGTGTTCATCCCGCTTCTGTTCATGTCGGGCCTCGTCGGGCGCATGTTCCGCGAATTCGCGTTGACGCTGACCATCGCGGTCGTGACCTCCGCGGTGGTCTCGCTGACGCTGACGCCGATGATGTGCTCGCGCCTGCTCAAGCATGCCCATGAGGAGCTGGCGGTGCCGGGCCTAGCCGCGATCAGCCGCTTCATCGACCGTACCGTCGAGGCCTATCACAGGACGCTGCTGTGGGTATTAGAGCGTCAGCGCGCGACTTTGATCGTAACCTTCGTGACGCTGATCGCGACACTCGTCCTCTATGTCGTCGCGCCAAAGGGCTTCCTGCCGCTTCAGGACACCGCCTCGATTACGGCGGTGACGGAGGCGGGACCGGACGTGTCGTTCGCAGAGATGCAGAAGCGGCAGGCCGAGGTGGCCGACGCCATCAAGGCCGATCCTGATGTCGTCGGCGTCGTCTCCGTTATCGGCGCCGGCTCGGTCAACCCGACTACCAATGTCGGGCGGCTCGTCATGAACCTGAAGCCGCGCGGCGAACGGCGTGACGATGTCGCAGCGGTCGTGATCCGGCTGAAGGAGAGGGTGGCGGGCATTCCCGGCATGACCGTCTATTTCCAGCCGGTGCAGGACGTGCAGATCTCGACCCAGTCGAGCCGTTCGCAGTACCAGTACACGCTGACGGGTACCGACGCGGCGCTGGTGTCGGAATGGGCCGGCAAGCTGGTCGCGGAGATGCGGCGCGACCCGCTATTCCGCGACGTTTCCTCGGAGGCGCAGGAAGGCGGCCTGCGGGCGCAGCTCGACGTCGATCGCACCCGCGCCGGTCAGCTCGGCGTCAGCCTCCAGGCCATCACCGATACGCTGAACGATGCCTTCGCGCAGCGGCAGATCTCGACCATCTACGGCCAGGCCAACCAGTACCGCGTCGTGCTGGAGGCACTGCCGATGTACCAGCGCGATCCTTCGGTCCTGTCGAAGCTCTATCTGCCGGGTGCCGCCAGCAGCACGACGGTCGGCGCGCCGAGCGCCCAGGTGCCGCTGTCGGCCGTGGCGACCCTGAAGCGCACCACTGCGCCGCTGGCGATCTCGCACCAGGCGCAATTCCCGTCCGTGTCGCTCAGCTTCAACCTGGCGCCGGGCGCCGCGCTCGGCGATGCCGTCGAGGCTGTCAAGACGATCGAGACCCGCATCGGCATGCCCAACAGCATCGTCGGCGTCTATGCCGGAGATGCCGCCGAATTCGCCAAGGCGCTGGCCGGCCAGCCCTGGCTGCTGCTCGCGGCCGTGATCACGATCTACATCGTGCTCGGCGTGCTCTACGAGAGCTACATCCACCCGATCACGATCCTGTCGACACTGCCCTCGGCCGGCGTCGGCGCGATCCTGGCGCTGATCCTGTGCGGGCAGGATCTCTCGGTCATCGGCCTGATCGGCATCATCCTCCTGATGGGCATCGTCAAGAAGAACGCGATTATGATGATCGACTTCGCGCTGGATGCCGAGCGCGGGCAGGGCATGTCGCCGCAGGAGGCTATTGTGCAGGCCTGTCTGCTGCGCTTCCGCCCGATCATGATGACGACGTTGGCGGCGCTGTTCGGTGCGCTTCCGCTGGCGATCGAGAGCGGCACCGGCGCCGAGCTGCGCTTCCCGCTTGGCGTCTCCATCATCGGCGGCCTGCTGCTGAGCCAGCTGCTCACGCTCTACACCACGCCGGTGATCTACCTCGCGCTCGACCGCATCAACCGCCGCCTCGAGCAGGCGCTGCCGCCGGCCGAATCCGGCGGTCCGCCGGTCGCGGGCGCGACCGAGGGGATGCAGTGATGGTCTCGATCTCGGAGCCCTTCATCCGCCGCCCGGTCGCGACCACGCTGCTGTCGATCGGGTTGTTCCTGCTGGGTGTCGTGGCCTACGAGTTCCTTCCCGTCGCCTCGGTCCCGAACGTCGACTTCCCCGCCATCTTCGTCTCGGCCAGCCGGCCCGGCGCCGATCCGTCCGTGATGGCAGCGACGGTGGCCTCGCCCCTGGAGCGGCGGCTTGGCGAGATCGCCGGCATCAACCAGATCACCTCCACGAGCTCGCTCGGTACCACCAGCATCCAGCTCCAGTTCGACATCGGCCGGAACATCGACAAGGCCGCGCGCGACGTGCAGGCCGCAATCAACGCATCGATGGTCGATCTGCCGACCGACCTACCGACGCTGCCGCGGTTCCGCAAGGCGAATACGGCCGGCGCGCCGGTCTTCGTGCTGGCGCTGACCTCGAAGACGCTGTCGGCCAGCGCGATCTACGACGTCGCCGATACGGTCATTGCGCAGCGCATCTCACAGGTGCCTGGGGTCGGCGACGTCACGGTCTCCGGCGCCGACCAGCCGGCCGTGCGGGTGCAGCTCAACCCCGTCGCGCTGTCGAATGCGGGCATCGCCACCGACGACGTCCGGACCGCGATCATCAACGCCAATCCGCTCGGCCCCGTCGGCATCTTCAACGGCGAGCGTCAGAGCGAGACGCTGGCGCTCAACAAGCAGATGCGCACGGCGAAGGAGTTCCGCGACATCATCATCAAGAGCTCGAACGGCAATTTCGTCCGGCTCTCCGACGTCGCCGACATCGAGGATTCCGTCCGCAATGCGCGCTCCTTCGCCTGGTTCAACAAGCAGCCGGCGGTGCTGATCCAGATCACCAAGCAGGGCGACGCCAACGTCATCGACACCGTCGACCGGGTCAAGGCGTTGATCCCCGCGCTGAAGCAGTGGATTCCGGCCGGCGTCGAGATCTCCACCCTGGTCGATCGCACCGGCACGATCCGCGCCAGCGTGCTGGACATGCAATGGACCTTGCTGGCGACCGCGGTCCTCGTCATGGTCGTGGTGTTCGTGTTCCTGCGGCGACTGACGCCGACGATCGCGGCGGGCATCTCGGTGCCGCTGGCGCTGGCAGGAACCTGCGCCGGCATGTGGGTCGCGGGCTTCTCGATCGACAATCTGTCGCTGATGGCGCTGGCGATCTCGGTCGGCTTCGTGGTCGACGACGCCATCGTCATGATCGAGAACATGTACCGCAATCTCGAGCACGGCATGCGGCCGTTCCAGGCGGCGCAGGAGGGCGCCAGGCAGATCGGATTCACCGTGGTCTCGATCAGCCTGTCGCTGATCGCGGCCTTCACGCCGCTGATCTTCATGGACGGCGTCGTCGGCCGCCTGCTGCGCGAATTCTCGCTGACGCTGACCTTCGCCATCCTGGTCTCGACGTTGGTGTCGCTGACCGTCACGCCGATGATCTGCGCCCACTACATCCGGCAGACCACCTCGGGCACTGCGACCTTGTTCGATCGACTGATCGAAGGCTCGCTCTCGCGCGTCATCGCCTTCTACACCCGCACCTTGCGCACCGTGCTGGAGCTCCCACTGCTGACGCTGCTGGTGTTCTTCGCCACCATCGGCCTCACAGTGACGCTCTACATCAAGGTGCCCAAGGGCTATTTCCCGACCGACGATTCCGGTTTCATCATCGGGGCGACGCGTGCCTCGGCCGACATCTCGTTCCAGTCGATGCTGGGCCTCCAGCAGCGGCTCGCCGACATCGTGATGCAGGATCCTGCTGTGGCCGGCATCGGATCGACCGTCGGCGGCGGAGGCGGGCCGGGGGCGGCGACCTCGAATCGCGGCTCCATGTTCATCAGCCTGAAGCCACCGGAGGAGCGCGACCACATCTCCACGCAGGTCGTCATCGATCGTCTCAGGCGCGCGCTCTATCCCGTGCCCGGCATCCGCCTCTTCATGTTTGCCGCCCAGGACGTGCGCGCCGGCGGACGGCAGAGCGATTCCGACTACCAGTACACGCTGACCAGCACCGATCTCGGCCTGCTGCAGAAATGGGCGCCGATCGTCGCCAAACGGATGGAAAGCATCGAAGGCATTACCGACATCTCCAGCGACCGCGATCCCGGCGGACTTCAGCTGACCCTGTCGATAGACCGCCAGAAAGCCTCGGCGCTGGGCGTCAACGTTCAGGACATCGACAATGCGCTGAACAATGCGTTCTCGCAGCGGCAGATCGGGATCATCTATACCCAGCGCAACCAGTACATGACCGTGCTGGAGATCGATCCGAAATTCCAGGTCGATCCCTCCAATCTCGATCGCATCTATGTCGCGGGCGCCAATGACGTGCAGGTACCGCTCTCGGCCGTGGTGCACGCGACGCGCGGGCTCGCCGCGCTCGCTGTCTATCACTCGCAGTCTTTCCCCTCGACCACGGTGTCGTTCAACCTCTTGCCCGACGTGCAGCTCCAGGATGCGACGCAGAACATCCAGCGCGCGGTCGAGGAGTTGCACATGCCCGAGGGTATCCGCGGCAGCTTTGACGGCAATGCCGGCGATTTCGCCAAGACGAGCAGCCGTCAGCCGCTCCTGATCCTCGGCGCGCTGGTTGCGATGTATATCGTGCTGGGGGTGCTCTACGAGAGCCTCGCCCATCCGCTCACGATCATCTCGACGCTGCCCTCGGCCGGCCTCGGCGCGCTGCTTGCGCTCCAGCTCACCAACACGCCGCTGACGGTGATCGCCTTCGTCGGCATCATCCTCCTGATCGGCATCGTCAAGAAGAACGGCATCATGATGGTCGACTTCGCGCTCGATGCCGAGCGTCAGCGCGGCCTGTCCTCGGCCGAGGCGATCTTCGAGGCCTGTCAGGCGCGCTTCCGCCCGATCCTGATGACGACGATGGCGGCTTTGTTCGCCGGCATTCCGCTCGTCATCGCGACCGGCCCGGGCACGGAGCTGCGCCGGCCGCTCGGCATCACCATCATCGGCGGCCTGTTCGTCTCGCAGATTCTGACGCTCTACACGACGCCGGTGATCTACCTCCTGATCGACCGCCTGCGGCGGCGATCTGCGCCGCGTCCGCTGGCTGCGCCTGCGGAATAGGTTGTTGAAGCGCTGTGCAAAGCGTATAGCGGCGCGATGTCCAATCCGCCCGACATCGCCGCCGCGCCCGAGCCGATCCCCGAATGCCCGCACTGTCAGAAGCCGATGCCGCTGTGCATCTGCGACAGCGTCACGCCCCTTGAAAATCGTCTGTCGCTCCTGATTCTCCAGCATCCGCAGGAGCAGGACAGGGCACTCGGCACGGCGCGGCTGCTTGCAAAGCATTTCGAAGATGCCACTGTGCGCGTCGGCTTGTCCTGGCCGAGCCTGTCCAAGGCGCTGGGACGGCCGGTCGAGAACGCCGCACGTTGGGCCGTGCTCTATCTCGGCTCGGCCCGCGCTGCAGACCTCGACGCGGAGGGCGAGATCGTCGCGCTCAACCGCAAAGGCGAGGTTGCGGACAACCAGCGCGCGATCCTCGGCAAGCTCGAGGGCGTTGTGCTGCTCGATGGCACCTGGAGCCAGGCCAAGGCGCTGTGGTGGCGCAATCCCTGGATGCTGAAATGCCAGCGCGTGATCCTCAACCCCGCGCACCCCTCGCGCTACGGGCGCCTGCGCAAGGAGCCGCGCCGCGACGGCCTCTCGACCATCGAGGCCGCGGCGACGATTCTCGCCGGCCTTGAGCGGCGCCCTGATATCGCCGAGACCCTGCACGCCAGTTTTGAACGTCTGTTGACCCGCTACCGCGAAGTTCAGGTCGAAATGCCGGAATTGGCGCCAAAGCCGGCCCCGAAGGGCCGCCGACGCGACTTCCGGCGCGGCAAACGAGCCTGACGTCCACCATATCGTCCGCCGTTGGACTTGCGACAAGCGCCGGAAATGTCTAAGGCATTCCGCCGTGGGGCCACGTGGCGGAGTGGTTACGCAACGGTCTGCAAAACCGTGTACACCAGTTCAATTCTGGTCGTGGCCTCCATCACAAGCACCTGATTTTCCAAAAGTAATTGGCTATAGCGCAGGCTCGCGCCGATCCGCCTGGCAGGCGACCGACGGGTGACGGGTTCGCCCGGGCCTAGTGGAAGCCCGCGATTCACCTCGGTGGCACAGAGTTCGCATCGGCTGGGCGAAATGCCCTATCACCGAGCGCTGGAGCACCCGTGGGCGAAATCGTCCGATTTGTTCCGAAAACCGAGTTGGAGCGTGCCCGTCTCATTCGCGAGGCGCGCACGATCTATGACAGCATCTTTCCGCCGGCGGCCCCCGACCGGGTGCCGCAGGACAGCGAGGATCGCGTCAAAACCTGACCGCCGCTTGGGCGCCCACGACAAAACGCCCGCGAAGCGGGCGTGTCCATTCGCAACGGCGATGGCCTCAGCAGGCGGCGTACCAGCCTTCCGGAAAAGGCAGCAGGGGCCAGGCGCCGTCGTTGTCGTTGGCGGCCATTGGGGTGTTCTTGGGCATGGCCGCGTATGGCGAGGGGCGGGGCGCGAAATCGTGCTCCGGCATCGGCGCGAAATCTTCGTGAGTCATGACGTCCCGGACGGCATCCAGCAGCAAGTTGAATTCGGCTTCGCTCATCGCACCCTCCGGAACGCGGATGGCGCAATGTCGCAAAGCCGGTTTGTTGTCCGATTGACCCGATCGTTCGCATTTTAACGATCCGGCGATCAGGGCCCGATTGGTTAGCGAGTGATGAAAATCCCCTCGCGATTTCTAGGTTCCGCAGTTCGGCCGACAGTGTGAAAGAAATCACATCCCCGCAGGTTTATTTCTCGCAACCTCGCGCCCGACACCGGCCCAGCGCAGCCGGACAGCGCAGAACGGGAGAACGGTCATGAAGGCGAGGTTCTCGCGGTTCGCAGCAGTGAAGAGCCGGGCGCGTCGGGCCTCGACGCTTGGGCTGTTTCTCACGTTGTTTACGTCAGCGGCCCATGCGCAGGGGACGCCGGAGCAGCGCCGGGCCTGCACGCCCGACGTTTACCGCCTCTGCGCCGGCGAAATTCCCAATGTCCGGCCATCACCGCCTCCTCGCGGCGCAATCGCTCAAGCCTGAGCGAGGCTTGCCGCAGCGTGTTCAACCAGGCCGGAGGATAGAGCCTGTGGATTTGTGCGCAGCAAGTCGTTGGGCCGAACCGGTAATCTGGAATCGGCGGCCTGTGAATATGCTGCGGATAGCCTGTGGGGACGGTCCGCGTTCCCGCGGCCGCAAATCATGGCGCGATCGCGCGCGCATATGGTTCTGCCGAATTCGCAAGCCCCTAATGCGGACTCCCTGCGAACAGTTCTTGTGCAGCCCGATGCTCAAATCGCGGGCGCCGTTTATCCAATTTTTTGTACGCCCGCGGACAAGCTTTTCCATCCGATCCCAACCTAGGTTCCTTCGAGATCTGGATCATGGCCGGTGCCATGACAATTGAGGGAGCGGGAGAATGGAGAGACGGGTTTTGCCCCAGGCGCGGGGAACGGCGCGCCCATCATTGCCGGGGCGCAAGCTTGCGCTCGGCGCCAGCATCGCCTTCAGCCTGGTCGCCGCCGCGCCGCTGAACGCTCAGGCCGCAGCGCCTGCCGCCTGCGCCGCGCTCCAGGAGAAATATCCCGACTGGAAGGGTAAGACGCTCGTCAATGCCATCAACCCGCATACGCCGGGCTATGAGACCATCGATCCCAAGGATCCCAGCAAGTACATCGGCTTCGACATCGATCTCGGCGAAGCCATCGGCGAATGTCTCGGCTTCAAGCTAACCTACAAGGCGGTGACGTTCGCAGCGCTCCTGACCACGCTTGCCGCCGGCCAAGCCGACATCGTGATCTCAGACATCTACGCCACCAAGGAGCGCGCCAAGGCTGCCGACTTCATCACCTACTCGAAGGTGTTCGACGGCGTCCTCGTCGCCAAGGGCAATCCGAGGGGCATCAACGGCATCAATTTGTCGCTGTGCGGCGCCGCTGCCGCCGAAAACACCGGCTATGTCGAGGTGCCCTTGATCCAGGCGTTGATCCCCGAGTGCAAGAAGGCCGGCAAGCCCGAGCCAACCATCCAACTCTACGACAACAACGCCAATTGCATCCAGGCGATCCTCGCCGGCCGCGCCGACACCTACATCAACGACGTCAACACCGTCGACAGCGCGGTGAAGGCCTATCCGGACAAGCTGGAGAAAGCAGTCGCGGTGACGATCCCGTATTCGGTCGGCATCGCCGTTCCCAAGAACAAGCCGAAATTCCGCGATGCCGTGCTGGCTGCGCTAATCGAAGTGCAGAAGGCCGGCACGCACATGGAGCTTCTGAAGAAGCATGGGCTCGATGTGAACAACTTCATGGAGCCGGAAATCCTCACGGCCGACTGATGTCGCTGTTCCTCCACTACCTGAGCATGCCGTATCTGCTCGAGGGCATCCAGCTCACCCTCGAGGTGACCGCCCTCGGGCTCGGCGGCGGATTGATCCTTGGATTGATCCTCGCCGGCATGCAGCTGTCCCGCTTCTGGCTGCTCTCGGCAATTGCCCGGGCCTACACCGTGATCTTCCGCGGTACGCCGCTGATCCTGCAGATGGTGTTTGCCTACGATGCGCTGCCGCATATCGGCATCAAGCTGCCGGCGGTGCTGGCGGCCGGCCTCGCACTTGCCTGCAATGAGGCGCCATTCATCGCCGAGATGCTGCGCGCCGGTGTGCTCGGCGTCGACCGCGGGCAGGTCACGGCAGGGCAAGCGCTCGGCATGACACCGCGGATCCTGATGTGGCGCGTGATCGCGCCGCAAGCGATACGCACCATGATCCCGGCCTTCGGCAACGAGGCCGTCAGCGCGCTGAAGAATTCCTCGCTCGCCTCGGTCATCGCCGTGCAAGAGCTGACCTTGCGCTCGACGCAATTGGCATCCTCCACCTTCGACTTCTTCTCGATCTTCTTCGCCTGCGGTCTTCTCTATTTGGTGCTGACCGCCATGATCAGCGTGATCCAGCTGTTCGTCGAATGGCTGCTCGATCTCGACCGCGCCAAGGGCCGCCAGCGCAAGCTGGCCGACTATCTGCCGTGGCGCCGTGTCGATCTCGGCACCAAGCTGGAGCTTGCTGAGGCAACGGCGGACGATCCTGAGCCGGTGAAGGCCGAGGTGACCGATACGCCGCCGCTTGCCTTGACGACCGAGGAGCGCGCCAGACGTGCCGCAACGATCGCGCGCAACAATATCGCGGTCGAGGTAAAGGACCTGAACAAGAGCTACGGTCCGCAGAAGGTGCTTGATGGCCTCGACCTGACCGTCCGCGTCGGCGAGGTGGTGGCGCTGCTCGGCCCCAGCGGTTCCGGCAAGAGCACGCTGCTCCGCTGCATCAACCATCTCGAAAACTGGGGGTCCGGCACGGTCCGCGTCGGCGGCCGGCGCCTCGGGTTTGGCGAGAACGGCAAGCCGTTGTCGCCCCGCGCCCTCGCCAACGAGCGCGCCAGCGTCGGCGTCGGGATGGTGTTCCAGCAGTTCAATCTATTCGCCCACTTGTCGGCCCGGGAAAACATCGCCGGTCCATTGCGCTGGGTGCACGGCATGACGCGTGTCGATGCCGACCGCCGCGCCAGGGAGCTGCTCGACCGCGTCGGTCTCTCGCATCGCGCCGATGCACTGCCGCGGCATCTGTCCGGCGGTCAGCAGCAGCGCGTCGCCATCGCCCGCGCGCTCGCGCCGAATCCGAGCGTGCTGCTGCTGGACGAGCCGACCTCGGCGCTCGATCCCGAACTGGTCAACGAGGTGCTGGAGGTCATCCGGCGCCTCGCCATCGACGACGGGCTGACCATGATCATCTCGACCCATCAGATTCGCTTCGCTGATGAAGTCGCCGACCGCGTCGCGTTCCTGAGCAGTGGTGCGATCATCGAGGAGGGGCCCGCGCACGAGTTGCTCTCCAATCCCCGCAATCCGCTGACAGCGCGTTTCCTCAGCGTGATGGACGCCGACAAGACTCCGGAGACGGTGCGATGAGCATCGTCTCTCCAAGGTTCAAGACCGCGTTCCCTGAAGAGGCCATCTCATGAAGCATTTCACGCTGCCGGTTTCGCCGAAAACCGTCCACTGGGGCTATTTCTCCAAGCAGGTCACGCCGGCGCTGACGCTGCGCTCCGGGGATCGCGCCACCATCGAGACGCTGACCCATCACGCCAACGACGATTACGAGCGCATGATCCAGGGCGATCCCGGCGCCGAGAGCGTGTTTCACTGGACCCGCGAGCACAAGGCGGTGGCACGCCGCGGCTCGGGCCCCGTCGACGGCCCTTTCATCCGCGGTGCAGGCGAGGGGATCGGCGTGCATCTGCTCACCGGCCCCGTCGCGATCGAAGGCGCCGAACCCGGCGATATCCTCGAAGTGCGTATCCTCGACGTCCGGCCGCGGCCGAGTTGCAGCGCCTGCCATGCCGGCCGCTGCTTCGGCTCCAACGTCGCGGCGAACTGGGGCTTTCACTATCACGATCTGATCGCGGAGCCGAAGCCCCGGGAGGTCGTCACCATCTTCGAGCTGGACACCTCTGGTGAGCCCTACGCAAAGGCGGTCTACAACTACGTCTGGACGCCGCAGACCGATCCCGACGGCATCGTACATTCGACCATCGACTATCCCGGCGTGCGCGTCGACCACGCGACCATCACCAAGCGCGAGAACATCTTGTCCCGTGTGAAAGTGCCGGCGCGCCTGCATTTCGGCACGATGGGGCTTGCTCCCTCGGAAGCCGATTTCGTCAGCTCGATCCCACCGAGCTATACCGGCGGCAATATCGATGACTGGCGCATCGGCAAGGGCGCGCGGATGTTCTATCCGGTTGCGGTGCCCGGCGCCTATTTCTCGGTCGGCGATCCCCATGCAGCCCAGGGCGACAGTGAGCTCGGCGGCACCGCGATCGAGACCTCGCTGACCGGCGATTTCGAATTCATCCTGCACAAGAAGGCGGACCTTGCCGGCACCAGCCTCGACGGCCTCGATCATCCCATGCTCGAGACCGACCATACCTGGTCGTTCTACGGCTTCACCTATCCGAACTATCTCGCGACCCTCGGCACTGATGCGCAAACGGAGATTGCCAATCACAGTAGTCTCGACCGTGCGATGCGCGATGCGTTCCGCAAAGTTCGGCGTTTCCTGATGACCGTGCATCGTCTCAGCGAGGACGAGGCGATCTCGTTGATGTCGGTCGGCGCCGATTTCGGCGTCACGCAGGTCGTTGATGCCAATTGGGGCGTCCACGGCACGATCCGCAAGAACATCTTCCGGTGCGACTAATGCATTGAATGGCATTCGCTTTTGGGGTCAGCGTCGTGAACGACGAAGGTCATTTGCAGCCTGTCGCCGGGACGGATCATCGCGAACGTCTGGCACGGAGGTTGCTTCGATCGACCGCAATCTGGGTCGATCCGATGAGCTTCCGTCCTTTCACGAGCGAATCCTATGCGAAAGCCGACCGACCCGAAGCCTGGCGGGACGTGCTGGCTGATGTCGGTCTCCAACCAGTCAGTGGTCATAGTCTCTTCGACGGACATGCAACGGCCTCGCATCGCCACGCCGCAGGTGTTGCGCTGACGCGCATGGCTGCAGGCTCCCAAAGCGTCGGCCCGCTCTCGCAAGCAAACGAAGACATTCCGATCGCGCTGATACCTGTCGAGGACGGCATGGTGCTGAAAAGCGCCGGTGGCCACCGCATCATTCCCGTCGGTCACCTCGTGCTGCTGCCGCGCAACGGCGACTGGAGCATCGCGTTCCAACGCGACATGCGTGCCATCGTTCTGTCGGTCACATCGGATGCGCTGCATGGGCGTCACTCGGGCAAGCCGCGGCTTCGAGATCCTCGTGTCGTGCCGCCCGGCGGCTTTGCGGACGTGTTCGCACGGCTGCTGGACGCTGCCGCACGCGCGCTCGACACCTTGAGCGATGCCGAATGGAATTCTGTCGCGCAATCGCTCGTCGATCTGCACCTCACTCTCACGCATCTGGTGGCGGTCTCAAGCGCTGATGTCGGATCGAGTGCGACGCAGGCTGCGCTCCTGCACCGGATCTGCCAGACCATCGAGCGACAGCTCGGCGATGCCGATCTGGTACCGGCGCGCGTTGCGCAGGCCGAAGGGATCTCTGAACGGTACCTGCAAAAGCTGTTCGAGACAGTCGGCGACAATTTTACTCACTACGTCCGCGAGCGCCGGCTCCAGCACGCCTGGATTGATCTGTCCAACCCGACTGAAGCACATCGCTCGATCTCGGAGATCGCTTACGCCTACGGCTTCAGCGATTCCGCGCATTTCAGTCGCGCCTTCCGTCACCGTTTCGGCCTGCCGCCGCGCGAGTTTCGCCAGCAGGAGGCGGAGCGGGCGACGTTGCAGCATGGCATCGCCGGCCAGCGCGGCTGGCCGCAGGAGGCACTGGCGCAGCTTCGCGCCCATCAGAACCCGGAGGCACGCGGCAGAATCGCCTGCGTCGGCGCTGAACAGAAAACGACGACAGAGCGCAGGCATCATCATCTGCCGGTCGACGCCAGCCGCGTCCATTGGGGCTATTTCAGCCGCTCGCTATCCCCGCAGATCGAGATCGCCTCGGGTGACACCATCACCATCGAGACCTTGACGCAGCACGCCTCTGATGCCCCCGACCTGATGATCAAGGGCGATGCCGGCGCCGAAGCCGTATTCGGCTGGACGCGGGACAAGAAAAACGTCGATCGCCGCGGTGCGGGTCCGATGGACGCGAGCGTGTTCGGTCGCGGCGCTGGCGAGGGCTTTGGCGTACACATCTGCACCGGCCCTGTAGCGGTCAATGGCGCCCAACCTGGCGACGTGCTGGAAGTGCGTATCCTCGACATCGTGCCGCGAGCGAACCGCAATCCCGACCGTGCGGGCCGCGTATTCGGCTCATCGGTCGCGGCGTGGTGGGGTTATCATTACAATGAGTTCCTGGGCGGTCCCAAGCCGCGCGAAGTCGTCACCATCTATGAGATATTCGACGACGCTGAGATGCCGCACGCTCGGGCGCTCTATTCCTACCGTTGGGAACCGCAGACCGATCCGTTCGGCGTGGTGCACACGACCTACGACTATCCCGGCGTTCTCGTTGCATCTACGGTCAAGCGGCGCCATGCCGTGCTCGACGGCATCCGTATTCCCCTGCGGCCGCATTTCGGCGTGATCGCCGTGGCCCCGCGCGAGGTCGATTTCGTCGATTCAGTGCCGCCGTCCTATTTCGGTGGGAATCTCGACAATTGGCGGCTGGGGAAGGGGGCGACGATCTATCTCCCGGTTTCCGTTCCTGGCGCGCTTCTGTCGGTCGGCGATCCCCATGCCGCGCAAGGCGACGGCGAATTGAGCGGCACCGCCATCGAATGCTCGATGACTGGCACGTTCGAGGTGATCCTGCACAAGAAGGCCGATCTCGCCGGCCGGCCCTTCGCCGATCTTTCTTACCCTCTGATCGAGACCGAGACGGATTGGGTGCTGACCGGTTTCAGCCATCCGAATTACCTTGCCGAGTTCGGCGCGCAAGGCCAAAGCGAGGTCTACACAAAATCCTCGCTGGATCTTGCGATGAAGGATGCGTTCCGCAAGATGCGGCGCTTTCTGATGAACGTCAAAGGCCTGAGCGAGGACGAGGCGATCGCGCTGATGTCGGCTGCCGTCGACTTCGGCGGCACGCAGGTGGTCGACGGTAATTGGGGCGTACACGCCATCCTCAGCAAGCGCCTGTTTCAGGACGCACCTTAAAGGACACGCGAAGTGAAATTCCACATGATTAGCGGCGGACCGAAGCCGGTCGCGCCCTTCAGCCACGCCGTCGAGACCGATGGTTTCATCTTCGTCACCGGCCAGATGCCGGACACGCCGCAAGCACCGGGAGTACTTCCCGATGGGATTGCAGCGCAGACCCGCGCAGTGATGGAAAACTTGAAAGTCGTTCTCGCAGGTCTCGATCTCGGCCTTGAGCACGTCGTGATGACGCGCATCTATCTGACGCGGTTCAAGGAAGACTACGCCGCGATGAACGAGACCTACCGCACGTTTTTTCCGCCGGATCGCCTGCCGGCCCGCACCTGTGTCGGCGTCACCGGGCTCGCTTACGATGCACTGATCGAGATCGATCTGGTGTGCCGACGGTCGTAAGGGATTCGAGGCAACAGGTAGTGCTGCGCAACCGCCCCGTGGAGGTGGAACCGAGCCCGCGTCTGATGTTCCCCGCGCCTCCGACAGGAGGGTGTCGGGATGACCGCTGCGACAGCTTGCCCCTCGCGTTACAGGCGCCTTCGATCTTTGTCTAAAATTGCAACCAGCGCGTGCAGGAAGTCTTGATCGGCGTGATCTAGAGGTGGATCGGCCTGCTTGAACGCACGCCGAAACCACGGCGACTAACCGACAGAGTGCATAGGGATCAGGGGAACGTGATCGCAAATCCTATACCTAAAGCACCAAAATGGTGCTTTAGTGCTTTTCATGAACCCGGCCCGAAACGCCCCGTCCGCACTGCGCTATCGGCTTGCCCCTGATCCCGCCGCCAAGGCCGCGCTCGAGGCGACGTTCAGGGCTTATGACCGCATGATGGAGATTCTCGACGAGATCGCGAGGACCCACAATTTGGGCTCGAACGTGGTCCTGCTCCACGCCCATGCCTATGAGCCGATCCGTAAGGAGACCGCGCTGCCGTCGCGTCTGGTGACCCTGGGTCTGCGCGACCGTGCCGATTATCGCGCGGCCCAGGGCCGCCGCCTGCCGCTCGACGACAAGCTCGCCAAGATCAAGGGGCCTGCCACCATCTCGATTGCGACCGTGGAGGGCCGCTTCAGCGTGCCCTTCGACTATGCGGGCTATGCCGAGGGCTGGGGGCAGAGCGTGCCCGCACACCTCATCCGGACCGACGACGGTTTCGAAGTTCACTACGGCGTCACGCCGAACATTCTGCCAGAGGAGGAGAACGCTATGGATAACATCGCTGCCGCTCCCGACAATTTCCTGTCCCGGGTCGGGCGCCTGATCGCCGGAATCGCCTATGACGCCATCGAGCAGGCGGAAGGCAAGAACAAGCTCAAGGTCGTTGGACAGGCCATCCGCGAGATCGAGCGTGCCGAGAGCGAAGCGCGCGATGCGCTCGCCGCCGCGAGGGCCGAGGAATACCGCCTCAACGCGCGCCGCAGCGAAATCGAGCGTGCGATGACCGATCTGACCGCCAAGATCGAGGGCGCGATCGCGGACGGGCGCGACGATCTCGCGCGGGCCGGCATCGCGCGACAGATGGATCTGGAGGCGCAATTCGAGGTGCTCTCGCGGGCCATCGACGAGAACAACGAGAAGATCGAGCAATGCGTGACCTCGCTGCGCGCCGTGCTGTCGGCGCTCCAGGACGCTGAGCAACGCCGCGCTGATCTCGAAAAGAGCGAGGCCGTCGCAAGCCAGCAGGCCTCGACATCGCCCAAGAAGCAGGGCGGCACCTCTGCGGCGGCGAAGGCGCTGCGTGCGGGCAGGGCGGTGGCGCGGGCGACCGGCGTGCCGCCGGGCATCCCCTATTCGAGCGACATCGACGAGCTCAGCACGTTGCATCGCGACAAGGAAATTGCAGCGCGGCTGGCCCGGTTGAAGTCGGGCTCCTGAGTGCCGTGTCATGAGCGCTCTGCTCGAACACGTCATGTCGCCGGAGGTCAGGCCGTTCGCGATCGCAGCGGCCATGATCGTCATCGTCGGCACGATCGAGGTGGTCTCGATGCTGGTGGGGGCTTCGCTCAGTGAGATGCTGGGCACCAACATCGATTTCGCTCACCCCAGCGACAATGGGGTGATCAATGCGATCTCGTGGATCAATGTCGGTGGCGTGCCGCTCTTGATCTTCCTGCTGTTGCTGCTCGGCGCCTTCTCCATCACCGGCTTCCTGATCCAGGACGTCGCGCGGTTGGTGGCAGGTCCCTTGCCGGCGACGGTTGCTTCGGTCGGGGCGGTCGCCGCGTCGGTTCCGCTGGTAAGGGTTGCCAGCCGTGCCATCGCGAGGGTCGTTCCCAAGGACGAGGGCTACGCCGTTGGCCTCGGCGATCTCGTCGGTCGCATCGGTGAGGTCGTCATCGGTCCGCTCGACCAGGGGCCGCCGGGCCGCGTCAGCGTCGCCGACGTCCACGGCAACCGTCACTTCGTCTCGGCGGTCGCCGCACCTTCGTCACCGCCGTTGCCGCAGGGAACCCTGGTTCTCCTGGTCGATCGCGACGGCACTCGCTTCGTGGCGGTGAAAGCCGACGATGAACTCAAACCTTCCAAGCCCAGTCTAAGCAGCTAGCACGTCCATTATCGGAGAAAGTCATGTTCGACATCGCAGTCCCGGCCGTGATTGGCGTCGCGCTGATCGTCGTCCTGGGGATCGTCTTCACTATTCTCTACAAGCGCGCCACGCGCGACGAAGCGTTCGTGCGCACCGGGCTCGGCGGCAAGAAGGTCGTGCTCGACGGCGGCGCCATGATCCTGCCGATCTTCCATTCCTATGCCAGCGTCAATCTGAAGACACTGCGGCTCACCGTCGAACGCAAGGAGCGGGAATCCCTGATCACCAAGGACCGCCTGCGCGTCGACATCGTCGCCGAGTTCTACGTTCGCGTCCGACCCGACGAGGAGAGCATCGCACTGGCGAGCCAGACACTCGGCGCGCTGACCAACGATGCCGAGGCACTGCGCAACCAGGTCGAGGCGAAATTCGTCGACGGCCTGCGCTCGGTGGCCGCGACCATGAGCATCCTGGAACTCCAGGAGAAGCGCTCGGACTTCGTCAAGCACGTGCAGTCGACGGTCGAGTCCGACGTGAAATCGAACGGCCTCGAACTTGAATCGGTGTCGCTGACTAAGCTCGACCAGACCGACGTCAAGTTCTTCAACCCGGAGAATTTCTTCGACGCCGAAGGTCTCACCCAATTGAAGACCGTCACCGAGACCCGGCGGCGCGATCGCAACGCCATCGTTCGCGACAACGAGGTGGCGATCGCGCAGAAGGATCTCGAAGCGCGGCAGCAGACCCTCGGGATCGAGCGAACCAAGAAGGAAGCCGAGCTGTCCCAGGAGCGCGACATCGCCAACAAGACCGCGAGCACCCGCGCCGAGGTCGCGACCGCCACACAGACCGCGCGCCTGACCGAGGAGAACGCCCGCATCGACACCGACCGCGCCGTCGCCGAGAAGGAGGCGGGTGCCAAGCGGGTCAAGGAAACCGCGGTGATCGAATCCGATCTCGCCATCAACAAGCGCAAGACCGACGCCCAGCGCGAGATCCAGATCGCGACCCAGGAGAACGAGATCCAGATCGCCGCCAAGAGCAAGGAGACGTCGGAAGCGGTCACCGAAGCCAAGACGGCGGAGGCGCTCGCCGTCTCCGCGGAGGAAAAGGTCGTCACTGCGCGCGCGGTCGAGGTCGCCGATCGAGCCCGTCTGACCCAGGTGCTGGCCGCACGGACCGAGGCCGAACGCAAGTCGACCGAGCTGATCGTGGCGGCCGAGGCCGAGAAGAAGGCCTCGCTCGATCGCGCCGAGGCCGTGAAGACGCTGGCCACCGCGGAAGCCGAGTCCAACAAGATCAAGGCCGTCGGCGTTCGCAACATCGGTGAGGCGGAAGCTGCCGTCATCACGATGAAGAACGAGGCCCAGAACAAGCTCGGCAGCAACGTCATCGACTTCGAGATTGCCAAGAAGCGGATCGAGACCATGCCCTCGGCGCTGGCCGAGATGGTGAAGCCGATAGCCAACCTCAAGGACGTCCGCATCCTGCACACCGGAGGGGCGTTCGGCGGCAACGGCAATGGTGCCGGCGGCGGCAATGTGGGCTTCGGCGAAGGGCTCGCCGGCGAGCTTCTGAAGGTGCACGCGCTGCGTCCCATGATCGACGAGATCCTGCGCCAGAGCGGCTTTGCGCCGGACGATGATCCCGTGAAGGCGCTGGTCGGCGCGGTCACGGGAAAGAGCAACGGCGCCGCAGTGCCTGCGCCGTCGCCGGAGAAAACAAACGCCGCCGATCTATGAATGCCCATTCATTGCTGCGGAGAATTCGAAACGATAGAACAGGCCATGGGCGTCTCGCGTCGCGCATGTCTTCCGGAGTGCAGGTCGACAGCGCGTTGAAACTGTCGATCGCGCTTCGGAGGAAGCTTTCGAGGCAACGCCATCTGTTGCAACGGCGCCTGCGCCGAATCGACGCCGGGCGCCGAAGCCTGTTTCAATCGGGAGATTTTCAATGAAGCATTTTCTGTCAGGGCTGATCGCGATCGGATTTGCGATTGTTGCCGCGCCGTCTTTTGCGGCTGACGCCCGCAACGTCACCGTCGTCAACGAGACCGGCTATGGCATCAAGTTCCTCGGCTTCAACGCCCCGGACGATGGCCTGGATGAATGGGAGAACGAGCTCGAGAAGGTTTTGCAGAACCAGGCCAGCACCTATGTCGAGTTCGACGAGGACGACGAAGGCTGTGTCTGGAACATCCGCGTCGACTGGCAGAATTATGACGAGGCGGTGCTCTGGAAGAACGTCAACCTCTGCAAGATGACGGCGCTGCGGCTGCGCTACGACCCCGGCACCAAGACCACCTCGTTCCTCGCCGAGTAGCCTTGGCTGATATGGCAGGGGGGCAGGGCCGCATCGCGGCCCTCCTCAGGCACCTTGCAGAAGATGACGAATTCGTCTTTGCAAGCGCAACCGGCTTTGTTATACGCAGCCCGCGCGAACGACTGGTTCGCCCTTTCCTCGGTAGCTCAGCGGTAGAGCATCCGACTGTTAATCGGATGGTCGCTGGTTCGAATCCAGCCCGGGGAGCCAAATTCTTCAATGAAATCAAACGGATTTAAGCCGTTAGGCTGACGTGTTGCGCTCCACAGAGATGCTCTCGGAAGCAGATGCCCCTTTTTCGTCCAGGAATCATCCATTCCGGATCAGGGCGCGGTAGGCGCGTGCTACCTCCCGATGTCGGCGAAGGCGATCCGGCGGTCTGTCCGTTCGTTCACTATCGCAGGGCGACAGCCCCGACAGGTTGGCTGGCTTGCTAATTCGACCAAACCGCAGCTTTGCCGCGCACAACCGGAATTGGCGCTTCAATGAAAGCGACCTTGCTGAAGAAAGAGCCAAGATAATCTTTGCAGTCAATCAGGCCGACCGGCTTATTGTCGTGGTTCTGCTCAAAGAACACACCACTGGAGCCAATCGACGTCGATATGAGCTCAGCATATGTTTTTACTTGATGAGGGCTCATCTCGCTCATCGAGAGCGTATTGATGACCAGGTCGAATTGCTGCCGGGGAATGTGCGTTTGAGCCAAATAGTTCGGGAGAAGACACACTTCTCCGCTCGATTCTTGAGCGATGCTTTTATCTGCATCCAGAAGACGAGTTTCGCGATCCAGGGCCGCCGTCAGATATAGGCCGGAGAACAACAGAGACTCGGGAAGGTCGCAGATCACGTATTGGGTTGGCTTGACTGCGTTCAACAGTCCCAAACATAGCGCGCCATAGCCGCCGCCGATTTCAAGGATGCGGGGTGAGCGGCCACTGAACCGGTCCAGTATGCCGGAAAGAGCCATCAGGCTCATGCGTTCTTGATAGTTGACCACGTCGGAGTTCACGATGCGGCCTTTCCACCACCAGCCGCATTCGCCCAGTATGTTGGGCGCGTTCAGAACGAATTGCGAGGGGATGTTGTTCGTCAATGCTTCCCAATGCGTTATGAGCTGATCCCGTGTTTGATTGGTCCATCTCGTCTCCAGATCATCGGCGACCGGATCTGTCCCGCTGGTGCCTACGCCAGGTGCCATTTTTGTCAGATTATTCCCGCTGAAATTCTGCGAGCGGAAGCGCAGCAGCTCGATTTCCTGTTGTGTTAGTGTTGCGAGCAACTTGTAGCATCGGAGGTAATCGTTTGAGATGTCAGCATCCCAATTGGCCGCAGGCATCGCAAAACTCTCGTCGATCTCCGGTTTGCTTGCGATGAGTTCACGCCGAATTCGAACGGAATCTGTGATCGCGGCGCCAAGACGCTGAGCCCGGAGAATGCTTGCTCCTGATAGCTTTTGATTTTCAAGGTGCGGAGCGATTTGCCGATCTTTCGGCAGTCTCGGCTGTGATCGAATTAGACGACCAACCATCTCAAAAACGCTCAAAGCCCGCTCCTCATCAAATGGGCGGGAAAGCTAACCCGCAAGCTGGAATGGATCAACTCATGGTAGACTTCAGCCACGTCGCTCGGCGAACGTTGACCGAAAGCCAAGTTTACCATGAACAAGATCACCAAGCCGGCAAGGCGGCTGTTGCGAACAAGGGCACCGATGCCGACGTACGCGAGGGCATCGAGCAGATCCTCAAGAACGGCGACGATGTCCGCAGCTCGCGAAGACTAGAACCGAGGCGTCATTCTGGACGATCTCTGATATGCACCGAGCTTGCCGCCGCACCCTGATGGTGCACGATGCCGGTGGAGCGGCTTCTGAGGCTCGTCTACGCAGACGCGTGCCCACGCAGATGTGTGCCTTGGCACCAACGCGCCACGCGGGCGGCACCAAATCGACTCAATTCGTGTCGAGCTTCGCAACTGCCGGAATTTTACGGAGCTGATTCCCCATGCGAGACATCCAGATCGACCGTTCCGAAATGGCCCCCTCGATTTTGCCGGCGGATGTTCCCGAACTGAGCGACGACGAATGTTTGGCCTGCCTTGCGCGCGCCGTCGAGGCGCCCGACTCAGCGCGGCTGGACGAAGTTGCAGCGCTGATCGGCCGTCTCGCGGTCGCGATCGAATAGGGGCTGCTCGTCTCCTGATGCGGTGAGTTGCACCCCGGCGGGCCGTCCGGGCCAACGCCATGTTGCGTTTTGGGCGGGCATGTACCAAAGATGCCGCCAGCTCATCTCAGCGGCATCGTCCGCATTTCAGGGTCCGCAAATGTCCGGTTTCTCGACCGCGCGCCAAAAAATGGTCGATGGCCAGGTGCGCACCAGTGACGTCACCGACCGTCGCATTCTCGACGCCATGCTCGCGGTTCCGCGTGAGGCCTTCGTGCCGGCGAACCGCCAAGCCTTGGCATATCTCGACCTCGACCTCGATGTGAGCGAGGCGAACACCAAGCGCTTCCTGATCAAGCCGCAGTTGACCGGCAAGCTGCTCCAGGCCGCCGAAATCGGCGAGCGGGACCACGTTCTGGTCGTCGGTTGCGCCACGGGCTACCTCGCCGCGCTGGCGGCCAAGCTCGCGCGCCAAGTTACCGCGACCGAATGCGATTCGGCGCTGGCCGCGAAGGCCAAGGACGTCTTCGCCGCCCTTGGGCTCGCCAATGTCAGCTGCAAGGCGGCCTCCTGCGCCGAGGGCGATGCGTCCGCAGCGCCCTACGATGTGATCATCCTCAATGGTGCCACCGAGGTGACGCCCGACGGGCTGTTTGGGCAGCTCAAGGAGGGCGGGCGCCTGGTGGGGGTTTCGGCCGAATCCAGGCCGCCGCGGGCCATGATCGTGACCCGTACCCACGGCGAATTCGGCCATCGGGCGCTGTTTGACGCTGCCGCCCCGGTCCTTCCCGGGCTGGAACGGGCCGCCGCCTTCGTGTTCTGACGCACAACCGCCATAAAATCCCGTTCCAAATCAGAAGTGTGGCCGGGATGCTGCACGTGAAGAGTTTCCACCGAGAACTACCCTGAGGTAGTTCCGTCGCGCTAATCCTCATCCTATGTTGCGGCGGGGCAACGACTCCACTCGGTAGACGGTAACCCAGCTCGCGGGCACGAGGTGGGGCGTTACAATGAACGGAATTTCAGGGATGCATGGGGTGAAGCTCTTCACCGGAGCTGCTGTTTCGGTCCTGCTGCTGTCGCTAGCCGGGCCAGTGCCAGCCTTGGCGGACACGATCGAGTCCGCGCTGGTGCGCGCCTATCAGAACAATCCGCAGCTCAACGCGCAACGTGCCCAGGTGCGCTCGACTGACGAGAACGTGCCTCAAGCTTTGTCTGGCTATCGCCCGAAGGTCTCGCTAACGGCGAGCGGCGGTTATCAGTACCAGGATCTGCAGAGTGGCCCGGGGACTGACTCCATCAACGGAACGAGGTTACCTCGCAGCGCCGGCATTACCGCTTCCCAGACGCTCTACAATGGCAATCAGACCGCCAACAGAACGCGGGCGGCGGAGAGCCAGGTGTCCGGTGCCCGCGAAGCGCTGCGCAGCCTCGATCAGAGCGTGTTGCTCCAGGCCGCCACGACCTACATGGACTACCTGCGCGACGCTGCCACGCTCGAAGTCCAGCGCAGCAACGTGCGCGTGCTCGAGCAGACACTGAAGCAGACGCGTGATCGCTTCAACGTCGGTGAAGTGACGCGCACCGACGTTGCGCAATCGGAAGCTCAGCTGGCGGCGGGCAGGACGCAGGCCCTGACTGCAGAAGCAAATCTCACCACAACGCGCGCCAACTTCCGCCGTATCATTGGCAACGATCCGGCGAACCTTGCACCCGGCTCGCCTGTCGATCGTTTCCTGCCAGCAACGCTTGCCGCAGCGGTCGAACTCGGCCTCGTCGAGCACCCCAACGTGACGGCGGCCATGTACGGCATCGACGTCAATTTCCTGCAGGTCAAGGTCGCTGAAGGTGCGTTGTTGCCGACGGTTACGATCCAGGCATCGGCCCAGCAGGCCAATGAACAGTCGTTGATTCAGATGCGCTCGTTCACCGCATCGGCGATCGCGCAGATCTCGGTGCCGATCTATCAGGGAGGTGGCGAATATTCCCTGATCCGCCAATCCAAGGAGAACCTGGCGCAGCAGCGTCTCAATCTCGAAACCACGCGCGACCAGACGCGTGCGACCGTCGTGCAGTGGTGGGGGTCGTTGCAGGCCGGCAAGGCGCAGGTCCAGTCCGCACAGGCGCAGGTGGCGGCGTCCGAGATCGCGCTGAACGGCGTGCGCGAGGAAGCCAAGGCGGGCCAGCGCACCACGCTCGACGTCCTCAACGCCCAGCAGGCGCTGGTCAATGCGCGTGTCGCGCTGGTCACCGCGCAGCACGATCGCGTGGTCGCATCCTATAACGTCCTCGCGGCCGTCGGCCGTCTGTCGCCGCAGGTGCTCGGCCTAGGGACCACGGTCTATGATCCCAGCGTGCACTACCATCAGGTCCGCGACAGCTGGGCCGGCGTGCGCACGCCCGACGGGCGTTGATTCCCGTAAGTATCCGGTCGGCCTTGCAAACAGCTGCGGCCGATCGGTGCTTTGCTTGCAATCACCAAAATCCCTGACATAGCCTTGCCAAGAAGATGCGGGTCGATTCGGCCCGTATTGATGCCGTGTGCGTAAAGCTTGAGTGCCGCGGGCAGGGGCGCACCGCCGCACATTGAGCCGTGATCTGGGGACAAGTCGGGCTGCCGCAACGAAAATTGGCGGGCCGTCGATCCGGAACCGGCCAATCCCGTCGTGCTTGGTGTAAAACAACGCATGCGAGGGCGTTGATGATGTGGAGTCGGAGATGACGCAGCCTGCAAAGGTCACAGAACCCTCGATGGAGGAGATTCTGGCCTCGATCCGGCGCATCATTGCCGACGACGAGGCCAAGCCACCGCCGACAGAGGCCGCCAAACCCGAGAAGGCTGCGGCGCCTGCCGCGCCGCCGAAGCCACAGGCGATGAACGATATTCCGCCATCCAAGGTCGCTCCGCCCAAGCCCGCCGCCGAGAAGCCTGCAGCGCCGCCGGCCGCAAAGCCGGCGCCACCACCACCACCCGCACCCGCAGGGGACGCATCCAACAGCCAGGACGATATCGACGCCCTGCTGGCCGGTCTCGATGCAGCCACGCCTGCGCCGGAGGTCCGTGCGCCCGACCCGGAGCCAGAGCCGGAGCTTGAGCCCGACGTGCTCGAATTGACCGACGAGATGGCGGTCGACCCCACTCCGCCTCCGCCGCCACCGAGCTTCCGCAAGGTCGAGCCGCGCGACGATCTGGAATTCGCCGAACAGCCGCCGCCACGGCCCACGCCGCAGCCGTCTTACGCGCCGGTGGATTTCGATGCGCCGCCGCTGCCGCCGCAACAGCCGATGCTCGCACAATCGACGGTCTCGGCCGTCGAATCCGCCTTCAACTCGCTGGCCCATACGGTGCTGAGCAGCAATGCGCGGACGCTGGAGGATCTGGTCAAGGAGATGCTGCGTCCGATGCTGAAGTCCTGGCTCGATGACAATCTGCCGGGCCTGGTTGAACGCATCGTGAAGGCGGAAATCGAGCGGGTCTCGCGCGGCGGCCGTTGAGAGGGCCCTGCGGCCCCGATAAAGCCCTGCTCCTGCGTCATATTCGGCCTGCGGCCCGGCCGGAGACGCCTGCCATCGAGCTTCCCGTTGACTTGAACCGCGCGCGCGGCTTTCTAGCAGCCCCATGATCGAGAAAAATTACCAGCCCGCCGATATCGAAGCCCGCATGTCCGTGGTGTGGGAGGACAGCCTCGCCTTCAAGGCCGGTCGCCCCGACCGCCGCGACGCGGTGCCTTTCACCATCGTGATCCCGCCACCGAACGTGACGGGCTCGCTGCACATGGGCCACGCGCTCAACAACACGCTCCAGGACGTCCTGTGCCGGTTCGAGCGCATGCGCGGCCGCGACGTGCTGTGGCAGCCCGGCACCGACCATGCCGGCATCGCCACCCAGATGGTGGTCGAGCGCCAGCTGATGGAGCGCCAGCAGCCCGGCCGTCGCGAGATGGGCCGCGAGAAGTTCCTGGAGCGCGTCTGGCAGTGGAAGGCCGAGAGCGGCGACACCATCATCAACCAGCTCAAGCGGCTCGGCGCCTCCTGCGACTGGTCGCGCGAACGCTTCACCATGGACGAGGGCTTGTCGAAGGCCGTGGTCAAGGTGTTCGTCGAGCTGCACCGAGAGGGGCTGATCTACAAGGACAAGCGCCTGGTGAACTGGGACACCAAGCTCTTGACCGCGATCTCCGATCTCGAGGTGCAGCAGACCGAGGTCAAGGGCAGCCTCTGGTATTTGCGCTATCCGATCGAGGGCAAGAACTTCAGTCCGGAGGATCCCTCGACCTTCATCGTCGTCGCCACGACGCGTCCCGAGACCATGCTCGGCGACACCGGCGTGGCCGTGCATCCCGATGACGAGCGCTATCAGAAGCTGGTCGGCCGGAACGTGATCCTGCCGCTGGTCGGCCGTAAGATCAAAATCGTCGCCGACGATTATTCCGATCCCGAGAAGGGCTCGGGCGCGGTGAAGATTACGCCGGCGCACGACTTCAACGACTTCGAGGTCGGCAATCGCCATGGCCTGCGCCGCATCAGCGTGATCGACCGGGAAGGCTGCCTCGACCTCGTCGACAATGAAGACTATCTGCGCGACCTGCCGGAGGGCGCCGGGCAGTTTGCGGAGGAGTTCCACAAGGTCGATCGCTTCGCTGCGCGCAAGCGCATCGTCGAACGACTGGAGAGCTTCGGCTTCGTCGAGCGGATCGAGCCGCACACCCATATGGTGCCGCATGGCGACCGCTCGAACAGCGTGATCGAGCCGTATCTGACCGACCAATGGTATGTCGACGCCAAGACGCTGGCGAGGCCGGCGATCGCGGCGGTGCGTTCGGGCGAAACCTCGTTCGTGCCGAAAAACTGGGAAAAGACCTATTTCGACTGGATGGAGAACATTCAGCCCTGGTGCATCTCGCGCCAGCTCTGGTGGGGTCACCAGATCCCGGCCTGGTACGGACCGGATGGCAAGGTCTTCGTCGCCGAGACAGAGGAGGAGGCCGTCAGCCACGCGCTCGGCTATTACGTCGAGCAGGAGGTCATCACGCCGGAGCAGGGGCGCGAGATGGCGCTCGACCGCAACAAGCGGGAAGGCTTCATCACCCGCGACGAGGACGTGCTCGACACCTGGTTCTCCTCGGCGCTGTGGCCATTCTCGACGCTCGGCTGGCCCGAAGATGCGCCCGAAGTGCAGCGCTATTATCCGACCAATGCGCTGGTGACCGGCTTCGACATCATCTTCTTCTGGGTCGCCCGCATGATGATGATGGGCCTGCACTTCATGAAGGAGGTGCCGTTCTCGACCATCTACATCCACGCCCTCGTCCGCGACGAGAAGGGCGCCAAGATGTCGAAGTCGAAGGGCAACGTCATCGATCCCCTGAACCTGATCGACGAATACGGCGCGGACGCGCTGCGCTTCACGCTGGCCGCGATGGCGGCACAGGGCCGCGACATCAAGCTCGCCACCAGCCGCGTCGAGGGCTACCGCAATTTCGCGACCAAGCTCTGGAATGCGTGCCGCTTCGCCGAGATGAACCACTGCGCCGTGCCCGAAGGCTTCGAGCCGGCGAAGGCGACGGAGACGCTGAACCGCTGGATCGCGCATGAAAGCGCGCACACCACGCGCGAGGTGACCGAGGCGATCGAGGCCTATCGCTTCAACGATGCCGCCGGCGCGATTTATCGTTTCGTGTGGAACGTCTATTGCGACTGGTATCTCGAGCTCGCAAAGCCCGTGCTGCTTGGTCCAGACAGTCCCGCCAAGGACGAGACCCGCGCCATGGTCGCCTGGGCGCGCGACGAGATTCTCAAGCTGCTGCACCCCTTCATGCCCTTCATCACCGAAGAGCTGTGGGAGGTGACGGCCAAGCGTGAGGGCCTGCTCGCATTGGCGTCGTGGCCGCTGAAGCCCGCCGGGCCGACGCCGGAGCAGCTTGCGATGCTGGCGGCAACGACGGGGCCGACCGATCCACTCGCCGCGCCGGCCTGGGTGCTGCCGATCTTCGACCATGCCGACTTCAGCGATCCCAAGGCGGAGGCGGAGATCGGCTGGGTGATCGATCTCGTCACCCAGATCCGCTCGGTGCGCGCCGAGATGAACATCCCACCGGCGACGCTGACGGCCTTGGTGCTCGCCGGCGCCTCGGCCGAGACCAGGGAGCGGGCGCCGCGCTGGACCGACGTCATCAAGCGCATGGCGCGTTTGTCGGACATCTCCTTCGCCGACCGCGCGCCCGACGGCGCGGTTCAGCTCCTGGTACGCGGGGAGGTGGCCGCGCTGCCGCTGAAGGGCGTGATCGACGTCGCCGCCGAGCGCACGCGCCTCGACAAGGAGATCGGCAAGGCCGATGCCGACATCAAGCGCGCCGAGTCGAAGCTCGCCAACGAGAAATTCGTCGCCAACGCGGCCGAAGAGGTCGTCGAGGAGGAGCGCGAAAAGCGCGAGGCGGCGCTGGCCCGCAAGGCCAAGCTGCTCGAGGCGCTGGAGCGGCTGAAGCAGGCGTCTTGATGTCATCGTCATTCCGGAGCGATGCGCCGCATCGAATCCGGAATCTCAAGGTTCCGGGTTCGCGTCTTCGACGCGCCCCGGAACGACAACGCCTACTTCGGAAACGGCTTGCTGAGGAATTTGGAGCCCCTGACGCCGTAGCGCCAGGGCAGTTCGACGGCCTTGGTGATGCCGATCCGGATGCCGGTCGCGACCTCGACGTCCTCCGTCCGCGCATGCAGTGCGATCGGCGGGCGGTCCAGCGGCAGGGCGTTGTGCGCGATGGTGATGTCGAGCGCCTCGGTCAGCTTGCCCGGGCCCGAGCACAGCGCGTGCATGTCCTGGAGATGACGGCGCCGGCGCATCGCCACGATGCCATGCGTCGGCTCCAGCGCACGGATCAGCACGGCGCTGGCCGAACCTTCCTCCTCGCAGACGAAGTTCACGCACCAATGGATGCCATAGGAGCGGTAGACATAGGCAAAGCCGGGTGGGCCGAACATCACCTGATTTCGCGGCGTCGGCCCGTTGTAGGAGTGCGCGGCCGGGTCGGTATGATGATAGGCCTCGACCTCGACGATGATCCCGCCGACGCCGTCGACCAGCATGGTGGCACCGATCAAATCGGGCGCGACGTCGTGCACGCTGCGGCCAAAAAAGGAGCGCTTCAGCGCTTTGCCGAGCCGGGGTGGTGAAGTCTTCTTGATTGGAGCCATTCGAGGTGAGAATCGCCAGAGAACAGAGCAGGATATTGCCCATATCTGCCATGTTCCCTGAAGCGGGGCGAGCCGGGTTGCGATGCCTGGCCAGACCGACTAGGTAGGACCTGAACAGACCGGACACCCCATGGTCGTTATTGTCGATACCATCTCGAACCCGCTGCGCCCGCGCCACCCCGAAAAGGTGAACCGGCCCGATTCCGCTTCGCCGCCGAAGCCGGACTGGATTCGCGTGCGCGCGCCCAACACCCGCGGCTATGCCGATACCCGCAACATCGTGCGGGCGAACGGCCTGCACACGGTGTGCGAGGAGGCGGGCTGCCCGAACATCGGCGAGTGTTGGGACAAAAAGCACGCGACCTTCATGATCATGGGAGACACCTGCACCCGCGCCTGCGCCTTCTGCAACGTTAAGACCGGGCTGCCCAATGCACTCGATGCGGCCGAGCCGCAGCACGTCGCGGAAGCAACGGCCAAGCTGGGGCTTGCCCATGTCGTGATCACCTCGGTCGACCGCGACGACCTTCCCGATGGTGGCGCCCAGCATTTCGCGGAGACGATCCGCGCCATCCGGGCCGCATGCCCCTCGACCACGATCGAGATCCTGACGCCGGACTTCCTGCGCAAGGAGGGCGCGCTCGAAATCGTCGTCGCGGCGAAGCCCGATGTGTTCAACCACAATCTCGAGACCGTGCCGTCGGGCTATCTGACGGTGCGCCCCGGCGCGCGCTATTTCCACTCGATCCGGCTGCTGCAGCGGGTGAGGGAGCTCGATCCCACCATCTTCACCAAGTCCGGCATCATGGTCGGCCTCGGCGAGGAGCGCCACGAGGTGCTCCAGGTGATGGACGATCTGCGCTCGGCCGAGGTCGACTTCCTGACCATCGGCCAGTACCTCCAGCCGACCCGCAAGCACCACGCCGTGATGCGCTTCGTTCCGCCCGACGAATTCGCCTCCTACGAGAAGGTCGCCTACACCAAGGGCTTCCTGATGGTGTCGGCGAGCCCGCTGACCCGCTCGTCGCATCATGCCGGCGAGGATTTCGCGCGACTGAAGGCCGCGCGGGCCGCTAACGCCCGCTGAACCGCCATGCCCAAATTTTCGAGCAAGCGCCGTGTCAATCACAGCGCATCCGAGATGTTTGATCTGGTCGCCGATGTCGAGCGTTACCCGGAATTCGTGCCGCTGTGCAGCGCATTGAAGGTGCGCCAGCGCATGGCCAAGCCCGACGGCACCGAGGTGCTGGTCGCCGACATGACGGTGTCGTTCAAGCTGGTCAAGGAATCCTTCACCAGCCGGGTGACGCTCGATCGCGCCAATCTGAAAATCCTGGTCGAATATCTGCAAGGTCCGTTCAGTAATCTCGAAAACCGCTGGACATTCGAGCCCAAGGGGGAGGGCGTCTCCGACGTCGGGTTCTTTCTCTCCTATGAGTTCAGGAGCCGCATGCTGGCGATGCTGATGGGCTCGATGTTTGACGCCGCGTTCGCGCGGTTTTCCACCGCGTTCGAAAAGCGCGCGGATGCGATTTACGGCCGGCCGAAGCTGGCGCAGACGTAGCTGCCGCAGGCACCGCTCTCTCCACCGTCATTGCGAGCGCAGCGAAGCAATCCAGAGTCTCTCCGCAGAGGAATCCTGGATTGCTTCGCTGCGCTCGCAATGACAATGGGGGCGGCGGGCGTGCCTTCCCAACCACCATCGCACCGTTTTCCCATCTACATCTACCGGGATCATTTTGCGTCGTTGCGGGTTCTCTCCGGATTGTCCGGGTTGGAGACGCCATGACCATCAATTTTGACACGCTGAAAGCATCGCTCGTCCTCTATGGACTGAACGCCATCTACGCGATCCTGCTGCTCGCCATCGGCTGGTATCTGTCCGGCGCGATGCAGCGTTTCGTCACGCGCCTGTTGAGCGTCACGCACCGCGTCGACCCGCTCGTGACGCTGTTCGTGGGCAGCCTCGCGCGCTACGGCGTCCTCGCCGTGGTCGGCATCGCCGTGCTCCAGCTGTTCGGCATCCAGACGGCAAGCCTTGTCGCCGTGCTCGGCGCGACATCGCTGGCCATTGGCCTCGCGCTCCAGGGGACGCTCTCCAATCTCGCCGCCGGCGTGATGCTGCTGCTGTTCCGGCCTTTCCATATCGGGGACGAAGTCGAGGTCGCCGGCAAGGCGGGCAAGGTCAGGTCGCTCTCGCTGTTCATGACCGAGTTGGTGGCGCCCGACAACACGCAGATCCTGTTGCCGAACGGACAGGTGTGGGGTGCCGCGATCATCAACCGCAGCGCCTATCCCGGCACGGGCGAGGTCAAGGTGACGTTTCCGGTCAGGGCGGGTGCAGCCAATGCGCTGGCTGGCGAAATCCTGAAAGGGCTGCGCGATGATCCTCGCATCGCCGAGGGGGGCACGCCTTCGGTTAATGTGTCGAAGGTGATTGCTACTGATCCCGCAACCCCTGTCGTTGAGTTGACGGTGAGCGCGAAGGTGAAGCCGTCCGACGCCGATGCCGTCAAGCAGCGTGTGCTCGATCATGCGAGCGCTCTGCTCGCGGCAGCCTGAGGCGATTCAGCCGCGCGGCGAACGTGGCGGCCTGCGCTTCACGGCGTGCCGGCGCGGCGAGCGGGTGACGCGGGGGCGCAGGCGGCTTGCGGCCGCGGGGCGCGGCTTGGCCTGGGCTTGCGGGCCGCGGGCCAGATCCAGCAGCATGCGCAGCGCCTCGACCACGGAGCGGGCGCGCACGGCGCTGCGGCCGATCGCGCCGAACCGCTGCTCGCGATGGATGATGCGGCCATCGCGCGCGGCTGCGGCGAAATGCACGAGGCCGACCGGCTTGCCGGGCGTGGCGCCGCCGGGGCCGGCAATGCCGGTGATGGCGACGGCAAGATCGACATCGGCGCGCTCCAGCGCGCCGATCGCCATCGCGGTGGCGGTCTCCTTGCTGACAGCGCCGAAGTTTGTGAGCGTGCTGGCCTCGACCCCGAGCATCGCGCGCTTGGCATCGTTGGAATAGGTGACGAAGCCGCGGTCGATCACATCCGAAGAGCCGGGAATGTCGGTCAATGCGCCCGCGACGAGACCGCCGGTGCAGGACTCCGCCGTGGCGATCGTCAGCTTGCGCATCCGGCACAGATCGAGCAGCGAGCGGGAGAGGGCGCGTGCGTCGCTGCCGCCCATGGCCTAGACGCCCCAGGGAAGGCGAATGGTGGCGCTCGCGGTGGCCGCAATGCCTTCCTCGCGGCCGGTGAAGCCGAGCCGCTCGCTGGTGGTCGCCTTCACCGCGACGCGCGCGATGTCGACGCCGGAAATCTCGGCGATGCGGGCGCGCAGGGTGTCGCGCAACGGCCCGATCTTCGGCCGCTCGCAGATCAGCGTGACCTCGAGATTGGCGACACGGCCGCCGCGCGCCGTGACGCGCTCGATGGCGTATTTCAGGAACTGGTCGGAGGAGGCACCCTTCCACTTCGCATCGCTCGGCGGAAAGTGCGAGCCGATGTCGCCGTCGGCCAGCGCGCCGAGAATGGCGTCGACCAGAGCATGCAGGCCGACATCGCCGTCGGAATGGGCGAGAAAACCTTTCGTATGCGGCACGCGCACGCCGCAGATCATGACGTGGTCGCCTTCGCCGAAAGCGTGCACGTCATAGCCGGTGCCGGTCCTGATGTCGCCGAGCTGGGCAACCAGGCGGGCTTCCTCGCGCACGAAATCCTCGGGAGTGGTGAGCTTCATATTGGCAACATCGCCTTCAAAAGTTGCAACCGTCAATCCTGCCCATTCGGCAATGGCGGCATCGTCGGTGAAATCCGATCGTCCATCCTTCGCCGCGCGACGATGCGCCTCGAGAATGACGTCGAAGCGAAAGGATTGCGGCGTCTGCGCGATTCGCAGCCGCGCGCGATCCGGCGTGCCCTCGACATGGCCGTTCTCGCCGGTGAGCTTGATCGTGTCGGTGACGGCAATGACGGGAATGGCGGCGCCGGTCTGGCTCGCGGCCTCGATCGCGCGGGAGATCACACCTGCCGAGACGAAGGGCCGGGCGGCGTCGTGGATCAGCACGATGTCGGGCTTGTGCCTGGCGAGCGCTTCGAGGCCGGCCAACACCGAGGCTTGGCGGGTGGCGCCGCCATTGCTAGGCGGCTCATGCTTGAGCCCTGAGACCGCGGCCGCGAACACGGCGCTGTCGTAGGGGTTCACCACCGGCTGCACCACGGATACTTCAGGGTGGCGGCTGAAGGCTTCCATCGCGCGATAGATCACGGGCACGCCGCCGATCTCACGATATTGCTTGGGACCACCGGCACCGGCGCGCAAGCCACGCCCGGCTGCGACGAGGACGACCGCGGTGCGTTGTGATTTCGCCATAGGACTCAAATATTCAGTTGGTAATGAGGAGCCGGGGAGTGGGGTGATTTGACGGCATGCCTCTAGCACGGCAGGCCCGCAAAAAAAGGGGGTTTCCCCGGATTGTGGGAAACAGCATTTTGTTGCACTGCACTTGAAAGATCTGCAGAACTGTCTAAACTGTAGGCATGACGCTTGACTGCACAAGAATTGTGCGCAAGATAGGTCATGGCAGGCGCGATGAGGCCCTGCGCAGTCAACGAGACCCCTGTGACCGGCTCGGCAGTATCAGGCTCTAAGCCGTTGAAAATAGGCGATATTGATGTCGCCACCCCGGTCTTCCTGGCACCGATGTCGGGGGTGACTGACTCGCCCGTCCGTCGGCTGGCCGCCGAGCTCGGGGCAGGTCTCGTCGTGTCTGAGATGACTGCCAGCGACGAGCTCGCCAACGGCCATCGGATGTCGCGGTTGCGCTGCGAAGCCACCGGAATCGGGCCTCACGTGGTCCAGCTCGCCGGCTGCGAGGCGCATTGGATGGCCGAAGGAGCCAGGATCGCCGAGGCCGAAGGCGCCGACATCATCGATATCAACATGGGCTGCCCGGCGCGTCACGTCACCGGCGGTCAATCCGGCTCCGCCCTGATGCGCAATCTCGACCATGCCGTCAGCCTGATCGAAGCGACGATCGCGGCGGTGAAGGTGCCGGTGACGCTGAAGATGCGGCTCGGCTGGGACGACCGCACCCGCAATGCGCCGGAGCTGGCGCGTCGTGCCGAGGCTTCAGGCATCAAGCTCGTCACCGTGCATGGCCGCACCCGCTGCCAGTTCTACAAGGGCGAGGCCGATTGGGACGCGATCCGCGCGGTGCGCGAGGCCATCTCAATTCCGCTCGTCGTCAATGGCGACATCACCAGCTATGACAAGGCGCTCGCCGCGCTGGAGGCCTCGGGCGCCGACGCCGTGATGATCGGCCGCGGCGCGCAGGGCCAGCCCTGGCTGCCCGGCCAGATCGGCCGCCGCCTGAAGGGCGGGGCCGTGGAAGCAACGCCCTCGCTCCAGGCGCAGCTGCACTATGTCCGCACGCTCTATGAGGGCGTCTGCGCGCTCTACGGCCTGCGCGTCGGGCTCAGACATGCGCGCAAGCATCTCGGCTGGGGGCTCGACGTCGCAGCGGAAGCGAGCGGTGCGCCGGTCGAGACACTGAAAGCCTGGCGTCAGAAGATCCTGACCTCCGAGGATCCGCGCCTCGTCCATCAATCACTGCAGGACGCCTTCGACGATTTCGCGTGGAGGGCTGCTGCATGAGCTCGGCCGCCGATCATCGCCAGCCCGCCGACAGCGACGCGATCCTGGATGCGCTGCCCAATCCCGTGCTGATGATCGGGCCGGACGGCAAGATCGTCGCCGCCAACATCGCGACCGAAGCCTTCTTCGAGATCTCGACGCAATTCCTGAAGCGGCAGTCGCTGAAGGAGCTGGTGCCGTTCGGCAGCCCGCTACTGGCGCTGATCGACCAGGTGCGCTCGTCCAACTCGCCGGTCAACGAGTACAAGGTCGACCTCGGCACCCCGCGCATGGGCGGGGACCGTCAGGTCGACCTGCATGTCGCCCCGCTCACGGAGCGGCCCGGTCATATCGTGGTGATGCTGCAGGAGCGGTCCATCGCCGACAAGATGGACCGCCAGCTCACCCATCGCAGCGCCGCGCGCTCGGTGATCGCGCTCGCCGCGATGCTGGCGCATGAGATCAAGAACCCGCTGTCGGGCATCCGCGGCGCGGCGCAACTCCTGGAGCAGCAGGCGTCGTCCGAAGACCGCATGCTGACGCGCCTGATCTGCGACGAGGCCGATCGCATCGTGACCCTGGTCGACCGCATGGAGGTGTTCGGCGACGAGCGCCCCGTGGTGCGCGGGCCCGTCAACATCCATTCCGTGCTCGACCACGTGAAGCGCCTTGCGCAGTCCGGCTTTGCCCGCAACATCCGCTTCATCGAGGATTACGATCCCTCGCTGCCGCCGGTGCTGGCGAACCAGGATCAGCTGATCCAGGTGTTCCTCAATCTCGTGAAGAATGCCGCCGAAGCCCTGATCGACGTTCCCGACGCCGAGATCCAGCTCACCACCGCGTTCCGCCCCGGCGTGCGCCTGTCAGTCCCCGGTCAAAAATCCCGGGTATCCCTGCCGCTCGAGTTCTGCGTGAAAGACAACGGACCAGGCGTGCCGGACGACCTTCTGCCCAACCTGTTCGATCCCTTCGTGACCACCAAGCAGACCGGCTCGGGCCTGGGCCTTGCGCTGGTCGCCAAGATCGTCGGCGATCACGGGGGCATCATCGAATGCGAATCTCAGCCGCGGAAGACCACCTTCCGCGTGCTGATGCCGATGTATTCCACATCGGTGAAACATGCCGATCAAAGCAGCCGCGCCGACTCTGCCGGGAAGCCGTCGCCTGCATCACAGGGGGCAAAATGAGGATTAGCGATGCCCGCAGGTAGCATTCTCGTAGCGGACGACGACACCGCCATCCGCACCGTTCTCAATCAGGCACTTTCCCGCGCCGGCTACGAAGTCAGGCTCACCGGCAATGCCGCAACGCTGTGGCGTTGGGTCAGCCAGGGGGAGGGCGATCTCGTCATCACCGACGTAGTGATGCCCGACGAGAACGCGTTCGACCTCCTGCCGCGGATCAAGAAGATGCGGCCGAATCTGCCCGTCATCGTCATGAGCGCGCAGAACACGTTCATGACCGCGATCCGCGCCTCCGAGCGCGGCGCCTATGAATATCTGCCGAAGCCCTTCGACCTGAAGGAGCTGATCGCCATCGTCGGCCGCGCGCTCGCCGAGCCGAAGGAGCGGACGTCGACGCCCGACGAGGACGCCGAGATGGAGGCGATCCCGCTGGTCGGGCGCTCGCCGGCGATGCAGGAAATCTACCGCGTGCTGGCGCGTCTGATGCAGACCGATCTCACCGTGATGATCACGGGCGAGTCCGGCACAGGCAAGGAGCTGGTGGCGCGCGCGCTGCATGATTACGGCAAGCGCCGCAACGGCCCGTTCGTTGCCGTCAACATGGCAGCGATCCCGCGCGACCTGATCGAATCCGAATTGTTCGGCCATGAGCGGGGCGCCTTCACCGGCGCCAACACTCGCGCCTCCGGCCGGTTCGAGCAGGCCGAGGGCGGCACGCTGTTCCTCGACGAGATCGGCGACATGCCGATGGAAGCACAGACCCGCCTGCTGCGCGTCCTGCAGCAGGGCGAATACACCACCGTCGGTGGCCGCACCCCGATCAAGACCGACGTGCGCATCGTCGCGGCCTCCAACAAGGATTTGCGCGTCCTGATCCAGCAGGGCCTGTTCCGCGAGGATCTGTTCTTCCGCCTCAACGTCGTGCCGCTGCGGCTGCCGCCGCTTCGCGAGCGCATCGAGGACCTGCCGGACCTCGTGCGGCACTTCTTCACGCTGGCCGAGAAGGACGGCTTGCCGCCGAAGAAGCTGGACACGCTGGCGCTGGAGCGGATGAAGCAGCATCGCTGGCCGGGCAACGTGCGCGAGCTCGAAAACCTCGCCCGGCGTCTCGCCGCGCTCTACCCGCAGGACGTGATCACGTCCTCGGTCATCGACGGCGAACTCGCGCCGCCCTCGGTCAGTCCGGGCGCGGCGGTCCAGCAGGGCGTCGACAATCTCGGCGGCGCGGTGGAGGCCTACCTGTCCACGCACTTCCAGGGCTTCCCGAACGGCATGCCGCCGCCGGGCCTCTATCACCGCATCCTCAAGGAGATCGAGGTGCCGCTGCTCACGGCGGCCCTGGCCGCCACCCGCGGCAACCAGATCCGCGCCGCGGACCTGCTCGGCCTCAACCGCAACACGTTGCGGAAGAAGATCCGGGACCTCGACATCCAGGTGTATCGGAGCGGGGGCTGATTCCCGCGACAAGCACCAAACACTTTGCGGGGGCCGGTGGCTCAGCTCCCCCTACCAAGGCAGAGCTGAGCCTGTCCGGATCGCGCTGGCCGTTGTGGCTGACGCGGTGAGCAGAAGTCCGGACAGAACCGAAATGTTCCGCGCGCACCTTCAAAATCGTTGATTCGGCCGCAACGTGCGGCATCACGTCTATCTGACCAGTCCGCCGGATGCCGGCGTCACGCTGGCGACCTTCACCAGCGGCGGCTGAACGCCGAGGCCGTTGACCAGGAGGTCGGCGGCCACGATCAGCAGCAGAACGGCTGAAACCATCGTTGCGAGACAAATCCTATCCATGCCGGGTCAAGCCGGGATGGCGGAATCCGTTCCCGATCAAGTGGCATGTGCCTGTGGATCGCGCCGCTCCGCGCGGGGCAGACGCCGCGGAATTGTCGCAATTCGGCAACAATGTGGTACGAATACATCAGTATCCGCGCGTCTGCGGACCCGTTTTCAGCACCCCCATTGCCGGAATGACCAGCGCAGATACCTCGGCCGCATCCTTTGACACGGCCCCAGCCGAAGAGCCCAGGCGCTGGTCGCTGCGGCGCTGGCTGGCGCCCGTTGCCGTGGCCTTGGCACTGGGGTCGGCTTTTGTGACCTTCCTGGTCCTGACCGGCCTCACCAAGATCGAGCCGACGCCGGAGGTGGTCCGCTCGTTCTACCTGATCAACGCCGCGACCATCCTGCTCCTGGTCGGGATCATTGTCCGGGAGCTCTGGCAGCTGATCCTGGCGCGGCGCCGGGGCAGGGCGGCAGCCCGGCTCCATGTCCAGATCGTCAGCCTGTTCTCGATCGTGGCGGTGCTGCCGGCCGTGCTGGTGTCGGTCGTCGCCAACGTCACCATCGAGCGCGGCCTCGACCGGCTGTTCTCCGGGCCGACCAGGGAGGTGATCCAGAACTCGCTGACAATCGCGCGGGCCTACATGCAGGACCATGCGCAGCTGATCCGCGGCGACATTCTCGGCATGGCCAACGACATCGCGCACGCCCGGCCGCTCTACGACCAGGACCGCCGCTCGTTCCGGGAGATGCTGACCGCCAGCGCCGGCTCGCGCAATCTGCCCGGTGCGATGATCATCGACAAGAACACCAACATCCTGGAGTCCGCCGACACCGGCATGCGGCTCGCTTATTCGCCGCCGGCGCCTGACTTCCTCAGCAACGTCAACGAGAACGAGCCCGAGATCGCGGTGCTGCCGGATGCGAGCTTCGTCGCCGCTGTGATCCGCCTGCGCGCCTTCAACGACACGTTCCTCTATGTCGCGCGGCCACTCGATCCGAACGTCGTCAACCAGCTCAAGCAGACCGAGGTCAGCGTCGCGGAATACGCCCAGATCGAGTCGCGCCGGCTCGGCATCCAGGTCGCCTTTGCGCTGATGTTCGCGGTGATCGCGCTGACCATCCTGATGGCCTCGGTGCTGATCGGCCTCAACTTCGCCAACTCGCTGGTCTCACCGATCCGGCGGCTGATGAACGCGGCCCACACGGTCTCGACCGGCGATCTGCACGTCAAGGTGCCCGTGTATCAGTCGGAAGGCGACCTCGCCCAACTCGGCGAGACCTTCAACAAGATGACGCAGGAATTGCGCAGCCAGCGCGACGAGCTCGTCAACGCCAGCGATCTCATCGACAGCCGCCGCCGCTTCATCGAGGCCGTGCTGTCCTCGGCGAGCGCCGGCATCATCGGCGTCGACGCGTCGGGCAGCGTCGGCATCCTCAACCGCTCGGCCGAGAAGCTGATCGGACACTCCGAGGCCGAGACGCTCGGCCATCCGCTGTCCGACGTCCTGCCCGAGCTCGACGAGATGATGAAGACGGCGCGGGAAGGGACCCAGCGGCTGGTGCAGGGCCAGATCACGATCAACCGCGACGGGCAGGAACGCAATCTGTCGGTCCGCGTCAGCGCCGAGAAGAACCAGCCGCACGACAGCTACATCATCACGCTCGACGACATCACCGAGCTGGTCTCGGCGCAGCGCACCTCGGCCTGGGGCGACGTGGCGCGGCGCATCGCCCACGAAATCAAGAATCCGCTGACGCCGATCCAGCTCTCGGCCGAGCGCATCCGCCGCAAGTTCGGCAGGACCATCACCGAGGACAAGGACAAGCAGATCTTCGACCAGTGCACCGACACCATCGTGCGCCAGGTCGACGACATCAGGCGCATGGTCGACGAATTCTCGCGGTTCGCGCGGATGCCGAAGCCGGTGATGGAGGGCGAGGACGTCGCCGACACGGTGCGACAGGCCGTGTTCCTGATGAAGGTCGCCCACCCCGAAATCGACATCGAGGTCGAGTTCAAGCAGGACCCGCTACGGGCGCAGTTCGACCGGCGGCTGATTTCCCAGGCCGTCACCAACATCGTCAAGAACGCCACCGAGGCTATCGAGCAGGTGCCGCCCGAAGAACTCGGAAAAGGCCGTATCGACGTCGTGGTGTCGCGCGAGGGCGATGACGTGCTGATCGACGTCATCGACAACGGCATCGGCCTGCCCAAGGTGGCGCGCTCGCGCCTGCTCGAGCCCTATGTCACGACGCGCGCCAAAGGGACCGGCCTCGGCCTTGCAATCGTCGGCCGCGTGCTGGAGGACCATGGCGGACGCATCGAACTGAAGGACGCCGCCGACTTCCGCGAAGGCCAGCGCGGCGCATGGATGCGGATGCGCTTTGCGATCTCCGGGCAACCCGCGAAATCCGACGGAGCGACGTCGGCGGCCCAAGACGCGGCCAGGCCGGACGTCAAGCAATCCAGTCAGGATCTGGCAACAAAAGAGCCGGCCGCCGAAACCAAAGAGCCGGCTGAAAAGACCAATGATTCAACGAAAATCGAAGCCTCAACAGGCAGCTGACAAGGCGGGCGCAACCGATGGCAAGTGAAATTCTGATTGTCGATGATGAGGCCGATATTCGGGATCTCGTTGCGGGTATTCTCGAAGACGAGGGCTTCGTCACTAGGACTGCACGCGACAGCGATTCGGCACTCGCCGAGATCGCCAACCGCAGGCCGCATCTGGTGTTCCTGGACATCTGGCTCCAGGGCTCCAAGCTCGACGGCTTGCAGCTGCTGGAGCAGGTCAAGAAGGACAACGCCGATCTGCCGGTCGTGATGATCTCCGGCCACGGCAACATCGAGACCGCGGTCGCCGCGATCAAGCGCGGCGCCTACGACTTCATCGAGAAGCCGTTCAAGGCCGACCGGCTGATCCTGGTCGCGACGAGAGCGCTGGAGAACTCGCGGCTCAAGCGCGAGGTCAAGGAGCTGAAGCAGCTCGCGCCGAGCGCCAGCCAGCTCGTCGGCCGTTCGCCCAGCATGAACCAGCTGCGCCAGACCATCGAGCGCGCAGCCAAGGCCAACAGCCGCATCCTGATCGTCGGTCCCGCCGGCGCCGGCAAGGAGCTGACGGCACGCACGCTGCACACGGCCTCGGGCCGCGCCGACGGCCCCTTCGTCGTCATCAACGCCGCGGCGATCACGCCGGAGCGGATGGAGCATGAGCTGTTCGGCGTCGAGCAATCCAACGGCGAACAGCCGCGCAAGCCCGGCGCGCTCGAGGAGGCCCATGGCGGCACGCTGTTCATCGACGAGATCGCTGACATGCCGCGCGAAACCCAGAACAAGATCCTGCGCGTTCTGGTCGAGCAGTCGTTCCAGCGCGTCGGCGGCACCTCCAAGGTGCAGGTCGACGTCCGCATCATCTCCTCCACCGCGCGCAACCTCGAAGAGGAGATCGCGGCCGGCCATTTCCGCGAGGATCTCTATCATCGCCTTTCGGTGGTGCCGATCCGCGTGCCCGCGCTCTCGGAGCGGCGGGAGGACATTCCGGAGCTGATCGACTACTTCATGGAGCAGATCTCGGCCGGCAGCGGCCTGCCGAAGCGCCAGATCGGACAGGACGCGATGGCGGTGCTGCAATCGCATGTCTGGCCGGGCAATGTGCGCCAGCTCCGAAACAACGTTGAAAGAGTCATGATTCTGGCCGCGGGCGGGCCTGAGGTCATCATCACCGCCGACATGTTGCCGCAGGACGTCGGATCCATGGTGCCGGCCATGCCCACCAGCAACAATGGCGAGCACATTATGGGCCTGCCGCTGCGCGAGGCGCGCGAAGTGTTCGAGCGCGACTATTTGATTGCACAGATCAGCCGGTTCTCAGGAAATATTTCTCGTACGGCCGAGTTTGTTGGCATGGAACGTTCGGCACTGCACCGGAAGCTGAAAGCGCTCGGTGTCGGCTGAAGCAATTCCGAGCGGATTGGATACCGGTCCGCATACAGCGGACGCATGACGACGAGATGCCGGCGCCGCGACATTCCGGGCCATACCTGCGAGATAAGTGAGGGAAATCATCGATTTCCGTAGTCTTTCGGGGCAATACGGCGTGGGCTGCCGCGTGAAGCGGCTTGCCTAATAAGCTCACCTGTCCTCTAATCATTCAGTCGTTCCTTCCGAGGGGGATCTCATGAGGAACAGCAACCGGGAAAGGCCCCGCACAACCAAAACAGGGGCGCAACCGGCGCAATAACAAGAAACTCAAAGCGAGAAAAAAAATGGCGGCAGACCGCGCACAAAACCTACAGGACACCTTCCTTAATCACGTTCGCAAAACCAAAACGCCACTGACGATCTTTCTGGTCAACGGAGTGAAGCTCCAGGGCATCGTGACCTGGTTCGACAATTTCTGTTTGCTGCTTCGGCGCGACGGTCATTCGCAGCTCGTCTACAAGCATGCGATCTCGACCATCATGCCGGGTGCACCGATCCAGTTGTTCGAAGGCGGCGAGGATCAGCCGGCTTGAGAGTGATCTGATTGGAACCCCGGAATTTCGACGGGGATGCCGACCGTCCGCGGTCGGCTGGGGCTAAGCAGACGGGGCGGGTGCTGGTCATCGGCCCCTACTTGCGAGTGCGCGCGGCAAGTTCCGATGCGCAATCGGAGAGTTACGTCTTGCGCGACGCCGAGGCCCGGCTCGATGAAGCCGCAGGTCTCGCGCGCGCGATCGATCTCGTCATCGCGGACGCGATCATCGCACCAATCAGCCAGATCCGGCCCGCCACCTATATCGGCAAGGGCAAGGTCGAGGAGATGGCCGGGCTCATCAAGAGTCTCGAGGTCGAGCTCGTCGTGATGGATTGCGCGCTGGCGCCGATCCAGCAGCGCAATCTCGAGAAGGAGCTGCATGCCAAGGTGCTCGATCGCACCGGGCTCATCCTGGAAATCTTCGGCCGCCGCGCCAAGACCAGGGAAGGCTCGCTCCAGGTCGAGCTCGCGCATCTCAACTACCAGCGCTCGCGCCTGGTGCGGTCATGGACCCACCTCGAACGCCAGCGCGGCGGCTTCGGCTTCATGGGCGGTCCCGGCGAGACGCAGATCGAGGCCGATCGCCGCCTGATCCAGGAGCGCATCTCCAAGCTCGAGGGCGAGCTGAAGAAGGTGCAGGCGACTCGACGTCTGCATCGTGCCGGACGCCAGCGTGTGCCGTATCGCGTCGTTGCGCTGGTGGGCTACACCAATGCCGGCAAGTCGACGCTGTTCAACCGCCTGACGCGCGCCGACGTGCAGGCCGCCGACATGCTGTTCGCCACGCTCGATCCGACCTTGCGCGCACTCACTTTGCCGCATGGCGGCAAGGCGATGCTGTCGGACACGGTCGGCTTCATCTCCAATTTGCCGACCCAGCTCGTCGCCGCCTTCCGCGCCACGCTGGAGGAGGTGCTGGAGGCTGACGTCATCCTGCATGTGCGCGACATCTCCCATGAGGATGCCGAGGCGCAGCAAAGCGACGTCGACGCCGTGCTGCGCCAGCTCGGCATCAATCCCGACGATTCCGGTCGCATCATCGAGGTCTGGAACAAGATCGACCGTTATGACGCCGAACAACGCGAAGAGCTTCTGAACATTGCCGCACGCCGGCCGGAAGATCACCCGGCGATGCTGGTCTCCGCCGTCACGGGCGAGGGCATCGGCGCGCTGCTTGCCGCAATCGAGGAGCGGTTAGCGGCCAAGCGCACCACGCTCGATCTCTCCATCGACGCCGCCGACGGCGCCGGCATCAGCTGGCTGCATCGAAATTCCGAGGTGCTGGCGAAAGAGCTGCACGACGGCCGCTTCGACATGACCGTGCGAGTGGACGAGACCAAGCGGGACATCGTGGTGTCGAGGTTTGATGCGGTGCCGCATCTGTCGGAAACATAGCGGCTGCCGTCCAACGAAGGCCGGGACGACAGCAGAGTTATCGGCGAGCTTCCCAGCGCCCCTCTGCCGCCCGCTTCTCATCACCCTTCGCTGCATTCCAGAGCGCGTCCATCTCTTCCAGCGACGCCTGTTCGAGTGTGCGACCCTTGGCCTCCAGCGCGCGCTCGATATAGGCAAACCGCCGCTCGAACTTGGCGTTGGTCGCGCGCAATGCCGCTTCCGGATCGGCATCGACATGGCGGGCGAGGTTGACCAGCGCGAACATCAGGTCGCCGGTTTCTTCGGCAAGCTCCTGCTTGTCGTTGCGATCAAGTGCGGCCTCGATCTCGTCGGCTTCCTCGCGGATTTTTTGCAAGACCGCGCGCGGGTCGTTCCAGTCGAAGCCGACGGTGGAGGCCTTCCGCTGCAGCTCCATGGCGCGGGTGAGCGCGGGCTGGCCTGCCTTCACGCCTGACAGCAGCGATTTGTGGGATGGCGCTTCCTCCGGCGGCCGGCGCGCGGCACGCTCGGCCTTTTCCTCGGCCTTGATGCGGTCCCAGACTTCCTTGACGTGATGCGAGGCGAGATTTCCGTCCTTGTCGGCGAAGACGTGCGGATGGCGCCGGATCATCTTCCGGGTGATGGCGTCGACCACGTCGCCGAACGCAAAGGCGTTCTGCTCGGAGGCCATCTGGGCGTGGAACACGACCTGGAGCAGCAGGTCGCCGAGCTCCTCTCTGAGATCGTCGAGATCGCCGCGGGTGATGGCGTCCACCACCTCATAGGCTTCCTCGATCGTGTAGGGCGCGATCGTCGCAAAATTCTGCTCGAGGTCCCAGGGGCAGCCGGTCACCGGCGTGCGCAGCGCCGCCATGATCTCGATCAGGCGGGAAATATCGCGGGAAGGGGTCATTGCGGGCCGTTCTCCTGGGGCTCCAGCCTTATGCCAAAAGCGGGCCGTCGATCCCAGCCTAGCTGTGCGGAACAGTCCGGTTTCCACCGATTGGCGGGCCGCCCCCACGGTGCTAAAGCGCGGGCCATGAACGACGCATTTTCATCAGAGACCGCGCTGGTGCTGTTCTCCGGCGGCCAGGATTCCACCACCTGCCTCGCCTGGGCGCTCAGCCGCTTCGCGCGAGTGGAGACGCTGGGGTTCGAATATGGCCAGCGCCATGCCATCGAGCTCGCCTGCCGCGACCGCCTTGTCGACGGCATCAAGAGCCTTCGCGAGGATTGGGCTGAAAAGCTCGGCGAAAGCCATACGCTGTCGATCCCGACGCTGGCCGCCGTCTCCGAAACGGCGCTGACCCGCGACGTCGCGATCGCGATGGGCGCCGACGGCCTGCCCAACACCTTCGTGCCCGGTCGCAACCTGGTGTTCCTGACCTTCGCCGCGGCGCTGGCGTATCGACGCGGCATCACCCACATCGTCGGCGGCATGTGCGAGACCGATTATTCCGGCTATCCCGATTGCCGCGACGACACCATCCGCGCCATGCAGGCGGCGCTCTCGCTCGGAATGGCCAGGACGTTCGCGCTGCATACGCCCTTGATGTGGATCGACAAGGCCGCGACCTGGAAACTGGCGCAGGACCTCGGCGGAGAGGGACTGGTCGACCTCATCCGCGAGCAGTCGCACACCTGCTATCTCGGTGAGCGCGGCGCGCAGCATGATTGGGGCTATGGCTGCGGCGAGTGCCCGGCCTGCAGCCTGCGGGCGAAGGGGTGGCGGGAGTTCGTGGCGGAACGCAAATAGCGCTCCGATCTCCGCTGTCATTCCCCGCGAACGCGGGGAATCCAGTACGCCGCGGCTTCTCCGTATCTCACAAACGTCTCTGGAATACTGGATCACCCGCCTTCGCGGGTGATGACAGCAGTGTTTGGGGAAACGGTGCCCGCAACGCGCAGGTGGTTATCAAGCAAAATCCTCGTCCCGCAGCTCGATCGGCTTGCCGTGGGGCGTGCGATCGGCGGCGTGGTCCCATGCGTCGCGGTAGCGGTGCAGGGTCTCCTTGGAGGCGACGCCCTTGCGAGCGACGAGGCCTTCCAGCGTGGCGAGCCAGTGCAGATAGTAGGTCTCGCCGGTGTCAGGGTCGCCCGCGGCTTGCGCGCGCTTGATCTCGTCGGCCAAGGCGGCGGCCCATTCCGGCCAGGTGAACACGCCGCGTTCGTGCAGCGTCAGCGCCATTGCGAACGCGTGGGCCTCCCAGGGCGCGCGGAACACCGGGCCGTCGTCATCGCGCGGAATGCTGGGAATGGCGGCGGTCGCAGCCGCAGCAGCGCTCCCACTCATCACGCCGGGTCCAGGTAGGGCTCGAACGCGTCGATCGAGACCTTCAAGGTCGGATCGCCATCCTCACCCCAGAGATCACGGCCCTCAAACACGACCGTGTAGAGCCATTGCGGGTTCTCGCCGAGCTCCACCGCCGCGGTGTCGGGAAATACGTGACAGCCATGGTTGAGCTCGACCACGCCGACATGGCCGCGGACATAGCGCGGCAGCCGCGTATGCGTGGCCGGATGAATGTTCCTGGCACGCACGCGATCGCCGATGTTGAATTTCGCCGGGGCCGGGGCAGGGCGGGCGAACTGGCCGCGCACCATGATGCGCTCGACATTGGCGCGATCGAACTTGCCGTGCTTGAGCGCCTTTCCCGGCTGCATCGCATGGCCGGCGGCGACCTCCTCGCGCGTGAGATAGCCCTTCTCGATCAGCATCTCCTCGAGCCCGAGGAACCATTTCTTGTAATAGGAGCTCGACAGATAGACGTGCGGCGGCAGCGTCTCGCGATAGAAGCGCGAGGTGTCGATGTTGAAGGCGCCGGCCGCGCCCATCGCACGCACCATGGCCAGAACGCGGGACTCCCACTCCTCGTGGAACATCGGCTCGTTCGGCTCGGGCTCGACTTTGCCGAACCCATCCATGCCGCCCATGTCGTGCACGCCGTTCACGATGGCGCTCCCGGCGTCTTCGGGAAACCGGTGCCGATCATGGAATCCCGCGTGACCAGCTCGGCGAGCTGCTCCTCGCTCCAGCCCTCCGTGCCTGCGGGGCGCATCGGCAGCACCAGGAAGCGCGTCTCGGCCGTGGAATCCCACACCCGGATTTCGATGTCCTTCGGCACGGTGACGCCGAAATCGGCGAGCACGCCCCGCGGGTCCTTGACCGCGCGTGAGCGGTAGGGTGCGGCCTTGTACCAGACCGGCGGCAGTCCGAGCATTTCCCAGGGGTAGCAGGAGCACAGCGTGCACACGACCATGTTGTGGCGCTCCGGCGTATTCTCGACCACGACGAGGTGGTCGCCGACGCGGCTGACATGGCCGAGCGTGCCGATCGCCTTGCTGCCGTCCTCCAGTAGCGCCCGCTTGAACGCCGGATCGGTCCACGCTTTCGCGACGACGCGCGCGCCGTTGTGCGGGCCGATCTTGGTCTCGTAGGCCTGGATGATGGCGTCGAGCGCGGCCGGCTCGACATAGCCTTTTTCGGTCAGGATCGTCTCGAGCGCGCGCACGCGCAGCTCGGTGTCCGACAGCTCGGAATGATCGTGATCGTGATGATGATGGTCGTGATCGTGGCTCATGACGGCGAAGATAGGCGCAATGGCCCGGACCTGTCGAGTACGCGTTGCGGCGCGTCCGGGTCCCATATTCGTGAGGTCGGTTGTAGGTTAGCATCGCCGCAAAAGCGATGAGGAGACACTGGTGACGGACTACGTGAAGATCGAGAAGGGCCTCGGGCCCGAGGGACGGATTGCGGTGGTGCGGTTCGATCGCGGCGACGGCATCAACGCGCTATCACCTGAGGCGATGCGGCAGCTGACCGCAGCGGCGCGCAGCTTCGAGGACGACGCCGAGACATCGGTCGTGGTCCTGACCGGCAGCTCGGGTGCATTCAGCGCCGGCTTCGACCTCAAGGACGCCGAAGGGCGCTCGCGCAAGGAGATGGATCTCGGCGCGCTGCGGCGGCATCTCAAGCTTGGGCCGCGCCTGACGCACGCCTGGCAAGAGATGGAGCAGATCACGATCGCGGCGATCGAGGGCTTTTGCGTCGGCGGCGGAGTCGCGCTGGCGGTGGCGCTCGACTTCCGCGTCATGGGACGCAATGCGCATCTGCGCGTGCCCGAGATCGGGCTCGGCATGAACATGAGCTGGCAGAGCATCCCACGCATGCTGCATCTGATGGGTCCGGCGCGCACCAAGCAGGCGGTGATCCTGGCCGATCAGCGCATCAGCGCGGATGAAGCCTATGAATGGCGGCTGGTGGAGCAGGTGGTCGATCCCGGCCATGCCTTCGAGGCCGCGATGGATCTCGCCCGCAAGGTCGCCGCGCAGCCGCCGCTCTCGGTGGCCATGACCAAGCTCACCGTCAACCGGCTGACGCATGCGCTGGACGACCTCGCCAGCCACATGGACGTCGATCAGTTCGCGCTCGCTGGCTTCAGCGAGGACCACAAGGAGGGCGTCGAGGCTTTCCTGACGCGCCGCAAGCCGCGGTTCAAGGGGCGGTAGCCCACGGCGTTGTCGAAGTCGGGCAGATGAATTTTCTTGAGCTGGGGGCGATTGGGAAAACTTCGTCCATCTCCCTGCAAATATCTGAAATTGCAAGAAAGACTGGAAAAGGCAATGGTGCGTGCTGCGGTGCAGCGCGTCGCTCGCTTGAGGCGGTTTGCTGTTGTTCCACTTCCCAGTCGCCGATGCGACGGGCTCTGGTTTGCCTTCCGGGCAGCCGAGAGAACTATTGTGCATGAAGGCCGTCTCCATGAACGCTCACCAATCGCTTGCCGTCGGACAGCCGATTGCGCCGCCTGAACCTATTTCACCTGTCGCGCCGGAACCGGACGCGATGGTCCGTTTCGACGGGATCTCAAAGACCTATCCCGCCTACCGCGGCAAGCCCGGCGTCAACGCGCTACAGAATATCGACTTTGCCATACCGCGCGGTTCCATCACCGGCGTGATCGGCCGCTCGGGCGCAGGCAAATCGAGCTTCGTCCGGTTGATCAACGGGCTGGAGAAGCCGACCACGGGCCGCGTCATCGTCGACGGCCGCGATATCTCGGCTCTGGCGGGCCGCGAGCTGCGCCTGGCGCAGCGCTCGATCGGCATGATCTTCCAGCATTTCAACCTGCTGTCGTCGCGCACCGCCGCCGACAACATCGCGCTGCCGCTCGAGATCGCCGGCTGGTCCAGAGCCGACATCAAGACGCGCGTCGCCGAGCTGCTCGCGCTCGTCGGCATCGCCGACAAGCATGATCGTTATCCCTCGGAACTCTCGGGCGGCCAGAAGCAGCGCGTCGGCATCGCGCGGGCGCTGGCGACGCGGCCGAGCGTGCTGCTGTCGGACGAGGCGACCTCGGCGCTCGATCCGCAGACCACGCGCGCGATCCTCGATCTGCTCGCGAACATCAACCGTGAGCTGGGGGTAACCATCGTGCTAATCACCCACGAAATGTCCGTGGTGCGCCAGCTTGCGAAGGAGGTTGTCGTGCTCGATGCCGGCCGCGTGGTCGAGAGCGGCCATGTCGCCGACATCTTCACCCATCCGAAGCACCCGATCACCCAGTCTTTCCTCGCCGAAGTGATTGGCGACAGCCTGCCGGTCTCGCTGGCAAGCCGAATCGTGCCGGAGCCCGTCGTGGGCGGGCAGACCGTGATCCGCATTCAGGTGCGCGGGGAAGGGGCCGGCGACACGGTGGTGGCGCGGCTCGCCCGTAAGCTTGGCCTCGACATCGCGCTGCTCGCGGCGCGCATCGACGAGATCGGCGGCCAGCACGTCGGCTCGCTCGTTCTTGGCATTCCCGGCGGCGAGGACGCGGTGACGCGCACGCTCGCCTGGCTCTCTCAATATCAATTCTCGGCGGAGCGTCTCGGCCATGTCGCCTGAACTCATCAATTTGATCGTCCAGGCCACCGGCGAAAGCCTGTACATGGTCGGTATCGCGGCGCTGCTCGGCACCACCTTCGGCCTGCCGCTCGGCGTCTTTCTCGCCACCAGCCGCAAGGGCGAGCTGTTTGCGGCTCCCTTCGTCAATCGCGTGCTGGGCATCGTCGTCAATGCCACGCGGTCCACGCCCTTCATCATCCTGGTCGTCGCCATCATCCCGTTCACGCGGCTGATTGCCGGCACCTCGATCGGCTCGACGGCGGCGATCGTACCCCTGGTCATTGCATCGACGCCGTTCATCGCGCGCCTGGTCGAGGCGGCGATCCGCGAGGTCGATGGCGGCCTGATCGAGACCGCGTCCTCATTCGGCGCCTCTCCGATCCAGATCGTGCTCAAGGTGTTGATCCCGGAGGCCCTGCCGGGCCTGCTGCTGGCGCTGACGCTCGCCGTGGTCAGCCTGCTCGGCTATTCCGCGATGGTCGGCGCCGTCGGAGGCGGCGGGCTCGGCGACCTCGGCATCCGCTATGGCTATCAGCGCTTCATGCCGGAAATGATGCTGGCCGTCGTGGTCGTGCTGATCGCGCTGGTGCAGATCGTGCAGAGCGCGGGCGATTATCTGGCGCGCCGGGTCAACCGCCGGCTGCGGCATCGCTGAACCGAATTTTTCGAAACTGGAGACATCAATGCGTTTCATCGCAACCCTTGCGGCTGCAGCCTTGCTTGCGGCCAATGCCCACGCCGAAACCATCCGCGTCGGCGTGACCGCCGGCCCGCATGCCGAGATCCTCGACGTCGTGAAGAAGGTCGGAGCCGAGCGCGGCATCGACATCAAGGTGGTCGAGTTCACCGACTACGTGATTCCGAACCAGGCGCTGGCGCTTAGGGATCTCGAGGCCAACTCGTTCCAGCACGAGCCGTACCTGAAGAACCAGATCTCCAAGACAGGCTGGAAGATCGTCAAGGTCGCCAACACGATCGGCTCGCCGCAGGGCGTTTATTCGCAGAAGTACAAGAAGCTCGCGGACCTGCCCGAAGGCGCCCGCGTCGCCATCGCCAACGACCCGTCCAACGGCGCCCGCGGCCTGATGATCCTGGCGCTGCACGGCGTGATCAAGCTGAAGGACCCGAACAACGTCTCCTCGACCATCGCTGACATCACCGACAACCCGAAGAAGCTGCGCTTCGTCGAGCTCGATGCCGCCCAGCTTCCGCGCGCGCTGCAGGACGTCGACCTCGTCTCGATCAACAACAATTACGCCGTGCAGGCCGGTCTCAATCCGGCGACCGACGCGATCGCGCGCGAAAACCCGGACGGCCCCTGGGTCAACATCCTCGCTGTCCGCGAAGAGGACAAGGACAAGCCGTGGGTGAAGCAGCTGATCGCAGTCTACCACTCCGATCCCGTGAAGGCGTTTCTGGAGACGCGCTTCAAGGGGACCTACCTGCCGACCTGGTAAAGGCGAGCGGCGCGCCTCAGGCCGCACACCTCGCGCGCCGCAACGTCTGCGAGGGCAACTCGCAGAAGTGGCGCTTGTAGTCGCGCGAGAACTGGCTGAAGTGCCAGAAGCCGTGCTGTACGGCGACGTCGTAGACGGAGGCATCCGTGCCGCCGGCACGCTTCAGGTCGCGCCGTACGCGGTTGAGCCGCATTGCGCGCCAATAGTGCATCGGGCTCGTGCCCAGCACCTCCTGGAAGCAATAGCCTAGCTTGCGCGGGCTGGCGCCGACCGCCTGGCAGACCTCCAGCAGCGAGAGCGTCCGCTCGCCGCTGCCGTGCATCAGCTCCCGCGCGCGATCGACGGTGCGCTTGCGCCCCGCGGCGCTGCGGCTGGGATAGCTTGGGCGTGCGGTCGGCAACATCTCCATGATTTCGACGAGCAGGGCGTCTTCCAGCGCCTGCCGGACGGCGGGGGCGTCGAATCGTTCGGGCGCCGTCGCGATGGTCTCGTGGATCGCGGCAAGATGAGCTCGCAATCGCAAGACCGGCGCCTGCGCCATCTCGATCACCCGCAACTGATGCCAGACCCCGCGCGGCAGCTCGATATCGAATCGAGCCGCGAGATCCTTTATCAGCGCCGAACTAGCGATGACGCCGCGCAGCTCGAACGATCTCGGGGTGCACATGTCGACCTCGGCGTCGATGCAGGCAATCACCTGGGCGCCTGCAACGCTGGCGCCGTTGCAATTGATCTCGCCGTCACCGGGCCAGGGCAGAGCAATGCCGAAACTGTCGGCTCCCAACTGGCCGTATTGGCGGACCTGCTGGCTGGTGATCTCGCGGAAGATTTCGAGCCGGGGCAGGGAGAGTTGCGTGAAACTGCCGCTGAAGGCGCCGGCGCTGATCTGGTCGTAGCTCAGCCGCCAGCGGCCGAGCGAAGCGCAGTGCTCGTCGACATCGCTACTGCTCGCCTGAAGCAGATTGTGAGCTGAGTCCAGAGTCGGAAGAACTTCACTTAAGGCCATGACGATACGTCAAATTCCCCGCTCGAGCAGCCAGCAAGAACCACGCCAGACTGGCACGCCCACGGACGCTGTCCAGCAAAATATTGCCGGATCTCGATAACGCCGGCCGGAGCCTTCAATGCAGTCTTCCGCCCCGGTGCTCCCGACATAGGGTCGGGGCCGCTTCGCGGAGGGATCGAGATGCGACCGACCGAGATCATGCGGGGCAGCCCGCCCGCGTCCGAGGCGCAGGTGACGCGCGCGAACTGGCGCAGCTTTCCCGCGATCCGCTGGGGCTTCACCCACACCCGGGAGGTGCTGCCGACCGCTGAGGTCCGCCGCTCGGCTAGTCCGACGCCGATGCGCAGCGCGCCGCGCGAATTGTCTAAGCTCGGCTTCACGGCGCCGGATGGCCAGCCGACGACAGTCGAGGCCACGCTGCGCGAGACCTTCGGCGATGCGCTGCTCGTCATGCACCGGGGCACGCTGATCCACGAATGGTACGGTGACGGCATGAGCGCGACCACGCCGCACCTGATCTGCTCCATCAGCAAATCGATCGCGGGAACGCTCGGCGGCATTCTGGCCGCGCGCGGCTTGCTCGATCTCGAGGCGAGGGTGGTGCGCTACGTGCCGGAGCTGGAGAGTTCGGTCTATGGCGGCTGCACCGTCCGCAACGTTCTCGACATGGCGGTCGCCATCAAGTTCGAGGAGGACTACGAGGATCCCGCCGGCGACGTCGCGCGCTACCGTTTCTCCTCGGGCTGGGACGTGCCGCCTCCGGGTGTCGAGGCCAGTCACCAGCGGGCTTATCTCACCACGTTGCGTGGGACAGGCAAGCCGCACGGCAAGGTGTTCCACTACGTCTCGACCAATACCGAGGTACTCGGCTGGGTCTATGAGCGCGCCTGCGGCATGCCCTACCATCACATCCTCTCCGAATATCTCTGGCAGCCGATGGGGGCGGAGGAAGACGGCTCGCTCACGCTCGACAGCCACGGCATGGGCCGCATCGCCGGTGGCCTTTCGGTCACCGCGCGCGATCTCGTTCGCTTCGGCGAGATGATCCGTTGCCGCGGCGTGGTCGAGGGGCGGCAGGTGGTGCCAGGCTGGTGGATCGACGACATCCACGAGAACGGCGATCCCAAGGCCTGGGCCGATGGAGACCTCGCCGAGATCTTTCCGGGCGCCCGCTACCGCAGCAAATGGTACACCATGGATCCTTCGCGCAACGATCTCGCCGGGATCGGCATCCATGGTCAGTGGCTCTATATCGACGCGGCCTCCGACACCGTCATCGTCAAGCTCGCCACGCAGCCGAAGGCGATGGACGTGCCGCTTGACCATCGCTGGCTCGCCGCCTTCCGCGCCATCAACGCGCATGTCGCCCCGCGCTGAACGGACACCCCATGCTCGACGCCGCCGAAGCCCAGTCACCCGCACAAGCCACCCGACCACATCCGCTCGATCCGCTGACGATCGAGGAAATCCGCGCAGCCTGCACGTTGGTGCGTGCAGCGGCGACCTCGCCGGAGAACTGCCGCTTCCCGACAGTGCGGCTGGAAGAGCCGACCAAGCAGGAGCTGGCCGCAGGTGGAGCCGGGCGCCATGCCTTCGTGCTGACACTGGATGTAACCACGGGCGAAGCTATCGAGCACGTCGTCAATCTCGGCCGTAGCGAGATCGTGACGCGCAAGATCATCCCGAACCGCGAAGCGCCCTATGGCCAGCCGCCGGTGATGCTGGAGGAGTTCTTCAAGTGCGAGGCCGTGGTGAAGGCCGATGCCGGCTGGCGCGCGGCGATGCGGCGGCGCGGCCTCAGCGACAAGGAAATCGAGCTCGTCCAGGTCGACCCGTTCTCCTCAGGCTTCTTCGACAAGGAGTTCGAGCGCGGCGCACGTATCGTGCGCGCGGTCAGCTATTTTCGCGAGCATCCCCAGGACAACGGTTATGCGCACCCGATCGAGGGTGTCGTCGCCGTCGTCGACCTCATCGGCGGCAAGGTCATCGACCTCACCGACGAAGATCCCATCGTGCCGATCCCGCGCAAGAAGCGGAACTACGGCGCGCACGAGGTTGCGAACCCGCGCACCGACATCAAGCCGCTGCACATCGAGCAGCCCGAGGGCGCGAGCTTTCGCGTCGAGGGCTGGAAGGTCGATTGGCAGAAATGGAGCTTCCGCATCGGCTTCACGCCGCGCGAAGGGCTGGTGCTGCATCAACTCGCCTACCAGGACGGCCCGCGCAAGCGTTCCCTGATCCATCGCGCCAGCGTCACCGAGATGGTGGTGCCTTACGCCGATCCGACCGCGAACCATTTCTGGAAGTCGGCGTTCGATGCCGGCGAATACGGCCTTGGCATGCTCGCGAACGCACTCGAACTCGGCTGCGACTGTCTCGGCAACATTCACTATTTCGATGTGCCGGCCGCGGACAGCAAGGGCGAGCCTTTCGTCATGCAGAACGCCATCTGCATGCACGAGGAAGACTACGGCATCGCCTGGAAGCACTACGAGTTTCGCAACGGCCTGTTCGAGGTCCGCCGTTCGCGGCGGCTGGTGATCTCATTCTTCGCGACGGTCGGCAATTACGACTATGGCTTCTACTGGTATCTCTACCAGGACGGCACGATCCAGCTGGAGACCAAGCTCACCGGCATCATCCAGACCGCCGCCGTGCCATCAGGCGAAAAATACAAATGGGGCGGCATGGTCGACGACAATCTGGGCGGACCGACCCACCAGCACTTCTTCAACGTCCGCCTGCACATGGATCTCGATGGCGGCGGCAACACCGTGACCGAGCACGATTTCGTGCCGCGGCCCTGGGGCGATGACAATCCGCATGGCAACGTGTTCGACACCACAACGCGGGTGCTGTCGCGCGAGCGTGGCGCGGCGGGAATCGCCAAGGGCGAAACCGGCCGGTTCTGGAAGATCAGCAATCCCAACGAGACTAATTCGGTCGGCAATGCGCCGGCCTACAAGCTCGTCGTCAATCCGTCTCCGCTGATGCTGGCGCAGGAAGGCAGCTACGTGCACAAGCGCGGCGGCTTCGCGACCAAGCACGTCTGGGTGACGGCATTCGATCCCGCCGAGAAGTATGCGAGCGGCGATTACCCCAATGTCCATGCCGGCGGCGACGGCCTGCCGCGTTATGCCGCGCAGGACCGCAACATCGAGAATGCCGATATCGTGGTGTGGCACTCCTTCGGCCACACCCATGTCTGCAAGCCCGAGGATTTTCCGATCATGCCGGTCGAATATGCCGGCTTCGTGCTGAAGCCGACCGGCTTCTTCGCCGCCAACGCGGCCGGCGACATCCCGCCCGAGCGCAACAGCCGCAGCGTGCTGGCGGGCGGGAGTCATGCTGCCGGCGAATCGTGCTGCGGCGCCGCCTAGCCATAGGTCCGCGATAACAACGATCATTTCTGATCGTTGCCGACAAGCGAGCGAGTATTTCTATCTAGAAGCATTCCAAACGCACGATCATGGCGAGAATTGCAATCGCTGCGCGCGTACATTCGGCTGCGCAGCGCCGAACGGATTCATTCGCCATGAGTGAATTGGTCGCGCACGCTGCGCACATCTCTGGAGAAATTCTAACGTTGTTCCTATCGCCCTGCGAAACCGCCTGAGTTAGGGCGGGGCATCAAGAATGGTACCGGCGAAGCCGGCAGTGCGTGGGGCTTTACGAGACGTGACAAACTTCCAATTTCCTTCGCGTGGCGACACGCATCGTCAGCGAATCCAGGTGATGTTCTTCGGTGCGGTCAGCACATTTGCTGTCGCCGTGCCCTTCAGTTCCGCGCAAGCCCAGACGCAGATTCCTGCCGTCACCGTGGAAGCGCCGGCGCAACGCGCCCGTCCGGCGGCCATTGCCTCCTCGCGGAGGTCGGCGGCGACACGCACCGCGCGCGCCAATCGTCGCACACCCGCGCAGCAGGCTGCGCCGACGCAGTCGGCATCATCGAACGGCGCGACGGGCGAACGCGCCAATGGTCCGGTGCGCGGGTTCGTCGCCACGCGGAGCGGCACCGCTACCAAGACCGATACGCCGCTGATCGAAACCCCGCAATCGGTGTCCGTGGTCACCACCGACCAGGTCAGAAACCAGGGCGCGGTCTCGATCGGCGAGGCGCTGCGCTACACCGCCGGCGTCAGCGGCGACGTCAATGGCGGTTCGGACACCCGCTTCGGCGCCCTCCAGATCCGCGGCTTCGACACCACCATGACGGGCCTCTACATCGACGGCCTGCGGGTTCCCTCCAGCAACTACGTGCATTTCAACGGCCTCGATCCCTATGGCGCAGAGCGCCTCGAAGTGCTGAAGGGGCCGTCCTCGGCAATGTATGGCGGCAGCGGCACCGGCGGCATCCTCAATTACGTGACCAAGCTGCCGACCGCGCAGCAGTTCGGCGAGGCCTCGATCTCCGGCGGCAGCTTCAACCGCTATCAGGGCCAGTTCGACATGGGCGGCCCGGCCAACAAGGAAGGCACCGTGCTGTGGCGCCTCACGGGCGTGGTCCGCGACGGCCAGACCCAGGTCGATTTCACCAAGGACAACCGCGTCTTCATCGCACCCGCCGTCACCTTCAAGCCGAACGAGGACACCACCATCACCTTGCTCGCCAATTATCAGCGCGACCGGGCAGGGTGGGGCCTCCAATTCCTGCCGGCCTCGGGCACGGTGTGGCCGAACAACGGCCGCACCATTCCGGTCTCGTTCTTCGCTGGCGTGCCGAGCTTCAACGCGTTCAACACCGAGATCGCGACCGCCGGCTACCAGCTCTCGCACAATTTCACCGACAACATCACGTTCCGGCAGAACCTGCGCTACGCCTATCAGCACAACGAGGAGAAGGTGTTTTACGGCGCCGGCTATACGGATGAGGCGGCCGGGCAACTCGCGCGCTCCGGCAGCTACAGCAACTCGTACATCAACTCCTTCGCGGTGGACAATCAACTGCAAGGCAAGTTCGTCACCGGCATTTTCAGCCACACCACGCTGGTCGGGGTCGACTATCGCAACACTCGATTCCGCGACACCGCCTTTGGCGTCACGACGTCGGCACCCGAGATCAACGTGTTCAACCCGGTCTACAGCTACGACTGGACCATCGGTGGGATGAGCGACAACACCGAGGTCAAGCAGTCGCAGGTCGGCCTCTACGCGCAGGACCAGATCAGGCTCGGCCGGTTGTCGTTCCAGCTCGGCGGCCGCCAGGATTTCGTGACGACGCAGGTCGACAGCGGCATCTCCAACACCACCATCGCGAAGGATGCTTCGGCGTTCACCGGCCGCGCCGCTGTGATGTACAATTTCGACAACGGCATCGCGCCTTATTTCAGCTATTCCGAGTCGTTCCTGCCGGTGCTCGCCACCGGGGCGTCCGGGCAGATGCTCAATCCCGAGACGGGCGTCCAGTATGAGGTCGGCGTCAAGTACCAGCCGATCGGCTGGAATGCGCTGTTCACCTTCGCCGCCTTTGACCTGACGCGCGACAACGTCGTGACCTACGCGCCACCGCTTTACACCGCCGAGCAGACCGGCCAGGTGAAATCGCGCGGCATCGAGCTTGAAGGCTCGATGTCGCTCGCCGACGGCTGGCACCTGCGCGCGGCCTATGCCTATGTCGATGCCGTGGTCACGCAGGATCCGGTCAATGTCGGCAAGGCGCCGGTCGTCGTGCCGCTCAACCGTGCCTCGTTGTGGAGCGACTACACGCTCCAGAATGGCGCGCTCGCAGGCTTGCAGTTAGGCGGCGGCATCCGCTATGTCGGCGCGACCTGGGGCGACGATGCCAATACATTCAAGGTGGGATCCGCGACCGTGCTGGACGCGCTGCTCGCCTACACCCGTGACAATTGGCGCCTGTCTTTGAACGTGACCAACCTTGCCGATACGCGCTATGTCGCTGCCTGTTACAGCCTGTCGGGCTGCTTCTATGCGGAAGGGCGCAAGGCCATCGGCAAGCTGACCTACCGCTGGTGAGTTCGAACTGAGTTTGATCCGGCAATGGGCAGCCGGACCTGACGGATGAGAGTGGAAGACGATGAGAGCGATATTCGGTCGGCTGCATCGCTGGGCGGGACTTCTGACGGCCGGGTTCCTGTTCTTCTCGGGCATCACCGGCGCGATCATCTCCTGGGATCACGAGCTCGACGACGTCCTGAACAGCCACCTGTTCGACGTCAGCAGCAAGGGCCCGGCGATTCCCTCGATCGAGCTCGCCAAGATGATCGAGCAGCGCGATCCCCGCGCGCGTGTCGTCTATCTCTTCATGACGCCGGAGGAGGGCCACTCGCTGTGGTTCTTCGTCATGCCACGGATCGATCCCGCGACCGGCAAGCGCTACCCGCTCGACTACAACCAGGTGTTCCTCGATCCCAACACCGGCGCGGAGCTCGGCCGGCGCTATTGGGGCGCGGTCTGGCCGGTCACACGAGAGAACTTCGTCTCGTTCCTCTACAAGCTGCACTACACGATGCACATCCCGGAGTTCTGGGGCAGCGACCGCTGGGGCATGCGCGTGCTCGGCATCATCGCCATCATCTGGACCATCGATTGCTTCGTCGGCTTCTATCTGACGCTGCCCTCGCGGCGACGCGCCAAGGCGGCGCGGGCGCCTGAAGTCGCGCGCCAGCTCGAGCGCGGCTTCTGGGCGCGCTGGGCGCCGGCCTGGACCATCAAGACCTCGGGCAGCGCCTACCGGATCAATTTCGACATCCACCGCGCCTTCAGCCTGTGGACCTGGAGCCTGCTGTTCGTTATCGCGTTCACCGCGTTTTCGCTGAACCTCTATTTTGAGGTATTTTCGCCGCTGATGAAGATGGTGTCGAACTACACGCCGACGCCCTACGAGCAGCGACCCTATCGCGACCTCGACGACCCCATTGAGCCGAAGATGACGTTCGCCGAAATCGCTGCCCGCGCGGCCGCCGATGGCAAAGCACGTGGCTGGACCATTCCGGTCGGCGCGGTCGGTTACGGCCCCGCCCATGGCGTCTATGCGGCCGCCTTCTTCCATCCCGGCGACGACCACGGCGCCGGCGGCGTCGGCCCGGCGCAGCTTTATTACGACAGCGAGGACGGTCGTCCCATCGGCGAGCGGCTGCCCTGGGTCGGCACCGCCGCCGACATCTTCGTGCAGGCGCAATTCCCGCTGCATTCGGGCCGTATCGTCGGGCTGTTCGGCCGCATCCTGATCTCGATCATGGGCCTCGTCGTTGCCGCCCTCTCGGTCACGGGCGTCGTGATCTGGTGGCGCAAGCGCCGCGCCCGTGTCCGCGTGCGCGAGACCGCGGCGGTGCGGCTCAGCCAGCAGCAGCTCACGCCGGCGGAGTAGGGGCCGCCGGGCCGTTGCGGGTGAACCTTCCGGCCTGGCGTCGCCACAAAGACTGGAGATCGCTTCCAGTCTTTCCGGACATCGCCATGAGATCGCTTGCCTTGCTCTGCCTGCTCGTGTTCGGCTCGTGCGCACATGCGGCCACGCCCGAGCAGTCCTATCTCGAGCTGCGCGATCGCAACATCGCAAAATTCTCCAAAGCCAAGGAGAGCGAGGCGATCTACAAGCAGCATGATGCCGCGCTGAAGGAGCTGGCAGGTGTGCTGCGCGGCCTGATAGGGCCGGTCACGATCAAGGGGCTGCCGGCAGAGGGCAAGTCGAACGTCGACACGCTGTTCAAGGGCGACATCGGCTTCGGCCATCTCGACGGCCTCAGCTTCGCTTCGGAAGGCTACAAGACGCAGGCCGTCGTGACCACGACGACGTTGCTCAAGCACTGGCTGCGCGAGCATCGCGAGGACGGCATGCCGCAGGAGATCGGCGCCGCCTTCAAGTCGGACCGGTTCTACTACAATGCGATCCAGGACGCCGCTTTCGCCATCTATGCAGAGCTGCCGATCACCAAGCCCGCGGGTGCAAGTGTTGCGGCGGCCGTGCTGGGCATGCGCGGCAATGGCGGCCTGAAGGGGCCGCCGGATGAGATCGACGTGGTCGCGATCCAGGGCGACAAGGTCTACTTCATCGCCACGTCGGACGCGGTGAAGACGGCGGAGATCCCGGCCTGCGAAAAAGTCTGGAAGCAGATGATGGCCAGGAAGGTCCCGCAGGACGACATGGCCCGTGAAGACCAGGCGATGGATGCCTATACGAAGTGCTTCGCCAAGGAAGCGCCGAGCCAAAGCTGGTTCGCCGCGGTGGTGAAGAAGGCGCGGGGCCAGCTGGAGCTGCTGCCCCTGCGCTAGAGCGGTCTCTGCTTAGAACGGATAGTGCCGCGGTCCGGTCTGCACGGTGATCCAGCGGAGCTCGGTGAACTCGTCGATGGCCGCCTTGCCGCCGAACCGGCCGTAGCCTGACGCCTTCGTGCCGCCGAACGGCATCTGCGGCTCGTCATGCACGGTCGGCGCATTGACGTGGCAGATGCCGGCCTCGATCCGCTTGGCGACACCGAGGGCGCGCGCGATGTCGCGGCCGAACACGGCGGAGGAGAGGCCGTATTCGGTGTCGTTGGCGACGCGGACCGCCTCGTCCACGCCGCTGACGCGGACCACGGTCACGACGGGGCCAAAGCTCTCCTCGCCATAGATACGCATCGCCGGCGTGACATGATCGACGATGGTGGCCGGCATGATCGTGCCGCTGCCGTGCCCGCCTGCCGTCACCACCGCGCCCTTGGCGACGGCGTCGTCGATCAGGCCCCGGACGCGGTCGCAGGCCGCGTTGCTGATGAGCGAGCCCAGCACGACATTGCCCTTGCCGGGATCGCCATGCGGCAGGCTCTTCGCCTTGGCGCTGAACTTGGCCATGAAGGCATCCGCCACCTTGTCATCGACGACGATCCGTTCCGTCGACATGCAGATCTGGCCCTGGTTCATGAAGGCGCCGAAGGCGGCGGCGTTCACGGCGGCATCGAGATCGGCATCGTCGAGGATGACGAGCGGGGCCTTGCCACCGAGCTCCAGCAGCGCGCGCTTGAGATGCTTGGCGCAGGCAAGTGCAATGAGGCGGCCGACCCGGGTCGAGCCGGTGAAATTGACGCGGCGGATCGCGGGATGGGCGATCAGCGCCTCGACGACCGCCTGCGCATCCTCCGGCGCATTGGTCACGACATTGACGACGCCGTCGCCGAGCCCTGCCTCCGCCAGGCAGCTTCCGATCAGGCGGTGCACGCCCGGGCTCATCTCGGAGGCCTTCAGCACCACGGTGTTGCCGCAAGCGAGCGGCATCGCGACGGAGCGCACGCCGAGGATTACCGGCGCATTCCACGGCGCGATGCCGAGCACAACACCGACCGGCTGACGGAACGCCATCGCGAGATTGTCGGGCTTGTCGGTCGGAATGACCTCGCCCGAGATCTGCGACGTCATGGCGGCGGCCTCGCGCAGCATGCCTTCGGCGAGATGAACGTTGAAGCCGGCCCAGCCCGCGGTGGCGCCGGTCTCGGCAACCATCAGCGCGGTGAACTCAGGCGCCCGGCGCGCCAGGATGTCGGCAGCCGCGCTGAGCCGCTTGCGGCGCTCGGAAGGGCCGAGCTGCGACCAGGCCGGAAAGGCAGCGGCAGCCGCATCGGCGGCGCGCATCGCGTCGTCGATCGAGGCCGCGGCCACTGTTGTCGCGGTCTCGCCCGAGATCGGATTGCGGCGCTGGAAGGTGCGCTGGTTGCTGGCCGACTGGTCCTTGCCGCCGATGAGAAGGTCGATTGCGTTCATGGCGCTCTCCATGGGTGCTGGGTGGATTAGGTTGGTGTCGAGGCGACGCGCGCCTTGCCGAGATAGGCGCGCTGGATCTCGGGATCGTTCTTCATCGCAGCCGCCGGTCCGCTGCCGGCGTTACGGCCGGACTCGATCAGGTAGACGCGATCGGCGATGTCGAGGCTCGCTCGCACGTTCTGCTCGACCAGCAGCACGCTGAGGCCGGTGCTGCGGATCTGCGTCAGCGCGCGGAAGACCTCGCGGCTGAGCAGCGGCGACAGGCCGAGCGAGGGCTCATCGAGCAGGAGCAGCAGCGGGTTGGACATCAGCGCGCGGCCGATCGCCACCATCTGCTGCTCGCCGCCGCTCATGGTGCGGACGGCCTGGGGCATGCGCTCGGCCAGCCGCGGGAACAGCTGTAGGATCATCGCGAGCCGGTCCGCTTCGCCGGCGCGGGCGCGCGCGGGATAGGCGCCGAGCTGCAGATTCTCAGCGACCGTCAGATCGCCGAAGACGCCGCGGCCTTCGGGCACCAAAGCGATGCCGCGCTCCACGATCAGATGGGCTGGCGGTTCGACGATGCTCTGTCCGTGGAACCGGATCGTTGCGCCCGGCGCAGGCTTGACCAGCCCGGCGATGCTCTTGAGCAGGGTCGACTTGCCGGCCCCGTTGGCGCCAAGGATCGCGACGATCTCGCCCTGATTGATGCCGAGCGCAATGTCGGCGAGGGCCTGGTGCTTGCCATAGAAGTGGGAGAGGGCGGCGATCTCAAGCATCCTCACCTCCGAGATAGGCGGCGACGACTTTTGGATCAGCCAATACCTCGTCCGGAGTACCGCGCGCGATCACGCTGCCGGCGCTCATGACGATGCAATGGCTACACAGCGCGCGGATGGCATCCATGACGTGCTCGACCATGATGATGGTGAGGCCGCGGTCGCGCAGTCTTGCGATCAGGGCGATGCCCGTTTCGAGCTCGCTCGGATTGAGGCCTGCCAACCATTCGTCGAGCAGCACGAGGCGCGGCTGCAGCGCCAGGGCGCGGGCTAGCTCCAGCCGCTTCTGGTCGATATAGGTCAGATCGCCCGCAGGCGTTTCATGCATGGTGCCGAGCCCCACCAGATCGAGCAGCTCGCTTGCCGTTGCGCCCGCCCCGTCCGATGTGGAGAACAGCCGCGCCGCCGCGACGTTCTCGGCGACGGTCAGATCCGGCATCACACGCACCAGCTGGAACGTACGGGCAAGACCCAGGCGCGCGATCTGGTGCGCGCGCAGACCATTGAGGAGGGCGCCGCCGAACCGGATCGTGCCCGAGGAGGGCTTCAAGGCGCCGGACAGCGTATTGAGCAGCGTCGTCTTGCCGGAGCCGTTCGGCCCGATGACGCCGATGATCTCGCCGGGTGAGACCTTGAAGCTGACATCATCGACGGCCCGCAGCCCGCCGAACGACTTGCCGACGCCGTCGACCGCGAGCAGCGGTGCCACCATGGTGCGGGCGGAAGCAGCCGCTGGCCGCCCGAGCGGGACGCGCCAGCGGCCTGCCCCGAACAGTCCGATCACCCCGTTCGGCAGCGCCATGACGATGAGCACGAAGATGAGGCCCAGCACGATGCTGAAATGGTTGGGCAGCGTCGCGGTCAGCACCTCGAACAACAGGACCAGCGGAATGACGCCGAGTACAGGTCCGAACAGCGAGCCCGCGCCGCCCAGCAGAGCCATGATCACGACCTGGAACGAGATGGTCGGATTGAACGCAATGGCGGGATCGATATAGGTCCAGCGCGGCGCCATCACCGCGCCTGTTACCGCCATGAATGTCGCGCTCAGAATGAAGACGCCGAGCTTGACCCGCGTCGCGTCGATGCCGGAATGGCTGGCCGCGGTCTCGTCGGCACCGATGGCGCGCAGGGCCAGCCCATAGCGCGAGCGCCCGAGCAGCCAGCCGACCAGGAAGACGAGGGCGGTCAAGCCCAGGAGCTGCCAATAGAGGATGTCCTGCGTCACCCCGCTGAAGAGATAGCGGCCGACGGATTTGTGGATGTTGACCTCGTACCAGATCACGAGTTGCCGGATCAGCTCGGCAAGCCCGAAGGAGAAGATCACGAAATAGATGCCCGATAGCCGCAGCGTCGAGAGGCCGGTGATCGCGGCCGTGAGCGCACCCACGCCGGCTGCGGCCAGCAGCACGACCGGCCATGGCATGGTCTCGCCGAGCACCGCGGCGGTGTAGGCGCCGAGGCCGAAGAAGGCGACGGTCGCTAGCGAGATGTAGCGGGTGGGACCTGAGAACATCGCCCAGGCTGTCGCCAGAATCGTGAAATAGAGGACACTGATGCCGAGCGCGAGATAGTAGCCGTTGGCATAAACAGGGTAGGTGACAACCGCCGCAGCCAAGGCGAGGCCGGCGCACCACAGCAATGCACGCATCGACCCGGTCATGACGCCGCCCTTCCGAACAGGCCGGTCGGCCTGATCAGCAGCACGCCCAGGAACAGCGCGTAGGTCGCGGCCAGCGTCAGGCCCGGATCGACCAGCCGCGCCACCGCGGTCTCGACAACACCGAGCAGCAGTCCCGCGACCAGCGCGCCCATCACATTACCGACGCCGCCCATGATGACGACGACCAGCGCCTTCATGGTGAAGACCACGCCCATGGCGGCGTTGAAGGTGAGGAACATGCTGATCAGCACGCCGCCGACGGCGACGAGGCCGCCGCCAAATGCAAATGCCAGCCCCGACAAGGCGGCGACGTCGATCCCGACGAGGCGTGCGGCGTTGGCATCGACGGCGATGGCACGCACGGCGGTGCCGATCGCATCGCCCGCACGCAGCGCTGCGGCATCGATCATGTCGGCCGAGTTGACGCTGTGCGTGCTGCGCTTCTGGCGGCTGTTCGCCGGCGACAGTGAGCGGGACGAGGAGGGCACCAGCACCGAGATCCTGAGCCGCTTCCGCCGGCTGCTGGAGGAGCGCTATCAGCAGCATCTGCGCGTCAGCGACTACGCCAACCTCCTCGGCATGACCCCGGACCGACTCCACGCCCTCTGCAGCCGCGAGCTGAAGCGTTCGCCGAGCGAGCTGATCCAGCAGCGCGTGGTCAAGGAAGCCGCGGCGCGGCTCGAGGCCGGCACCGTCGCCGTCAAGCAGATCGCGTTCGCGCTCGGCTTCAAGGACACCGCCTATTTCAGCCGCTTCTTCCGCAAGCACACCGGCGAGGCGCCGGGCGTCTGGCGCCAGCGCGTCGCCGCCCGCGCGCGCGCCGGACGGTCGCGACCGACGCTGAATTTTGCCGACTGGCCGTGAGCACCCGTCCGCGCAACTAGCGTCCGCGCCGAAGGTCCCCGGTCGCGCGCCTGAGGATGTCGTGAAGCCAGTCATGTGCCGACTCGCCCTCGATACGTTCGTGCCATAACAGCCGGACTTCGACCGGAGTCGTGGCGTAAGGCAGCTCGTACGTGGTGACGGCATGGGCGCGTTCGAAGGCGCGGGCCAATGGACGCGGGACGATGGCCGCAAATTCGGAGTCAGCGAGCAGGGCGGGCAGGGCGAGAAAATGCGGCAACGACACAGCTATTCGCGGCGGCCGGTCGCTACCGTCGTACGCGACGATTGGGTTCGGGACGCCGGCGATCAGTTCGCACGGGCCTTGCTGGCCTGCTGCGACACGCTTGTTCACCACCGCAGAGCTTTTTATCACGTTCGATCCCCATACCGGGCAAAGCACCCCCGAAACGGACGTGGTTGCGCTCGTCGATCTTGCTCTCGACAAATCTGGGACCGGGACTGTCGATGCGGAAGAATTGCATGCGGCCTCCGGCTGGCCGCTTCGACGCTTCAATCCACCTTTCGCCTACCTGGTGTCGCGGATCGACGATAGACGGGTCCTTCATGGAGGCACGGAAGACTATCCATCACGCGGCTTTCTGATGACCGATGGCGATCGGGTTACGCTTCAGCGCTTCGCGGCCCGTTTGCGCCGATGATGGTCATCTTATGCCGGCCTAGGTCGATCCTATGCGGGGGGGGGGCGCCCCCAAATCCGCACCCCGCTCGCCCGGCGAGCGGAATTCGCGCTGACCGCACAGCAGCGCCGTTGCTGAATGCTCCCGGCGGCGACGTCGTCTACGGGAAGGCCCAAGAGGACGGCTGACGCTGGAAAAAGGACGACTGCGTGTTTGGTGGCCGCTGCGTGATTGTCGGGAGCGACGCGACGAACACGCCCGCCGAGCCCGTCGCCAGCGTCAGGGTACTTCGACGGGACGTGCGCTTCGGCCCGCCAGGCAGACACTCTGGTTCGGATACGACAAGCATCCCATGAGGATGACCGCTCCTCCGAGCGCTTGCCCCTAGGCCGATCCAATCAAGCGCCGCAGCCTGCACAGGCTCAGGGTGCGCCAGCAACAGAGGGTACTTCGACGGGACGTGCGCTTCGGTCCGCCAGGCAGACACTCTGGTTCGGATACGACAAGCATCCCATGAGGATGACCGCTCCGAGCGCTTGCCCCTAGGCCGATCCAATCAAGCGCCGCAGCCTGCACAGGCTCAGGGTGCGCCAGCAACAGCCCAAACCCAGTCCCGATGACGGCCGGTAGATCCCGTCGACGAGCGCAGCGTGGCTCGGCCTATCGCAGTGTAAGTTATCCTGCGATAGGCCGAGCTATCGCTCAGTGCCAAAATTGAATCTCGAAGCGCCAACACCGCCGGTGACAGAATTGAGTCTTCCAGAACCAGGGGCCGATCGAGCCGCGACAAGCGTGAAGACGCCGCCGGCCAGAAAGGCCAATTGCATCAGTAGGCGAGTGACAAAATCAACCAGAGGCCCCAGTGACAAATTCAAACGCGAACGACAACGACAAGCGGGCCCAGTCCGGACAGGCCATATCCATAATTCGCATAAGGTATATTATGGAATATCTTTATCTACAATTGGATCAATTATTTAGGCGAAATTCCTGCCATCGAACGTTTGCTCCGCCCAGATTCTGGTTCGCGCCTCGATCGTCGCCTGCGGTCTTGACGGCTACTGTGCATGGGGTTGTTTTTCAGGTTTTGGATCCGCCCAAGTCTGCGAACGCCGATATTGCCGTGACCTTGTCCGGCTGCAATAAGCGAGGCCTCGCGAGATCGCAGATGACCTTCTGACCTGGCGTCCGTATAGGTTTGCATCTCAGAACAACAACAAACTTCCGAGGAAGCAGACCCATGGTCTTTTCAACGCGCTTTTCCCGCCGCACGCTTCTCAAGGCCTCCGCCGCGACCGCGGTTCTGGGCGGCATCGGTGCGCCCCATGTGGCCCGCGCTCAGAGCGCCGAGTTCACCTACAAATATGCCAACAACCTGCCTGACACCCATCCGCTGAACGTGCGCGCCAAGGAGATGGCAGCGGCGATCAAGACCGAGACGAACGGCAAGTTCGACCTCCAGATCTTCCCGAACAACCAGCTCGGCTCCGACACCGACATGCTGAGCCAGATCCGCTCCGGCGGCGTCGAGTTCTTCACGCTGTCGGGCCTGATCCTGTCGACCCTGGTGCCGGCGGCCTCGATCAACGGCATCGGCTTCGCGTTCCCGGACTACGACACGGTCTGGAAGGCCATGGACGGCGATCTCGGCGCCCATGTCCGCGGCGAGATCAAGAAGGCGGGCCTCGAGGTCATGGACAAGATCTGGGACAACGGCTTCCGCCAGACCACGTCGTCGAGCAAGCCGATCACAGGGCCCGACGACCTCAAGGGCTTCAAGATCCGTGTGCCGGTGTCGCCGCTGTGGACTTCGATGTTCAAGGCCTTCGATGCGGCGCCCGCCTCGATCAATTTCAGCGAGGTCTATTCGGCGCTCCAGACCAGGATCGTCGAGGGCCAGGAGAACCCGCTGGCGATCATCTCGACCGCCAAGCTCTATGAGGTGCAGAAATACTGCTCGCTGACCAACCACATGTGGGACGGCTTCTGGTTCCTGGCCAACCGCAGAGCCTGGGAGAAGCTGCCCCAGGACGTGCGCACCGTCGTCGCCAAGAACATCAACGCCGCCGCGGTCAAGGAGCGCGAGGATACCGCCAAGCTCAACGCCAATCTCCAGCAGGAGCTCGCCGGCAAGGGCCTGGCCTTCAACCAACCAGCCGTGGCGCCGTTCCGCGACAAGCTGCGCACCGCCGGCTTCTATGCCGAGTGGAAGGGCAAATATGGCGACCAGGCCTGGGGCCACCTGGAAAAGGCCGTGGGCAAGCTGTCGTAGCGCGTCGGGGCCGTCATGGCTCATGCCGAGGTCGAGGTGATCAACGTAGCGGGCGAGGCGACTAATCAGTCCCCTCGCCGACCTTCATTGCTGGGCTCGCTGGAGCGCGCACTCGGTCTTCTCGTGGAGATTCCGGCGGCGGCCCTGGTCGTCGCCGAGATCGTGATCCTGTTCGCCGGCGTGGTCGCGCGCTACGGCTTCCACCGGCCGCTGATATGGTCGGACGAGCTGGCCTCGATCCTGTTCCTCTGGCTGGCGATGCTGGGAGCGGCGGTGGCGTTCCGGCGCTCCGAGCACATGCGCATGACCGCGGTGGTCGCCAGTGCCAGGCCGGCGACGCGGGCCTATCTCGATCTGGTCGCGACCTCGGCGGCGCTGGCGTTCCTGGCGCTGATCGTCTGGCCGTCCTGCGATTATGCCTATGAGGAAAGCTACATCACGACTCCAGCGCTGCAGATTTCCAACATGTGGCGCGCCGCCGCGCTGCCGGCCGGCATCGGCCTGATGGTGGCCTTTGCCTTGCTGCGGTTGCTGCGCGCGGCCGACTATCGGATGGTCGCCGCCGCCGTGCTGTCGGTCGCGGTCCTGGTCGGCCTGTTCTGGCTGGCGGAGCCGCTGCTGCGGCCGCTCGGCAATCTCAACCTCGTCATCTTCTTCGTCGGCGTCGCCGGCTTCTGCGTCTTTGCCGGCGTTCCCATTGCGTTCGGCTTTGGGCTTGCGATCTTCGGCTATCTGGCGCTGACCACGCGGACGCCGGTGATGGTGCTGGTCGGGCGGATGGACGAGGGCATGAGTCACCTCATCCTGCTGTCGGTCCCGCTGTTCGTGTTCCTGGGCCTGCTGATCGAGATGACCGGCATGGCGCGGGCCATGGTGGCGTTCCTGGCCAGCCTGCTCGGCCATATCAGGGGCGGCCTGCACTATGTGCTGGTCGGTGCCATGTACCTTGTCTCCGGCATCTCCGGCGCCAAGGCGGCCGACATGGCCGCGGTCGCGCCGGTGCTATTTCCGGAAATGAAGCAGCGCGGCGCCAAGCCCGGCGACCTCGTCGCGCTTCTGGCGGCAACGGGTGCCCAGACCGAGACCATCCCGCCGAGCCTCGTGCTGATCACGATCGGCTCGGTCACCGGCGTGTCGATCGCCGCCCTCTTCACCGGCGGCCTGTTGCCCGGCGTCGTGCTCGCGATCACGCTGTGCATGCTGGTGTGGTGGCGCTACCGCCATGAGGACATGAGCCACGTCCGCCGTGCCACGGCATCCGAGATCGGCAGGACCTTCGTCATCGCCCTGCCCGCGCTCGCGCTGCCCTTCGTGATCCGCTACGCCGTCGTCGAAGGCATCGCGACCGCGACTGAAGTCTCCACCATCGGCATCGTCTACGGCGCCGTGGTCGGCCTTCTCGTCTACCGACGCTTCGACTGGCGGCGGCTGTTCCCGATGCTGGTCGAGACCGCGGCGCTGTCGGGCGCGATCCTGCTGATCATCGGCACCGCCACCGGCATGGCCTGGGGCCTGACCCAATCGGGCTTCTCGCGCTCGCTCGCGGCAGCCATGACGGGATTGCCCGGGGGACCGGCGACCTTCATCGCCGTCTCGATCCTGGCCTTCGTCATTCTCGGCAGCGTGCTGGAGGGCATCCCGGCGATCGTGCTGTTCGGGCCGCTGCTGTTCCCCATCGCCCGCGCCGTCGGCGTGCACGAGGTGCACTATGCCATGGTGATCATTCTCGCCATGGGTATCGGGCTATTCGCCCCGCCCTTCGGCGTCGGCTATTATGCCGCCTGCGCCATCGGACGCGTCGATCCGGCCGAAGGCATCAGGCCGATCTGGGGCTATCTGCTAGCGCTGCTGGTGGGATTGATCATCGTCGCGATCTTCCCCTGGATCTCGATCGGATTCCTTTGAGGCGTTTTCAGGAGGTGTCGATGAGTGAGCGGCAGAACCAGTACAATATCGGCCTCGACAAGACTCCCGCCAACTATGTGCCCCTGACCCCGCTGAGCTTCCTCGCGCGCAGCGCCGCGGTCTTTCCCGATCACGTCAGCACCGTCTATGAGGGCCGCAGCTTCACCTGGGCGCAGACTCATGAACGCTGCCGACGGTTTGCATCCTATCTTGCGGGTAAGGGTATAGGCGTCGGCGACACCGTGGCCGCGATGCTGCCGAACATCCCCGCGATGAACGAAGCGCATTTCGCAGTGCCCATGACCGGCGCTGTGCTCAACGCCCTCAACATCCGCCTCGATGCGCCTTCTATCGCGTTCCAGCTCGATCATGGCGGCGCCAAGGTCATCCTGGTCGACCCGGAGTTCTCTGGCGTCATCAGCGACGCGCTGGCGCAGATGACCGGGCCCAAGCCGTTCGTGATCGACGTGGACGATGACGCCTTCAAGGGTGGCAAACGTATCGGCGAGATCGAATATGAGGCGGCGCTCGGGCTCGGAGATCCGAACTTCACCGTGATCCTCCCGCAGGAGGAGTGGGACGCGATCGCACTGAGCTACACCTCGGGCACCACAGGCAATCCTAAGGGCGTCGTCACCCATCATCGCGGCGCGTACCTCAACGCCGTCAGCAACATCCTCGCCGGCAATCTCGGCCAGCATCCGGTCTATCTGTGGACGCTGCCGATGTTCCACTGCAACGGCTGGTGCTTCCCGTGGACCATTGCGGCGGCCGCGGGCATCAATGTCTGCCTGCGCAAGGTGGAGCCGAGCAAGATCTTCGAGCTGATCAAGCAGCATGGCGTCACCCATATGTGCGGCGCGCCGATCGTCTACAACACTCTGATCAACGCGCCCGATGCGCCCAAAGGCAACGCCGCGCGCCGGGTCGTCGGCCTGATCGCTGGCGCTGCGCCGCCGGTCGCCGTGCTCGAAGGCGCCGAAAGCATCGGCATCAAGCTGACGCATGTGTACGGCCTGACCGAGGTCTACGGCCCCGCCTCCGTCTGTGCCGAGCAGCCCGGCTGGGATGACCTGCCCGCCGCCGAGCGCGCGCGCATGAAGCGCCGGCAGGGCGTGCCCTATCCGCTCGAGGAAGCCGTCACCGTCATCAACCCGCAAACGATGAGGCAAGTGCCACGTGACGGCGAGACCATCGGCGAGGTCATGTTCCGCGGCAACATCGTGATGAAGGGCTACCTCAAGAACGAGAAGGCGACCCGGGAAGCCTTCGAGGGCGGCTGGTTTCACACCGGCGATCTCGGCGTGCTCGACGAGCACGGCTACGTCATCATCAAGGACCGCTCCAAGGACATCATCATCTCAGGCGGCGAGAACATCTCCTCGGTCGAGGTCGAGGACATCCTCTACAAGCACCCGGCCGTGCTGTTCGCGGCAGTGGTTGCCAAACCCGATCCGAAATGGGGCGAGGTGCCCTGCGCCTTCGTCGAGCTGAAGGATGGCGCCAGCGCAACTGAGGCCGAGATCATCGCGTTCTGCCGATCCCATCTGAGCGGATTCAAGACCCCGAAGGCGATCGTGTTCGGGCCGATCCCGAAGACGTCGACGGGCAAGATCCAGAAATTCCTGCTGCGTAACGAGGTCGGATCGGTGAAGGCGATCTCGGCCTAGCTTGGCGCCGCGGGTTTAGCGCGTCTCCAGGCGCAGCCCGTCATAGGCCGGCACTACGCCGGCGGGCAGCGACAGCCGGAGGACCTCGTAATCGACCTCGTAGGCCATGTTGGTGATGACCGCGCGTTTCGGCTTGAATCGCTCGATCCATGACAGCGCGTCGTTGACGCTGAAATGACTGGAATGGGTGGTGTAACGCAAACCATCGACGATCCAGAGGTCGAGGTTTTCGAGTGCGCCCCAGCTCTCAGGCGGAATGTCGTTGAGATCGGGCGTATAGGCGGCATCCCCGATGCGGTAGCCGAGCGCGGGAATGTTGCCGTGCTGCACCAGAAAGGCGGTCATCGTCACCGCACCACCCTTCCCCACGATCGTCTGGCTCTCGCCCGCCTCGATCGAATGCTGCGTCAGGATCGGCGGATAATCGCTCCCTTCCGGTGAGATGAAGCAATAGGAGAACCGCGACATGATATCCTTGGCGGTCGACTGATTGAGGTAGGTTGGGATGCGCTGACGCATCTTCATGACGACCGAGCGCAGATCGTCCATGCCATGGGTCTGGTCGGCGTGCTCGTGGGTCAGGAACACGGCGTCGATGTGGTCGACATCGGCCGACAGCAATTGCTCGCGCAGGTCGGGGGAGGTGTCGATCACGATACGCGTGGTGCCGTGCTCGGAGGTGCGTTCGACCAGCAGCGAACAGCGACGACGGCGGTTCTTGGGGTTGTTGGGATTGCAGGCGCCCCAGCCGAGCGCCGGGCGCGGCACGCCGGCGGAGGAGCCGCATCCCAGGATCGTCAGCGTCAGCGTCATGCGCCTTCCGAAACCTTCACCTTGGAGAACAAACGGAAGAAGTTGTCGGTGGTCTGACGCGAGATCTCTTCCAGCGACACGCCGCGCGTTTCAGCAAGCACCTTGGCGACCTCGACGACATAAGCCGGCTCGTTGCGTTTGCCCCGGAACTTCCCGGGCGCAAGATAGGGCGAATCTGTTTCGACCAGAATACGGTCGGACGGCAGCTCGGCGGCCAGCGCACGCAGGGCTTCCGATTTCTTGAAGGTGAGGATGCCCGTGAAACCGATATAGAGCCCCAGCGCCACCGCCTTCAGCGCAAGCTCGCGCCCGCCTGTGTAACAATGCAGCACGCCGCGAAACGATCCACGCCCGGCCTCCTCTTCGAGGATGCGCGCGCAGTCCTCGTCCGCCTCGCGGGTGTGGATCACCAGCGGCAGGCCGGTGGCGCGGGCCGCGGCAATGTGAGCGCGAAAGCCCCTCGCCTGCGCGTCGGGTGAGCCGTTGTCGTAGAAATAATCGAGCCCGGCTTCGCCGAGCGCGACGACCTTGGGATGCTCCGTCAGCGCGACCAGTTCGTCCGGCGTGATGCCGTCCTCCTCATCCGCGTTGTGGGGATGGGTGCCGACCGAGCAATAGACGTCGTCATAGCGCGCGGCGATGCCCAGGAGCTGGTTCAGCTTCTTCACCCGCGTCGAGATCGTAACCATGCGCGTGATGCCGGCCGCCCGCGCGCGCGAGACGATCCCGTCGAGATCATCCGAAAAATCGGGAAAATCCAGATGACAATGGCTGTCGACCAGCATCACACGAACGCCTTCAGGCCGCCGGCTCGATGTAGCGCGGGAATGCCGGCGTCGGCGCCGGCAAGGTCGAGCCGGGCGCGATCCGCTTGGCGCCGCCGAGCATCGCGAAACTGCGCTCGTCCGCGGGGATGCCGAGGCTGTCGAGCAGCAATCCCGAGGCCGTCGGCATCGCCGGCTGGGCCAGGATCGCGATCTGGCGCACGACCTCGGCGGTGACATAGAGCACCGTCTTCTGCCGCGCAGGGTCGGTTTTGGCGAGCGCCCATGGCGCCTCGCCCGCGAAATAACGGTTGGCCTCTGCGACCACCGCCCACACGGCATTGAGCCAGTGATGGATCTGCTGCGTTGCCATGGCTTCGCGCGATGCGGCGACCATGCCGTCGGCCATCGCCAGGATGGCCTTGTCATTGTCGCTGAACTCGCCCGGCTCCGGCAGCACGCCGCCGAGTTGCTTGGCGATCATCGACAATGAGCGTTGCGCAAGGTTGCCGAGGTCGTTGGCGAGATCGGCATTGATCCGCGCGACGATGGCCTCGTGGTTGTAATTGCCGTCCTGGCCGAACGGCACCTCGCGCAGAAAGAAGTAGCGCAACTGGTCGACACCGTACTGGTCGGCGAGGTTGAATGGATCGACAGTGTTGCCGACCGACTTCGACATCTTCTCGCCCCTGTTGAACAGGAAGCCGTGGGCGTAGACCCGCTTCGGGAGCGGAATCCCCGCAGACATCAGGAACGCCGGCCAATACACGGCGTGGAAACGGATGATGTCCTTGCCGATGATGTGCACGTCGGCCGGCCAATAGCGCCAGTTCGCGTCCTGCTCGTCGGGGAAGCCGACGCCGGTGATGTAGTTGGTCAGCGCGTCGACCCAGACATACATCACGTGCTCTTCGTCGCCGGGCACCTTCACGCCCCAATCGAACGTCGTCCGCGAGATCGAGAGATCGCGCAGGCCACCTTTGACGAAGCTCACCACCTCGTTCTTGCGCGAGTCAGGCCCGATGAATTCGGGGTGGTCTGCATAAAGCCTCAGTAGCTTGTCCTGGTACGCCGACAGGCGGAAGAAATAGCTCTTCTCCTCGACCCATTCGACCGGCGTGCCCTGCGGGCCGAGCCGGACGCCGTCTTCGTTCACGCGCGTTTCGTCCTCGGCGTAATACGCCTCGTCCCGCACGGAGTACCAACCGGCATAGGTGTCGGCATAGATGTCGCCGTTCGCTTCCATGCGCCGCCAGATCTCCTGGCTGGAGCGATGATGCTGCTCCTCGGTGGTGCGGATGAAGCGGTCGAACGACACGTTCAGACGCTGGTCCATTTCCTTGAAGCGGCCGGCATTGCGGGCCGCCAGCGCGGAGACGGACATGTTCTCGCCGGCCGCCGTCTGAACCATTTTCTGACCATGCTCGTCGGTGCCCGTCAGGAAGAACACGTCCTTGCCGTCGAGCCGCGCAAAGCGCGCCAGCACGTCGGTCGAGATCGCCTCATAGGCGTGACCGATATGCGGGCTGCCATTGGGATAGGCGATCGCCGTCGTGATGTAGAAGACGTTGTCGCGCGCAGGAGCGGCGACGGGCGCTGTGACCTGCGAAGCCGCAGCGGGCTTTGGCGCACGGGGTGCCTTTGGCTTGGACACTTTTGGCTTGGACACCTGGGACTTCAACGTCTCCGGCGGCGTAGCGACGGCAGCCGGAGCGGACGTCACGGCGGACGCAGCCGCCCTGGCCTTCTTGGCCACCTGCTTCGGCGGAGCCTTGGCCGGTGTCTTGGCCAGTGTCTTGGCCAGTGTCTTGGCCGCCTTCTTGACCGCCTTCTTGGCGGCAGGATGCTTCTTAGCCGTCTTCTTGGACGTCTTCGCAGTGCCTTTCTTCATGCCCTTCTTGGCAGCAGCCTTCTTGGCCTTTTTCGCAGCTTTGAGCGCGAGCGCCTTCACAGCCTTCTTCGCGGTTTTCTTGGCGGCCTTCTTCGCAGCCTTCTTGCCGCTCTTGCGTTTGACGGTTTTCTTAGCTCGCGTTGCCACCACGAATTCCTTTACCGGCTTCTCGAAATTTGGAAACGGCTCTGCGCCTAGCGCGTTGCGTCCGCCAGCCAGCCGAACACCGAGAAAACCAAGGGCTTGCGCTCCAGATTGTAGGTTTCGGTGTCGCGCGCAGCGCGGACGATCTTTTCCCATACCTCAGCTAGACGCGCAAGGCGCGGCAGGTTCTGGTTGGCGTTGGCGTCGTCCGCATGCAGACGCTCCGCGATCCAGCGGTCGATGCCATCGATGAAGGCCGCGAGCGCGACGCGGTCGTTAGTGGGAAGCGAATCGCCGAGCGTGTGCAATTCGCGCGGATCGACCTGCGGCAGACGCGCGAGCAGCGCCGCCGTGCGCTGCTGGAGCTTGAGCGCATCGCCGCCGAGCAGCGTCAGCGCCCGCGCAACACTGCCCTCCGAGGCCTCGGCCGCCTCGCGCAGCGCCGGATCGCTCGGATCGAGATCGGCCGCCGAGGCTGCAGCGCCGATCACATCGTCCGTGGCGAGCGGGCGAAGCCGCAGCTTGCGGCAGCGCGACTGGATCGTGGCGAGCACGCGTGCGGGGGCGTGGCTGACCAGCAAGAAGAGCGATCGCTGCGGGGGCTCTTCGAGGATCTTCAGCAGCGCGTTGGCTGCATTCGGATTGAGTTCGTCGACGGTGTCGACGATGCAGACGCGCCAGCCTTCGGCGGCAGCCGTGGAGCCGAAGAAGCCGATCGTCTCGCGCGTCTCGTCGACGGTGATGACGGTGCGCATCACGCCGCGGTCGTTGGCGGTGCGCTCCAGCGTCAGCAGGCCGCCATGCGAGCTCGCCGCGACCTGCCGCGCCACGGAATCATTGGGATCGATCGCAAGGTCCTCTGCGTGCTGTACCGACGGCGCCAGCGGCTGACCATGGGCGAGCACGAAGCGCGCCATGCGGTAGGCCAGCGTCGCTTTGCCGATCCCCTGCGGTCCGCCGATCAGCCAGGCATGCGGGATGCGCCCGCTGCGATAGGCCGCGAGCAGCGCCGCCTCGGCCTCGCGATGGCCGAACAGCCTCGACGTTTCGCGCGGATGCGCAATGGCGGTTTCGCGCTCGGTCTGACGCGGACTCATCGCGATAGCACCGATGCCGGCGTCGGAAGGAGACGTTCGCGCAGCGCCGTCCAGATGCGCCCGGCAACCGTATCGGGGTCGGAGTTGGCGTCGATCAGCACACACCGCGCGGGCTCTTCCGCAGCGATCTTCTGATAGGCATCGCGCAGATCTTGGTGGAACTTGAGGTTCTCGCCCTCGAAGCGGTCGGGCGTGGCGCTGCCGCGGCGCGCGGCGGCGCGCTGCAGGCCGATCTCGACCGGCAGGTCGAGGATGATGGTGAGGTCCGGCTTGAGATCGCCGATCGTGACACGCTGCATCGCGTTGATCAGGCCAGCCGGCACGCGGCCGAGGCTGCCCTGGTAGGCCCGCGTCGAGTCGGCGAAACGGTCGCAAAGTACCCAGGCGCCCTGGTTGAGCGCGGGCTGAATCACCGTGCGGACATGGTCGTCGCGGGCTGCGGCGAACAGCAGCGTCTCGGCCTCGGGCCCGAGCAGCTTGCCCATTCCCGACAGTACCAGATGGCGCATGATCTCGGCGCCCGGCGAGCCGCCCGGCTCGCGCGTGACCAGGATGCGCATCCTTGCCGCCTTGAGGCGATCGGCTAGCTTCTTGATCTGGGTCGACTTGCCCGTTCCCTCACCACCTTCAAAGGTGATGAAGCGTCCGCGTCCAGACGGCCAGCGTACCGCACTTTCACTCATGGTCAGAGCTTCTCGGCGCCTGCGCGGAACATACCGATCACGAGCTCGCTGGCACCGTCGATCGCGCGGCGCATGGTCGAGCCGGTGCCAACAGCCTCGGCGGCATAGACCGGCGTCTCCACCGCAATGTTGCCGCTGCGCCAGACTTTGACCACGCCGATCCTCTGGCCGGCCTCGACCGGCGCCCGCACCGGGCCGCTATAGACGACGCGGGCGATCAGCTTGTCGCTGCCGTTCCTGTGCACCATCACCTTCACGGGCGTCTTGGCGACGAGCTTGACCGAACGGCTCTCGCCGCCGAACACCTTGGCGTAACCGACGGCATGCTCGGCCGCGATCAGCGTGCGGGTCTCGAAATTGCGAAAGCCCCATTCCAGCATCTTCTTGGCTTCCGTGGCACGGTCATCAGGATCGTCCAATCCGTTGACGACCACGATCAGCCGCGTGCCGTTCTGCACGGCCGAGCCGACCATGCCGTAGCCGCCTTCCTTGGTGAAGCCGGTCTTGAGGCCGTCGGCGCCTTCCATCGAATTGAGCAGCGGATTCCGGTTCGGCTGGCGGATCTTGTTCCAGGTGAACTCCTTCTCGCCGAACAGTTTGTAGAACTCGGGGAAATCCAGGATGATATGCCGGGCAAGCATGCCGAGCTCGCGCACCGTCATCTTGTTGCCGGGATCTGGCAAGCCGCTCGCGTTGGCGAAGGTCGATCGGGTGAGACCGAGCTCGCGCGCGCGCTTGGTCATGAAGTCGGCCGCGAAGATCCGCTCGTTGCCCGCCATGGCCTCGGCGAGTGCGATACAGGCATCGTTGCCGCTCTGGATGATGGCCCCATGCAGGAGATCGTCGACCGAGACCTTGCTGTTGATGGCGGCGAACATGGTCGAGCTGCCCGAGGGCGCCCCGCCCCTGCGCCAAGCATTCTCGCTGATCCGATACTCGTCCGTCAGCTTGATGTCGCCCTTCTTGACGGCGTTGAAGACGACCTCCGCGGTCATCAGCTTCATCATGCTGGAGGGCGCGCGCAGCTCGTCGGCGTTCTTCTCGAACAGCACGCTGCCCGAGGAGGCCTCGATCAGGATCGCAGTCGGGGCATCGCCGTCGAAACCTGCGTCCTCCGCTTTCTTGGCGCCCTGGACGCTCTGGTTGGCGGCGTAGATCGCCCCGCCCCAGCCGATGCCCATGACCAGAACCGCCGCGATCAGCCCGCGCGCCAGCGCACCGGCGGTGAGCCGTGGGCGACGAAGCTGGGAAAGAGGAAATGCCATGGCCTAGCCCTGAGAGCGGCGTTCTAACAGTTGGAACAGGTGCGAACAACACAGCGTTGACCGCGCCTTCCCGAGATTGCACGATTCTCGTCGCGCCCCTATCGTGGCACATCACATTTCCCGACCAAACCCCTGAAACAAGGCGGAAAAGCGAAAATGTCCTCAACCCGGATGATCAAAGCCAACGGCGTCGAGCTCTTCCTCCGCGAGCAGGGTCAGGGGCCGCTCGTGGTGCTGTGTCATGGCTGGCCCGAACTGTCCTATTCCTGGCGCCATCAGATCCCGGCTCTGGCGGCGGCTGGCTTTCGTGTCGTCGCCCCCGACATGCGAGGGTACGGCCAGAGCGCAGCGCCGCCCGACGTGGCCGCCTACTCCATCTTCGATACCGTCGGTGACGTCGTCGGCCTGGTCCAGGCGCTGGGTGAGAGCAAGGCGATGGTGGTCGGCCACGACTGGGGCGCACCGGTGGCCTGGCACGCGGCGCTGTTCCGCCCCGACATCTTCACGGCCGTGGCGGGCCTGAGCGTGCCGCCGCCGTTCCGGGGCCGCGGCAAGCCGCTCGACCTGCTGCGCCAGGGTGGCATCACGAACTTCTATTGGCAGTATTTCCAGACGCCGGGCGTCGCCGAGGCAGAGCTCGAGCGCGACGTGGCCCGCACCATGCGCGTCGTGCTCGGCGGGCGCGGCCTGGCCGATCCCTCGGCGGCCATGTTCGTGCAGGAAGGCAGGGGCTTTCTCGGCCATGCTGGCGCCGAGGAGCCGCTGCCCGCCTGGCTGAGCGAGGCTGACCTCGCCTATTTCACCGAAAGCTTCCGCAAGACCGGCTTCCGCGGCGGGTTGAACTGGTACCGCAATATCGACCGCAATTGGGAGCTCACGGCGCCCTGGCAGGACGCGCAGATCCATCAGCCCTCGCTGTTCATCGCCGGCTCGAAGGATGCCGTCATCACCGGCCTGATCGGGGCCAAGCGGGTCAACGAGCTCGAGCGCGTGCTGCCCAATCTCAAGCGCAAGCTGATCCTCGACGGCGCCGGCCATTGGGTCCAGCAGGAACGGCCCGAGGAGGTGAACGCGGCGCTGGTGACGTTCCTGAAGGAAAGCGCGGCTCAGTAGAGCCCGCGGCCGCTCAGGATGCTGCGAGCCTCGGCCGCACCGTCGGAGCTGTAGGCGGCGGACGGCGCGCGCTCGGTCGCGTAGCGGCCGTCCTCGTCATAGGACACCGCGCGGGCATTCTGAAGGGCCCTTCCCCGGCCGCGGCTCGATGCCGACATTTCCGAGGTCGCGTTGAGCGAGGCCATATCGGCCGAGCTGTTGCCGAGATTATAGGGGCGCCCCTCTGGCATCGGCACCTCGCCGCGAATGGCACCGCGGCTCGACGAGGCCAATTCCGGCACGAAGGGCTTGGCCGAGGCGACCCGGACCATGGAGGGTGTCGGCGCCGGAACGCCGGTGCGCAGCGTCGCCATCAGCTGGCGGTCGTCCGAGCCTTCGAGCGGCGCCCGGCCGACATATTCGACCCGCACCTTGGCGACGCCATTGCCTTTGAATTCAAGCAGTTCGGCGGCCTTGTTCGAGACGTCGATGAGCCGGTTGCCGTGATAGGGCCCGCGGTCATTGACGCGAACGATCAGCGACTTGCCGTTCGAGACATTGGTCACCCGCGCATAGGACGGCATCGGCAGGGTCGGATGCGCCGCCGTCAGCGAGGTCATGTCGAACACCTCGCCATTGGCGGTCAGGCGGCCGTGGAAATCGTCGCCATACCAGGACGCCATGCCCTCAGCCCGATAGTTGACGTCCTCCTCGGGCACGTAGGTCTTGCCGGCCACGACATAGGGCTTGCCGACGCGGTAGGTGCCGCCGCCCTTCGGGACCGGATCGCCGAAGGCCACCACCCGGGGGCTCGAGGACACGCCGTATTTCGGGTCGACGCGGCTGGCGAACTTGTTCGAGGAGGCGCAATTGGCGAGCGCAAGGCAGGTCGCGACCGCCGCGACACCACGCGCGGCCCGCAAAACCGAATCTGACCGTCGGATCCCCATTCGCCCCAAATACCATTCCGCCGGCGGCATGCCCAACCCGCGTCGATTACGGGAGCGCCGTCCGGTCCTTTGATCCGAGGCGGCCCACCACCGCATCGGAAGCGGTAACGATGACGCAACCCGAACACGGCGGAAATGGGGAGCCGGCAGCGATCCCGCCGGGATGGTAAACGGGACGTTCGCTTCTCTCCGTCGATCTACGGAGCGCGGCCCCTGCTCTGTGCCAAGCTCTGTACCAAGGCTGGACATTCTGTTGCGCCGAAGCCTCACCCCACCCCCATTGTCGCGCCGCTCACCGAAATTCTTTTGACTGTGCAAGGCCGCACGCGTTCTCTCGGATGCAAGGGCGGGATTTGGAAGTTAACGATGATCGAGACGGTTTCGGCACTGATGGGTCTGGTAAGCGCGGGGATCTTCCTGGCCCATGCGTTCGAAGGTTACCGCACGAGGGCCTGACGGCACTCGCGCGGACGGCAAGCATCACCTCTTTCAAGGCGACACGTTCGGACAATTTAATCGATCCGATCGAGCATCGAAGACGAGAGCGGCAGGTGTCCCATGCGCAATCATGACCTCGTATCCGACGGCTTCCTGGTGTTGACCGCAGGCGGCTTCGTACTGCTCTGCTCGAGCCTCGTGGCGCTGGCGTTCGGCTAAGCTCAGACAGATCTCCTCGTCTTCCCCGACGACGACCATTGCACCGCGAGCAGGTGTTTGCCCGGAGTTGTCCGGCTCCCATTTAGTTGATTGAATTTCCGCGTTCGGCGCCTCGACCTACATTTCAAGAGGCCATCACCAACGAAGGTGACTTACCATGCTTGCCGAGAAGTTTTTCCTGGTTCTGGAATCCCTGATCCGCGGCGATCGCACCTACCCGGATGGAAGCCCCCGGGTCATCAGCACCTCGCCGCACGTGCCGGTGAAGCTGCCGAACCGCAAATAGTCCGGCCCGCCTTCGCACCCCGGCCACGCGCCGCTCAGCGCACGCCAAGCAGCGAGCGGCGATAGCGGGCGTCGCGTGCTTCAGTCAGACAGACGAAGCTGCCGTCAAGGCCCTGGCGATATCGCCTCTGGCTCCTCGTGTAGTAGACGCCCTTCCTGAAATCGAGCCAGACCACCTGATCGTGCGGACAATGGCGCTGCGCCTGCGCCTCGTAGCGAAACGGCGTCAGCGCGGCTGCCGATGCCCCTGCGCTGGCGAAGCTGGCCACGACCGTGACGGCGAGCGCGATGCCGCCGCCTCCCTTGCCAAAGCCGCTCCAAGACACTCCCCACCTCCCGCTTCCGGCCGCGCGGCACGGTAGCATGAAACGACATCATGCAGAGGAGCGCGCTGCGTCTTCCGCCGGCCATCTTGCCGGGTTACAGGACGGCGAGATCATCTCGCTTCGAGGATGCTGCCCGAATGTCGGTCGAGCCAGTGACCCGCGCCGAACCCCGTCCGCCCTCGCCGCGCCTGCGCCTGCTGCCCATGATCATCTTCGGCTCGCGCTGGCTGCAGCTGCCGCTGTATCTCGGGCTGATCGTGGCGCAGTGCGTCTACATCGCGCTGTTCCTCAAGGAGCTCTGGCACCTGTCCTGGCACGCGCTCGACCTCACCGAGCAGCAGATCATGATGAGCGTGCTGGCGCTGATCGACGTCGTGATGATCTCCAACCTGCTGGTGATGGTGATCGTCGGCGGCTACGAGACCTTCGTCTCGCGGCTCGAGCTACAAGGCCATCCAGACGAGCCGGAATGGCTCGGCCACGTCAATGCGAGCGTGCTTAAGATCAAGCTCGCCATGGCGATCATCGGCATCTCCTCGATCGCGCTGCTGCGCACGTTCATCGAGGCCGGCAATCTCGGCTCCGACCGTGCCGGCTACACCGAGAACGGCGTGATGTGGCAGGTGCTGATCCATCTCACCTTCGTCGTCTCGGCGATCGGCATCGCCTATGTCGACAAGCTCGGCGATTCGGGACGCACAAGCACGCCGAGTGAGGAGCAAGAACTGGCTTCTTCGAGAGATTAGATTGGCGGCCGCGTCAGCCTTTGGGTGCGGCCGCTTCGCGCGCGAGGCGCTCGGCTCTCAGCCGCTCTTTGTTGGCGTAGAACGCCTTCTGCGCCTCTTCATGATCGCGCATGGCCTTCTCGGCCTCGATCCGGCGTGCCGCATCGCGCGCCTGGCGCTGCTCGGGGGTCAGGGGTTTGCGTCGGAATGAAAGGTCTTCAGTCATGTCGAGACAACTTGGCGGCGAGGAAAAAGTTCCGCATTCGTCCAAGCGGCAAAAGCCTTCACCTCAATAGGTGTGCGAAAACAACCCCATGCACAGTAGCCAAGCCATTCTAACACAAGAGCTTTTCCATGGAGCCTACGAGCGCGCTTGACCTGTGGGGCAAAACAGTGGCATTTCGCAATCTTCGGACATTCCTAAGTTAGTTTTTGACCATCGGCACAAGGACATGCACGACGATCATGTCCCCGCGGCGGAGATATCGATATCCGCAATCACGGGCAAATGGTCTGAATAGGCCCTCGCCTCGGTGTCGGTCCAAACCGTCGCGATCGGGCTGTCGGGCGTTGCATAGATCCGATCGAGCCGCATGAGCGGTAGGCGCGACGGGAACGTCCGCAGCCGCGTCCGGTTCGGACAGACCTGCGCGAGCACCCGCCGCACCGATTTGATCCAGAACCAATCGTTGAAATCGCCGAGAACGACGGTCCTTGCCGGTTTCACCAGGCTCACCAGGGCCCGCGCTTGGGCATAGCGCTCGTGGATGCTCAAGCCGAGATGCGTGGCGACCACGCGGAGATCGCCGGCAGGCGTGAGCAAATCCGTGGCAATGGCACGGCGTGGCTCCCGCTCCTGATACGAGACATCGACGATCTCGGGCATGCTGGAGAACGGAAAGCGGCTCAGCAGCATCTGACCGTAGTCGCCGTCCTCCGTGACGATCGACTTGGCATGGATGCGGTGATCGCCGACGACGCTCGCCAGCTTCGCAAACGGATCGTCCGACCGCGACCGCGAATCCACCTCCTGGAGCGCGACGACGTCGGGCGTCCATTTGCGCAGGATGGAGCACACCCCCTCCAGATCGAACTTCGGATTGAGATTGAAGGTGCCATGCACATTCCACGTCATGAAGCGCACCGGCGCCATCAGCGTCTCCCGGCGAGCCAGGTCGCGACGAATTGCGCACCGGCGCAGACCCCAAGCCATCCCAGGAACGCCACGGCGAGCAGCAATATGCTGCTCAAGGACGCATTCCGGGCGAGGTCTGCGATCTGCGCGCCCAGAACGGCCATGGCGAGGATACCGGGCATCATGCCGAGCAGCGTTCCGGCCATGAAATCACGCAGAGGCAGCGTGCTCGCGCCAGCCACGACGTTCACCAGCGAGAACGGTGCGATCGGAATCATCCGGATGACGACGACGGCCAAAATCCCCTTGCCGACGACGCGTTCCTGGATGCGCGCGGCACGTCGTCCCAGCAAACGCTGAAGGCGTTCTCGGCCCAGGAACCGCCCGATCGCAAACAGGGTCAGGGCGCTGAGCAGGACGCCCGCCATTGCGGAGACGAAGCCAAGCCATGGCCCAAGTGCGGCAGCCGTAGCCGCGATGAGCACGAGGACCGGAAAGATGACCAGTCCGCCGAGGACGAAGGCTGCGATCGCAAATAGCGGTCCCCAGACGGACTGCGAATAGGCCGACAGGAGCGCCGAGATATGGCCAGTGTCGGCGTAGTCGCTCAAGGACGTGTACGACCAGGCTAGCGCCAGTCCAAAAAGTGCCACGGCGATCGAGGCGATCCCGATGATCGCCTTCGTATTCCACATGCGGGATGCCGCGCGCTCCAGATGGAGCGGCAACTCCGGGTCCGCCACCGGCTGAACCATGCTGGCCAGCGTGCTGGTCAGGACCGAGGATTCCACGTTCCGCAGTGTCTTCGCTCCACCGGCTTTCGACACCTCGTCCAGCAGAGCGAACAGCCGATGCTCGTTCTGCGTGATGGCCTGTTCGTCGAGGTCGCAGAAATGCGCGATCAGGCGCCGGCGGACCGACGCGATGAAATCCCGATGCTCCTCGGATTCAGCTTCGAAGATCAGGTCGCATTCGCTGTCGGCGCCCATCGAGCGATTGTTCAAATTGGCCGAGCCGATCCGCAAGATCCGGTCGTCGACAACCATGAGCTTGCTGTGCACCATCACCGCGGTTTCCTTATGCCCGCTGCGCGCGACCGGGTAGACGAAGCGGATGCGATCGGCCACACCCGCCGCGCTGAAGCAGTCGATGAAGGCACCTCGGCCGTTCTGCATGGCCTGGGATTCCAGCCACGAGGAATGCAGCTTCGGTGCGACGATCACGGCCCGAAGCGATGGCACGCGGCACATCTGCTCCGCCAATTCGCGCGCCATCCTGGTTGCGCTGGTGAACTGATTTTCGATGTAGACGAAGCTCGTCGCCGCGCGGATCGCCGCAATGAAGGAGCGCTCGACTTCCCTGATCGTCGATCCCGCAGGACAGACCACCTCCGTTCTGGCGATCCCCACCGGCACGTGCTCGGCCTCGACAGGCAGGCTCGCCGGCCAGCAACTGCTCTTGGGTGCAGACCGCTCATCAACCTTTTGGCCTGCCGCACGCCAGCGTTGCTCCACGAGCTCGCACAGCTGCTCTGCGGCGTCCCCGTCGACCAGGCACTGAACGTCGTGAAACGGCGGGTACGGCTTGCGCTGGGGATCGCAGCGCATTGAGTTGTCAGCGCGGTGGTCACTGGTGTCCCAGCGCCTGATCGTCAGATCGAGCCCACCGACGAACGCCAGTGAACCGTCGACACAGACGATCTTCTGGTGCTGGGCCGAACCAAACGGAAGTGAAGCGTCCAGATGAAAGCGCACCCGGCCATCCGTGTCGGCGGTGAACTTCGCCGCCGAATTCCACTCCCGCTCCGAGGCATAGAACGAGACGAAGTCCCAGGCGAGAATGTTGATGCGTAAGGCGGGCCGGCGCTGAACGAGCGCCCGCAGGAACGGACCCAGCTCCTCGGGCAAGCCGTCATCCGCATGTCCGGACGCTCCGACCAGCCGGGTCCTGCTGTGGATGTCCCATCCGATGATGTAGACGATTTCCTGCGCCTCCAACAGCGCTTCCCGCAACGCGCCGAAATAGGCGGCAGCATCGTTCAAAACCGCGACGCGCTGCGCCCTGCACCGCCGCCAGACGGTGTTGCCGGGAATCAGGGTCGATGCACTCTGTAGCAGGATGACCTCGCAAGAAATCGCGTTTGCGTCTAAACGCGCTGGATGCTCAAGGGGTTCCCAGCGTTCAAGGCTGCGGTTCAATGCGTATGGATGCGAGAGGTTTGCCGAATCCCGGCACATGATGCATCGGCATCATCTAGTGCGGACAGTCTTCGCGCCGACACTCCTCAACGCGTCCGCGATTTTCTCAGGAGCATCGCCGTGAAAATCCACGGAGACCTCAATCGGACCTTCCAGCTTCTGTCGCCCCTCCGGTGTCGGCGCAGCCTTGACGTCACTGCCTGACGGCTGCGTTCCCACCGTATTCGCGTTGCCGACGGGCTGGACGAAGACGTCGCCTCGCGGCACGCCGCATTCCTGCACGACATGCTCAACCGCAAGCTCGGCGCCGCGGCGCGTGTCGAATTCCCCGATGATCGTACTTTCCAAAGCGCCCTCCCTGGATGGACGAGAATGCGAACAACAGGCGAGAAAGAGGCAAGTTCCTGAAGCTTCCGAAGTGTTCCCAAAGGCGCGCAGGATCAATGGACGCACGCGCTGGCGCTTAGAACCGAACGATCCCGAACAGGAAAAGAAGCGCGACGGTGACCAATCCGGAGATCAGCAGCGAGCCGAGACATCCCAGACGATTCGATAAAAGGAAGAACATGGTCGCCCGCTCTGAAGCTTCGTCGCGGGCTAAGTTTTCTGATCCGCTTGCGTTCCTGCTGCGCCCGGCATGTTATCGGCGTCTCCGGACGCGTGGTCAGGAAGCGATCTTCCGGGCGGGATCGCTGCGCGAGGCACTACCGAGGAAGTCACTCCGCACGTACGTGACGCGCAAACTTGAATTGCTGAGTGCCCCGCTCCGTGGGATCCGAACTCTGCTCGGTGAGACGAAAGCCGTCATGAGCTCCAATGAACGCCTGCTCTGAGATCCAAGTCCGCTCGTATCTGACAAGCTTCTCTTTTGACGCGCGTGCCTCTCCCGGACCGTTGTCGCTCAGATACGAGGTCTGGACCTCGCGCCTGATCTCGTCGCTGATCGGGACGCGATGCCAAGCCAACATCGCCGGCCGGACGGAGCAGAGCGCTTTGACGGTTTCCAGCGGGTCCGGGACGTATTGTATGGCCCCGTTCGAATGCACGAGGTCGACACCGCCCAACCAGTCCGCCGCTTCCTCGATACGGTCGAAAAACATCAGCCTGTCGGTGGCAAGCTCCCGCGCACGCCGCACCATGGCTGGGGTCTCGACCACGGCCCATCGAATGTCCTGGGACTGCCGGCACGCGAGCTTGTAATGCAGACCGGCGCCCCCTCCGAAATCGAGAACCGTCTTTGCGCCGACGACGAGCGGCCAGGCGGAGCTGCTCGGCTTGTAGTTGACCGTCTTGAGAAAGATCGTTTCGACCAGTTCCGGGTTTTCATATCCCGCGATGACGTCGCGAGGCTTGAACAGCTTGCGCCCTACTCTCTTGACGAATTTCATTCGGGTGGGCCCGGCACATTTTTGATTGTGCACGTTGGCTAACACGATCGCGAAACATTCGGAAACAATCGCGATATGGCCGATTGTCGCGGTGGCGGACGCATCGCATCGCTCACTCTGCTGCCTTGGAACTATGCTGGCAACAAGCCCGCGGCGCGATAGCTTTCGATCACGGTATCGAACAGCGCGATATCCGAGCGACTTCGGGCCATGAGCTGCGCGCCGGCCACAGCTGCGAAGATGGCGCGAGCGCGCGCCTGGATATGTTCCGGACCAACTACGGCCGCAGCGGACAGAACCTTGACCAGCCACGCCACGTTGACTTCGGCGAATGCCTGCACCTCTTTTCTCACTGCAGCCGGCAGGTCGTCGTATTCGGCCGCCATGAAGCTGCACAAGCAGATGCGATTGTCGCGCGTCAGGGCCTTGCGAAACAGGCCTGGATATTGGCTGAGGCACTGTAGCGGATCGGGACTGTCACTCAGCATCGCTTCGAGTTGAGCCGCGGTGTCCTCCCAATAGCGTTTTGCCACCGCTGCGCCGAGTTCGGCCTTGCTCGGATAGTGATGGTAGATGCTCGCGGCCTTGATGCCGACCTCTTCGGCGAGATCGCGGAAATTCAGGCCGCCATAGCCGTGGGCCTGCGCTGTCTGCTTGGCCGCTGCGAGGATGGCCTCCTTGGCACTTGAACTCATGTCTCCTCACATCGGCTTGAAGCAGCCTACCAACTGACAGATAGAGCTTGACCCCACAAAACCCAAGGCCTAGCTTTACCTACCAAGTGACAGGTAGACAAGAAAGAGCTCTAATGAAGATCTACGACTGGCCGACCGGTCCCTATCCAGCCCGCGTGCGCATTGCTCTGGCCGAGAAGAACCTGCAATCGGCCGTCCAGTTCGTGACGGTCGATCTGCGGAAAGGCGAGCACAAGACCGCCGACTTCCTCGCCACCAAAAACTACTCCGGCACGCTTCCGGTGCTCGAGCTTGACGACGGCACGCTGATTGCCGAGTGCACGGCGATCACCGAATATCTGGACGCGCTCGATGCGGCCCAGACTCTCACGGGCACTACGCCGCGTGACAGGGGCGTGATCCACATGATGAACAAGCGTGCCGAGCTGGAGCTGCTGGATGCCATCAGCGTCTACTTCCACCACGCGACGCCGGGGCTCGGCCCGCAGGTTGAGATCTACCAGAACGAGGAATGGGGCCTGCGTCAGCGCGACAAGGCCGTGAGGGGGATGCGCTACTTCGATTCCGTCCTGCGGCAACAGCCCTTCGTCGCCGGTGAGGCTTTCTCGATGGCCGACATCACCGTCGTCGGCGGCCTGATTTTTGCGAGCCTTGTGAAGCTGCCGGTCCCTGTCGAGTGCGAGGCGCTTGTGGCCTGGTACGCGAGAATGCAGCAGCGGCCGAGCGTGAGACACCAGCTCGCCATGGTGCCCCCGCCCCGGGAGCCGGCTGCCTAGAGTCAATGACTGCGGACGCGCGGTCTCGCTGGTTCGCAATCGGGCTGCTTCACCGGAGCGTCGTGACGATCGAAGAACCGGTGTCCGGGCTGGACATTCCAAGTCGTGGCGGAAGGGGTGTCTCAGTCGCGTTTGACCGGCCGAGGTGTGGGACTCTCCGCTGCACCCCAAACGTAGCGGCTTACTCCTCAAGCCACCTCCTCCGCCGCAAGTCGCGAGACTACGCAGATGACCCTTCGAGGTCCCGCCTAGACCTCGACAGCAGGATGTGGACCTAAAAGCTTCTCGGCTCGAACCGAGGCGTCTTCGTCCGTGGAGCAAAAGCGCAATTGAATTCTGGGCCAGTTTAGGCGCTTTTCCCCTCGATCGGCCTCGAACTTTCGGCGATCGGACCCATTTGCCGACGACGCCTAGCCCGAGCGCGGCGATTAAAATTGTGTTAAAAAATAAAACTCGGCACCGTCGTCAAGAATTCATATGGAGCACCAAATGGCTTCCACGCGGGACGACAGCGTCGCGGAACGGCAGATCGCGGAGGAACTTTCGCACTTGGCGCGCAAGGCGGAAGACGGTCCCTTGGTCCGGCAGCCCATGGAGACGTCTCGCGCCCAGCCGACAAAGAACCATCAATCGCTGAAACAGCCTCCCGTGGCTTTCGTCTGCTCTCTGTTGGCAGCATCCATTGCTGCTTGGTGGTGGTGGTCGTCCTCCGCGCATCCGGCGATGACGGCACCCCCGGACCCTGCACCTCTGACGCGGGGCCCCGGAGAAGCCGCGCCGCCGAAAGACGCGGCGCCGTCTGCAATCGCGTTGGTTTCCGACTTGGCGCAGCAGCTTCAGTCGATGACGCGCGATCTCGCTGCCTTGAGGACAGCGGTCGAACAGCTGAAGGTGGTGCAAGAGAAATTGGCCCACGACAATGAAAATGTCGCGCGCCAACTTAGGGCGAGCCAGGAAGAAATCGCAGGTAGCAGCCGTGTCATCGACGAGGTCAGAGCGATCCAGACCCAGATGGCACGCGAAAGCCAAACGCTCAACGATCGCCTCGACGCAAACCAAGAGCAACTCGACCGCGTCACGGCCAATGCCTCAGCGCCAAAGGAGATGATGCCTGAGGTCACGAACACGATCTCAGAAAAGCCAAGGGTCATGCCTGAAATACCATTGCCGCGTCCGCGGCAGTCGGCCAATGTCGCCCAGGCGCCAAAGCCTGCGCCAATTGCCAAGCCACAAGCTGTAAAACCGCAACCGTCGTTCGCATGGCCATGGTCGCGCTAAGCCGCGATGAACGGACGCTTACGGACGGGCTCTACCTCCGATAGCTTCGCACAATCGTGTTGCTGCTTCGTGCGCACTCGACACGAGGCGATTGTGTGGAAACGCGTTTGGAAAACGCAACAGCTCCTTGTAACGCAGCATTCGAGACAAGGGTCAACCGAAAGTAATTACTTGCAGCCGCGTGGAACGAAAGGCTGATTAACTGCCTCTTCGATTATAATTTGATTATAGGAGATAATCATGATGACTCAATCACAGAATTAAAAAATATGCTGGGCAAAACATGGGAGGCTGGAATGGAAACTGCCCGCCGCTTTCGCGCGATGGCGTTGCTTTGCCGACAGACTGCTGCGCTCCAACCGGAGAGAAGCTGGAAACTGCTCGCTGAGGCAGAGTATTGGGAGCATCTGGCGGCTGCCGCCTCGGATCACTGAGGTTCGGCCGAGCGATTTATCTTCCCCATTCTTGTCGACTTCTAAGTCAATTGAGATCTGTCATGACCAGTATGCGTCAGATCTATGCCCGTGCCGTTCTGAGTGAACGACGCCAAGCGCTCGTGGCGGCGCTGATAGAAGTGAAGAAGCTTCGAAGCAAGCTCCGACGTGTAGAGGAGAGAAAAATCGGCAGAAGACGGCTTGCCGGTCCGGGCAGCAGAGCAAGAGCGGTGAACTAATTCGGCAGCGAGACCGGCCGTCCGCTCAGGACAGGCGGTTGCACCGATTTGCGTTCGACGTTGCACCTTGAAAAACCGCAACGAGCCGATCACCTGCCCAAAGTTCCACGTCGTGCTCGCCCTGCATTTGCTCCGCTCGACGTCTCGCCGCCTCTTCGTCAATGCAGTCAAGCTTTGCGGCGCAGATCACTCGCCGGTTGCTGTCCACCACGAACACTTTGTACCGCATGATGGCCGTCCCACCCAAAGGGGACCATCATCATAGTCGAATGTCTGTCTCAGGCAGTGACAAACTGACTGCAGGCTGGCGGAACATTGTACGTGTGGCAATTCGGCTATACCAGCGTGAGCTCACCGGTCGCGCGCTGAGCGCGTCAGTGCCGTAATCTCACTGCGTGCCGAAGCGCGCGGCTCGAGCTCAACATTGAGAAGCCCCCGACCGTCATCAGCAGCACACCTAGCCAGGTTGCCATCCTGCTGCGCGCGTCGTCATGCACCTCTTCATCGCGCGCACCCATTGGCACAGCTGGTGAGTCAGCTCTCGCGGACTCAGAGAGCTTCTCCACCTCCACGAGGAGCGGCACCGCGCGCTCGGGCGTGAGCTGGCCGCTGGGAAGATCCGTGACGGGTGCCGCCGGCATCAGGGCCGGCGTGCCAGCATCGAAGACAGAAGAGGCGTCAGCCACCTTGACTTCGCCTACCGGCGGCGTCGGAGCCCTCTCAGCCGGCGAAGAGCTCGGCAACTCCGCGCGCGCATCGATCATTGGGCTCCGCCCTCGCCGCGCGGCCTCGTCGTCTAGACTGGCGGCGCGGTTGGTCACACGACCATGAACCGGCTTTCGTACCGTTGGGATGCCCTCAGCCAGGAACCAGCATTTGCGGTGACCGTCGCGCCGATACACCCAGCGCTGGCCTACACCAGGCGAATTGCCGGGCCTCGGCATGCATTCCGGCTGCGCCGACGGGGTTGCTGCGGGCTCGCGAGGAGCAATGTTGAACAAGTCAGCAAAAGGGTTCGCGCACGCAGGTGCCGCCGAAAGACTTCCAACCAGGACCAAACAGGAGAAATAGGATCGCAAATGACCGGACATCGAAAACTCTCCCGATGTTGCGCCCCCCCAACCGGGCATAAGCCTTCGCGGCAACATGGGCCCGCGTCCGGCCCAAATCTGACCGCGAGATGGATTAATTGTGCTCCTCGCCGAATTAATCAGCCCATCCAGCACCTTTGGGGCGCGACACCCGGCGCGCGCAATCAACCGAGCCATCTGCGTTTCGCAACTCGCATCAAATTAAATGCTTCGCCACGATATTACCGCTGTCGTGCCTTTCTCCCTGCAACCTCCCTCGTTTTAAATGTGGATTGTACGACAAACTTTAACTGACCGCTTGTGTGCTTCGTCATTCCCGACTTGTCTGCCTGGGCCTCACCCAAGAGTTTGGATCGAACCATGAACACCGAGCATTTAAATTCGCTCTCCCTCGACGAGCTCTGGACGCTTCACCAACAGGTGGCCGCCAGCCTCGCTCAGAAGCTCCTGTTGCAGAAAGCTCAGTTGGAGGAACGGCTCGTCAAAATTGGACTGGCCGACGAGGCCAAACGGTTCGATCGTAAACGTCGTCCATATCCGCCGGTTCGTCCCAAATATTGCAATCCGAAGAACCCGGCGGAGACTTGGTCAGGTCGCGGTAGGCTGCCTCGATGGCTCCGGCCGCAGCTTCGAGGCGGCCGGAAGCTGGACGATTTCCTAATCAACCGCGCTTCCCGTTGAACAGCGGCAGACAAATTGAGCGCTGCCCGTGCGATCGAGTTGACCAATGGACTGAACGAACACGAGGGTAACCCCTTGCACCCGGGAGAGCGAGCGGGTGGCGAGGCGTTGTGCTTGACGAGATTGCTGAACTCCACCGTTTGGTTGCGCTCGAACTACAGGTCACGGGCACATTCGCGGCCCTGCTCAGAGGTGAAGGCCCGTTGCTATCGTGCCCGCGAGCAGCATGGTCCGGCTGCATTGCCAATCGGATCCCAACATTGGTTCATGGAATCCACGAGGAGTACCGATGGCCATAGTGGTCCCGGCCGCCAATAAACAGGGGCTGGCCTAGCCGACGAACGCGACCAACAGCGATCGAATGAGCATGGCAGCTACGCGATCGCTGAGCGTTCGTTTGTGCAAGCCAGCGTCTAAGTGGTTGATTTTCTTGCATTTTGGCGGAAGGGGTGGGATTCGAACCCACGGTACCCTTGCGGGCACGCCGGTTTTCAAGACCGGTGCCTTAAACCACTCGGCCACCCTTCCACGCCTTGAAATTGTTTAGCTTTTCATCGCTCCGCAGGGGATTTCGAGGACTCTGCGACCGCTTTGCTACCCAACGTCGTCGGTTCGCTTGTTTATGGCGGCGCGCGTGGCGACGTCAACCGCCGCGGTGGCCTTCCCGTGCATGTTTGGCATCAAGGGACACCAGATATCCATGGTGATCGCGATCGAGGAATGGCCCAGCCGCTTCTGGACGGCTAGTGCAGCACCCGGCCCGCCTCGGCGAGGCGGACTCTTTCTCTCAGCTCTTCGAGCTCTTCGATCGCATTCAGCAATCTCACCAGTTGGCGAGTCATATGTGCCAAGCTGGGCTTTGGACGTCGCAAGATACGAATACGCTGTCCCATCGGTGCACGCCTCCATGCTGTGGAGGTCCACATGGCAAGGAGCGTGCCGCTCGCTTGAAGGGTCTATTCTTAACGTAAATGGAAGGCCTGCCGGTTCACGCAAGGCGAGTCAACTCAAGGTCAACGGCTGACAAGTACACTTAAGACATCGCGGCATCCCACAACCCCAAGGCCCAGAAGCAAGGTGTAGATAACCTTCGCGCTCGACCGACGTTTGGTTGCCGGCTCCGTCTGTTAACTTCAAGCTATCGCCCCGTGTGAGTCGGGGGGATCCATGGAGCGGAAGCCATTTGAGAGCATGCCTCTTGAAGAGCTGTGGCAACTCCACAGCCTCGTCAACGAAATTCTCGCCGCCAGGATTCTGGCGAAGAAGGACCAGCTCGAACGACGACTGGAGCTACTCAACCGAGAAGGCAAGTCTCGTCATTGACGCCGCCGCGACTGGTGCACGTCGTTCATGCTGGCGGGCCTTTGTCGTTTGGAGAATGCGGCGGTCCGACGTGCGAGGACGTCCGAAGATGTAGCAGCCACTCGGCTCGCTCCTTCGTCAAACTGGCCGCCATCAGCCACCCCTAGCTGGACGGGCAATCAACCAGCACGGCGCTCCGGATATACTTGGTCCTCTGACGAGCGCTGACGTGGCGGCCAACTTGCGGGCTGTAATTGACGTCGTAGCGGCACCCTGCCCGCATAGCCTTGTAGATCGCGCCTCGCTCGATCACGTAACTCCCTTGCGGAAGCGTCTTGAGGCGGACCTGCGCGATCGTCTGTTCCTGGCCGTGGTCCGGGCCGAGATAGGTGACGCGGTCGGTGGAGCCGACCGACCAGACGATCGCAATGACGCAGATCAACGAAACAGCAAGAGCGGCGACCAGCCCGAGTTGCGGTCGCTCGAGGGAGGCGAGAAACAAGCTCATGCCGTTTCGTGTCGTTCCGCGCTCGGCGGTTCAAAGCTCCTCACCTTTGGCTCGCGCAAAAGAAAGCGCGGCGCCCCGCAAGGAGCGCCGCGCGACTATTCGTCGTGACTGGGTTCAGCTCAGTAGCCGCAGGATGCGCAGTTCATCTGCACCGGCGCGTAATAGGAATAGCCGGGCGAGACCATCTCGACGCGCTGGCGTGTGGCGTATTGCGGCGGGATGCGCTCGTACTGGACGCTGGGCGGTGCCACCATCACGGTCTGCGGCACCATCACGGTGCGGTACTGCGCCGGCGTGCGGTGCGCGACGACGGAGCCCGGCGAGACCATCACGGTCTCGTCTACGGTGCGGTATTGCGGCGCGACATATTGCTGCTGATAGCAGGTCGTACAGGGCGGCGGCGTGTAGCAATTGTAGCAGCCGGCGGAGGCTGCGCCCGTCATGGAAATCACGGCGACGGCGGTGGAGAAAACAACGGCGAGAGTACGAGACATTGCGGCGGCGCCCCAGTTGCCCGAAATGGATGTGCGAAGGTCGGCGCAGTATACGCGGTAAAATCCAGGGCTGCCGAACTTCGTCCGGGCATCCTTAATGCGAACGGCCCTTCGCGGCTGAACGGTAAGAACTCATTGACCACGCGCATTAACGCGCACGCCGTGCGTTCGCATCGAAGTCAGCGTGACGTCTGGGAGCGCGAGCCGGCAATCGAACATCGCAAGGGTGATCCGTTCGAGCGCCCCCCAAGCGTTACTCGCCTCTGCGAGGTCGAGCTTCAACGCCTCGCCGCTCGTTCCAAGAACTCCAGCAGCGAGGGATCGGTCTCCTCGAATTCGACAAAGCGGCGACGCAACTCGTCGGCAATCTCCGCGGTGCAATCTCGCGACCATCCTTCCGCGGTATTGAAGGCCACGACCCGGGCGGGATGGAGATATTGTCCCTCGACCAGATGCCTGAGCAGGGTCGCGCGATTGGCGTCCTCTTCCGCTGTTTCACACCAGGCGCGGCCCAATCGCCGGCCGAAATCATCGAGCACGAGATAGACGTCCCGATCTGTGGTCAGCTGCGGCACGATTGATGGAGCGTGACTCATGGCTTACTCCGCTACTGGCAATCCGGACCGTTGCGGACGAATCTGAACAGGGCGTCCGCCTCCGGCGAGATCCGGAAAATGAACTTCCGCAGTTCTCATAGGATGGCACAATTAAATTATAAACAAAACGAAATAAATAAGAATTAAATAGCAGATTGGGGATAAATGTATTATGGTGATAGGTGCCTGGCGGGCAAGCCCGCACGTCGGGTGCCCACTTCGCAAACGGCCCTCGCCTCACCCCCAACTAGCCCCCCAGAGGCGGGGGCCGTTTCTTTCCAAAGCTTCATTCCACCTACACGACCTGCAACCGTGCATCGGCGCGCGCTCCCGATAGGAGATCGCGCGTCCTTTCGGAGCGATGAAGCGGGCTTGGCGCTACCGATCAGGCACCTATCTCGAACGCCGCTTCACCTCGCGTACCGCGCCGCGCGCGGCGCTGGTGGTGAGCGCGGCGTAAGCCTGCAGCGCGGTCGAGACGTTGCGCTTGCGGCCTTGCGCCTGCCAGGCGGCATCGCCCTTCGCTTCTTCCGCCGCGCGGCGCTTGGCGAGCTCCTCGTCGGAGACCTCGAGGCTGATGCTGCGGTTCGGGATGTCGATGGCAATGACGTCGCCGGTCCGCACCAGACCGATGTTGCCGCCTTCGGCCGCTTCCGGCGACAAATGGCCGATCGACAGGCCGGAGGAGCCGCCGGAGAAGCGACCGTCGGTGACGAGCGCACAGGCTTTGCCGAGGCCCATCGATTTCAAATAGCTGGTCGGATACAGCATCTCCTGCATGCCGGGGCCGCCGCGCGGGCCTTCGTAGATGATGACCACGACCTCGCCGGCGACGACCTTGCCGCCGAGGATGCCTTCGACGGCGGCGTCCTGGCTCTCGAACACGCGCGCAGGTCCGGAGAATTTCAGGATCGAGGCATCGACACCGGCGGTCTTCACGATGCAGCCGTCCTGCGCGAGGTTGCCGTAAAGCACCGCAAGACCGCCATCCTTGCTGAACGCGTGTTCGAGATCGCGCACGACGCCCTTCTCGCGGTCGGCATCGAGCTCGTCGTACCGGCGCTCCTGGCTGAAGGCGACCTGGGTGGGAATGCCGCCCGGCGAGGCGCGATAGAAGGTGCGCACCGCTTCGCTCTTGGTGCGCTTGATGTCCCAGCGCTCCAGCGCATCGTTCATGGTCGGTGCGTGCACGGTCGAGACCGAAGTGTCGATCAGCCCAGCGCGGTCGAGCTCGCCGAGAATGCCCATGATGCCGCCCGCGCGATGCACGTCCTCGACATGCACGTCAGCGACGGACGGCGCCACCTTGCACAGCACGGGCACGCGGCGCGAGAGGCGGTCGATGTCCTTCATGGTGAACGCCACCTGCCCTTCATGGGCGGCCGCGAGCAGATGCAGCACGGTGTTGGTCGAGCCACCCATGGCGATATCGAGCGTCATCGCGTTCTCGAACGCCTTGAAGTTCGCGACGTTGCGCGGGAGCACGGACGCATCGTCCTGCTCGTAATAGCGGCGGACGAGATCGACGATGGTGTGGCCGGCCTCGACGAACAGGCGCTTGCGATCGGCATGGGTTGCGACCACCGAGCCGTTGCCGGGCAGCGCGAGGCCGAGCGCCTCGGTCAGGCAGTTCATGGAGTTGGCGGTGAACATGCCCGAGCAGGAGCCGCAGGTCGGACACGCCGAGCGCTCGATCACCTTGACGTCCTCGTCGCTGACCTTGCTGTCGGCCGCGGCCACCATGGCGTCGATGAGGTCGACGGCCTTGGTCTTGCCCTGCAGCTTGACCTTGCCGGCCTCCATCGGGCCGCCCGAGACGAACACGGCGGGGATGTTGAGCCGCAGCGCGGCCATCAGCATGCCGGGGGTGATCTTGTCGCAGTTGGAGATGCAGACGAGGCCGTCGGCGCAATGCGCGTTGGCCATGTACTCGACGCTGTCGGCGATCAGCTCGCGCGACGGCAGGCTGTAGAGCATGCCGTCATGGCCCATGGCGATGCCGTCATCGACCGCGATGGTGTTGAACTCCTTGGCGACGCCGCCGGCCTGCTCGATCTCGCGGGCCACGAGCTGGCCGAGGTCCTTCAGATGGACATGGCCGGGCACGAACTGGGTGAAGGAGTTGACGACCGCGATGATCGGTTTGCCGAAATCGGCGTCCTTCATGCCCGTCGCGCGCCAGAGGCCGCGGGCACCCGCCATGTTGCGGCCGTGGGTGGTGGTGCGGGAGCGATAGGCTGGCATGGCGGTTCCGTCCTCGGGTTTGGCAGCCAGGGCGGGAAAATGTGGAGCCGCCTCAGGCCTTTCCGGCCGGATAGCGCAGGCCAGGAACGCGCGCAACGGGAACTTGGGGCGGACAGGGCTCCTCTGCTCCCGGCGCGGGGGCAAGTGCGATCTCAGTCGTCATGCCCGGGCCTGTCCCGGGCATCCACGTTCTTGGTGCCGGGGAAAGGTCGCGGATGACCGGGACAAGCCCGGCCATGACGGAGTTTCTATTGCAACGTCGGATCGAGCCGGTCGCGCAGCCAGTCGCCGATCACGGAGACCGCCAGCGTGGTCACGACGATGGTGGTCGCCGGGGCCAGCATGATCCAGGGCGCCCGGGTCAGGTACTCGCGGCCGTAGCCGACCATGTTGCCGAGGCTGGTCATCGGCGGCTGCACGCCGAGGCCGAGGAAGGACAGGCCTGATTCCATCAGGATCACCTCGGGGAATACCAAGGTGGTCGAGACGATCAGGGTCGAAGCGATGTTGGGCAGGATGTGGCGGAGATAGATCCGCGACGGCGTCGCGCCCAGCTGGCGCACGGCAGCGGCATAGCCTTGCGCATTGGCCGAGATCGCAAGGCCGCGCGCGATGCGGGCGTAACGCTCCCAGCCGAACAGGCCCATCAGGCCGATCAGGAGCGGCAGCGAGTTGCCGAAGAAGGCGAGCACCGCCAGCGCCATGATCAGGAAGGGCATGCTGGCCTGGAAGTCGGTCAGCATCAGCACCAGCTGCTCGACGAACCCGCGAAAATGCGCGGCGAGAAAGCCGAGCGTGGTGCCGACCACGGCCGAGATCGCGGTGGCGCCGAACGCGATCAGGAGCGAGATCCGGATCGAGACCAGAAGACGCGATAGCACGTCGCGGCCGAGCTCGTCGGTGCCGAGCCAGTGCGCGGCATTGCCGGGCGCGGCCAGCCGGTTGCGCAGATCGAGCTGGGTGAAGCCGTAGGGCGCGATCTTCTCGGCGAAGGCGGCGATGAGCAGCATCGCGACGATCCAGGTGATCGCGAGTGCGACCGACACCGGGATTGCCGGAAGGCTGATGTGGCGGCGTGTGGCGGTATCCTTCAGCGTCGCGTCGGTCATGCATGCGCTCCCTTGGTGCGCAGGCGCGGGTCGAGGAAGCCATAGAGGAAATCGACGATCAGGTTGGACGTCACCATGGTCATGGCGACCAGCAGCAGGATGCATTGCACGACGGCGAGGTCGCGGTTGGCGACGGCGACGACGAGCAGGCGCCCTACTCCGGGCCAGGCGAACACGCTCTCCACCACGACCGCGCCGGCGATCAGCGTGCCCACCATGAAGCCGAGGATGGTGACGGTGGGGATCGCCGCGTTCGGCAGCGCATGCGAGGTCACGACCTTGCGCCACGGCACGCCCTTGGCCGAGGCGGTGCGGATGTAGGGCTGGCCCAGCACCTCCAGCATCGCGCTGCGGGTGAAGCGCGCCAGCACGGCCGCACCGCCGAGGCTCAGCGTCGCAATGGGCAGGATGGCGTGGCGCCAGCTGTCCTGCCCGCCCGAGGGCAGCCAGCCGAGCTGCACGGCGAAGACGAGGACCAGCAGAAGCGCGAGCACGAAGCTTGGGACGGTGAAACCGGCAACGGCGGTCATCATCACCACGCGGTCGATCGCCAAGCCCCGATGCAGCGCGGCGTAGATGCCGGCGGGAATGCCGAGCGCCACCTTGAAGAAGAACGCCGGCAAGGTCAGCGCCAATGTCGCGGGAATGCGCTCCAGCACGAGCTCGATCGCAGGGCGGCCGTCGCGCATGGAGCGGCCGAGCTCGCCTTTGGCGATGGCGCCGAAATAGTCGAAATATTGAGCCCAGATGGGATCATCGAGACCCCAGGCCTTGCGGAACGCCGCGAGCACCTCCGGTGGCGCCTCCGGTCCCAGGATCATCAGCGCGGGATCACCGGAGAGACGCAGCACGATGAAGGCGAAGGTGACGACGAGCACGATCGTGAGCGCCGCGCGTCCGATGCGGATCGCGAAATAGCGTCCCATCAGGCTGCATCCCGCGTTTCGGCGCCCGTGACGAGATGGCACGCGACCTGCCGGTCGCCGCCGATCGCCGCGAGTGCAGGCACCTCGCTCCTGCAGCGCGCGACCGCGCGCGGGCAGCGCGGGTGGAAGGCACAGCCTTGCGGTCGCGCTGCCGGGTTCGGCGGGTCGCCCGACAGCACGATGCGGCTCGCGCTACGGCGGCCCGGCGCGGGCGAGGCCGAGACCAGCGCCTGCGTATAAGGATGCTCGGGCCGCGCAAACAGATCGTTGGCGGTGCCGAGCTCGACGATGCGGCCGAGATACATCACGGCGACGACGTTGCTGATCTGCCGGACGACGCGCAGATCGTGGCTGATGAACAGCAGCGTCAGCGACAGCTGCGCCTGGAGATCGCAAAGCAGGTTCACCACCTGCGCCTGGATCGAGACGTCGAGTGCGCTGACCGGCTCGTCGCAGACCAGGAAATCGGGCTTCGTGGCCAGCGCCCGCGCCAGCACGATGCGCTGGCGCTGGCCGCCGGAGAGCGCACCGGGATAGCGCGCGCTATGGGCCGGTGTCAGCTCGACGGCACGCAGCAGCTCGCGGACGCGATGCTCGCGCTCGGCGGGCGCGCCGAGATCGTGGATGTCCAGCGGCTCGCGGATTTGCGTCGCGACCGGCAGCCGCCGGTCCAGCGCGCCCAGCGGATCCTGGAAAATCATCTGCATGCGCGCTCGCTGGGCTCGCCACGCAGCCGTTCCCGGCGCAGCCATTGGCCTACCGTCGAACCGCACCTCGCCGCTATCGGGCGGCTCAAGGCCAAGCACAATGCGGCCCGTCGTCGATTTGCCCGAGCCGGATTCGCCGACGAGGCCAAGCGTCTCACCCTTGGGAATCGTCAGCGACACGCCGTCGACGGCATGAACCGCCGTGGCGCGGCCGAACATTCCGGAACGCATCGCATAGCTGCGCGAGATCGCGGACACCTCGACGAGGGGCACGCTCATTCGGCGGCGATCCCGGGCAGCGCGCGGCGCGAGGCCTCTGCGCGGATGCAGGCAACGCTGCGGTCGTCTGCGATCGGCGCCGGGCTCGGCGCGGCAAGGCCGCACGGCTCGACCGCCAGCATGCAGCGCGGCGCGAAGGCGCAACCATCGGGCATGTGCGCGGGATCGGGCACGGTGCCTGGAATCGCGGTCAGCCGCCGCCGCGGTCCATCGAGCGGCGGCAGCGCGCCGATCAGGCCTTGCGCATAGGGGTGCACGGGATCGGCGAAGAGTTGGTTGCTCGGCGCCTCCTCGACGATGCGGCCAGCATACATCACCGCGACGCGGTCGCAGTTCTCGGCGACGACGCCGAGATCGTGGCTGATCAGGACCATCGCCATGCTCATCTCGCGGCGGACCGTGGAGAGCAGCTCCAGGATCTGCGCCTGGATGGTGGCATCGAGCGCGGTGGTCGGCTCATCCGCGACCAGGAGGTCGGGATTTCCGGCAAGCGCCATTGCGATCATGATGCGCTGGACCTGGCCGCCGGAGAATTCGTGCGGATAGGCGGACAGCCGCCGCGCCGCATCGGGAATTCCGACGAGATCGAGCAGCCGCCGGGCTTCCGCCTTCAGCGCCTCGCCCGAGAGATCGCGATGCAGCGCCAGCGCTTCGCAGAGCTGCCTGCGGATGGTCAGCACCGGATTGAGGGCGCTGGCCGGATCCTGGAAGATCATGGCGACCCGCCCGCCCCTGACCTTGTCGAGCGCGGCGGCCGGCGCGCCGAGGATCTCGCGGCCGTCGAGCAGCACCGAGCCGGAGACCTCGGCGTGGCGCGGCAAGAGGCCGAGGGCAGCAAGCCACGTCACCGACTTGCCCGACCCGGACTCGCCGACGAGGCCCAGAGCCTCGCCCTTCTGCAAGCTGATGTCGACGCCGCGCAGGACCGGCACGCCGCCAAAGGCGACGCGCAAGTCCCTGATGCTGACCAGCGGCGGCACCGCTCAGGCCTCGAAATTGCCGGCGCGGAAATCCATCGCGAAGGCGGGCGCCGCCTTCCACTTGATCGATTTCGGCTTGGCCGTGAAGGTCGCGTTCTGATGCAGCACGGTGTAGGCGGGATCCTCGCGCTCGGCAATCTCCAGCATGCGGCGGAACGCCTTCTTGCGCGCCGCGCGATCGGTCGAGGTCTCCAGGAACTCCGAGAGCTTGTTCAGCTCGGTGTTGGTCCATTCGCCGATCTGCTGCTGCTGGCCGTTCGGGCCATGCTGGGCGACCAGCGAAGACACCGGATCGTTGAAAGCAGCCGAGTTCGACCAGTCGCGCACGGCGCGCCTAGGCGCACGCTCCATGATCTGCGACCAGTTCTCCTTGGTCTCGATCTGGACGTTGAGGCCGACCGACTTCCACATCTCGACCAGCACCTGCGCGGTCGCGACCTGGTTGGTGTAGTAATTGTTGAGCAAGCGATAGGGGATCGGATCGCCTTTGTAGTTGGCCTGCTTCAACAGATCCTGCGCGAGCTTGGGATCGTAAGCCGGCACGCTCCAATCGGCGTTGAACATGTCGCCGTAGAATTCCCATTGCAGGCCCTTCGGCACGCGGGTGCGGCCGGCCCACAGGCTGTCGACGATCGCCTGGCGGTCGATCGCATGGGTGAAGGCGCGCCGGACCAGCGGATTGCCGAGCACGGCGTGGTTCTTGTCGAACACGGTCAGGCGGTGATTGAGAATGGTGCCGCCCTGCACTTCGAACGCCGCGTTCTTCTCGATGCCGGCGATCTGGTCCGGCGGGATGTCGCAGGCGAACTGGTATTCGCCCGACAAGAGTCCGTTGATGCGGCTTGCGACCTCCGGCACTTCGAGGAAGCGGATGCGCTTGAGCGGCGGACGGCCGCCCCAATATTCGTCGTGCGCTTCGAGCGTCAGCGACACGTCGGGCTTGAGCTCCACGACCTTGTAGGGACCGGTGGTGACGGGCTTGCGCGCCCACTCAAGATAGCTCGCAGATTCTTCCCAGGCGCGACGGTTCATGATGTCGGAGCCGTAGCGCATCAGACGGCCCTCGATCGTGACGTCGGGCGTCGCGTTGTAGAAGCGCACCGTGTACTTGTCGACGGCGTCGACGCGCACGAGGTCGGGCCAGATGCGGCGGGCGACCGCGGGAACATCCGGCGGCAGCTCCTTGCCGGGGCGCGGCGTCGGGATCTTCTCGAAGGCCTGGATGGTGGAGCGGCTCTTGGCCTCGGTCTCGCCGAACATGCGCTGGCGGCTGAAGGTGAAGACGACGTCCTCCGCCGTGAGCTCGTCGCCATTGTGGAATTTGACGCCCTGCCGCAGCTTCAGCTCGACGGTCTGGTCGTCGATGCGGCGCCATTCGGTGGCAAGGCCCGGCACGGCCTCGAGATTGCCGCGCCAGTTCTTGGAGATCAGGCCTTCCCAGATCGAGGAGAAGAACACCCGCTCGCCGACATTGGATTGCTCGCGCAGCACGTCGAGCACGTTGGCGTTCGTCACCTTCTGCACGGCGACCGTCACCGACGGACGATTGTCGGCCTGCCCGATCGCAAAGCGCGGCAGAAGCAACGTGCCTGCGGCAGCGCCGCCGGATTTCAGGATGGTGCGACGGGTGAGCTTGCTCATGGTGGTGACCCTGCCCTTTGTGATGTCGGTTATTCGGCAAGCCCGAGCGCGGCGAGATGGGCTGCGCCGGCGCGGACGTCGTCATGGTTGCGGAGTTCGAGGATCAGCCGCGGGTTGGAATTCAGCCGTCCCAGCGCGCGGAACACCGCGACCCACGGGATGTTGCCCTCGCCCGGCGCCCAGTGCCGGTCGGCAAAGCCGTCGGTGTCCTGGAGGTGCACATGGGTCAGCATGTCACCAGCGGTTTCGACGTAGTAATCGACCGGCGGCGCGCCGGTGGAGATGTGAGCGTAGTTGGCGTGCCCGGTATCGAGCGAGACGCGGACCTTACTGCTTTCGAGCGCCTTGGCGAGGCGCACGCGGTCGCGCGGATCCTTGTCCTCGATATTCTCAATGACGATTTCGCAGCCGATCGTCTCGGCGCGCGCAATGACTTCGGCGAGCGTCGCCTTGACGCGTTCGACGAGATTGCCGCGATTGTCAGGATAAAGATCGAGATTGTTGTGGTCCCAGGTCGTGAACGGCGAATGGATCACCATCTGCGTCGCGCCGAGGAACTCGGCGGCTTCCAGTCCCTGGAGCAGGCGCTTGGTCACGGCCTGACGGATCATGGGATCGTGGCTATCGATCTTGAAGCCCCAGAACGGGCCGTGAATGCCGAGCCGGCCGGTGTGGCCCGCGAGCATCTGCTTGATGTCGCTCGCCGCGCTGCGCCAATCGCTATCGAGCAGATCGGCGCGGAAGAAATCCTGGACCTCGAGATCGCGTTGCCGTTCCAGAAGCCAGTCGCGATGCGCGGGGATCGATTTGATGGACAATGCGGCGCCCAGCACCGGCTTCGACATGGCTTGCTCCTTGGCCGTCAGCGATGACGGGAGCAGCGCTAGACCAGTTCAATGACAGGCTGGTGAAATGCAGGTTGAGAGGTGCCGGTGAGATGTGGACATCTTGCTGGTTGTCGCTTCCGGATCAGGCACGACGGGCGCACCGATGCCGAACGAACACAGGGCAAGCGGTATCGAGTCCGTAGTGACCCGGAATGGAATCCTAACCAACCTTCGCGTACATCGCGGGACATCGATCGGCGGCCACTTCCACGGGCATCACCCTCTGATCGCGCTACATGGGGTTGGGGGACCACATGGGGCGGGGGATTGAAGGCTGGGGCAAGGTGACGAGGTCCGGACTCCTAGGCACTCCGGACCTCGAAACTTTTTAGATTGAACGCAGCAACGCGCCGTCCGGGTGGGGCATCCGGGCGGCGCGTTGTTGTTTCAACGTAGTCTTTGGGTTAGCGCGTCTGCGGCTCCAGCGTCACCGTGCAATCGCCCTGCCCTTGCGTCGCGACCACGATGTTGCCCGCGGGAGCGCCGAGGGCGATCGGCGCGGACGAGCCGCCGCCGGGCATCTGCACGATCACGCTCGGGGAATCGGTGCGCGCTGTCGAACCCACGGTTGTCGGTTCGGCCTGGGCCACATTGCCGGAGGCATCACGCCGCATGACCTGGCAGTTCACCATGTTTCCACCAGCCGCAGCCATGCTTGATGACGAGGTGCTGCCGCCCATTTGGGCGCGGGCGCGCGAGGGATCACGAGGCACCTGGCTGACGATGCGATGGGAGCGCGGCTCCACGATGACGACCTCGTCTTCCGTCGCGAAATATTCGTAGTCCCGATAGGCAGGCTCGATCGAGACGATCTCGGGCGGAAGCCGATGCAGCCGCACGCGCGAGGGAATCGTCTCGCCGACCCGGATCGAGATGTTCAGATTGCGCACCGGCTGCGCCAGCCGTGCGCGGCTGACCGTTTCGGAGATCCGGACCTGCTTCTCGCTCGTCACCTGGGCCTGCTGATTGACCTGCGTGTTGGTCTGCGTGGCCTGATTGGTCTGTGTGCTAGATGTGCCGGGTGCGGTCTGCGCATTGTTGGTGGGAGCTGTCCGGTTCGTGTCGGTGGCGGTGGCCGGCCTGTTATTCTGTTGCGCCGGTGGCTGTTGCTCGGCCGCATTGCGCGGCGGCTGGGCCTGGTTGCGCTCGTTCTGGTTGGCTGTGGCGCCAGTCCGCTCGTTCTGCTGGCCAGTCTTGGACTTCTCGGACTCGGCCGTTGATTTCTGTGGCGCCGATTTGTCCTGCTTAGTCTCAGCACTGCTCTTGCTGTCGCGCCCCTGCTTCGTGCCCTCCGCCTCACGGTTGCGATCGCGCGAAGGCTCGCGGGAGTCTTGTGCCTGATCCCTCGTCTTTGGTTGGTTGCGCTCGGCAGAACTCGGTGACTGGCGTTTGTCGTCGCTCGCCTCCTGCTTGGCAGCGCCGCCCCTCTCTTCACGGCCTGGGCCCTGGAGTCGCTCTTGAGCGCCCTGGGCGCGCTCTTGAACACGTTCCTGGGCTCCGCCGCGCTGCGGCCCGGCGCCCTTCGCCGGTTCCTCAGTCCGCCGCGGTTCGTCCCTGCGCTCACCGGGTGCCTGGGCGTAAGCAACGCCGGAAGCAAGCATCAGTCCGATAGCTGCAGTCGATAACATTAAGTGCCTGCGCATGTCCCTCTCCTCGAAATCACAACAACAGACGCGAACGTTCTGTGGGTGCGAAGGTTCCTGAGCAGGAACGCGGAGGGATCAGGCCGGGTTCACATTGCGTCCTTCAGCGTGAGGCGGGCCGTGAATGTCACGGTGGTCTTGCCGACCAGCGCCATGCCTTCGACCTCGGCGCCACCGGCGGAATAGTGCCCCGAAAAGCCGCAGGTGACCTCGCGGCCGGCGAATGCGAGCGTCCTGCCGATGGCTTCAGTATGCTGATTGACAATCATGTCGCCGCGCCACTTGCCGTTCCGGAACGTGTAGCTGCCGGTGTAGTAAAAATAGCTGTCCCCACCCATGATGCGCCCGTCGCAGAGCATGACCACGCCCCTGGCCTGTCCGCGCTTGCCATCACGCATCTCGATGTCGAAGATGTAGAGGCCGTTGACGACCCCGGCCTCCGCGCCCGCCTCTGCTCCATCCCCGGCCGACATCGCTCATCTCCATGTCGATCCGCCGTCCCGATCAGGTCGGCACGTTCCGTTCCAGATCCTCGAGCCACGCCGCGGCGCTCGCATCCGACGGCGCGCGCCAGTCGCCGCGCGGCGACAGCGAACCGCCGGCCGAGACTTTCGGCCCGTTCGGCATCGCCGAGCGTTTGAACTGGCTGAAGGCGAAGAAGCGGCGCAGGAATACTTCGAGCCAGCGCCGGATCTCGGCCAGCTCGTAAGCTTTGCGCCGATCGGTCGGGAAGGCCGGCGGCCACTCCCCTTTGGCGGCGTCCTTCCAGGCATGCTGCGCCATGAAGGCGATCTTGGACGGACGCATGCCGAAGCGCAACGTGTAGAACAGGTTGAAATCCTGCAGCTCGTAGGGACCGACGGCCGCTTCCGTGCTCTGCGGCTTCTCGCCGGCCTCCACCGGCACGAGTTCCGGCGAGATCTCGGCTGCCAGAATCGCGCCGAGCGTGCGGTTGACGTCGTCGCTGAACTGCTTGGAAGAGATCACCCAGCGGATCAGATGCTGGATCAGCGTCTTCGGCACGCCGGCATTGACGTTGTAATGCGCCATCTGGTCGCCGACCCCGTAGGTACACCAGCCGAGCGCGAGCTCGGAGAGATCACCGGTTCCGATGACGATGCCGCCATGATGGTTGGCGAGCCGGAACAGATAATCCGTGCGCAGGCCCGCTTGAACGTTCTCGAAGGTGACGTCGTAGACTTTCTCGCCCTTGCCGAAGGGATGGCCGATATCTTTGAGCATCTGCGTCGCGGTGGTGCGGATGTCGAGCTCCTGCCAGCTCGTCTGTAAGGCCTTCATCAACGCCAGCGCATGGGTCTTGCTCTCGCTGCCGGTGGCAAAGCCCGGCATGGTGTAGGTGAGGATGTTCTGGCGCGGCAGGCCGAGCAGGTCGACCGCCTTGGCGGCAACGATCAGAGCATGGGTGGAATCGAGCCCGCCCGAAACGCCGATCACGACGCGCTTGGTACCGGTGGCGCGCATGCGCTGCACGAGACCGGCGACCTGGATGTTGTAGGCCTCATAGCAATCCTGCTCGAGCAGGCTCTCGTCGCTCGGCACGAACGGAAAGCGCTCGATCTTGCGCAGGAAGCCGATGTCATCAGCCGGCGGCTTCAGGGCGAATGTCACCTTGCGGAAAAACGCCTCGCGCTGCCGACGGTTGTCGTCGAAGGTGCCCATCAACGCGCGCTCCTGCCTGAGCAGGTCGAGATCGATGTCGGCATAGGTGATCTGGCCGCCCTGGCGGAACCGCTCGCCCGCGGCCAGCAGCGCGCCGTTCTCGTAGATCGAGGTCTGGCCGTCCCAGGCGAGATCGGTGGTCGATTCGCCTGCCCCCGCAGCGGAATAGACGTAGGCTGCGAGACAGCGCGCCGATGTCGACTGGCACAGCAGCGCGCGCGAACGCGCCCGGCCGATCGTGATCGGGCTGCCCGAGAGGTTGATCAGCACGCTGGCGCCCGCGAGCGCGAGCTCGGAGGCGGGTGTCACCGGGATCCACATATCCTCGCAGATCTCGACGCCGATGGTGAGGCCCGGAACGTCCTCGGCCGAAAACAACAGATCGATACCGAACGGCGCGTGCAAGCCACCAAACGAGATCGTCTCGCCGGCGATGCCGGCGCCCGAGGCGAAGTGCCGCCCCTCGTAGAATTCGCGATAGGTCGGCAGATAGCTCTTTGGCACCACACCGAGGACGTTGCCGCGATGGATAACGACGGCGCAATTGTAGATGCGATTGCCAAAGCGCAGCGGCGCGCCGACCATCAGGACCGTCATCAGCGCCGATGAGGCCTCGACGATCGCCACGAGCCCGCGCTCGACCGCATCGAGCAGCGGATCCTGCTTGACGAGGTCTTCGATCGCGTAACCGGACAGGCACAGCTCGGGAAACACGGCGACCGCCACCGATTGTTCGTGGCAGGCATTCGCCGCCGCCAGGATGGCCTCAGCATTCGCGGAGGGATCTGCCACATGGGAGGTGGTGACGCACGCCGCCACGCGCGCAAATCCATGGGCGTAGATCGAGTGAAAACTCATCGAGCGCAGTACCTTTGATCTTGTCGCGGCCGCAGCCGCCCCTTCGACGTCATATGTAACCCATCGACCCGGCCCCGTGCAGGCCATCCGCCGTCATGCATAACGGACTTGCATGGCCGCCCGGCGCCCGCACGTCAGGCGCTGCGGGCCAGAACTCCAGACAGGTCGCCGCGCAGCCATTCGGCGATCCGGGGCCAGGCATGAGCGTGGGTCCGCGCTCCCATGAACAGGCCGAGATGATTGCTCGGCTCGGACGCCGCCGCAATGAAGGGCGGCGGCGTGCCCACGAGACCGGCGGTGGCGAGCGCCTGCGCGGCCGGCACGACGTCGTCGTCCAGTCCGGCCAGCAGGAAGATCGGCACCTTGACGTCCTTGAGGTCGACGGTGCGGCCGAGCGCGACGAATGCGCCGCCGGCGATCCGGTTCTCCCGGAAGATCCAATTGACGATCTGAAGATAATAGGTGCCCGGCAGATCGAGCGTTTCGGTATTCCAGCGATCGAAACGGGCGAGCAGCGCGGCGCCCTCCTCGTCCGAAATATCCCTCTGCAACGCCGCCTCGATGTCGTCGCAGCTTGGCGTCTTCGACCACAGACGCAGCATCTCCTCGCCGCTGACATTGCCGCCGCCGCGCGCGACGAGCTGGTCGTAGACCAGGTCGGGGGCGTTGCGGGTGAGCCGCGACAATGACGACTCGATCGAGAGGTCGACCGGGGCCCCGACCAAGACCAGGCGCCGCACCTTGGCCGGAAAGCGCGCCGCGTAGAGCAGCGACAGCCAGCCGCCCTGGCACAGGCCGACGAGATCGACTGGCGCACCGATCTCGTCGACGGCGACGTTGAGATCGGAGAGGTAATTGTCGATCGAGAGATAGCGCATGTCGGGCGAAGCTGATCGCCACTCCGTAAGATAGACCCGGTCGATGCCCCTGGCTTGGAGCGACTGCACCACGCTGTGGCCGGGCGCGAAGTCGGCGACCAGGGCCCGGTGCAGCGCATAAGGTGCACAGACCAGCGCCGGCTGGCCGGAGCGCGTCCGCGTGCAATCGCGCAGCCGCATGGTCGCAAGCTCCAGTGCGACGGCGTTCGGCGTGGTCCAGGGCAGATTGCTCTCATCCTGCTCCACTGGTGCACCGCGATCGAGCCACCAGAAGCAGGCGTCCATGGCTAGCCGCGCGGCTGCAAACGGCCACAGCAGTGGGTCATCGGGGGGGTGCCCGGGTCCGTGCGACTGTTTGCTGGTCTTGTCCGCCATGGCTATCTCGATCTCCTCACAGGAACGCTTCGAGGCCGATCACCGAAATGCCGAGCTCCCTGAAACTGCGATGAGCCGCGGCCACAGAGCCATCGAGGTCGATGCCGCGGCAGGCATCCTCGATGACGGCAACCTCGAAGCCTGCCTTGCGGGCGTCCTCCGCCGAGAAGCGGACGCAGAAATCCAGCGCCAGGCCGGCGACGAAGACGGTCTTCAGCTCGCGCTCGCGCAAATATCCGAGCAGGCCCGTCGGCGTCCTCTTGTCGTTCTCGAACAATGCCGAATAGGAATCGATGCCGCGGCGAAAGCCCTTGCGGACCACGAGATTCGCCCTGTCGACGTCGATTTCCCGGTGGAATTCGGCGCCCGCGGTGCCCTGCACGCAATGCGTCGGCCACAGCACCTGGGTGCCATAGTCGAGCTCGATGGTCTGGAACGGCTGCTTGCCCGCATGGTTCGGCGCGAACGAGACGTGGTCACTTGGATGCCAGTCCTGGGTCAGCACCACATTGGTGAATTTTTGGGCGATTCGGTTGATGGCGGGGACGACCTTCTCGCCGCCGGGAACGGCGAGCGCTCCACCGGTGCAGAAATCGTTCTGCACGTCGATGATCAGCAGCACGTCGCGGTCGGAAATCTTCATCGTTTTCTTTCCATCTGCGGCGGGACGGCGCTAGTCACCGCGCGCTCCCTTAGTGTCGGCCTTCCCGCGCTGTCGCGCAACCGCTGGCCGGTGCGAAAAGCTGCGCGAATTGGTCACCGGACGAGCTGTCGGGATGCAACGGTTTGATGTCGTCCGTGTTGACTAGCCGCACCCAAGGACGGATTCTGAAAGCCGTTCGCAATTTGCGATCGGAGAAAGCGGAGGAAGCGGTTCCCGCAGCCGGCAAAGCTGCGGCAGCCATATCGCCATGACCATCGGCAAGACAGAACAGATGCTTCTCGCCGATATCGGCGGCACCAACGCGCGCTTCGCGCTGAGCCAGGTCGACTCCAGCGGCTGCGATCCGGCCGGACCAATCGACTATGTGAAGGTCGCCGACTTCCCAACCGTCCGGGAAGCCATCGTCGATGTCCTCGCACGCCGGGCCGGTGGTCAAACGCCCCGACGAGCCGTGCTGGCGGTTGCGGGGCCCGTGACCAACAATCGCTGCGTCATGACCAACAGTCCCTGGGTCATCGACGGCAACGAGCTGCAACCCACTCTCGGTTTCGACAGCGTCCACGTGCTCAACGATTTCGAGGTGGTGGCCTGGTCCCTGCCCGCCTTGCAGCCTGCCGACCTGATCCCGCTCGGTGGACAGGATGGCCTGCCTGGAGAACCCCTCCTCGTGGTCGGCCCGGGCACCGGTTTTGGCGTATCCTGTCTGGTCGAGCGCCATGGCGCGCGGCTGGCGGTGGTGACGGAGGCCGGTCACGCGACCCTGCCGGCGGAGAACGAGCGCGAAGAACGCTTGATCGCCTGTCTGCGCAAGCGCCTCGGCCATGTCTCGATCGAACGCGGCGCGCTCTCGGGTTCCGGCCTGCAAAGTCTCTACGAGGCTCTGGCCGAGGTCGACGGCACCCAGGTGCCGCATCGCGATCCCGCCGCCATCACCAAAGCCGCGCTGGAGGGCAGCTGCCCGATCAGCCGCGCGACGCTCGACATGTTCTGCGCCATCCTCGGCTCGGTCGCCGGCAATCTCGCGGTGACCTTTGGCGCCCGCGGCGGTGTCTATATTGCCGGTGGAATCGCGCCGCGTTTTCCGGAATTCCTCGCGGCCTCCGCCTTCCGCGCACGCTTCGAGGCCAAGGGGCGCTTCCAGGATTACTTGCGCAACATTCCGACCCGGCTGGTCATCAAGCCGGATGCGAGCTTCGTCGGGCTCAAGATGTTCGCCGAGCACAATGCGAATTGAGCGACGGCGTCGGTTTCCGCCGGTTCCACAATTCACAACTGATTAAGGTATCCGCGTGGTTCCGCGCAGGATCTGCTTGCCTGGTTGTTCCCGATGCGAAACACTCCTGCCCGGTGTGTGGCGTAGTTGCGGGGGGCGTGACATGCGTAAGCAGGATTTGGGTTTCGACTATCACCGCTATCACCGCCTGCTGACCGAGGCGGATAACGAGGACAAGCGGCTGGCCTTGATCGAGCTCTTGATCGAGGAGAAGGCGAAGGACCGGCTGGCGGCCCAGCGCGCCTCGGATCGTGCCGCCATGACCGCGCAGACCATTGCTACAGTGTTGAAGAACGGCCGATACCGCGACCTCGCGCTCCTCACGCGCGGTCCTGCCGCTGATTCCAGTGCGGCGACTTCGCCGTCACCCAGCGCGGCGACTTCGCCGTCACCCAGTGCGGCGTCTTCGCCGTCGCTCAGTGCGGCGTCTTCGCCGGTGCTTCCGGAAACATCGAATCGATCATTGCCTTGAGCTGATCCATGGCGATCGGCTTGCGCAGGATGGGCCTGCGCCGGAGCAAGGACGGCAGCAGCTCCGGGCCGTAACCCGTGGCGAACAGGAACGGCTTGCCGCGGCGCTCGATCAGGTCGGCGACGGGATCGACATAGACGCCCATCAGGTTGATGTCGAGGATGGCCAGATCGTATTGCGCGGTCATGGCGAAGGCGCTGGCGTCGCGCACGTTGTCCGCTTCCGCGACAACGTGGTGGCCGAGTTCCTCCACCATGTCGGCGATCATCATCCGGATCAACGCCTCGTCTTCGACCAGGAAAACGGAGAGTCCGTCCGCCATATCAACCCCACAGTCAGCCTTACCAAGCTAACCATAACCGAATTGCGGAGAGGATACACGATTTCGTGGCGAGCTCCGTTAATTCAGACGCGCCCGATCCGATTCAACTTGATTAATCCAATCCGCGCTCGTGGCTCAGGCGCACCATCTCCTGGATGAAGACCTGCTTCTGCTTGTCGTCGAGGCTCGAAAAGAGCGGCTCGGCCGCGTCGGCGACGTTGCGCTGGTCCGCAGCCCGGTCAATCAGGAACTGGGACTCATTGCGCATCTGCTCGATGATGTCGTCGGGCGGATCGCGCTTGGCGCGGGCAACCCGCAGGTTGAGCCGCTCCGCACCATTGTGCCCCAGGTAGTGCATGGCGCTCGAGAAGCCGTACCAGTGCTTCTCCTGATCGGGCGTGAGGTTCAGCTCGGTCTTGATCCTCTCGATATAGGCATCGCTGTTGGCGACGATCTGCTCCGCGGTCTGCTGCGGTGCGCCGGGCTGGGTCAGGACCGTGACACCCTGATTGTCTTTATTATCCTTGCTGTCTTTATTGTCCTTGCCGCCCGGCGGGGCGTTCTTGGCCTCCTTGGTCGCCTTGGCGCCCTTGCTTGCCTTGGCGCTCTTGGCATCCTTGTCCTTGCCGGCCGGCTGCTTTGAGTCCTTCGCGTCCTTGCTGGCCTCCCTGTTGGGCTCCTTGGGCGGTGGCGCCTGATTGGGACTGTTGCCGACGCCGAGCACGCCGGTGAAGACGCCCACCACGCCGCCGATGGCGCCGCCGAGCACGCCGCCGACCGGACCTGCCGCCTTGTTTCCTGCCGCCGCCCCCTCCTGAACGCCTTTGACCAGACCTTGGGCATTCGCCACCGCGGCCGTGCCGAGCAGCAGCGCGAGTACCGATCCCAGCGCAAACCATCGTCGCAGGTGAAGCCGCGCTCGCAGCGCCGGTTTGATCATTCTCGTCTCCATCGTCGATCGGCTGGCCTGTTAGGCTCTCGCCAATTGCAACTCTATCGTTTCGGCCGCGCCGAGGTCCAGACGCCGCCGATCGCCGTCCACGCCTGAAAAGTCTTTCGCGCGAAGCGGTTATGCAGGCTTATTTGAAACTGCGGCGTAATTGCGCACGGATGGCTCGCTGACTCGTTTGCGCGAAGTGTGCATCGCAAAATAAACCTCGCACCGACGTGCAACGCGTGATCCCGACATGCGATCGCGACGATCGCCGAGCACGCCAATAGTTCTAGAGAAAGAAGCCGTTCGGCTTTCTCGACAGACGCGATCAATCATGATCTGATCGCGCTACCAATTTGCTGCCGCTTGCGTGATTTTCTCTCGCAGGCCGGCGGCACCAATAAGAAAATCGAACAATAACAACTCGAAAAGAAAGTCTCAGAGGAAACTCCAACAACAAGCACCCAGGCGAGGAAACGAGATGTCACGCAAGACACTGACCCGACGTCAATTTGTGGCTGCCACTGCAATGTCCTCCGCGGCGCTGATCTCAGCGCCCTATGTTCGGGGCGCTTACGCCGCCGGCAAGCTCTCGATCGGCTTCTGGGACCATTGGGTCCCCGGCGCGAACAAGGCCTCGACCGACCTCGTCAACGAATGGGCCGCCAAGGAGAAGGTCGAAGTCTCCATCGACTACATCACCAGCAACAACAAGAAGCTCGAACTGACCGTCGCCGCCGAAGCCCAGGCGAAATCCGGTCACGACATTCTCCAGATGCCGACCTGGTGGCCGCACGCCTATGCAGACCAGCTCGAGTCGGTCACCGACATCATGGGGCCGATCATCAAGCAGAACGGCGAGGTGAACGGCACGACCAAATATCTCGGCCAGGCCGGCGGCAAATGGCTCGCCGTCCCTGCCACCGTCGGCAGCCAGATCAAGGGCCCCTGCTCCCGCATCGACCTGATGAAGAAGCATGCCGGCATCGACGTCCAGGAGATGTATCCGGCGGGCAGCACGCCAAAGGACGAGAACTGGACGACCGACACTTTTCTCAAGGCCGCCGAAGCCTGCAACAAGGCCGGCGTGCCGTTCGGGATCGGCCTCGGCGAGACCACCGACAGCGTCGATACCGCCGGCGCGATCTTCCAGTCATTCGGCGCCGAGCTCGTGAACGCCAAGGGGGACATCACGGTGAAGACTGACGCCGTGCGCCAGGCGCTCGAATTCTACAAGAAGCTGATCGCGGTGCTTCCGGCAGACGCCGCCTCCTGGGATGACGCGTCCAACAACAAATGGCTGATCTCCGGCCGCGGCGCACTGATCCTGAATCCGCCGAGCTCATGGGCCGTTGCCAAACGCGACGCACCGCAGGTCGCCGAGCAATGCTGGACGCACGGCATGCCGGCCGGTCCGAAGGGCCGCTTCGCACCGTTCCTGCCCTATTTCTGGGGCGTCTGGGCCTTCGGCAAGAACAAGGAAGCCGCCAAGAGCCTGCTGACCCATCTGTCGCAACCCTCGTCGATCGAAAAGTTCGTCGCGGCGAGCGGCGGCTACGACCTCCCGGCTTTCGCAAACATGACGAAGCTGAAGACGTGGGCCGAGGAAGGACCGCCGAAGGGCACGCTCTATAGCTATCCCGACCCGCATGGCCGCCAGACGATGTCGATCGCGGCCTCGCCGGCTCCTCCGAAGATCGCACAGCAGATCTACAGCCAGGCGACGCTGACCAAGCTGGCGCTACGGTATGCGCGCGGCGAGACAATGGAACAGGCGCTCGCTTGGGCCGAGGGCGAGTGCGAAGGCTTCATGCGGAGCTGATGCCGGTGGATCACGGCGGCTCGCGCGCTTGCGCGTGAGCCGCCGATCATTCCGACCGTTCCATCCTCTTTCGAGAGAAGCCGACCGATATGGCCGGCTTGCATTGAACCTTCCGCAGGAAAGTCTGACCATGGCCGATGTCGTCGTTGAGCAAGCTCGCTCCGTCCGCGCCGCAAGCTCGCGCAAACGAACCAGCCTTCGCAATGTTCTCGGGCGGAAATCGACGGTGGCGTTCCTGCTGACGCTGCCGCTGATTTTGCTGATCGCCTCGCTCGTGCTCTATCCGGCCTTCTACTCCATGCATCTGGCGACGCTGAACAAGTCGATGCAGAAGTTCGTCGGCTTAAACAATTTCACCTTCCTGTTCAAGCGCGACACGTTCTGGATGGTCGTGAGGCAGTCCTGCATCTTCGCCATCACCGCGGTGTTCTTCAAAGCGCTGCTGGGCTTCATCGTCGCTCATTTCGTGCACAATTTGCCGGCCAAGGGCCAACGCAAATGGCGCGGCATGCTGCTGGTGCCGTGGGTGATCCCTCCGGCGATGAGCACTTTGGCCTGGCTGTGGCTGTTCGACCCCTCCTACAGCGCCTTCAACTACACGCTGTCGTTCTTCGGCATCGGCCCGATCCCCTGGCTCGGCGACACCTTCTGGGCGCGCTTCTCGGTCATCCTCGTCAACGTCTGGTATGGCGCACCATTCTTCATGATCATGTACCTGGCGGCGCTGAAATCGGTGCCGGACCAGCTCTACGAGGCGGCCGCCATCGACGGCGCCAATTGGTGGCAGCGGATCTGGTACGTGACGCTGCCGATGATGCGCAACATCATTGCCATCACCACGCTGTTCTCGCTGATCGTCACCTTCGCCAATTTCGACATCGTGCGAATCCTGACCTCGGGCGGCCCGCTGGACTCCACGCACATATTCGCCACCTGGGCGTTCCAGGTCGGCATTCAAAGCAGCGACATTCCGCTCGGCGCCTGCGTCTCGCTGTTCATGGTGCCAATCCTCGCAGTCGCGGCAATCTTCATTCTGCGCGATGTCAGCAAACGTGGGAACGAAGCCTGATGAGCACGCTCGCAATCGACAAAAGCGGCCCCACGCGGAAGGTCAAATACCGCAGCATGAGCCGGGATCGCGCCTGGGCGCTGCGCTGGTCCTACTTCTTCCTGGTGCTGTTCGCGATCTTCTCGCTGACCCCGCCGATCTACATGCTGATCACCTCGCTCAAGAGCAGCGCGGAGATTTCGGCGGCGACCAACCCCTGGTGGGTGTTCAATCCCACCCTGTCGAACTACGTCGAGCTTTTGACCTCGAACCAGTTTCTGCGCTTCTTCTGGAATTCCGCCATCGTCTCCATCGTCGTCGTGATCGTGACGATGCTGATCAGCATTCCCGCGGCGTTTGCGCTGGCGCGGATGAAGTTCTGGGGCTCGACGACGCTCGCGACCGGCGTCTTCCTGACCTATTTGGTCCCCGACAGTCTGTTGTTTATTCCGCTGTTCAAGATGCTGGCGGTTGTCCAGGACGTGACTGGCATTACGCTGCTCAACAAATGGTACGTGCTGCTGTTCATCTATCCGACGCTGACGGTGCCGTTCTGCACCTGGATCATGATCGGCTATTTCGCCTCGATCCCGAAGGAGCTCGACGAGGCCGCCCTCATCGACGGCGCCTCCTGGCTCCAGACGCTGACGCGGATCTTCATCCCCGTCGCCCTGCCCGGGCTGATCGCAGCGACCATCTTCGCCTTCACCGTCTCCTGGGCGCAGTTCCTCTATCCCCTGGTGTTCACGACGTCGGTGGATCAGCTGGTGCTGCCGGTCGGCATCACCACCACGCTGATCAAGGGCGACGTCTTCAACTGGGGGCAGATCATGACCGGCGCATTGCTCGGCGCCGCGCCGCCGCTGATCATCTACGCGTTCCTGATGGACTACTACATTGCCGGCCTGACCGCCGGTGCGACAAAGGGTTGATGTCTCATGGCTGACGTTGCTTTGCGGAAGGTAGTTAAGCGTTACGACGATGTCGAAGCCGTGCGCGGCATCGACCTCGACATCGCCGACCATGAGTTCATCGTGCTGGTCGGCCCCTCCGGCTGCGGCAAGTCGACGACGCTGCGCATGATCGCCGGCCTCGAGGACATCAGCGACGGCGACATCATGATCGGCGGTGACATCGTCAACGATGTGCCGCCGAAGGACCGCGACATCGCGATGGTGTTCCAGAACTACGCGCTCTATCCGCACATGACGGTCGCGGAGAACATGTCGTTCGGCCTGCGCCTGAAGCACTACCCCAAGGCCGAGATCAAGGCGCGGGTGACCGAGGCTGCCCGCCTCCTCGACATCACCGACCTGATCGACCGCAAGCCGAAGCAGCTCTCCGGCGGCCAGCGCCAGCGCGTCGCCATGGGCCGGGCCATCGTGCGCAATCCGAAGGTCTTCCTGTTCGACGAGCCGCTGTCCAATCTCGACGCGAAACTCCGCGTGCAGATGCGGATCGAGATCAAGAAGGTGCACCAGAAGGTGCGCACCACCACGGTCTACGTCACCCACGACCAGGTCGAGGCCATGACCTTGGCCGACCGCGTCGTGGTCATGAACAAGGGCAAGATCGAGCAGATCGGCACGCCGAACGAGCTCTACCACAAGCCTGCGACGCGTTTCGTTGCAGGCTTCATCGGCTCGCCCGCGATGAACTTCATCCCGTGCCGGCTCGAAGATGTCGGCGGCACGCTCCAAATCCGCCTCACCGACCGCATCGCCTTTCCGCTGCCGCCCGCCCGCGCCGCGCGCTACAATGCGCTGCCGCGCACCGAGAAGCTGCTGCTGGGCCTTCGCCCCGAGCATCTCACCGAGGCGCACGCGCATCTCGAACCCGGCGTCGAGACCTTCGAGACCGTGCTCGACGTCACCGAGCCGATGGGAATGGAGACGCTGGTCTATTTCGGGCTGGAGGGCACGCCGATCTGCGGCCGCGTCAATCCCAACGCCGGCGCCAAGGACGGAGCACCCATGCGTTTGGCGATGGACCTCAACAACATGCACCTGCTAAACGAGGCGTCCGGCCTCGTATTATGAGGGCCGGACAAGAAACTCGCGCAGGCAGGGGATGATGGCGACCAACAAGAAGAAGATTTTCGTTACGCAAACTTTGTCGCAAGGGGCGCGCGCCCTCCTCACCCAGCGGGACGATATCGAGCTCGTCGAATTTCCGAACCTGATCTCGGCCAAGGATTTCGAAGCCCTGCTGAAGAGCCACGCTCCGTCCATGGCGTGGCGCTCGGCGCCACCGCCTTCGGCGAGACCGAGCTCGAAGCCTCAAGAGACATGAAGGTGGTGACCCGCATCGGCGTCGGCTATGACGCCGTGGACGTGCCCGCCCTCTCCCGCCGCAAGGTGCCGCTGATGGTCGCCGGCAGCGCCAACTCGCCATCGGTCGCGGAAGCGGCGCTGTTCATGATGCTGACGCTGGCCAAGCGCGCGCAGGAGCTGCATTCCTGCGTCAAGGAGGGCACCTGGGCCGACCGCCTCGGCATGCTGCCGTTCGATCTCTACAGCAAGACCGTGCTGATCATCGGATTCGGCCGCATCGGCAGCCGCACCGCCAAGCGCTGTCTGGCGTTCGAGATGAAGGTGCAGGTCTACGATCCCTACAAGGACGCCGCCGACATCAAGGCGGCCGGATGCGAGCCGGTCACTGATCTCGATGCCGCACTGCCGGGCGCCGATTTCGTCACCATCCACTGCCCCAAGACGCCGGAAACCATCGGCCTGTTCGATGCTGACAGGATCGGACGGATGAAGCCAGGGTCCTATCTCATCAACACCGCGCGCGGCGGAATCGTGAAGGAAGCTGCGCTGTACGACGCCCTCACCTCCGGAAAGCTCGCCGGCGCCGGCATTGACGTGTTCGAGGTCGAGCCGCCGCCAATCAGCAACGCGCTGTTCGCGCTGCCCAACGTCATCATGGCGCCCCACGTCGCCGGCGTTACGGTCGAAGCTGTGAGCCGCATGAGCGAGCAGACCGCGCGCAACATCCTCAGTGTGCTGGACGGCGATCCCATCCGCCAGAACATCATCAATCAGGACGTGCTGGGCCGATAAAGCGCCTTCGGCACGCCAGAAAGCGTCCCATTTTGGTGCAGATCGGGCCCCAACTCAGCCTTAATCAAGCGCGCGTAATGGAGGCGGAAGCGCGGCGGCAGCGGGACAGACTGGCCGGCGCGTCGAGCTGGAGGATGCCCCCTTGTCAGAGATCGATCCGACCGACCAAACGCTGGCCACCATCGCCAGCATTCTGGAGAACCCCGAGCCCGTTCTCGTCATTCGCAAAACCGAGACCGAGATCGTGGTTGCCGGAGAGCGCGAGCACACGGACGCCGACGATCAGCGGGTCGTCGACGCGTATCAGGCGGCTGAAGAGCATCCGTCGGTCGAAGAGCATGCATCGTTCGACGAGCATGCATCGGTCGACGAGCATCCATTGGTTGAGGAGCAGCCGCTGGTGCCGGAGCACACCGATGCCGACGGCTACAGCAAGGTCGGCCCCGGCCCGATGGTGGCGATCCGGCTGAAATGGACGGTCCATCGCGGCGACGACGACCAGTTCTACGTCCATGAGACCATCGGCGAGCAATCCGCCCCCGTGATCAGCGGCCCGATGACGAGCGAGGCCGCCGTGCGCTTCGTCGACGAGCGCGAGGACGAGGCACACCGTCGCTTCGAAGAGCTGCGCAGCGAGATCGCCGGCCGCAGCTCGCTCGCCGATTACGAGCGCAAGGGCGAAGCGTAGGGCAGTTTGCGCCCCGATCTCTCCGCACGCCTCTCCCGAAGGGAGAGGTGTGCACCGAACCCGCCCAACTACTTCCTTCCTAGATAGTCCTTCTTCACCAGCTCGACGCCGGCATGCCGCAAGAGGTCGTAGGCCGTCGTCACGTGAAAGAAGAACTGGGGGACGCTGAAGGTCAGCAACAGCGCCCGCCCGGTGAAGGGCAGCTCGGTGCCGTTCTTCAGCCTGAAGAAAACATTGCGTTCGGCCGACGCGTCGATCTCGGCGCGCGGCAGGCTCTCGATGAACTCGATCGATGTCGCGATGCGCGCCTGAAGCCCGGCCATGTCGTGCTCGAGCACCGGCAGCGCCACCGGCTCGCGGTCGGCCAGCAAGGCCGGAGCGACCGTGGCATGGCGGCAGGCCTCGCCGACCTGCTGCGCCAGATCGTACATGTTCGGCGCCATGCGCATCCCGAGCAGGACCGCCGGGTTGAACTTGCGAACCTCGGCATACGCGACGCCCTTGTCGAGCAGCGTGGACAGGTTGCGCAAATAAGGCACGAAGAAGCCCACCGAAGCCTCGTACATCGAAATTGTCATCTCTGAATTTCCTTCACTTCCACCTCGCCAACAACGAGCATCTGGTCTAAATCCACACTCAAGAGCTGCATAATGGCAGCTCGGGCATGGGTGGAAAAGAGATGATCGCTCGAATCTGGACGGCTTTGGCCGTGACGTTGCTGGTGACTGTCTCGGCGCATGCGCAGCAGGCATCGTCCTCGCGCCTCGACGAGATCGTCAAGCGCGGCACCTTGCGCGTCGGCATGACCGGCGACTACAAGCCGTTCACCTACCTGGACAAGACCACGCAGCAGTTCAGCGGCTTCGACGTCGACATGGCGCAGTCGCTCGGCAAGGCGCTCGGCGTCAAGGTCGAATTCGTACCGACGGCCTGGCCGAAGTTGATGAAGGATTTCGAGGCCGACCAGTTCGACATCGCCATGGGCGGCGTCTCGGTCACGCTCGATAGGCAGAAGAAGGGCTTTTTCTCCACGCCGATCATGCGCGAGGGCAAGACGCCGATCGCGCGCTGCGCCGATGTCGGCAAGTACCAGAGCATCGCCGACATCGACAAGAAGGGCACTCGCATCATCGTCAATCCCGGCGGCACCAACGAGCGCTTCGCACGTGCCAACATCAAGGAGGCCGAGATCACGGTGTTCGCCGACAATACCGTGATCTTCGATGAGATCGCCAAGGGCAACGCCGATCTGATGATGACCGACGCTTCCGAGACGCGCTACCAGCAGAAGCAGCACGCCGGCGTGCTCTGCGCGGTGCATCCCGAAAAGCCGTTCGACTTCTCCGAGAAGGCCTACTGGCTCCAGCGCGACATGGCGTTGAAAGCCTTCGTCGACCAGTGGCTGCACATCTCCATGGAAGACGGCAGCTACAAGAATATCTACGCGGCGTGGTTCGATTAGCAATGCGAAGGGAATTGGCAATCGCAATCTTGCTCGGGATCGGCGGAGTCCAGGGCGCGCTCGCGCAGACGAAGTTCACGCCCGCAACCGGGCCGGCCTGCAAGGACGAGTCGACAGACGAACTCGGTCTGTGGACCTGCCCGGGTCCGGCCGGTTACGTCGTGAGCTTTGCCGACGAAGGCAACATCGTATCGATCACGATCGCGCCTCGCAGCGCGATCGAGAAGGTGTCCGGACCGACTGCGCAATGGCGCGGTGCCGGCAAGTCGTTCGGCGAAAAGGTGCAATGGATCATGCGTGGCGGTGTCCCAAGGGCCGCGGTGATCCGTACCTGGCGAACGGTCGACGATGAGAAGGAGCTCCAGGAGCTCTCCGTGTTTGCGATCAGCGGCGCAAAGGCTTGCCTCGTCGGCTCGGTCGATGTCCATGCCGACAAGGCCAACGACGCAGCGCTTGCCCGCGCCCAACAGGCGGCCAGTGCGGGCTGCCCGCGGAAATAGGCGCGGCGCGCCGGATTTTCACCGACCAAGCGCAGGCCGGGCGCCGCCCGCCCAACTCCAGGCAGAGTTCGGCGTTATTGAACCAAGGTCGGCGCGAGCACGACTCATACCGAGAACAGTGATCTAGATCACTTTTGAAGATCGGATCGGCGCGTAAGCGTCGGTGCGGGGACCACCGGTTCAGGAGACGGAAATGAGGAAGCTGTTGGCCACGGCCGCATTCCTTTTGGCGAGCACGGCTGCACAGGCCCAGTACACTTTCGAATATGGCGGCCGCACCATCCGGATCGATCCGGACCGCGGCACGGTCCAGATTCCCGGCGTGTATGACAATACGGGCCAGAGCAAGCCCAAGAAGGCCAAGAAGAACGAGCAGGCGCCGCAGCAGGCCACGGTCGATCCGCAGGCGCCTGCCGCACCGGCACCAGCTCCCGCTCCTGTCGCACCGCCCGCAGCCGCGCAGGCGCCTGCAGCTGCGGCCGTTGCACCGCCTCCGGCCCCGCCACCGCCGGCTCCGCCGCCGACCACGACTGCGACCAACGCGCCGGCCGATACGGCCGTGCTCCCCCCGCCGGCCCCGGCGCCGGCCGAGCAGCAGGCCGCGCCCGCCGTGGCGCCGCCCCCCGCTCCGACCGTGGCCACTGCGCCAGCGGCGCCACCTCCGCCGCCCGCCCCGGCTCCCGCTCCCGCTCCCGCTCCCGCTCCCGTGCAGGCGGCCGCAGCACCGGCTGCTCCGGCAACCGCGCCCACGCGCGACCTCAGCTCGCCGCTCGGCGTCTGGCTCACCGAGGAGAAGGAAGGCAAGGTCCGCATCGAGCAATGCGGCAGCAATCTCTGCGGCTATTCGGTCGATAGCAAATCGAACCAGAACGGCGAGCAGGTCCTGATCAACATGAAGCCCGGCAAGGACCAGAAATGGTCGGGCCGCATCCTCGATCCCAATTCCGGATCGACCTACGATTCGACCATCGCGATGAAGGGCACCGACCGCTTGCGCGTGCAAGGCTGCGCCTTCGGCGGCATGTTTTGCGGCGGCCAGACCTGGACGCGGGTGAACTGATCTGATCGTTCTTGCGAAGACAAGGGGCCCATGATGCGGGCCCCTTTGCTTTGCGCCCTGCCGTGCCGGCGTGCGCAGGCTCACACAGCCTCCTGCGCGCGTGACAGCCCTCACATCGCCGGTTCCGCACGCATGTCACCGTCCCCGCATGGTCAACCAAAGGGGCGTGTCATGAACGCGTTTCGCAAGGCTCTCTTCGCCGCCGCCGCCGTCATCGCTGTCCCGCTCGCACCGGCGAACGCTGCGACGAGCAGTTTCGACGGCGCGTGGAACGTCCGCATCGCCTCATCGAGCCAGGCCTGCGGCAACGGCGCGACCGTCGCGATCGGCATCAACAACGGCCAGATCGCATCGAGCAGCGCCGCAGTGACGGCGTCGGGCCGCGTCGCCGATGCCGGCCGCATCAACGTCACCCTGAGCACCGGCATCAAGCGCGCCGTCGGCTTTGGCCGGCTCAGCGGAACGTCCGGCTCCGGCACCTGGCGCGGCGCCATGTGCACGGGCACATGGACGGCGGAAAGGATGTGAGCGTCCGTGTCCCGGACGCGGTGCAGCGTGCAACGCTACGCCGCTGAGCCGGGACCCAGCATCTTTGGTCGTTGAAGGTTCTGGGTTCCGGCTCTGCGCCGCATCGCCTGTGCGATGCGTCTTGTCCGGGACACGAGAGCTTCAGCCGACCGCGGCTCCGTACTCCGCGTCGGTCACCGGCTCTAGCCAGGTCGAGTAGACGCCGTCGAGCGCTTCCTGCATGGCGATGTGGCACATGCCGTTGGTCGGCGATGCGCCGTGCCAGTGCAACTCGCCCGGCGGAATCCAGACGGTGTCGCCGGGACGGATCTCCCTGACGGGACCACCCTTGGTCTGGACGCGTCCGACGCCGGAGATGACGTAGAGCGTCTGCCCGAGCGGATGGTGATGCCAATTGGTGCGCGCGCCCGGCTCGAATGCAACGCGCGAGCAGTTCAACCGTGCCGGCGCGGGCGCCATGATGACGGGGTCCTGCCACACCGTTCCGGTGAAGTTTTCCTTGGGCGCGCGGCGGGTCGGGCGCGTGCCTGCAACAGTGATCTCCATGGGGTCCTCGTTTTTCGTTACTTCTTGCTGGCGGCGTAGCGCGCCTTGGTTTCGGCGTTCATGGGATAGAGGCCCGGCAGCACCGCGCCGTTGTTGACCTCGTTGACGATCCAGGCCTCCATGCGCTCCTGCTCGACGCCTTCGTTGAGCACGTGATCGAGCATCGCCTGCGGGATCAGCACGCAACCATCCTGATCGGCGACCACGATATCGTTCGGGAATACCGCAACCCCGCCGCAGCCGATCGGCTCGCCCCAGCCGACGAAGGTGAGGCCCGCGACCGACGGCGGCGCGGCATAACCGTCGCACCAGACCGGCAGATTGGTGCCGAGCACGCCCTCGACGTCACGCACGACGCCGTCGGTGACGAGTGCGGTGACGCCCCGCTTGACCATGCGCGCGCAGAGGATGTCGCCGAAGATGCCGGCATCGGTGATGCCCATGGCGTCGACCACGGCGATGCAGCCGTCGGGCATCGCTTCGATCGCGGTGCGGGTCGAGATCGGCGACGACCAGGATTCCGGCGTCGCCAGATCCTCGCGGGCCGGCACGAAGCGCAGCGTGAAGGCAGGTCCCACCAGACGCGGCAGCCCCGGACGCAGCGGCCGCGCACCGCGCATCCACACGTTGCGCAGGCCCTTCTTCAGCAGGACCGTGGTGATGGTGGCGGTGGTGATGCCGGCGAGGGTCTTGCGGGCTTCGGGGGACAGCGACATGGAAACAGACGAGCTCCGAGGTGTGGGAAAGAACGCGCGCATCTTGCGAGCCGCAGCCCTTGCGTCAAGAGCGAAGAGACCGCCAATAATGCAAGGCCGCCGGGCTATTATGCGACGCGATAACAAGGCTTTATCGCACCCCCTTGCATTAATTTATTGGACTTGCGGGCGCATTTACGCGAAGCAGGACGAGGCGGAACTCTCACGCTGAGGGCCGCCTCCTCCGAAGCCCGATTTCGACAGCTCTTCGACAGCTCATGGCCGCGACGCTTCCCCCGCCCCGCCTCCTGCCCAGTGGCGACAGCGCCGTCACGGTCGAGTTCAGCCACACCATCGACGACGAGGCCAACCAGCGCGTGCTGGCGCTCGACAAGGCGCTTGCCGCGGCGCCCATCGACGGCATCACCGAGACCGTGCCGACCTATCGCTCGCTGCTGGTGCATTACGATCCCGGCGAGATCGGCTTCGATACGCTCGGTGACAAGTTGCTCGCGCTGGCCAGCCAGCCGCTGCCGCCGGCCACCAAGGCCCGCCGCTGGCGCATTCCCGTCGCCTATGGCGGCGAGCACGGCATCGACCTCGAGGACGTCGCCAAGACGCTCGGCACCACGCCCGACGACATCGTCGCCCGTCATGCCGGCGGCGACTATAAGGTCGCCATGATCGGCTTCACGCCTGGCTGGTCCTATCTCAGCGGCCTCGACAAATTCCTGCACATGTCGCGGCGGCAAAACCCGCGGCTGCTGACGCCCGCCGGCACGATCTCGGTCGGCGGCGTCCAGGCCGGCATCCAATGCCTGGCCGCGCCGAGCGGCTGGCACCTTCTGGGCCGCACGCCCGTCAGAACCTATCAGCTCCATCGCAATCCGACCTTCCTCACCGAGCCCGGTGACCGCGTGACCTTCTTCGCCATCGACCACAAGACGTTCGACGAACTGGACCGCGCTGCGGAAGCCGGCGAGATCGTCGCCGAGCAGGTGGACGCATGAGCCGGCTCGTCGTCGCCAGCATCGGTCCTGCAAGCTCCGTCCAGGATGGCGGCCGCTTCGGCGCGCAACGCTATGGCCTGACGGTGAGCGGGGCGATGGACCGGCTGTCGCTGGCTGCGGCGAACACGCTGGTCGGCAACGCACCGTTCGCCGCCGCCGTCGAGATCGGCCCGTTCGGAGCGTCCTTCACCGCGCGTGACGGGGCAGTGCGCGTTGCAATGTCAGGCGCGCCGCGCAATGCGGACGTTGCCGGCAGCCCGGTGGCGATGGGCACTTCGGTGACGCTGAAGGACGGCGAAACGCTGACGCTCGGCTTTGCCCGTGGCGGCGCCTTCACCTATCTCGCGATCGAAGGCGCCATCAAGGGCGAGCCGGTGTTCGGCAGCCTTGCGGTCAATGCCCGTGCCGGGCTCGGCAGCCCCTACCCGCGCCCGCTCCAGGCCGGTGACGAGTTCAGCGTCGATGCCGCGAGCGGCGCGAGCGAGCTGCGGATCGAGCTGCCCAAGCCCGTGGGCGGTCCGATCCGCGTGCTGCTGGGGCCGCAGGACGACGAGTTCGACGACGCCAACAAGGCGCTGTTCCTGGATAGCGAGTGGAAGATCTCGGCGACCTCCGACCGCATGGGCTACCGGCTCGAAGGCCCCGCGATCAAGCATCTGCACGGCCACAACATCGTCTCCGACGGCACGGTCAACGGCAGCATCCAGGTGCCCGGCAACGGCGCGCCGATCGCGCTGATGATGGACCGCGGCACCTCCGGCGGCTATCCCAAGATCGCAACCGTGATCACGGCCGATGTCGGCCGCCTCGCGCAAACCTCGGCGGGAACGGCGTTCCGCTTCAAGGCGGTCAGCATGGCCGAGGCGCAGGATGAGGCGCGCAAATTCGCGCAAGCGATCCGCAACCTGCCCGATCGCCTGCGCTCGTCCGATACGGTTGCGCTCAACATCGAGGCACTCAGCGACGCCAACGTTGCGGGCTATGCCGTGAGCGCCGTCGATGCCGGGACGTGGCAGGTCGCGGCAGAACCGTGAACGGCAACAAGACCAGAGGCGGAGAGCAACCATGAAGACAGTCGATCTCAATTGCGATCTCGGCGAAGGATTTGGCGCGTGGGAGATGGGTAACGACGCCGCGATGATCGAGCTGGCGAGCTCGGTCAACGTCGCCTGTGGCTTCCATGCCGGCGACCCCGACATCATGCGCCGGACGGTGGAGCTGGCGAAGGCGCGCGGCGTCTCGGTCGGCGCGCATCCCGGCTATCGCGACCTGCACGGCTTCGGCCGGCATCCGATCGCGGGGCTGAAGGCCTCCGAGATCGAGAACCTCGTCGCCTACCAGATCGGCGCGCTGCAGGCGATCGCGACTGCGGCCGGTCACAAGGTGACCCATGTGAAGGCGCACGGTGCGCTCTCCAACGTCGCCTGCGAGGACGACATGACGGCGAAGGCGATCGCCGCCGGCATCAGGGCGGTCGATCCCAATCTGATCTTCGTCGTGCTCGCCAATTCGAAACTGGTGAAGGCGGGTGAAGCGGCCAACCTGCCGATGGTGCACGAGGTGTTCGCCGACCGCGCCTATGAGGACGACGGCAATCTGGTCTCGCGCAAGAAGCCGGGCGCGGTGCTGCACGATGCCACGGCGATCGCCGATCGCGTCGTGCGCATGGTGCAGGACGGCGCGGTGGTCTCGGTGACCGGCAAGATCATCAAGATGCGCACGGACACCGTCTGCATCCACGGCGACACGCCCGGCGCGGTGGACATCGCGCGCGGCGTGCGTCAGGCGTTGAAGGATGCAGGGATCGAGGTGGCGCCGTTCAAGCGCGGGTGAAAGCTTTGTTTGTAGGGTGGATTAGCGAAGCGTAATCCACCATGCTTCAGCAAATGCGGAAACGTAGTTGGTGGGTTACGCCTTCGGCTAACCCACCCTACGCATCTAAATCAAAACGGATGCACCGACAGCGTGCCGAACACGATCGCGGCGATGACGGCGAAAGCGCTGTACATCGCGATATGGTGCATGCTCGCCCCGGTCCGCCGCGAGAGCGAGCGCGCGTAAAAGTGCAGCCTGGCTTCCGCCGATAGTTCGCGCATGGTCGATCTCCAACGCCCCATTTGCGGGATTATGAAGGATCAACCAGGGCGGGAGGCAAGACGGTGGCAAAAATAGCGATGGGGATTCTCTCAAGCCGGCCCATCGCGGGTACAAATTCTCTACAGTCCCCGGTTCCGAGAATCCTATTCGTTAAAATCCAAGCTGGCGGGAACCCGCGGATGACAATCGGATGACGGTCGCCCAAGGGCGAGTCAGCCGATTTGCGTGACACCCTAGTAAACGTCAGCCTGGAAGCGGCCGGACTTCTTGAGCTCGGCGACGAAGCTGACGGCTTCATCCGTCGAACGTGCGCCGAACTGGGCGACGATGTCGACCAGCGCACGCTCGACGTCCTTGGCCATGCGTTTGGCATCGCCGCAGATGTAGAGATGCGCGCCTTCGGCAAGCCAGGTCCACAATTCGCGGCCGACCTCGCGCATGCGATCCTGTACGTAAAACTTCTTCTCGCCGTCGCGCGACCAGGCCAGCGACATGCGCGTGAGAAGCCCTGATGTCTTCATCGCATTGAGCTCTTCCTGGTAGAAGAAGTCGCAATCGCTGCGCTGATGGCCGAAGAACAGCCAGTTCTTGCCGGGCGCACCGGTCGCCTTGCGATCGAGCAGGAAGGCGCGGAACGGCGCGATGCCGGTGCCCGGGCCGATCATGATGACGGGCGTCTTCGCATCCTGCGGCAGGCCGAAATTGTGTGCCTTCTGTACATAGACCTTGAGCTTCTCGCCCTCAGCAATGCGTTCACCGAGGAAGGTCGAGGCGACACCGAGCCGTTTGCGCTTGCCGACGAGGTAGCGCACGGAATCGACCGTCAGCGACAGCTTGCCCGGCGTCGCATTGTGCGACGACGAGATCGAGTAGAGCCGCGGCTGCAGCGGCTCCAGCGCCTCGACGAAGGCCTCCGGATGCGGCCGCGTGCCCGAGAATTTCTGCAGCGCCGCCATGACGTCGAGGGTTGCGGCATCGCCATCGGGATCCTCGCCCTGCGCCAGCGCCCGCGCCTTCTCGCGCGCCGCGCCGCCGGTGATGAAGGAGATCAGCTCGAACAGCGAGTCGGGCGCCGGCGACAGCGAGACGTCGTCGATCAGCACTTCGCGCAGCGTCTTGCCGTTGACCTTGGTGGTGTGAGAGGCCCCGAGCAGCGCGATGATCTGGTCGACGAGGCCGACATCGTTGCGCGCGAACACGCCGAAGGAATCACCAACCACGTAGTCGAGCTTGCTCTCGGAGAGATCGAACTCGACGTGATAGGTCTCCTTCTCCGACTTGCCCTTGTTGAGCAGACGGCGCGACAGGAAGGTCGCGGCAACGGGGTTGTCGCGCGAGCGGCCCGGCTCTGCGATCGTGACGGTGACGGCCGGCGCCGGAGCATCGGCCTTGTCCGCCGCCTTGGCCGCAGGCGCCTTGTCGAGCTCCTCGTACAGCGACTTCAGCATCCGCGCGGTGTCCTTACCGCCGGGAACGCAGAGATTGAGCCGCGCTTCGCTGCGGCTCGCGATCGCCTCGGAATAGTCGTGGCAATTGTAGCCGCACTGGCCGCAATCCTGCTGCGCCATCGCCGCCATCATCTTGCGGCGCACGGGGCGGCCCTCGGCGAGCTTCATCCGGTCGGCGATTGGCATGGTCTGGTCGTGCCACGGCGCTTCGCCATCATCACCGTCACCGGCTGCGCCTTGCATGACGGCGGCGCCCTGCTCCGCCGACAGCGGCGCGGCGAGATCAGGCGACAGCAGTCCAGCGAAAAAGCCGTTCAGCCAGGAGCGCTGCGCGTCCGAGAACGGCGCGCTGGCGGGAATGATATCGAGCTTCGGCGGAGGCGTGATCTGATTCATGCGGACACCTGTGCATCGGCAAGCTTGCGCAGCGTTTCGCCGTCGTGGCGGCGCGCAAAGGAGAGGAAGCTTTCATCGGCAGACGCGCGATGGGCGATATAGGCCTTGAGCAGCGCCTCGACCGTCTTCGGCGCGTCTTCGGCCTTGAGGTCGTGATAGACCTCCTGCCCGACATCCGCGTCGGGGCCGAACCCGCCGCCGGTGAAGAGGTGATAGCCCTCCACCGTGTCCTCCTCGTTGATCGGCACGCGCGCCCCGATCAGGCCGATATCGCTGATGTAGTGCTGCGCGCAGGAATGGTGACAGCCGGTGACGTGGATGTTGACCGGCTTGTCCATCGCGACGCGCGGCTCGCACCAGTCGCCGATTTCGGCGGCATGGCGCTTGGTGTTGGCAGCGGCGAAGCGGCAGCCGGCATTGCCGGTGCAGGCGATCAGGCCGGCACGGATATGTGAGGCTTCGACTGCGAGCCCGATCTGCTTGATCGCCGCGACCGCAAGCGCGACATTCTCGTCGCGCACCCCGGAAATCAGCAGGTTCTGCCAGACCGTGAGGCGGATCTCGCCGTCGCCGAGATCGCGCGAGACCTTGGCAAGGCCCCGCATCTGTTCGGAGGTGAGCTTGCCGAGAGTCAGCGACACGCCGATCCAGTTGAGGCCGTCCTGCTTCTGCTTGTGCACGCCGACATGCGCCATGCGGTCGGCGGCCGGCCGCGGCGCGAACGCCTCTTCCGGCACGCGCGTGAACGGCGTCTTCAACCGCTCCTCTACGAGTTTGAGGAAACCGTCATGGCCCATGGCGTCGAGCACGTATTTCAGCCGCGCCTTGTTGCGGTTGGTGCGATCGCCATGGTCGATGAACACGCGCACGATGGCATCGGCGACGGCGGTGGCCTGCTCCGGCCTGACGATGATGCCGGAATATTTCGCAAAGTCCTTGTGACCGGTGATGCCGCCAAGGCCGAGGCGGAACCACACTCCGGGCTCGACGCCGAAGCCGTCCTTCACCTCATAAGCGGTGAACGCGATGTCGTTGGTCTCCTCGAGCACGGCGATCCTGCCGGCGCCGTCGAAGGCGACGTTAAATTTGCGCGGCAGACCGTAGAGCGAGCGGTCGTTGAGGATGTGATAGTGCCATTCGCGCGCATAGGGCCGCGTGTCGATGATCTCCTGCGGATCGATACCGGCGGTCGGCGTTCCCGTCACGTTGCGGATATTGTCGGCGCCGGAGCCGCGCGAGCACAGGCCGAGCTCCTGGATGCCCTCGAGCAGCTTGATCGCGTGCTTCGGCGGGATCTCGCGCAGTTGGAGATTGGCGCGCGTGGTGACGTGGCTATAGGGCCCGCAGAGCTCGTCGGCGAGATCGGCCAGGCCGGACAGCTGCCAGTGCTTCATGATGCCGTTCGGAATCCGCAGGCGGCTCATGTAGGAGTCCTGCGTCGGCGCGACATAGAAGATGCCGTAATAGCGCCAGCGGAAATTGTCCGCCGGGCTCGGCGGCGCGTTGTCGAGCGCCTGCTGGCGCAGCCGCGGATAGGCGTCGAAGGGATGTTCGTCGCGCTTGAACTTCTCCTGGTCGGCGAGCTTCTTGCCCGCGGCGATGACCTTGTCCTGCGCCTTGATGTGCACGGCATCAGGACCGGTGGGCTCAGTGCTGGCCTTGCCGGTGCCACCGCCGCCGAGACCGCGCCCGACCCGGCTGATCTGCAAGCCGGTCGTGAAGCCTTCGAGATAGCGTTTCTGCTCGTCGGTGAAGTCGACTGCGAGCGTATCGATTTTCATGGTCGGTAACGAAGCTCCTGCGGCCACCGGGGTGGCATCGACGGAAATGGGCGCGACCCGAAAGGGAACCTGCTGGCACGAGAGCCGGCTTGGCCACCTAACGGTCCGATCAGCTTCGTTGCTACGGGACTCGGCTCAGCAGGCACCTGTGACAAGCTGGCCGCACTGCAACATTCAAGTTGCGTGCCAGCTTTAGCGAAAAGAAAGATTTTGTGGTTTCAAGGGATTAGCGAGGCTACCGGAAAACTCCGGTGCCCGAGGCGCTCATGAAATTCGAGCAGGCCGCTCAAAATTTGGTCGATGAACCCAACTGCTCAAACGCTATGCAGCGACGAATCAGGCCTTCCAGCGTCCGACCTCGAAGGCCTCGAGATGCCCGCGGATATTGTCGGCATCGAAGGCAGGACCGGCAAAGGCCCCGATGGCCGCGGGAGCCTCGTCGGACCGCCGGCGGCCGAGCGCGGCATCATAGAGATCAGACCGGAACACGGCCATGGCGGTCTTGACGCCGTCCGGGCTCAAGCCCGCCTGCCCCCAACGCACCATCTGCGCATAGAGCCAGGCGGCCTGAACCGGATCGGGACGTCCGGCCTCCTCGCGTCCGACCAGCAGATAGCGGCCGCTTTCACGGAAGGTGCCATCCGGCGAGATCTTCAGCCGTCCCGTCAGGGTGCGCTGGATGACTTCGGCATCGACGCCGATCCGCTCGGGCTGTGCCAGGATCTGCGCCGCCTCGGCGAGGTTCGCCGGCTCCTCGATGAACTCGGCCCCCTTCACCGCCGCGCGCACGAGGGCGGCGACCACGTCCGGATGCTTGTCGGCCCAGACCTGACGGACCGCCAGCACCTTCTCCGCCGCGCGGACCAGAATGTCGGAGACGAAATGCAGGATGTGGCCGATGCCGAGATCGACCGCGACCGAATTCCAGGGCGCACCGACGCAGAAGGCATCGACATGGCCGTTGGCGAGACTGTCGACCATGTAGGGCGGCGGCAGCACCACGAGCCGCACGTCCTCGTCGGGATCGACGCCGGCCGCCGCCATCCAGAACCGCAGCTGGTAATTGTGGGTCGAGAACGGAAAGGTCATGCCGAAGGTGAGCGGATCTGCACCCGCCTTGCGGCGCTTGGCCACCACGCGCGCCAGCGCTTTGGCCGTCACGAGCGGATCGAAGCGGTCGCCGTCGACCTCCTCCATCAGCGCGGCGTGAAGCGCAGGCGAGACCGTGATCGCGTTGCCGTTGATGCCGAGATTGAAGGGCGCGGCGATCGGCACCTTGACGTGACCGAGCCCGAGCGAGGACGCGATCGCCACCGGCGCGAGCAGATGTGCAGCGTCGAACAGGCCGATATTGAGCTTGTCGCGGACATTGGACCAGGAGACCTCGCGCACCAGTTCGACTTCGAGTCCTTCGGCGGCGGTGAACCCCTTGTCGACTGCAACGATCAGGGCTGCGGCATCGACCAGAGGAATGAACCCGATGCGGAGGGGAGCGGTCATTTCAGCATCTCCGACGCGGTGATGATCGACTGCGCGATCTCGCCGATTTTCTTCTTCTCGCGCATCGCGGTGGAGCGCAGTAGCACATAGGCCTCATCCTCGGTGAGGCCCTTCACCTTCATCAGGATGCCCTTGGCGCGCTCGATGATCTTGCGGTCCTCCAGCTGCGACTTGGTGCGCTCCAGCTCCTCCTGGAGCTTGGCGAAGGCGTTGAAGCGGGACACGCAGAGGTCGAGGATCGGCTTGATGCGCTCCTTCTTCAGCCCGTCGACGATGTAGGCCGATACCCCCGCCTCGACCGAGGCCTGGATCGAGGCGGAATCGCTCTGGTCGACGAACATGGCGATCGGCCGCTTCACGGCGCGGCTGACCTGGAACATCGCCTCCAGCACGTCGCGGCTGGGGTTCTCCAGATCGATCAGGATGATGTCGGGGTCCACCGCATAAATACGGGCAAGCAGGCTCTGCATCTCGCTGATATGGACGACCTGGGTGAACCCGGCCTCCCGCAGCCCTTCCTCAAGGATCGCGGCCCTGACAGGGCTTTCGTCGACGATCACGATTTTGGGCGACTGTTCGGCGCTCATGGCTCACTCGCGGCAGGTGATTCATCCATAGCACGCCCGCGAACCATGCAAAGGGTTGTAATGATGGCAATTGGAACTAGCTCAGGCCGATCAATCAGGTGGATCAGATACAGATCGGACGGCTGCGGCCAAGGTCAGCTTCGTGTCGCTCGGTGCGCCTGAGGGAACGAATGAAAGCTCTTAAGCCGCCCATTCCCGCCCGACGGCAGCTGTATCTGGGAATACGCTCTCACGGAATCTTCGCGCCAACGATCATCTTCTCAAGAAGCGGCACGGCGGCCAGCACCGCCGCCTCATTGCGGCCGGAGACGGCTAGCCGCACGACGTAGGAATTGCCATCCTCGTCGAGATCGGCGTAATGCGCGATCACTTCGATCGGCTGGTCCTTCAGGGATGGATTGTCGTAGCGCTTGATGATGACCTTGGGGTTGACCGAGGGAAGCGTGGTGATCTTGGCATTCTTTCCGGATGTCTTCGCCCAATCCCGATCACTGGCAGCGACCCATTGACCCAATTCGGTCCGGTCATTGTTGTAGCGGCCTTCGGCGTAGATGATTGCTTCTGCTCTACCGAATGTCTTCCCGTTGGGCACGAACATCGAGGCGCCGTATTTGAGGCTCGCGGCCTCGTCCCTGGTCCACCCATCGGGCGCTGTCACGCGTGGCCTGAATTCCGGACACATTCGCTCTTGCCGGTCGCAGACATGGAGGATTTTGTCGACTTCAGCTCGCGCCGGGAACATAACCCCATAGAAAACGGTAACGAAAGCCAAGCCAAGGATGAAACGGCCCATCGCGGTTTAACTCCCTCGGATCAAGCCCGAAACCTCCTGTTTCAGCACTGCACCGCATACGTTAGTTGTTGAATTTTTTCATAGGTTCAATTACTTGGGCCGCAAATCCTAACAATTCAGATGTAGAGCCCAGGCGAATACATGGACAGAGCGCCGCGCATTTCATTCACGTCACTCGGCTGCCCCAAGGCCTTGGTGGATTCCGAGCGCATCATCACGCGCCTGCGCGCGGAGGGTTACGAACTCGCCCGCAAGCATGACGGGGCCGACATCGTCATCGTCAACACTTGCGGCTTCCTCGACAGCGCCAAGCAGGAATCGCTCTCGGCGATCGGCGAAGCCATGGCCGAGAACGGCAAGGTGATCGTAACGGGCTGCATGGGCGCAGAACCGGAAGCGATCGAGCAGGCCTATCCGGGCGTGCTCTCCATCACAGGCCCGCAGCAATATGAGAGCGTGCTCGATGCCGTGCACCGCGCGCTGCCGCCGGCGCACAATCCGCATCTCGACCTGGTACCGCCGCAGGGCATCAAGCTGACGCCGCGCCATTATGCCTATTTGAAGATCTCCGAGGGCTGCAACAACCGCTGCACCTTCTGCATCATTCCGAAGCTGCGCGGCGACCTCGTCTCGCGCCCCGCCGATGACGTGCTGCGCGAGGCCGAGCGCTTGGTCGGCGCCGGCGTCAAGGAGCTGCTGGTGATCTCGCAGGACACCTCGGCCTATGGCGTCGATCTCAAATATGCCGAGAGCCCGTGGAAGGACCGTCAGGTCCGCGCCAAATTCCTCGATCTCGCGCGCGAGCTCGGCGAGCTCGGGGCCTGGGTCCGGCTGCAATATGTTTACCCCTACCCGCATGTCGACGAGATCATCGCGCTGATGAATGAGGGCAAGGTGCTGCCCTATCTCGACATCCCGTTCCAGCATGCGAGTCCCGACGTCTTGAAGGCGATGAAGCGGCCGGCGGCGCAGGACAAGACGCTGGCGCGGATCAAGCGCTGGCGCGAGGAATGCCCTGATCTCGCGCTACGCTCGACCTTCATCGTCGGCTTCCCCGGCGAGACCGATGCCGACTTCGCCTATCTGCTCGACTGGCTCGACGAGGCCGAGATCGATCGTCTCGGCTGCTTCAAATACGAGCCGGTCGCCGGCGCCACCTCGAACACGATCGAGAACCCCGTGCCGGAAGAGGTCAAGCAGGAGCGCTACAACGCGCTGATGGCCCGCCAGCAGAAGATCTCGGCGCGCCGGCTGAAGCGCAAGGTCGGCACGCGGCAGCGGATCATCATCGACGAGGTCGGTCCGACGGTGGCGAAGGGCCGGTCGAAGGCCGATGCGCCGGAGATCGACGGCGCGGTGTATCTCTCCAGCCGCCGTCCCTTGCGCGTCGGTGAGATCGTCACCGCCAAGATCGAGCGCGCCGACGCATACGACCTGCACGGCAGCGTCGCGGGGTTTTGACGCCGGTGTGTACTGACGCTTCCGCAACGTCATGGCCGGGCTTGACCCGGCCATCCACGCCTTTTCGTCGGCGCCAAGAACGTGGATGCCCGGGACAAGCCCGGGCATGACGACCTCTTGAACATTCGCGTGCAACAGCGCTGCCGCGAGTGTCGCTGCAGCTAGAGCTTCATCAAACCAGCCATTTCGGCACCCAGCGCTCTGGCCTGGGCGCACGCGCGAGATCGGCCTTCGCTTCGGATAGCAGCGCCGGCGCGCCGTCAATGGTCGGGCGCAGATCGTACGCGAAGCTCGGCATGATCCGGCCGTCGGCATGCAGCCCGAAATTCATCGCGTACCACAGGCCAAGTTCGGGCTGCGCACGACGCATCTCCTCGCGGAGGTCTCGTAGCAGAGACTCGATCGAAGCGGCCTCTTCGAACGGCTGCGGCCCCTGCGAGAGCACGCGCGCCTGGTATTGCGCACCGACGATCGCGATCTCGAAACGCGTCTGGTCCCAGGGCTTCTTGCCCTTGGGCAGATGCGCAGCCAGCCGCCAGCCGAGCTCGGCCATCAGCCGATGGTTGGCCCAATAGTCCTCGCGATCGCGGCTCCACTTCTCCACAAAACCGCGAAAGTCAGGCAGCTCAGACGGCGTATCGTCGGGCGTGGCCGCCTCGCCAGCGGGCTGGCCGGCGAGCCATTGTGCGAGCTCGACCGTCTGGCACTCGACCTCCTCATGCGGTTTCAGATCGCTCCAGGCGTTGTCGAATTGCTGCGACGTGAGCTTTGCCAGCATCGCATCGAGGCTCGGCGCCAACAGCTCGTAATCGCCCTCGGAGCCCAGCCCCACGATCGGCGGATTGTCCCGGTCGAGACCCGCGCCATACCAGCCGCCCACGGCTGATCCATCAGGCAGCCGCATGAACAGCGAAAAGCGGTCGCGCAACGGACTGCCGTCGACGATCGGCGCGGAGTCAGAAAACTGGCCTTGCAGCGAGAAGCAGCCGACGCTGCCCCAGGGACGCCCCTCGAGCCAGCCGGCGAAGTCGACCAGTAGTCGCGGCGCCTCGATGCCCGGCGGAAATGCGCCACAAATGCTGTCGAGGTCGATCGGGTACGTCGTATCGGACAAGGCTGAAAACTGTCTGTTGGTCCCGTCCCTCTTGGTCTGCATTATGGTGCGCCAGGTTCGAACCAATTCGCGTCCTGCGATCACAAACGCGCCAGAGGCGCGATGGTTTCGGACCGGACGATCGATGACTTGGCGAATGACATCGGACCGAGTGGCAGACGCCGGACGCGTGTTTCGCAAACTGTCCGCTTGACAAGTCCCGTGGTTCGGCTGTAGGGACGCGCCCCATGATCAACGCTCGGACCCATCAGCGCACCGAAATGCTCCGCCGTCGCTCCCACGACGAGGAGAGGGTGCGCCATGTCCGACGACGCCGCTGAACCACTGATTTCAGCCTAAGTCTTCGAGAAGGCCGCACCCGCAAGGTGCGGCCTTTCTGCTTTTGCGCCGCTTTTCCACCCGCCTCCAGAGGAGCTTGACATGACGACCGCGACCCATCCGTATGACGCGCTGATGGACATCACCGCACGGCCCAAGGCCGTATTCGTCCGCGGCGCCGGCTCCTACCTCTGGGATGACGGCCGCAAGCGTTATCTCGATTTCGTGCAGGGCTGGGCCGTGAATTGTCTCGGGCACTCGCCGCCGGCGATTGCTGAGGCGCTCACCGCGCAGGCCAAGCGGCTGCTGACGCCGAGCCCGGCCTTCTACAACGAGCCGAGCTTGAAGCTCGCGCAGGCCCTGGTCGACGACAGCGCCTTCGATCAGGTGTTCTTCGCCAATTCCGGTGCAGAAGCCAACGAAGGCGCGATCAAGCTCGCGCGCAAATATGGCAGCCTGCACAAGGGCGGCGCCTTCGAGATCATCTGCTTCGAAGGCGGCTTCCACGGACGGACGCTGGCGACGATGTCGGCCTCGGGCAAGAAGGCATTCGAGCCCTTGTTCGAACCGAAGGTCGCCGGATTCAAGAAAGCGAAGCTCAACGATATCGCCTCGGTCGCGAAGCTGATCAACGACAACACCGTTGCGGTGATGCTCGAGCCGATCCAGGGTGAATCCGGCGTGTGGCCGGCGAGCGACCAGTTCCTCCAGGAGCTGCGGGCGCTTACCGAGGCGCACGGCCTGCTGCTGATCTTCGACGAGATCCAGACCGGCATGGGCCGGACCGGAAAACTCTTCCACTACGAGCACACCGGGATTGCGCCCGACATCATGACGCTCGGCAAGGGCATCGGCGGTGGCGTGCCGCTCGCAGCGCTGCTTGCGACCGAACGCGCCTCCTGCTTCGCCCATGGCGATCAGGGCGGCACGTTCAACGGCAACCCGATCATGTGCGCGGCGGGGCTTGCGGTGCTCGACGAGGTCAAGAAGCCGGAGTTCTTGCAGTCAGTCACCGAGGCCGGCCTGCTGCTCGAAAGCGAGCTGCAGAAGGTCTCGGCCCGGCACGGGCTCGGCGGCGTGCGGGGACGCGGCCTGTTGCTCGCGCTCGACCTCAAGCTGCCGATCGCGCCCGGCATCGTGGCGCAGGCGTTCGAGCAAGGCGTGCTCCTGAATGCGCCGCAGGTCGATACGTTGCGCTTCATGCCAGCGCTGAACGTCACGAAGACGGAGATCGCCGAGATGATCGATTGTCTCGACGGCATCCTGACCAAGGCCGGCGCGGCACGGCGCGTGGCGTAAGGCCTGTGCCCCGGACGCAGCGCAGCGCCTCTTCGGCGGTGCGCTGCAGAGCCGGGGCCCATCTCTCCGCAGGGTCCCTGTCGCTTTCTGGGTCCCGGCTCTGCGCCGCAACGCTTATGCGTTGCAGCTTGTCCGGGACACGAGCACGAATGATGACCGCACACCTACGGCTTCAAAATCGACGCCCCCGTGGTCTTGCGGCTTTCAAGATCGATATGCGCCTTGGCGGCATCCTTGAGCGCATAGGCGTGGTTGATCGGCACGTGCAGCTTGCCGTTGATAACGGCGGCGAACAGCGTGTCGGCGCCCTCCAGCAGGTCCTTGCGCGTGCCGACATAGTCGTTGAGCTTCGGCCGCGTTGCAAACAGCGAGCCGTGATTGTTGAGCTCGGCGATCGCGAACGGCGGCACCGGACCCGACGCATTACCGAACGAGACGAACATGCCGCGTGGCTTCAGGCAGGACAGCGAACCCGGGAACGTCGCCTTGCCGACGCCGTCGTAGACGACGTCGCAGCCTTCGTTGCGGCTGATCTGCTTGACGCGCGCGACGAAGTCCTCCTCGTTGTAGAGGATGACGTGGTCGCAGCCATTGGCCTCGGCAAGCTCGGCCTTCTCGCGCGAGCCGACCGTGCCGATGACGTGCGCCCCGAGCGCCCTCGCCCATTGACAGGCGAGCAGGCCGATGCCGCCAGCGGCGGCGTGGATCAGCACGCGATGATGCGGCTCGACCTTGAAGGTCTTGTGCAGAAGATACCAGACGGTCAGCCCCTTCAGCATCAGCACGGCGCCCTGCTCGTGGGTGATGTGGTCGGGCAGCTTGACCAGCTTCTCCCAGGGGATGTTGCGCTCGCCGGTATAGGCGCCGAGATTGTGATAATAGGCGACACGGTCGCCGGGATGGAAATTCGTCACGCCGGGCCCGACGGCCGTGACCTCGCCCGAGGCCTCGTTGCCGGCAATGAAGGGCAGACCCGGCGCCTTGTAGAGACCGGTGCGGTAGTAGACGTCGATGAAGTTCAGGCCGACCGCGTGCTGGCGGATGCGCACCTCGCCGGGCCCGGGCGCCGGGACATCGACGCTCTCATAGACCAGGGCTTCGGGGCCTCCGACCTTGTGGACACGGACGGCTTTGGTCATCACCTGACCTCCTCTGATCTTCCTGACGGCAAACGAAAGACATCGCGCTCGCCTTGTCAACTTGACCGGACTGGAACGCTCAGCCCGGCGGCTTGCCGACTTTGCTGCGATTGCGCCTGGCGAGCACGTTGAAGAACTCGACCGCCGCCGAGAACGCAATCGCGAAGTAGATATAGCCGCGCGGGATGTGGAACTGGAATCCGTCCGCAACCAGCGCGACGCCGATCAGCACGAGGAAGGCCAATGCCAGCATCTTCGTGGTCGGGTGCTCCGCGACGAAGCGCGATACCGGGCCCGCCGAAACGTACATGACCGCGCAGGCAATCACGACCGCAGCGACCATGATCCGGATGTCCTCCGCCATGCCGATCGCGGTGATGATCGAATCCAGAGAAAACACGAGATCCACGACGATGATTTGGACGATCACCCAGGCGAAGGCGCTGCCTGTCGATTGCTTCTCGCTCCCGCCGTGATCGGATTCGACCTCGCCGTGAATTTCATGCGTGGCCTTCGCGATCAAGAACAGGCCGCCGCCGATCAGGATGAGATCGCGCCAGGAAAAGGCGTAGCCGTTCATCGAGAACACCGGCGCGGTGAGGCCGATCAGCCAGACCAGGAGACTGAGCAGGATGAGGCGAAAGATGAGCGCCAGGCCAAGCCCGATCTGCCGGGCGCGGTGCGCCTGCTTCTCGGGAAGGCGGGAGACCAGCACCGAAATGAAGATGACGTTGTCGATGCCGAGCACGATCTCGAGCGCCGTCAATGTCAGGAGCGCGGCCCACGCTTCGGGGCTGGTGATGAGTTGCATCATGCGAAGGACCGCACCAATCGTATCAGAGCGTCGCTGAAGGTGATCCAGAGCGCGATGGCGCAGAGCGCCACGGTCACGCCGGTGCCGACGCGGAAATCCATCGCCAGCACGTAGAGGCCGAGCACCGCCCAGATCGCCATCAGCGACAACGTCAGCCAGCGCAGCCGCACGACCCGGACCGGATGCAGCACGTGGAACGGCACGAAGGTCAGCACGACGAGCGCGGCAACCAGCAGCGTCGACCACAGCGGCGGCCAGTGCAGCAGGAACAAATAGAACGCCGCCGCATTCCACAGCGCCGGGAAACCGCGGAAATGATTGTCATCGGCCTTCATGCGCAGATCGGCGAAATATAACGCGCTGGTGACGATAATGGCGATGCCGAGCAAAGGCGCGGCGACCGGCAACAGCAGGCCGCTGGCGACGATCGCATAGGCCGGCACGAACACGTAGGTGACGAAATCGACCACGAGATCGAGCACGTCGCCCGACCAGTTCGGCTGCACGTTCTTGACGTCGAGCCGCCGCGCGATCGGCCCGTCGATCGCGTCGATGACGAGAGCGATGCCCAGCCACTGAAACATCGCCGCCCAGTGCTCGCGCACGGCCTCCAGCATCGCGAGCAGCGCGAGCGCTGCGCCGAACGCGGTGAAGACGTGCACCGAGAGCGCCGCGGCACGGATCGCGGGGGTGGGCTTGAGGGAATCCTCTGGGGTATCCATGGCCTCTGCTATCAGAATGAGGCCGGTTTGCACATAAGCCATTGCGGCGCGCTATCGCACAATTCGTGATAAAATCAGGCAAAATAGGTGGGCTTGAATTTGCCGCGGGCCGTGTCAAAGGTCGTTCCATGACAGACGCATCGACACTCCATGACACCGCCGTGATCGGCGGCGGACCGGCGGGCCTCGCAGCGGCGATCGCATTGGCACAGGCCGGCGCGCGGACCGCGCTGGTGGCGCGACGGGTGCCCTATGCCGACAACCGCACCACCGCGCTGCTAGGGGCCTCGATCGATCTCCTGGAGAACCTCGATGTCTGGCCGCGCTGCAAGGACAAGGCGGCCGCGCTCGAAATCATGCGCCTCGTCGACGACACCGGCCGGCTGTTTCGTGCACCGGAGGTCCGGTTCTCCTGCCACGAGATCGGTCTCGACGCCTTCGGCTACAATATCGACAACCGTTCACTCATGCTGGCGCTCGAAGCACGCGCGGCTGAGTTTTCCAACCTCGTCCGCTTCGACGACGAGGCGGAAAGCGTCGTGATCGAAGCCGACGACGTCGCCATCCGCACGGCCTCGGCACAATTCCTCTCGGCCCGGCTCGTCGTCGGCGCCGACGGCCGGCATTCGCTGTGCCGCGACGCCGCAGGCATCGCCGTGACGCGGCGCGAGCTGACGCAGACGGCGCTGACTTTCAACGTCGCCCATGCGCGGCCGCATCGCAATGTCTCGACCGAGTTCCACACGCCGCAGGGTCCCTGCGTGTTCGTGCCCCTCCCCGGCGACCGTTCCAGCATCGTCTGGGTCGCGGCGCCCGCGGAGGCCGAACGGCTGCGCAGCCTCAGCGATGAGGAACTGTCGGCCGCGATCGAGAAGCAGTCGCATTCGATCCTCGGCCGCATGACGGTCGAGCCAGGGCGCAACCTGTTCCCGCTGGCAATCGAGCGTCCAAAATCCTTCGGCGCTGATCGCATCGCACTGGTCGGCGAAGCCGCCCATGTGGTTCCGCCGATCGGCGCGCAAGGCCTCAATCTTGGCCTGCGCGATGCCGCCGACGTCGCTCGGCTCGCAGGTGAAGCGATCGCTGCGGGCCAGGATCCCGGGGCATCCGACGTGCTCAAGCGCTACGACCGGACGCGGCGTCCGGACATTCTGAGCCGGACCTTTGCGATCGACATGGCCAACCGCTCCCTGCTCAATGACTTCCTGCCACTCCAGCCGGTCCGTGCCGTCGGCATGCACCTGCTCGGCGCCATCGGCCCGCTCCGCCGTTTTGCGATGCGCGAGGGCCTGACGCCGACCTGGCGCAGCTAAGTCCCCCTCACGGAAACACCAGCCGGCCGCTCTGGATCGCCCACATCACGCTGGTGAGCGTGACCACGGAGGCGAAGGTACCGAGCAGCACCGCAACGGAGGCGGGCTCGATCCAGGCCTCGTTCTGACGGGCAATCACGAACACGTTCAGCGCCGGCGGCAATGAGGCCATCAGAACTGCCGTCGCAGCCCATGGCTGCGCGAACGGACCGAAAGCCAGCATCAGACCGAACGCCGCGAGCGGATGGATCAACAGCTTGACCGCGATCACACCCGGCACCTCCCACGGCACGCGCTCGAACGGGCGCAGCGCTACGGTCACGCCGAGCACGAACAACGCGGTCGGCGCGGCGGCATTCTGCAGGAACGTGATGGTGCGGTCGAGCGCGACCGGCATCTCGATATGCAGCGCCGCGACTGCCGCGCCGAAGCAGGCCGACATGATCAGCGGATTGAGCACGATCTGTTTCAGCACCACGCCGAAGGCGTGCACGAGCGAGGGATGGTCGCGATCGGAGAGCTCGATCAAGAGCGGCACGATCGTGAACAGGAAGATGCTGTCGCAGCAGAAGATCAGCGCGGTCGGCGCCGCCGCCTTCGACCCGAGCACCGCGAGCGCGAGGCCCGGCCCCATATAGCCGATATTGCCGTAGCCGCCGGAGAGGCCCGCGAGCGTCGCTTCGCGCAGGGTCAACCGTCCAAGCAACCTGCCGACCACCAGCGCCAGCGTGAACGCGACAATCGTGGACAGCATCGTCGCGATCAGGAACGGCGGGTTGTTCAATTCCGAAAACGGCGTCTTCGACATGATCGCGAACAGCAGCGCCGGCAGCGACACGTAGAGCAGGAAGAAGTTCATCCAGGCGAGGCCTGATTCTGGCAGGGCCTTGACCTTGCCGCAGGCGAAACCGACGAAGATCAAGCCGAAATAAGGTAGAGCCAGATTGAGGATGTCGACCATTGTTGAAGTGTTTTCTAAGAAATTGGGGGCTATCCACCCCGGACGCGAAGGTTAATTCCCGCTAAGGGCACTAGCATCGGCCACAATCCTGGTCTATCGACGGGGAATGATCAAAGCGCGGACCGCCAAATTCCAGATCGGACAGGTCGTGCGCCACCGGATCTTCTCGTTCCGGGGCGTGATTTTCGACATCGATCCGGAATTCAACAACACCGAGGAGTGGTGGCTGTCGATTCCCGAGGAGGTGCGGCCCCACAAGGACCAGCCGTTCTACCACCTGCTTGCGGAGAACGCTGAGTCCGAATACGTCGCCTATGTCTCCGAGCAGAACCTCTTGCCCGACGACTCCGGCGAGCCGGTCCGGCATTCGCAGGTTGCCGAGATCTTCATCAAGGACAAGGCCGGCGGCTATCGCCCGCGCAATCCGTCGCTGAACTGATCGTCGCCGATCGTCGGCCAGAAAAAAGGCGCTCGAAGCGAGCGCCTTTTTCTTGTCCGGGATTGCCCCGATCACTTCTGAGCGGTCGGAGGTGCGCCAGGCGCGCCACCCTGCTGCTCGAGCTTCTTGCGCTGCTCGTCGGCCTTCTTCTGAAGCTCTTCCTGGAGCTTCTTCTGGGTTTCCTCGAACACCTTCGGATCGGTCGGCGGACCGTCATAGGCCTTCTGGAATTCACCGGCGAGCGGCAGCGGCAGGGTCAGCGGCGCGCCGTTGGCATTGATCGCCTGGACAACGAGATTCTGGCCCTTCTTCATGCTGTTGATGAGCTCGGGCGTGGCCTCGTAGTCCGACATGCAGCCGTTCTGGAAGCAGATCACATAGGGCTGTTGCAGCGGTGCGTTGCTGTCGACGATGATCCGGGTGCCGTGCACGAGCTGCATGCCGAGCGGCAGCGTCACGCGCAGGATCTTCTTGGGCTCGCCTTCGGGCTCGATGATCACGGCGGCAATAACCGGCTGGCCCGATTCGATGCGGCCGTCCTTGCCGGTGAAGCAGACCTGCTTGGCGTTGGCGTCCTGGCCCTTCAGGCAGAACTTGGTCCAGGGGGCGTAGATCAGCTGGATCTGCTGATCGGCCGGCTGGGCTGCGCCCTGCTGCTGGCCGCCCTGGGCGGGCGCTGGCTGGGCCTGCGGAGACGCCGCCGGCGCCGGAGCCTTGGGGGCGGCCTTCGGCGGCGCAGCCTTCGGGGCCGGAGTCGCCTTCGGCGCAGGCGCGCCGGGAGCCGGTGCGGGAGCTTGGGCTTCAGCGGCAAACGGGACGACCAACGCCGTCGCCGTCAACAGGGCGAGAAGTCGCCCGCGCGGCCGGACGGACGCGGCCAAGTAACGGAAATTCATTGCGGAAAACCCTTTCTGAACGGGAAGTGCCCGAACCGCTCCGAAGCGCCGAACCTAGCCGCCTGGGCGCGGCTCTCTCCCCGTCAATTGAGGCGGATAAGTGACGGGCTCGGCGCTCTTGCGCGATTGGGTGCCTTCTTAGCGTGGCCGACGAAAAGATCAATGCCGACAGGCGCCTTTGGCCACATCCTGCGCTGCGCCCAGGGAAATTCCCTGTGATAGGATTCAGGCCCGCCGGTCCTCGAATCAACGTGTGCCGATGTTCATGTTCCAGCGCCTCGTCGAGGGCCCCGGACGACGCCTTTGCCGTCTCGGCCTGGCCCTTGCTCTGGCCCTCACATTGCCTGCCGGGCTGTCGGCAGGCGGCGCGCGGGGAGAGCAAGCCCACGCCATTGCCATGCACGGCAAGCCGGCGATGCCGGCCGATTTCACCCACATGCCCTACGCCAATCCCCAACCCCCGAAGGGCGGCCGCATGACCTGGGGCATTCTCGGCACCTTCGACAGCCTCAACCCCTTCATCGTCAGGGGATTGGCCGTGCAGCAGATGCGGAGCTACGTGTTCGAGAGCCTGCTCGCGCGCGGCCAGGACGAGCCGTTTACGCTCTACGGCCTGCTCGCCAGGACGGTCGAAACCGACGACGACCGCACCTTCGTCACCTTCCGCCTCGATCCCCGCGCCCGCTTCTCGGATGGCAAGCCTGTGCTCGCCGAGGACGTGCTGTTCTCCTGGCAGCTCCTGCGCGACCACGGCCGCCCCAATCATCGCCAATACTACGCCAAGGTTGCAAAGGCCGAGGCGACCGATCCCCTCACCGTCCGCTTCGACCTCACCGGCGCCAATGACCGCGAGCTGCCGCTGATCCTCGGCCTGATGCCGATCCTGCCGAAGCACGCGATCGACGTCGCGACATTCGAGGAGACGACGTTGACAAGCCCGGTCGGCTCGGGGCCCTATCGCGTCACGGCCGTGAAGCCCGGCGCCAGCGTGACGCTCACGCGCAATCCGGACTATTGGGGCCGCGATCTGCCGATCAGTCGCGGGCTCTACAATTTCGACGAGATCAGGCTCGATTATTTTCGCGAGGCCAATGGTCAGTTCGAAGCCTTCAAGCGCGGCCTGTATGATTTCCGTGTCGAGTATGAGCCGCTGCGCTGGCACGACGGCTATGATTTTCCGGCCGTGCGAAGCGGCGAGGTGATCCGCGACACCGTCAAGCCAGGCGTGCCGCAACCGTCCGAGTTCCTGGTGTTCAACACCCGCCGTCCGATCTTCGCCGACATTCGCGTGCGCAAGGCGATGACGCTGCTGTTCGATTTCGAGCTGGTCAACCGCAACTATTTCTTCGGCCTCTATGCGCGCGTCGCCGGCTATTTCGCGGGCTCTGAGCTGTCGGCCTATGGCCGCCCTGCGGATGCGCGCGAGCGCGAGCTGCTGAAACCCTTCGCCGCGCAGATCCCGCCCGACATCATGGACGGCAGCTACCGCCTGCCGGTCACCGACGGCTCGGGGCGCGACCGCACCACGCTGCGCGCCGCGCTGAAACTGCTGTCGGAGGCCGGCTTTGATCTCGACGGAACCGTGTTGCGCAACCGCGCGACCAAGGCGCCCTTCACCTTCGAGATCATGGTCACGACCCGCGACCAGGAGCGCATCGCGCTCGCCTTCCAGCGCGACCTCAAGCGCGCCGGCATCGAACTGGCCGTGCGCTCGGTCGATCCGGTGCAGTTCGACCAGCGCCGGCTCGCCTACGAGTTCGACATGATCCAGAACCGCTGGGATCAGTCGCTCTCGCCCGGCAACGAGCAGTATTTCTATTGGGGCAGTGCCGCCGCCGACAATCCGGGCACCCGCAACTACATGGGCGCCAGGGATGGCGCGGTCGATGCCATGATCGCCGCGCTCTTGGAGGCCCGTGAACATACGGATTTCGTCTCGGCGGTGCGGGCGCTCGACCGCGCCCTGATCGCCGGCTTCTACACAATCCCCCTGTTTAACGTATCCGAGCAATGGATCGCGCGCTGGAATCGGATAGAACGACCCAAGGCCACTTCGCTGTCCGGCTATTTGCCGGAAACCTGGTGGTCGAAGGAGCCGCCGCAAGCTCATCAAGCAAAGTGACGCCGTGAACCAGCCAGCCGTATCGCCGACGCTCGACACGCTGTTTCAGCGCACGCTGACCCGGCAGCCGCACGCGCCCGCTCTGCTCGATCCGCTCAACAAGGCGCGCGTGACCGGGCACCAGCCGCGGCGCATGACCTATGCCGAGGCGGATACGGCCATCGAGGCGCTGTCGGCCTATTTCGTCGAATCGGGGCTGCCGGCCAATTCCGTCATCGCGATCCAGCTGCCCAATACGGTCGAGTTCGTGCTAACCGTGCTCGCCGCCCATCGCGCCGGCCTCGTCGTCGCCGTGCTGCCGCTGCTGTGGCGCCATGCGGAACTCACCGCCGCGCTCAACCGTACCGCCGCGCGCGCCATCGTCACCATGAGCACGGTCGACGGCGTCAGCTATGCCGACCTTGCCATGCATGCGGCCGCCGAGGCCTTCTCGATCCGTCACGTCTGCGGCTTCGGCAGAGATCTGCCGGAGGGCATGGCGTCGCTCGACGACGTGCTGGCGCGCCCGCCCGGCGCCACGCGCGCCGTGATCCAGGACGGCCGCAAGGCGGCAATGATCTCCTTCGACGTCACGGCTGAAGGTTTTCGTCCGGTGCCGCGGCCGCATTTCAGCCTGATCGCGGGTGGCCTGGCGATGTCGCTGGAAGCCGACGTCAAGCAGGGCGCGACCGTGATGGCCGCGTTCGCGCCGATGTCGTTCGCGGGATTGGCCTCCTCGCTCACGGTGTGGCTGCTCTCGGGCGGCACGCTGGCGCTGCATCATCCGTTCGAGAGCGAGGTGCTGGAGCAGCAGATCACCGAGCACGAATGCGACGTGCTGATCGCACCCGCGCAGCTCGCACTGCGGCTCGGCGATGCCGACCTCGCCGCGCGGATGCCGACCTTGCGCAACGTCATCGGCCTGTGGCGCGCGCCCGAGCAGGTCGCCGCAAGCGATGCCTGGATCGCACCGCATGCGCCGCTGACCGACGTCTATCTGTTCGGTGAGGCCGGCCTGTTCGGCGCCCGCCGCGGCGAGGACGGCATGCCGGTTGCGGTGATGCCGGGGCCGCATGGCGCGCCGCGCGAACAGTCCGGCTCCTCCATCGCCGGCGAGATACTGCTGACGCCGAAAGGCACGCTCGGCCTGCGCGGGCCGATGGCGCCGATCGCGGCCTACGCGCCGCCGCAGCCGGTCGGCGAGGCCCTGATCGCGCAGCCGCCGCGCGACTATGTCGATACCGGCTATGCCGCCCGGATCGACCGTCCGAGCGGGGCGATCTGCATCACTGCGCCGCCCTCCGGCATCATGGCCGTCGGCGGCTATCGCTTCCTCTCCAACGATCTCCAGGAATGGGCCCGCCGGCTCGGCCAGGGTGCGCTGCTCACCGCCCTGCCCGACCGCCTCTCCGGCCACCGGCTGGCGGGACGGGCCCAGGACAATGCCCGCGCCCGCGAAGCGCTCAGCGAGCTCGGGCTTAACCCTCTGATGGTCGAGGCCTTTCGCGACCGCTCCGGGCCGGCTTGACCGCAGTTTCAAGGGATACGTTGACGCCGCATTAAGGCGGTCCATCTAGATTGCGCGGCACCTGTTGCGTGATCAGAGCTTCTTAATGTCCCAGGCGGGCCCGATCCTGTTTGTGTCCAACACCGAGCGCCCCGCCTTCATTGCGGCGCTGGACGAGGCCCGGCTCTTTCCCGTGGTCGACACCGACTGGGCCAGCGCCGCGCGCGCCGTCGAGCAAGTGCAGCCGGCAGCTGTTCTCGCCGCGATGTCCGGCGGGCACGAGCCGCACATCGCCGTCTTCGCCAAGAAGATCGCCGGCCAGTCGCCATATCTTCCTTTCGTCGCGATGGATGCTGCGGTGCCGCTGCCTCCCAACGCCCTGCCCTTCGCCACACGCGGCGGCACGCCCGACCGCCTGATCGCGCGGCTGCGCGCCGCGCTGCGCGTCCGCACCCTTCATGCCACCGTGCTGCGCCGGCTGCCTGAAGTGACGGTCGCGCTGCCGCAAGCCGATCCCACGCGCGATGCCACCGTTCTGCTGATCGGCCGCGGCGCGGCCTATCCTGCGCTCTCGGTGGCGCTCGGCGAACGCGTCGGGGTCATCGGCGCACTCTCGATCGAGGCCGCCGCAAAACATCTCAACACCCGCGACCTCGACGGCGTCGTGCTCGCCGAAGGTTTCACGGCGCGCGTCACCGATGCTTTCCTGACGGTGCTCGCCGAGGACACCCGCTTCCGCAACCTGCCCGTCGTCGTCACCGCGCACCAGCTCGCGCAGAGCTACGATCTGCCCAATCTCGAACTGATCGCGGGCGAGCCGGCAAAGATCGCCGCCAATGCCCTTCCGCTGATCCGCCAGCACGCGATGGAAGCGCAGCTGAGCCGCACGCTACGCTCGATCGACGCCGGCGGCTGGCTCGATCCGCGCAGCGGCCTGCTCACGGTGGAAGCCTTCGCCCGCGATTTCGCCAAGGCCGTCGAGCAGACGCTCGCCCGCGGCGGCGGCCTCTCCGTCGCACGCTTCGCTTTCGATCCCGGCAATCCCCGCGCCCAGCTCGACGCCGCACGCATCCTCAGCCGCTTGATGCGGCAGATGGATTTCGGCACGGCGCAGAAGGACGGCTCGGTGATCGTGGTGTTCGCGGAGACCGACTTCCGCACCGCGCATATGATCGCCCGCCGCCTCTCCGCAGTGATGCGGCACACCTCCAACGGCAAGCACGAGATGCGCAGCGACCCCGTCGTCAGCGTGGACTCGCTGTCACCGTCGGATACGGCAAGGTCGCTGCTGGCGCGCCTGTCGGCGGATGCCTCGAGGGCAGCGTCGTAGTTTTCTTGCACGCGGCTGCAACAAACACCGTCATTGCGAGCGAAGCGAAGCAATCCAGACTGCCTCAACGGAAAGATTCTGGTTTGCTTCGTCGCGAGAGCTCCTCGCAATGACGCGGTGAGAACGGGGCCTACGCCGCCTTCTTGCTCTCTGCGAGCTGCGCCAGCTGCCGCATGATCTCCGTGGTGCCCGCGAGCCGCTCTTCCGGCGTCTCCCAGTCCTGCAGGAACACCACCTTCATGTCGGGTCGCACCTTGGCGGCCTGGCCGTAGCTGCGGATATACGTCACCAGGCGATCGGGATAGGCGAAGGAATTGTCGCGGAAGACGATGACGGCGCCCTTCGGGCCGGCATCGATCTTCTCGACATTGGCCCTGCGGCAGAACGCCTTGATCGCGGCGACCTTGAACAAATAGCGCACCTCGTCGGGCAGCACGCCGAAGCGGTCGCGCATCTCGGCGCCAAAGTTCTCGATCTCCTCCTCGGTGTCGAGATCGGCGAGGCGCCGATACAGCGACAGCCGGACCGAGAGATCGCTGACATAGTCCTCCGGAATGAGCACCGGCATGCCGATGGTGATCGACGGCGACCAGCGGTCGGCGGCGGGCTCGGAGACGCCGGCCTTGAGGTTGACGATCGCCTCCTCCAGCATCGATTGATAGAGCTCGAAGCCGACCTCCTTGATATGACCGGACTGTTCCTCGCCGAGGAGATTGCCGGCGCCGCGGATGTCGAGGTCGTGCGAGGCGAGCTGGAAGCCCGCTCCCAGCGTCTCCAGCGATTGCAGCACGGTGAGCCGGCGCTCGGCCTGTGCGGTGATCTTCTGCTGCGCCGGCAGCGTGAACAGCGCGTAGGCGCGCAGCTTGGAGCGGCCGACGCGGCCGCGCAGCTGGTAGAGCTGGGCGAGACCGAACATGTCGGCGCGATGCACGATCAGCGTGTTGGCGTTGGGAATGTCGAGGCCGGACTCGACGATCGTGGTCGACAGCAGGATGTCGAACTTGCCGTCATAGAACGCCGTCATGATGTCCTCGATCACGGCCGGCGGCATCTGGCCGTGCGCGACCGCGACCTTCATCTCCGGCACGTTCTTGTCGAGGAAATCCTTGACCTCCGCGAGGTCGTCGATGCGCGGCACCACGTAGAAGGCCTGGCCGCCGCGATAGCGCTCGCGCAGCAGCGCCTCGCGGATCATCAGCGGATCGTGCGGGGCGACGAAGGTGCGGACCGCGAGGCGGTCGACCGGGGGCGAGGCGATGATCGAGAGCTCACGCACGCCGGTGAGCGCCAATTGCAGCGTGCGCGGGATCGGCGTTGCCGACAGCGTCAGCACGTGCACCTCGGAGCGTAGCGCCTTCAGCCGCTCCTTGTGGGTGACGCCGAAATGCTGCTCCTCGTCGACGATGACGAGACCGAGATCACGGAATTTGATGGCCTTGCCAAGCAGCGCGTGGGTGCCGACGACGATATCGACCGAGCCGTCGGCGATGCCCTTCTTGACCTGGTTCAGCTCCTTGGTTGCGATCAGCCGCGAGGCCTGCGCCACGTTCACCGGAAAGCCCTTGAAGCGCTCGGTGAAAGTTTTTGCGTGCTGGCGCGCGAGCAGCGTGGTCGGCACCACGACCGCAACCTGCTTGCCTTCGAGCGCAACGGCAAAAGCCGCGCGGAGCGCAACCTCGGTCTTGCCGAAGCCAACGTCGCCGCAGATCAACCGGTCCATCGGACGGCCGAGCTCGAGGTCTTTCAGGGTGCATTCTATGGCGCCGAGCTGATCCTCGGTCTCGTCATAGGGGAAGCGTGCGCAGAACTCGTCATAGAGGCCTTGCTGCACCGGCAGCTTGGGTGCCTCGTGCAAATGGCGCGCGGCAGCGATCTTGATCAGCTCGCCCGCGATCTCGCGGATGCGGTTCTTCAGCTTCGCTTTTCGGGTCTGCCAGCCCGAGCCACCCAGACGATCGAGCTCGACTGTGGTCTGGTCGGAGCCGTAGCGCGACAGCAGCTCGATGTTCTCGACGGGGAGGAACAGCTTCGTCTCGGCCGCATAATGCAGCTCGAGGCAGTCATGCGGCGCGCCGGCGACGTCGAGCGTCTGCAAGCCGATGAAGCGGCCGATGCCGTGATCGACGTGAACGACGATGTCGCCGGCCGTGAGGCTCGTCACCTCCGAGATGAAATTGTCGAGCTTGCGGCTGGCCTTGCGCGGCCGCACCAGTCGGTCGCCGAGAATGTCCTGCTCGCTGATGAGCGCGATCTCGTCGGTCTCGAAGCCGCTTTCGAGGCCGAGCACGGCGAGCATGGTCTCGTTGCGCGGCGTCGCCTGCACCGTCCGCCAGCTGTTGACGCTGGTGGTATGGGCGAGCTTGTGGTCGCGCAGCATCGAAGTCATGCGGTCGCGCGAGCCTTCGGTCCACAGCGCGATCACGACCTTCTTGCGCTGGGCCTGCAAGGCCATCACATGCGCGACGACGGATTCGAACACGTTGACCGTGGTGTCGTTGCGCTCCGGCGCGAAGTCGCGGCCCTTGCGCGCGCCGGCGTCGACGATGGTGGTGCCGTCGGTCGGCACCGAGAACGGCGTCAGCCGCGCCAGCGGGATATCACCGAGGCGCTTGCCCCACTCCTCCTCGGTCAGATAAAGCCGGTCAGGCGGCAGCGGCTTGTAGATGGCGCCGCCGCCGGGATGCTCCATCGCCTCCCGCCTCGCCTCGTAATAGTCGAGGATCTGCTTGAAGCGCTCGCGTACGGCATCCTCGGCCTGCGGTTCGATCGCGACGGCTGCGCCTTGCAGATAGTCGAACAGCGTGTCCATCCGGTCCTGGAACAGCGGCAGCCAGTGCTCCATGCCGGGATGGCGGCGGCCTTCGCTAACGGCCTCGTAGAGCGCATCGTCGCGCTCGGGCGCGCCGAACTCGGCGACATAGCCCATGCGGAAGCGGCGGATGGTGTCGGTGACGAGCTGGAACTCGGACACCGGCACGAGGTCGAGCGAGCGCATGTCGAGCAGCGTGCGCTGGGTCTCGGCGTCGAAGGAGCGGATCGATTCCAGGCTGTCGCCGAAGAAGTCGAACCGCACGGGCTGGTCGAGGCCGGCCGGAAACAGATCGAGGATGCCGCCGCGCACGGCGTATTCGCCGGGCTCGCGCACTGTCGAGGAGCGGTTGTAGCCGTTGTGCTCGAGCCAGGCGACGACGGTGTCCATTGGCACCACATTGCCGGGCGCGACCGACAACGCCTGCGCCGCCACGAGCTCGCGCGCCGGCACGCGCTGGACCACCGCATTCACCGTGGTCAGCACGATCAGCGGCTTGTCGCTGCCGGTGAGCGAGGCCAGTCGCGCCAGTGTCGTCAGGCGCTGGGCCAGGATGCCGCCATGCGGCGAGACACGGTCATAGGGCTGGCAATCCCAGGCGGGGAAGGTCAGCACCGGCAGATCGGGCGCAAAGAAGCGCAAGGCGCGTTCGAGCGACTGCATCCGCGAACCGTCGCGGCAGACCACGGCAAGGCTGACCGCGGGCTTCTTCGGCCGCGCCGCGATGGCGCGGGCGAGATCGGAGACGACCAGGCCTTCGGCGCCCTCGGCGACATTGGCGAGCGTCAGCGCGCGGCCGGGCGTCAGCAGCTCGGCCGGAGATTTCATGCCCTGCTTCATGCGTCGCGTTCCGCGATCGGGAACGCCTTGATGCGGGCGAACAGCGCGCCGGTGACGTCGGCCGGCAGCAGCTTGTCGCCGGTGATGGCAGCATACAGATCGGGATCGTTGACCTCGAGCAGGCGCTCGAGCTCGCCGAGTTCGACATCCGACAGATTGCCGATCTCGGCATCGGCGAAACGTCCGAGGATCAGGTCCATCTCGCGCGTGCCGCGGTGCCAGCAGCGGAACAGAAGCCGCTTGCGGCGGTCGTCCAGCCCGCTGCTCGATCGTGTCGTCCCCGTCATGTCTCAAATCCAGTCAAACGCAGAAAGCCCGGACGTGCCGGGCGGGGCTGATATAGCCACTCGAACTGGACATGTCAGCCCTTTGTTGTGGCAATTATTTATGGTCGTTGTTGCCGGGCTTGACCCGGCAATCCATCCTCTTGAATAGATGGATGCGCGGGTCGAGCCCGCGCATGACGATTGCTGCACCGATGCGCCCCAGCCTGCTCAATCCGCTGTTTGCTCCCGTGACCAGCCTGTCCGGCGTCGGTCCGAAGCAGGACAAGCTGCTGCAGTATCTGCTCAGCCGCAGCGAGACGCCGCGGCTGGTCGACCTGCTGCTGCATCTGCCAAGCCAGGTCATCGACCGCAGAGCCCGGCCGAAGATCCGCGATGCTGCCGTCGGAACCATGGTGACGCTGGAGATCACCGTCGACCGCCACCGCCCGCCCCCGCCGCGCAGCGCGCGCGCACCTTATCTGGTCTATGCCAGCGACGACACCGGCGACGTCGTGCTGACCTTCTTCCGCGCCAAGCCCGGCTATGTCGAGAAGCTGCTGCCAATGGGGGAGAAGCGCTACGTCTCCGGCACGTTGCAGATGTATGACGGCATTCCCCAGATCGTGCATCCCGATCGCGTGCTCGACGAGGAGGCGATTGCAAAGCTGTCCGGCATCGATCCGGTCTATCCGCTGACCGAGGGCCTCGCGCTCGGATCGCTGCGTCGCGCGATCGCGCAGGCGCTGCAGAAGCTGCCGGCCCTGCCGGAATGGATCAGCCCGGAGGTGATGCGCCGCTGCAATTTTCCGCCGGTCGCGGAAGCGCTCACCCGCGTGCACCAGCCGGTCGAGCTCACGGATATCCTGCCGGACCAGCCGTTCTGGTCGCGCCTGGCCTTCGACGAGCTTCTGGCTGGCCAGCTTGCGCTTGCCCTGATCCGCGCGCAATTGCGCCGCCCCGCAGGCGTGCGCAACGCCGGCGACGGACATCTGCGCAACAAGATCATCGACGCCCTGCCCTATGCGCTCACACCGTCCCAGCGCAGCGCCGCGGCGGCGATTGCCGAAGACCTCAAGCAGCCGGTGCGCATGCTGCGCCTGCTCCAGGGCGACGTCGGCTCCGGCAAGACCGTGGTCGCGCTGCTGGCAGCCGCTGCCGTCGCAGAGGTCGGCAAGCAGGCTGCGCTGATGGCCCCCACTGAGATTTTGGCGCGCCAGCACATCAAGACCATCGCCCCGCTCGCCGAGCGTGCGGGATTGCGCGTTGCGATCCTCACCGGCCGCGAAAAGGGCAAGGAGCGGCGCGAGCTCATCGTGCAGCTCGCCGCGGGCGAGATCGATCTCCTCGTCGGCACCCATGCGCTGATCCAGGACGACGTGGCCTTCCATGATCTCGCGCTGGCGATCGTCGACGAGCAGCACCGTTTCGGTGTCCGCGAGCGCCTCGCGCTGACCTCGAAGGGCGAAGCCGTCGACGTGCTGGTGCTGAGCGCAACGCCGATTCCGCGCACGCTGGTGCTGACCTATTTCGGCGACATGGACATTTCCGAGCTGCGCGAGAAACCGGCCGGCCGCCAGCCCATCGACACCCGCGCCGTTGCCATGAGCCGGCTCAGCGAGGTCATGGACAGCGTCGGCCGTGCGTTGCAATCGGGAAAACTGGTCTATTGGATTTGCCCGCTCGTGGAAGAATCCGAGGCGGAGGGGACCGAGCACCTCACCAACGCGACCAAGCGTTTCGAGAGCCTGCAGAAGCGCTTCGGCGAACGCGTCGGGCTCGTGCACGGCCAGATGAAGGGCACGGAGAAGGACCGCGTGATGGGTCAGTTCGCCGCCCACGAGATCGGCCTGCTGGTCGCGACCACCGTGGTCGAGGTCGGCGTCGACGTGCCCGCCGCCACCATCATGGTGATCGAGAATGCCGAGCGCTTCGGGCTGGCCCAGCTGCACCAGTTGCGCGGCCGCATCGGGCGCGGCTCGGAGGCCTCGACCTGCATCCTGCTCTATTCAGAACCGCTCGGCGAGATGTCGAAGGCCCGGCTGAAAGTGATCCGCGAGACCACCGACGGCTTCCGCATCGCCGAGGAGGACCTGAAGCTGCGCGGCGAAGGCGATGTGCTAGGGGTGCGCCAGAGCGGCCTGCCCGGCTACCGCATTGCGCGCCCGGAGGTGCACGGTCAGCTCATCGCCCAGGCGAGAGACGAGGCGCTACGCATCCTCAAAGACGATCCGAAGCTGAAGGGCGAGCGCGGCGAGGCGTTGCGGTGCTTGTTGTATCTGTACGAGCGGGACGAAGCGATTCCGCTGATCGGTGCGGGTTAGCGATCATGCGCAGTGTCTCCCTCCCCGTCATTGCGAGGAGCTCTTGCGACGAAGCAATCCAGGATCTTTCCGCGGAGAGACTCTGGATTGCTTCCGCCTTCGCCAAGGCTTCGGCGGACAAGTCGCTGCGCTCGCAATGACGAGGGGATACAGAGCCGCACATTTCAAGCCCTGTCGAGCGCGGTTGCCGACCATCAGACGTTCTTCTTCGCGACACTTTCCGCAAACGCCTTCAGCATCTCCGCATCCACCGCCTCGCCCTTCGCATCTGCCGCCAGATGCTCGAACCATCGCGCAAAGCCCTCGTAGATCTGGCTGGCCGGATGATCGGGCCCGAGGAATCCGGAGATCTCCCGCATCTCCGCGACCCAGCGATAGGCTTTCGGAATCATGTCGGGCAGCGCGACCTCGAGCCGGGCCAGGACCGCGGGCTGGCTCAACGCGAGCTCATCGCGTAGCGCATCGGCCGCGCCCGCCTTCGTTGCCGCGACCACCATGGCCGAGCCGATGCCGGCAAGGCCCTTGACGATGCCGGCGTAGGACATTTTGAGCGCGGAGGCCGCGCCGACCGGGCCTTCGACGATCCGCACGTCGAGGCCGAGATCCTTCAGCACGGCGACGTCCTTGGCGTGCCCGCCGGACATGTAGAAGGCCGGGCTCTTGCCGCCGGGCTGCGGCGGAAAGCCGGTGATGCCGCCGTCGACGAATGGTGCCTGCGCCGAGCCGATGATTTCCTCGATCCGTTGCACTGTGTCGACGTTGACGGCGTTGCAGTCCACCACGACCGGCTTCTTTTCGCGGCGGACGATCAGCGCCGCGAGCCGTTCGGCCAACGCCACGGCTTCGCCCGGCGGCACGATCGAAAGAATGATGTCCGCGTCCGCGATCGCTTCGTCCTCGGCGCCGATCATCCCGGCATCCGCTGCGCGTTTCAACGTCGCCTCGCTACGTCCCTTCAGGGACGTCAGCACGCGTGCGCCGTTTTCGCTGAGGCGGCGGGCCACTGCACTGCCCATGGCGCCGGGCGCGAGGATCGCGATGGTCTTCGACATCTTGCACTCCAAATCGAATTCCGAGAGAGTCGCTCAGTTCGATCGGAGATTAGCAGAGGCTACCAACGCCTGCGTGAATGCGGCCATCCCGCGCGGGAATGGCCCTACTCCACTTTCGCAGGCTGAGCTTTGAGCGCCGATGCGTTGGCGATGCGCGCGGCGTTGGCCACGCCCGCGAGCGCGGCGGCCTTCTTAGGATCGGGCGCCGAGCCCGGCTGCACCACGCCGGCCGACATGATCAGCGTCGCGGCATCCTCGGCGGTCAGATCGACCTCGATGATCCTGCTCTTCGGGACATAGAAGAAGAAGCCGGTGGTCGGGTTCGGCGAGCACGGCAGGAACACCGAGACGTGCTCCTCCTGCCCCGGAAGACTGCGCGCGATGTCCTCGTTCGGCGATTGCGAGATCAGCACGATCGACCACATGCCGGGCGAGGGAAATTCGACCAGGCCGACTTTGCGGAAGCTCGAGCCCTTGCCCGAGAACAGCGTCTCGAACACCTGCTTGAGGCCGCGATAGATCGCGCGCACGGCGGGGATCCGGCCGAGAAAGGTCTCGCCGACATCGACCAGCGTCCGGCCGATCAGATTGGCCGCGAGGAAGCCGACGAGCGTCAGCGTGAAGAATGCGACAACCAGTCCCCAGCCGGGAACGACGTAGGGCAGATAGGTTTCGGGCCGGTAGGCCAGCGGCACGAACGGCCGCACCACGCCGTCGACCCAGGTGACGAACCACCAGACGAGATAAAGCGTGATCGCGATCGGCCCCGTCACCACGAGGCCGGTCAGGAAATAATTGCGGAAACGGCCCATCAGGCCGGTATGCGGTTCCGGGACGGGATCAAGAGGCGCAGGTGCGTCGTCGCGGGGGGTCATTCGGGTTCCAGATCGGTCGCTAGCAACAAGCTAGGGTTTTCTAGCAGGTTTTGGAAGACTGCGACCGACCTTATCCCTTCTGCCTATTCCACGGTCACCGATTTCGCGAGGTTGCGCGGCTGGTCGACGTCGGTGCCCATGACGACGGCCGTGTGATAGGCGAGCAATTGCACGGGGACGGCATAGACCATCGGCGTGAAGGCCGCCGACATGTCGGGCATGACGATGGTAACGAGGGACTCGACCGTCGCCTCTTCCGCGCCCTTGGCATCGGTCATCAGGATGATGTTGCCGCCGCGCGCGGCGACCTCTTGCATGTTGGAGACGGTCTTCTCGAACACGCGATCGTGGGGCGCGATGACGACGACCGGCATGGTCTCGTCGATCAGCGCGATCGGACCATGCTTGAGCTCGCCGGCGGCATAACCTTCGGCGTGGATATAGGAGATCTCCTTCAGCTTCAGCGCACCTTCGAGCGCGAGCGGGAAGCTGGTGCCGCGGCCGAGATAGAGCACGTCGCTCGACTTGGCGATCCGGTGCGCGAGCTTTTCGATCTGGAGCTCGGTGGTGAGCGCATCCGCCATCAGGCGGGGAACCTCGACGAGGCCGTGGACGAGCTTGGCCTCGTCTTCATCGGACAGCTCACCGCGCGCCTTGCCGGCCGCGATCGCAAGGTTTGCCAGCACCATGAGCTGGCAGGTGAAAGCCTTGGTCGAGGCGACGCCGATCTCGGGGCCCGCGAGAGTCTGCAGCACGGTCTCGCTCTCGCGCGCGATCGTCGAGGTCGGCACGTTGACGACGGCGACCGTATGCGCGCCCTCGGCCTTGGCGTAGCGCAGTGCCGCCAGCGTGTCGGCCGTCTCGCCGGATTGCGAGATGAAGATGGCGAGATCGCCCTTGCGCAAGGGCGCCTCGCGGTAGCGGAATTCGGAGGCGACATCGACCTCGACCGGCAGGCGCGCAAAGCGCTCGAACCAGTACTTTGCGACGAAGCCGGCATAGCTCGCGGTGCCGCAAGCCGTGATGTTGACGCGCTGAATGGTGTTGAAGTCGAACGGCAGCTTCACCGGCAGCGCGACGCGCTCGGTCGCCATGTCGACATAGCGCGCCAGGGTGTGGCCGACCACCTCCGGCTGCTCGTGGATCTCCTTGGCCATGAAGTGGCGGTAGTTGGCCTTGTCGACCAGCGAGGTCGAAGCCGCGTGCCTGATCTTGTCGCGCTGGACGGCGTTGCCGTCCTTGTCGAAGATCGTTGCACCCTTGCGGGTCAGCACGACCCAGTCGCCGTCCTCGAGGTAACTGATCGTATCCGTGAACGGTCCAAGCGCGATCGCATCCGAACCGAGATACATCTCGCCGTCGCCATAGCCGATCGCGAGCGGCGGGCCGTTGCGCGCGCCGATCATGAGGTCGTCGTCGCCGGCGAAGATGAAGCCGAGCGCGAAGGCGCCGCGCAAGCGCGCAAGCGCCAGCTTCACCGCCTCGACCGGCTTGTTGCCGCGCGCGAGCAGATCGTCCACGAGGTGCAGCACGATCTCAGTGTCGGTCTGGGTGTGGAATACCGTGCCCTTCTTCTCGAGCTCCTCGCGCAACTCGCGGAAATTCTCGATGATGCCGTTGTGGACCACGGCGACCCGTTCGGTCGCGTGCGGATGGGCATTGTTGACGGTCGGCTTGCCGTGGGTGGCCCAGCGGGTGTGACCGATGCCGGTGATGCCCTTCAGAGGCTCGGCTTCCAGGCGCTTCTCCAAATTCTTCAGCTTGCCCTCGGCGCGGCGGCGCTCCAGGTGCTCGCCTTCGAGCGTGGCGACGCCCGCGGAATCATAGCCGCGATATTCAAGACGTTTGAGCGAATCCACCAATTGCTCTGCAACCGGCTCGCGCCCGAGAATGCCGACAATTCCGCACATGCGGATCAATATCCCCCAAATCGTCGAAAAATCGCCTAAACGACACGCTCGGTTTTTAGCGAAATTCCGAGGGAACCAGATACTCAATAATTATTGCTGATTGAGACAGCAAGGGCCCCGCGACTTGTGCCTCGCCTGCGTTAGATTGGCCGGCCTTGAACCGCGTTAACTCATTGTCAATGAATTTGACCAACGCTTCCACCCGGGAGTGGAAGGATCATGAAGGACTCGTCCGGCCGCAAACGGCTGTCATCGATCTACCTGCACGCCAGCGAGACCACAGGTACGCATCTTTCGCACTGGCCGCCGCCCCTGCGTGCCAAGGAGCGGGGCAAGGAATCCAAGCCTGTCCTCGTCAGTCAGACTGCCAGCGAACCGGCAAAGCGCGCCGGGCCGCGCGGATGGCGTCTGCAGCGGGCGATGTTTTCGAAAGTCGACGAGGACGACTAGCGGAAGCGTTACCATCCCAGCACAGCGGCCCAAACGAGGATGGCGACGAGGGCCCAGAAGCCGATTCCTGCGAACAGCGCTGCGATTTCATGCGGGCGACGCACGCCAAACAGCTTCAGTACGCCCCGTCCCACCGTCATGATGAGTGGTTCGACGAGATAATCGATTACACTGCCGATCGGATCGACCATGAGCGCGTACTGCGAATCACACCTTGGAAGGGACCGGCACTCGCCGCTCACTTCTCCGGCTTCTTGCCTCCCGTCTTCAGCTCGCGATAGCGCACCGCGCCGCCTTCCCGGATGGTCTGCTGGTTGCGCTCGAGCGCCATGGCGTCGTCGGGCACGTCCTTCGTGATCACCGAGCCCGAGCCGATATAGGCGCCGTTGCCGATCTTCACCGGCGCGACCAGCGAGGAATTGGTGCCGACGAAGGCGCCCTGCCCGATGATCGTCTTGTGCTTCTTGAAGCCGTCGTAGTTGCAGGTGATGGTTCCGGCGCCGATGTTGGAATTGGCGCCGACGGTGGCGTCACCGATATAGGAGAGATGGTTGACCTTGACGCCAGCCTCCAGCGTTGCCGCCTTGGTTTCCACGAAATTGCCGATGCGCGCGCCATCGCCGAGCGACGTGCCCGGACGCAGTCGCGCATAAGGGCCGATCGAGACCTTCTTGCCGAGCGTGGTCTCGACGATGTGCGAGAAGGAGTGGATGACCGTGCCGTCGGCGATCGACACGCCGGGGCCGATCACCACGAACGGCTCGATGGTGACGTCCTTGCCGAACACGGTGTCGGCGGACAGATACACCGTCTCCGGCGCGATCAGCGTGACGCCGGCCTCCATCGCCGCTTTGCGCAAGCGCGCCTGCATCACGCCTTCTGCTTCCGCGAGCTGCGCCTTGGTGTTGATGCCGCGCACCTCGTCTTCGCTGGTTTCGATCACCACGGCCTCCCATCCCTTGTCGCGGACGATACCGACTGCGTCCGTCAGATAATATTCGCCCTTGGAATTGGCATTGCCGATTTGTCCAAGGATCTCGAGCGCGCGGCGGCCATCGATCGCCATCACGCCGGCATTGCACAGATCGATCTTGCGCTCGGCTTCACTGGCATCGGCCTGCTCGCGGATCGCGACCAGGCGGTCGCCCTCGACGATGAAGCGGCCATAGCCGGTGGGATCGGCGGCGCGAAAACCGAGCGCCGCGATGGCGGCGCCGCTGGCCAGTGGTGCACGCAGCCGCGCGAAGGTTTCGGCCGAAATCAGCGGCGTGTCACCGAACGCGATCAGGAGATCGTCCACGCCCCGCGCGATTGCCTCGCGCGCTGCCAGCACCGCATGGGCGGTGCCGAGCCGCTCTTTCTGCACGAAGGTGAGCGCGTCGGGACGGATGCGCCGCGCCTCGTCCGCCACGGCCTGATGGTCGGGGCCGATCACGACCGCGAGCGCGGTGCCGGTTCCCGTCGGTGCGGCGGCGAGCACATGGGCGAGCAGGCTTTGATGCGCGACGGGATGCAGCACTTTCGGCAGGCTCGATCGCATGCGCGTGCCTTCGCCGGCGGCGAGCACGATCGTGAGGCTTGAGCGGGCGGTCATCGCAATCCTGACAGTAAAACCGAATCGATGGTGCGGCGGACGGCAGGCCGCCCTGATGCTAACGTCTTAGCTACCCCCGCAAACGCCCGGAATTCAAGTGCGTCGGGGTTTTCCTGTTAATGTTCCCTGATTGATTCGGGGCTGGGCACTTTACGTTCATGGCAAAGGATTCCGACACACTGGCGGATGCCTTCGACACCAAGGAGACCGGCGGGCTGTTCTCCGGACTTTTGGCCGAGGAAAGCGCGTTCGATCGGCGCATGGCGTGGCGGCTGGGCTCATGGGGCGTGGCAGCCGTGGCAGCCGTCGTCGCCGCCGTGATGGCCAATCAGGCTCATCTCGGCTGGCGGCGCGACCAGGTTGCCTCCGCCGATCTCGCGCGCCAGGCCGACCGGCTCCAGGTGCTGACCAAGGAGAGCCAGAACGAAGCGCGCCGCCTCGCCGCTGCCATCGAGACGCTGAACAGCGACCGCGATCGGCTCTATTCGCGCGTCACGGTGCTGGAGCAGGGCCTCGATTCCGTCACCGGTGCCATCGCCAAGCAGGCGGCCGCCCCGCCGCAGGCCGCTACGGCTGCGAAGCCGCAGGACGCAGCGCTTCTCCCGGCTCCCAGCGTCGCGCCGGTGGCTTCGACGCCAATTCCGGCGAGCGAGAAGCCGCGCATCGAGGCCAACGCCCCGAAGGATGTTCAAAAGGATGCTCCGAAGGAAGCCTTGAAGGAGCCGTCGAGCCCGCCGTCGCAGACTGCGGCCGCGGCCTCGCTCGTGCAGCAGCAGTCGGCGATGAATTCGGCGCTGCCGACCATTCCGCTGGTGCCGTCCAAGTCGATCATGGCGCCGCCGGATCCGGCCGCGTCGAAACTGGTTCAGCCCGAGCCTGCTGAGAAGATCGCGGAGAGGCCAGCGGACAAGGCCGCGGAGAAGAAGTCCGAGCCCGTTGCTGCCCCGACCGAGGTTGCTGCGGCCGCAACCAAGCCGCCTGAAGCAGCCGAAACCGAATCTCCGGCGATCGCGGTCCAGCAGACGCGCTTTGCGCTCGACCTCGGCGGCGCCAACTCGATCGACGGCCTGCGGGCGCTGTGGCGCGGCGTGACCAAATCCAATCCGGAAGTTGGCGCATTGCGTCCGATCATCATGATCAAGGAAGGCGCCACCGGCCTCGGCATGCAGCTCCGCCTCGGGGCCGGCCCCCTGATCAACGCTGCCGCCGCGGCAAAACTCTGCGCGGGCCTCACCGTGAACGAGCGCCATTGCGAGACCACCGTGTTCGACGGCCAGCGCCTGTCGATGCGCGGCGGACCTGAGAAGCCGGAGAAAAGTCAGGACCGGGTTCAGGATAAGAACGCCGAGAAGAATCAGGACGCGATACCGCAAGCCGAAACCGCGCCAGCGCCCAGCGCCAAGCCGGACAAGCGCCGCCGCAGCTACTCCTCGAAGCGCTCCTCGAAGCGTGAGGAGCCCGCGCCGGCCCCTGTCGCACCACCGCCCGCGCCAGCGAAGCCGGAAGCGTCAGCATCGACTGGATCCGCGCTGTCCTCTTTCTTCAGGCGATGATGCCGCGCCCGCGGCAGGCGAGAGCCGCGAGCATGCGACCATCGGACGCTTGGACCTGAGCCGCCTTTTCACCGCAAGTTCGTCCTCTTCCCGACTTTTCCCGATCGTCGCCCTCCCCCAAGACATGCGTGCCCGATGAACGAACTGGATGATGTGCTGAGACTTCTCGTTGCCGCGGCGACAGGGCTGGTGATCGGCATCGATCGCGACATGAACGACAAGCCGGTGGGCATGCGCACCCTCGCGCTGGTGGCCTTGGGCTCTGCCCTGATCTCGATTTCCGTGATCGAGTTTCAGAATCTGCGCGACCACCCGGATGCGATCTCGAGGGTGATCCAGGGCGTTGTTACCGGCGTGCTGAGCGGCGTCGGCTTCATTGGTGCGGGCGTCATCCTGCACGACGTCAAGGCCAAGACGGTTCATGGCCTCACCACGGCGGCGACCGTCTGGATCGCTGCCGGTCTTGGCATAGCCTGCGCGTTGGGTGCCTGGCTGCTGGTCGGCGCCGCCATCGCAGTCACATTATTCGTGCTGTTCGCGCTCAGCTGGCTCGAACGCCGCCTCGGATTGAAATAGCTTCGACGGAAAATCGACCTCGACGAACATCTGGACGCGCAATCACTATTCGATGCGCGCCTTCTCCTTCAGATCGCCCGGCGCGTGTTCCCGGAGGATGCATGGCCGGCCGTATGGAACAGAAACATCCCGCTGCCCTGTTGCCTGACCGCGCCATCCCGACCATATTGCCGGCATGACCAAGAAGCCTTTCCGTCTCACGCCCTACCAGGTGCAGTTCCTGATCGTCGTCGGCTTTGCCACCGTCGGCTATGCGTTCTATCTGCGCTACCTCGCGATCGAATTGTCCCAAGTTGCGCTCGCCTGCGACGCCGGGCTTCAGACCCTGACTTGCAAGGCGCGCGCGGTCTCGACCGCGCTGTTCAAGAATTCGGTGTTCGGAATTGTGGCGCTGGTGGTGGCGACATTGAACCTGATGCGGCCGTCGATCGTGCTGCTCACCGTCGGCGTCATCGCCGCGGGCCTCGGCATCGTGCTCTACAATGTCGTGCTGTCGGGCCTTGCGATCGGCCTGTTCATTCTTGGATTTGCTCGGCCCGCGCCCGCCACAGCGTGAGCGCGAACAACAGATAGATCGCGCAGGTCCAGAGCGACTGCCAGTTGTCGCGGCCTTCGTTGAAGAGCACGAAGACGGCCGACAGCGCCAGCAGCCCTGCGAACACCGCCTCCGCAATCGGACGCTGGCCGATCTGCGGCCGGTTCAGCATCAAAAGCGCGAACGGCACCACCGCCATCGTCAGCGAAGCGTAGGGGAAATCCTTGTAGCGCGGGTCGAACACGAAGCCGAGCGCTGTGGCGGCCGCGATCACCGCCGTCACCGCCAGCGTCAGGCCGAGAACCGCCGTGAGCTTCGACCATTTGCGGCCCTCGCGCGGGCCGAGCAGGTCGAGGAAGGTCGGAAGACTGCGGCCGATCACCATCGCCTGCGCGCAGAAGATCGGCGACAGGATGCCGGCGAGCAGCAGCGCGCCCCAGAGCAGCCAGCCGCCGATGCCGTAGCTCTCGTAATACATCTTGTCGGCGCCGACCCCGAGCAGGATGCCTGCCGTCGTCGCCGAGATGCCGACGCCGAGCCAGGCCGAGAAACGCGGCGTCCAGGGCCGCCGGCGCAGCGTGATCAGCGCAACCGCGAACACCAGCACGCTGAGCCCCATGCCGGCGCCCATGTACCCTTTCCAGTACGGGAAATTGCTGATCGGCTCGCCCGGCGGATATTTCAGATTACGCCGCACCGAATCGTAAAGGCCCCAATAGCCGCCGACGGTGCCCTCGAGCTTGCGCTTCCAAGGCTGGTCGTAGGATTCGATCAGATTGACGCGGAACTTCTGCGCCTTCGCAAGGGCCAGGATCTCGGACACCACCCGCGCCTGGTTGGTGCGCGACGGCAGCGCGCCCTCGCGCATGCGTCCAGCGCTCGGCCAGCCGGTCTCGCCGATCAGGATCTCCTTGCCCGGAAACGCCACCGCCATGCGCTCGCGGATGGTCTCGACATGCGCGCTGGCGAATTTCGCCCTCACCGGCATATCTTCCCAATAGGGCAGGATGTGAATCGTGACGAAATCGACGGCGTCGTAGACCTCGCGGTTCTTCAGCCAGAACTCCCAGACGTCGGCGTAAGTGACGGGAACGCTGACCCGCGCCTTGACCGAACGGATGATGGACACGAGGTCTGCGGTCGTCATCTCACCGCGCAGCAACACCTCGTTGCCGACGATGATGCTGGTGATGACGTCAGGGTATTGCTTTGAAAGCCAGACCGCGAGCGCGGCCTGCTCGCGATTCTTGGTGCTGTTGCTGGAGAGCCAGATGCCCTGGAGCACCTTCAACCCCCCGACCTTCGCGGCGATCGCCGGCACCTGGTCGAGCCCGTTCTCCATCGAATAGGTGCGGACGCAGTCGGTGATCTCCTTGAGCTGGCGGAGATCCTGCTCGATCTGCTCGGCCTCGATATGGGTCCACGGCTCCAGCGGCGTCTGCTCGCCGCGGAACGGTGCGTAGGAGACGCACTGGACCTTGTCGGCGGGATCGATCGGGGCGCGCGCGAGCGTGATCGGCGTCGCCAACCACCACCACACGGCAGCAATCGCACCCAATGAAACGAGCAGAAGCGCCAGTGGCGTACGAAGAGAAATCGGTTCCGTCCTCCGCGAAGGGTCCGTCGATTACCTGCTTGCACGCCGTCTGCCAAGGGGGTGTCCGGGTGCCGATTTAAGCCTCCCCCAAGGGAATCCGGCTGCGGCCGTTCGACCGGGACCTAGCATCGTGACTTTGCTGGACAAAATTCGAAATACAGGTCATGGACTCGGGAAGACTTTTCCGCCGCATTGGAGACCCATTTGGACGCCATCACCGACGTGTCCGCGGGATCCTGACGCGGGCGGCCAGCGGATACATTGGGGAATTCATGCGGCAACGGGTGTTCGAGTCACGAAATGCGGTCCTGCGGCAGTTCGCCGCCACCTTGGCCGTCTCCTCCCTCCTCGTTCTCGCCGGTCTCGGTGGCGCCTCCGCCCAGAGCGGCACTCCCACCCCCGATCAGGGCAAGGCCGCCGCCCAGCCCGCCGACGCCGCCAAGGACGCCGCACAGAACCAGCGCCGCACTGACGAATTCGCCGAGGCCGCTCAGGTCATCAATGGCCCCGCCGGCAATCCCGAATGCGTCTGGCTCGGCCGGCGCGTGGTGCGGCTGATGTGGCGGGATGACCTCGATACCGCGTTCCGTCATCTCGACCTCTACGACCGTTTCGGCTGCCCGGGCGGCCACATCCAGGCTGCGTTCCGCTGCCTGACCCGCTTCGGCGGACAGATCGACCCCAAGGTCGCCGAGACCTTGGACAGCCGCGTGCACGCCTGCTGGATCAATCCGGCCGCCCAGCCCCAGCAGGCGGCGGCGAGCGCCTCGCCCCCGGCCGCGCCCGCGGCCAACAATGCGCAGCCGCAGCCGGCCGCTAGCCCCTCGCCTGCGGCAAGCCCGACGCCGGCGCCCCAGAAATAGCGCGATCGTTTCAGCTGTCGTTCAGGAACGATCGGCCATAGACACGGTTGGCACTGCCGCGCGTCGTTCGACAAAGGCCATGCCCTCAGAAGGACATGAGGCCATGACAGTTGAGAAACCGCGCGGCAGAGGTATGCTCCCTTTGCCGCGGACTTGGTCGGATCTCGGGGTCGGATCCGCTGCCCTGCCACCTCAGCCCCTATTGGTTTAGCCGCGATGCGCGTTGTCGCCGCCGTTCTGTTGCTCGTGTCCGCGCTCCACGCCGGCATCTGGGGAGTCATGCGCGAGAAGGAAACCGCGCCCGACTTCAAGGGCCTGTTGCCCAGCGTCTCGTACGCGCCGTTCGAAGGCTCGGCCCACCCCGACATCGACAACATCCCGACCGTCGAGAAAATCCGCGCCGACCTGAAGACGCTGTCGACCATGACGCGCGCCATCCGCCTCTATTCGTCGACGGGCGGCGTGGAACTGGTGCCGCCGATCGCCGCCGAGTTCGGCCTCAAGGTCACGGTCGGCGCCTGGATCGACAAGGACAAGGACCGCAACGAGCGCGAGATCAAGGCTGCGATCGAGCTCGCCCGCAAGAACAGCAACGTCGTCGGCGTCGTGGTCGGCAACGAAGTGATCTACCGCGGCGAGCAGAAGGTCGAAGACCTCATCGGCATGATCAAGAAGGTCAAGGGCTCCGTCCGCGTGCCCGTCACGACCGGTGAGATCTGGAACATCTGGCGCGACAATCCCGATCTCGGCTCCAACGTCGATTTCATCGCCGCCCACGTGCTGCCCTATTGGGAAAACTTCCGCTCGGACCAGGCGGTCGATCAGGCTGTCGATCGCTACAATCTCTTGCGCAATTTGTTCCCCGGCAAGCGCATCGTGATCGCCGAGTTCGGCTGGCCGAGCCAGGGCTACAACTTACGCAACGCTGATCCCGGCGCGTTCCAGCAGGCGGTGATCCTGCGAAATTTCGTCACCCGCGCCGAAGCCATCGGCATGGAATACAACATCGTCGAGGCCATCGATCAGCCCTGGAAATTCTTCGAAGGCGGCGTCGGTCCGTACTGGGGCATCCTCGACGCCAGCCGCGAGCCGAAATTCGCCTGGACCGGCCCGGTCGAGAACCCCGATTATTGGAAGCTGATGGGCATCGCCCTGCTGGTCGGCATCCTCCTGTCGCTGCCGATCCTGCGCATCGAAAAGCCGACTGCGAAGCAGGCGTTCCTGCTGTCAGCGACCGCCAACGGCGTCGGCGCCTGGGCTGCGACCGTGTTCGCGTTCTGGAACACGCACTACTTCATCTTCGGCTCGGCTTTCGCGCTGACGCTCGGCATGATCCTCCTTGTTCCTCTCGTTCTCATTGCGATGGCGCGCATCGACGAGATCGCCGCGGTCGCCTTCGGCCGGCCGCCGCAGCGGCTGATCACCAAGGACAAGCCGGTCGAGAACGTGCCCGAGAACTACTATCCCAAGGTCTCGATCCATATCCCCGCTTATTTCGAGCCGGTCGACATGCTCAAGCAGACGCTCGATGCGCTGTCGCGGCTGAACTACCCGAACTACGAATGCGTCGTCATCATCAACAACACGCCGGATCCTGCCTTCTGGCAGCCGATCCAGGACCATTGCCGCGCGCTCGGTGAGCGCTTCAAGTTCATCAATGCCGAGAAGGTGCAGGGCTTCAAGGCCGGCGCCTTGCGGATCGCGATGGATCGCACAGCGGCGGACGCCGAGATCATCGGCATCCTCGATGCCGACTATGTCGTCGAGCCCGACTGGCTGAAGGACCTCGTGCCGGCGTTCGCCGATCCGCGCGTCGGTCTCGTGCAGGCGCCGCAGGAGCATCGCGACGGCGACCTGTCGATCATGCACTACATCATGAACGGCGAATATGCCGGCTTCTTCGACATCGGCATGGTCCAGCGCAACGAGCTCAACGCCGTCATCGTACACGGCACGATGTGCCTGATCCGCCGCGCCGCGATGGACATGGCCGGCGGCTGGTCGTCGGACACGATTTGCGAGGATTCCGATCTCGGCCTTGCGATCCAGGAGCTGGGCTGGGTCACCCATTACACCAACACGCGCTACGGCCAGGGCCTGCTCCCTGACACTTACGAGGCCTTCAAGAAGCAGCGTCACCGCTGGGCCTATGGCGGCCTGCAGATCGTCAAGAAGCACTGGCGCCAGTTCCTGCCCGGCAAGAGCCGGCTGACGCCCGACCAGAAACGCGAATACGGCCTCGGCTGGCTGAACTGGCTCGGCGCCGAAAGCCTCGGCGTGGTCGTGGCCCTGCTCAACCTCGTCTGGGTGCCGATCGTCGCCTTCGCCGACATCGCCATTCCCGACAAGATCCTGACGCTGCCGATCATCGGCGCCTTCGTCGTCTCGCTGGTGCATTTCCTGTCGATGTACCGCGCCCGCGTCGCGATCAAGCCCGGCCAGATGCTGGGCGCGATGATCGCGGCGATGAGCGTGCAATGGACGGTGTCGCGCGCGGTGGCGCAGGGTCTCATCACCGAGCACATCGCCTTCGCCCGCACCTCCAAGGGCGGGCTGTCGCGGATGTCGATCGAGTTCCAGGCGTTCTGGGAGGCGGTGATCGGCGCCCTCCTCATCATCGGCGCCGGCGTCCTGATTGCCTCCAACAGCTACCGCCAGATCACCGAGATCTACATCTTCGCCGGCGTGCTGGTGCTGCAGAGCCTGCCGTTCCTCGCCGCGGTCGCGATCGCGATCCTCGAGCTCAGCCGCATCAACTCGTTCCAGTTCTGGCGCGACAGCGCCATCCGCTCCGCCGAGCTGATCGGCCTGCGTCCGGTGGCGCTGCCTCCCGTGGGCGCACCGCAAGCCGTGCCGACCGAGGTACGGCGGGAGACGAACTGACGCCGTCGTCGTCCGCAGCGCATCCTTCGAGACGCCCGCCTTCGGCGGGCCCAGGTTGAGGTCGCGGTTTGCGGCGAGATGGAATGCCCTCATGGTGAGGAGCCGCCAAAGCGGGCGTCTCGAACCATGCAGCCCAGCTCCATCGGCGCCCCGATCGAGTTCGCGTGGATGACGGCTGGCCAATCAAGTTGAAATTGTCGGCCTAACCAGCGGACGCAGCGAGCGAATCCCCGCTCCTGCCTCCGCTTTCGGCAGCACCCCACACTATTGACCTCCGCGGCCACTCCCCCTACACAGCGCGGGCCGAGAGTATGATCCGGAAACAGCCGGTTTTCCCCGCAACGCAAATCGAACGTCGCGGCAAGACATGCTCCTCGAATGTCCGACCAGGATGGCGATCGTCTTCAAGCCATCAGCGGCCATGGGAGCGCGTAGCTCAGCCGGTAGAGCACGTGACTTTTAATCACGGGGTCCTGGGTTCGAGCCCCAGCGCGCTCACCACAACAAATCAAGCGCTTGGTCGCGATTTTTCTTATGGGCCGCGTCGCCATCGGCGCCGTCCTATTCGTCATCTGTTGAAGAGAGCGGGTGAAACGGCGCGGTGGCAGATCAGAACGGACCGCAAGCCTGAGCGAGGACCGCCAATCTAAGTGGTGGCCCACAAAGGAAATGGAGACTGCGTCAGCGACCAGCCGGACGCGCCTTGAGGGGCACGACTTTATCCAAGTCGCGGGGACCCGAACGCCGGCTTTGAGCCTTCACCACCTGCTCGAGTTCCAGCGCTTCTATCGCGAGCTCATCTGCCAACCGTTCGAAGAGTGCGCGCTTTTGCGGGTCGCTCGTTCGCCTGCTCATTAGAACCAAATCCGCGGCATCGGCACGGAGCTTGTCCAACTTCTCCCTGAGGTCCGCCATGTTGTCGGCCTACATCTAGACCCACCTCGTCTGCAGTGACGGGATGCAGGTCAACGGCCAAATATACTATGGGGTCTTCGTTAATGATTTGTTTGGCCATCAGAGCTTCGTGAAGAACGCCCGCCAGCGTGCACTGGCAGGCCCGGTGCGTCACTGCTCACCAATCGCGAGGCCGTGCGAGCGAACGCCGCTGATCGTCTTGGCGATCGAGCGAACCAAGCCGAGGTCGCGCCCGTCGCCGGGCGTGACGGTCACCCCGCGTAGGATTGGCTCGTCGATGTCAGGCGCGCGGCCATCGCGCTCAGCCTTCGTCCTCGCATTAAATACCCTCCTCCTCGCAATGAGACGGCGCTCTGAGCGTGCCCTTCCCAGCCCGCCCACAAAACCCGCTGACAACCCGCCAGAAACGTGTACGCTTCACCAAAACCGGAGGGGACAGCATGTTTGAAATCAGCGGTTTCGACACGGCGGGCGTCGTCAGTCTCAAGCGGCCTTCGCTCGCTGCCGCCCTCAAGAAGGCCAGGGAGCTGGTCGAGGATGGATGCTGGGACGTCCAGGTCGTCGATCCCAATGGCCGGGTCTACACCTCGTTCGAGGAGCAGGCGGCCTAGCCGCCGAGTCCTTTCCGGGCCATCTCCCCGGTTGCCGTCGCCGGTTTCCGCCGCTATCCGCCTCGGCCAACGTTTGACGAGGCGTTGTCGAGCCAGCGCTCCGTGGCCTCGTCGCTCCAGCCCGGGACCGCGAAACGCGCTGGCGGACTGGAGTTCGCGCGGGTCCGGTCCACCGCCGGGTGGGTGGCGTGCGCGCGTGTGATGCACCGGTGCGGCGTTTGCCGCGGCGCAGAAGACGATCAACAGACCCATCGCAAGCAGGGAACGCATCGCACCAGCTCCAATTGAGCAATCGCTGGCTGTTACCTGATGCGCAGATCGGTTCGCCACAACGACAGGGATTTCACAAGCAGGACAAGGAATCGCGAGCTGTCCCGCTGTCGCGTGCGATGGTCAACCGCCATGCTGTTTGCTGTCATGTGGTGGAATCGCTTGAAGCGGCTTCGGCTTTGCAGCTCGACAGCGGCATGCTCGAGACAGACAGGGAAAAGCCGCAGCGTGGTTCCAGCCCCCACTGCGGCCATATCCCGGGCAACTTGAAATTTGCTTGATACTCAAATCTCGCCGGTGTTCTCACAGTAGAACACCGCGTTCCGAAAATGGACTCCGTCAAACTACGGGATTCCAGTGTCCTCCCTATTGTCGTTGACGGACGAACATGGGACGGCTTGCTTTCCAGCCCCCAATGCTCCCGGCTGCCGATCAAATTGCGGATAAGAGCGCCGGGAGTGCTCGGCCTGCAAGGGCGACAAAGGCCATTCTTGCGCCGCGAAGCTCTGGCTCACGCTCCTTCTGCTCAGTCCAGCGGCCAGCTTCTATTCCATCACGGAAGAGGCTCTCCGAGAGAGAGAGCCACCTTCGCGGCTGTTCCCCGGCCGCGGCTACTGGCGGTCCTCATACCTGTTGCATTGGCCATCGCCCAGGCGCACCCGGTTGAGCTCCTGGAATGGAGGATCACAACGCAGCAGCGTGTACACCTTGTAAGACGGCGGTGGGACGCGCCAGCAGAGATTCTGTCCCGCTGGTATCTTGTACGTCTCCCCGCTCGACAACGTATAGCTGCACGAGGCATCCGGGACGTTCGTCCTCGCCTCTGCGTGGGCCTGGGCAATCGAAGCCGCTGTGAGCAACGTCACCAACAATATACGCATTGTTCCTGCTCCGCCTATCTGATCGCACATTCCGGAATTGGGATGCGGACATCGCCGCAACAAGTCACAAATTCCTGAAACGCACGACCGGACGGTCATGACGGAACGACGCGCAGCTCCATTCGTTGATCGCGATCTGCAGGCGTCGGTATGATCTACCCTCAGCTCTCCGGCGCTGAAACGGGTGCCGGTACGCCCAGCGGTGCTCCACCAACCGAAACCGGCCCCAAGGGCTGATTTTCTGGCACGATCCGTTTGCGCATCGCCAGTCCGTAGCGGGCATTCGCTTTGCGGACGGACGACGTGACGTCCGACATCATCCTGTTTTGCAGCGAGTCGACCTTGGCAATCAGTGTCGACAGCTGCGATGAGATCTTCTTCACATCGGCCCGTTCGTCCGTGATGCTCTGCCGCAATGACAGCAGCACCATCGAATCCTGCTGCAGCAAATCGGTATTTTGCTGCGACGCGTGGTTGTTCTGCTGCAGCAAAGCGGTGTGTTGCTGCTGGGCCGCCTGAATCTCTTTCAAGGCAGTGACGACCGGATCCGGTTTCGGCGCGGCCGCTTCCTGGCGCGGAAGCAGTTGAGCGAGACTCGCGACATTGAGCGCAGGGAGATCGGACGGGAACGTGTAGATGGCTGCCGCGCCATTGATGGCGATGGCACACAGCGACAGCGCCAAGAGCGATTTCCGGCTGGACTGCGTGACCGGCGCTGGAATTTCCGGGGCAGCGGGTTCGTGGGCTGCTGCGGCGGCCGCGAGCGCAGCCGGGTCGAACTCTTCGGCGAAGCCTTGCGTTTCGTAAGTCGTGGTCACGTCTGTTGGCCCCATGAGCGAGCAAAAGGCAGCCGCCCACGGAACGTCGTCGCAACGACGCCTTTACGCAGCACCCATACACAACTGTCTCAAATTGTGAGCTTTTTGGATTAATTCCACGTTAGCGGCGCGGCCGGTTGACGGCCAAGAGGCCCCGGTCGAGTACGGGGTCGATGCGGCCGTTTGACAGGCCGAGGTTGAGCAGAGCAACATCGCGCCAACCGTCGCAACAAGACGAAACGGAGGGCGCGTGGGGGTCCTGCACCGGCTCGAGCATGGCATAGTGCGACCACTGTTGCGGCGGGTCAGGCCTGCCAAGCGCGTGGTGCTGGGCGGACTCACCATCGAATACAGAAGCGAGCTCGACGGCGGCGGGATCGAGTTCGGCCAGGACTTCATCCCCTTTCTGCGCTCCCGGAAGATGCCGAAGCAGCCTCGCTTGTTCGAGTGGTGCGCCGGACCGGCGTTCATCGGCTTTTCGGCGCTGGGGCACGGCCTGTGCGAGACGATGTGTCTCGCCGACATCAACCCGGCGGCCGTTGCCTGTTGCAAGACCACCGTCCGCCTGAACCATCTGGAGGAACGGGTCTCCGTCTACCAATCCAACAATCTGCGGAGCATCCCGAAGACCGAGCGCTGGAACCTGGTGGTCAGCAACCCGCCGCACTTCATCGACCAGTACGAAGGCGATATCCGCGCGCACGACCCCGATTGGGCGATCCACCGCGAGTTCTTCAACACGATCGGCCCCTTCTTGGCGGACGACGGCGTGGTCGTGCTGCAGGAGAACAATCGCGGCTCGACGGTCGAGACGTTTCGGGAGATGATCGACGCGGCCGGGCTGAAGATCGTGTTCACCCAGGGTGACCACGAGACGCTGACGCCCAGAAGCATTTTCTATTTCATCGGGATCATGCGGAAGGACGTTGACGTGCCAGACTGGGCCCGCCAGTCCGAGCCGTGACGGATTTTCCGAAGTTGGCAGAATGCCACTGTTTTGCCCGACGCCGCAAGCTCTCCTTTGCGCTGGATAGGAAAGACGTTGTGGCACAAGCACTTGGCTACTGTGCATGGGGTTGTTTTCGCACGTTGCCGCTCACCCCTCGTCCAGCAGCTCGAGCAGCTCCTCCACCCGCTCGAACGGCGCGCCCCGCATCGGGCTGTGATAGACGACGCGGTCGCCGTCGCGTTGAAGCGACTTGCCCCGCGACTTTCGCAAGCGGCCCGGCAGGAACGTCGCGGCCGCGGCTTCGGGGCCGACGTCGAGGCGGATGATGCCGCGCCGCTTGCACGCGATCCGCAGCTTTGCCGCGGCGAAGAAGTCACGCGCGCCCTGCGGCAAGGGCCCGAAGCGGCGCGAGGTCTCCTCCTCGAGGTCGTCGAGGTCATCCTCGTCATTGCATCTTGCGGCGCGCGCATAGAGCTCGAGCCGCACGGGCTCGGACTGCACATAGGTCTCGGGCAGCATGTCCGGGACCGGCAGGTTCAGATCGGGCACCCACACCGCGGCGCGCTCCTCGCCGGCCTTCTCCGAGGCCATCTTCAAGAGGTGGCTGTAGAGCACGGGCCCGAACACTTGGACATGGCCGGATTGCTGCTCCGAGAACAGGTCGCCGGCGCCTCGCAGATCCAGGTCGCGCTCGCTGATGGCAAAGCCGGCGCCTGGCCGGCTGAACTCCTCGAGCACCGCGAGCCGCTTCTCCGATTGTCCGGAAGCGCCCTCGGTCAACAGATGAGCGAAGGCGCGGATGCCGCTGCGGCCGACCCGGCCGCGGAGCTGGTGCAGCTGGGCGAGGCCGAACTTCTCGGGCCAGCACACCACGATGGTGTTGGCGCGGGGAATGTCGAGGCCGCTCTCCACGATGTTGGTGGCGAGCAGCACGTCGGCCCTGCCCTCGACGAAGCTCATCATGCGGTCGTCGATCTCGTCGGCGGCCAATCGTCCGTGCAGGCAGACGATGCGCAGCTCGGGCGCCACCGCCTGCACCCGCGCCAGCATGGGATCGAGATCCTGGATGCGCGGACAGATCAGGAAGCTCTGCCCGTGGCGGCGCTGCTCGCGCAGCAGCGCGGAGGCGATGGCTGCATCCGACAGCGGCGCGATCCGCGTTGCGACCGGCAGCCGGTGCACCGGAGGCGAGGCGATCACGCTGAGGTCACGGAAGCCGGCAAGGCCCGCAGCCAGCGTCCGCGGGATGGGCGTCGCGCTCATCATGAGCACGTGGACGTTCCTGGCGAGGCCCGAGAGCTTCGCCTTCTCGGCCGCGCCGAAATGCTGTTCCTCGTCGATGATGACGAGGCCGAGATCGCTGAACTTGACGTCCTTGCCCGTGAGCGCCTGGGTGCCGATCACGACCTTGATCCGGCCGCTGCGCAGTCCCTCCCGGGTCTCACGCAGCTCCGCGCCCGAGGTGGCCCGCGACAGGTTACCCACCTCGATGCCGAACGGCGCGAAGCGCTTCTGGAACGTTGCGACGTGCTGGCGCGCCAGCACCGTCGTCGGCACCGCGACAGCGACCTGCTTGCCCGACAGCACGACGGCGGCCGCCGCGCGCAGCGCCACCTCGGTCTTGCCGAAACCGACGTCGCCGCAGATCACGCGGTCCATCGGGTGACCGGAGGCGAGGTCATCAAGCACGTCGGCAATGGCCTTTGCCTGATCGCTCGTGGTGAAATAGGGAAAGCGCGCCACGAACTTCTCGTAGGCAGATCCCGGCGGCACCAGCTTTTCGCCGCGCCGCCGCCGGCGCTGGCTGATGTGCTTGGCCAGCACCTTGCCGGCAGCCTGGATTTCGCGCTCGGCTTCGCTGCGGCGCGCCCACCATGTGCTACCATCCGCCTTGTCGAGCGCGAGCTTGCCGAGCTCGGTTGCGTAAGGCCACATCAAGGCAAGATCGGGGGGCGGCACCAGCACCGCATTGTCGCCGGCGAACTTCAAGCGGATCATCTCGCGCATCGCGCCACCGCCCGTGTTCACGGTCTGCAAGCCGTCGAGCACGCCAAGCCCGCGCTGGAGATGGATGACCACCGTGCCCTGCTCGGGCACGTCGGCATGGTCGAAGGCCGCACTCCAGGCCCGCGCCATCGGCTGGGGGTGATGCGCGCGGCTGCCGAGCACGTCGGACGCCGTGACGACGACCAGAGGCTTCTTGCCGGGCAGGACGAAGCCGGCATCGAGATCGGCCAGCAGCGCCATCTCGCCGTTCCGACCGCTCGTCGCCTCGTCCCAGTCGCCGCAGCGCTGCGCCTTGACGCCGCCCATCCGCTCCATCACGCGCAGATCGTCCTCGATCGCTGCGACGAGGACCAAACGTGCACCGGCCCGGCGCGTCTCATCGACGAACGCCCGCAGCGCCTTCCGTGCGGAGGTCAGCTTGGAAAACTCCGGCGTGGTCCGCAACGATGCCGTTCGCGGCAGCACCTTCATGCCCTTGGACAGCCGCTTCCAGTCGGCGCGTCCGAGATATTCACGCTCCCGCTCCGCACGCGGCGCGGCCTCCTCGATCGTGCCGAGCCAGGCCTCGACGTGCGAGGGAACGCCGGCGTCGGCGACCCATTTTGCGCGTCCGCAATAATCGAACAGGCTGGCGCGCTGGCCGCGCTTGCCGGCGAAGCCGAGCCGCTCCGACATGGGATCGACCACAAGCTCGTTCGTCTCGAAGATGATGTCGTGCTCTTGCGGATCGAACGCCACGATCCGCCTGATCGCGCGCTCCGAATGCTCGATCCGGAATGGACCCAGCGCGCCCGCGGGAAATATCTCGAAGGTCTGGCCGTGAAATAGCGCCCCGCCCGGATAGTCCGGTTCGTCGTCGAGATCGTAACCCAGGGATTGCAGGCGCGTCTCGAGCTCCTGCTCGGAGAACGCACCGCCCACCTTCAGGCTCACGCTCAGGCGCGACAGGCTCGCCGGCGGCGGCAGGCGCTCCATCACGGCCTCCGCCGTCGAAACCAGAAACAACGGTTTTTTGGATTTGGCGAGGCGTCGCAGCACCGACGCTCTGCGCCCCGCGAGCTCGTGGGACGGCTCCAGCTGATCGAACGGCAAGGTGTTCAATCGCGGAAACACCAGGACCTCGCAGGACGGATCGAGCGCGTGAATGACGCTGCCCAGCCGCTCTGCCCTGTTCTCGCTCTCGGCAAGAAAGACGAGACCGCTACGCCCGGACTGCCTCCATTGTGCAAGCAGATGCAGGGCCATCATTCCGAGTGGCGACGAAGACGCGATCGTTGCGCGCTGCGACCCCTTGCTCTTCTTGGGCGATTTTTTGGTCGCCCGTGTTTTTTTGGAAAGCCTCACTTGAACCCGTCTCTGGTCGTAAACCGTCGGCAGCCGAACGCGAGCCGCTCTCGTCCCGATTCGGCTGCTCGGCGCCATGCATATGGGATTTAGCTTGCGAACGCACGCGCGTGGGCAACGTCCGGGGTGCCATCGCGATCCCGATCGTTTGACCGGCGATTGCCCCACGGATCGGAACTGGCCGATGCGCTTGGTGCACATGCAAGCACGAAAAACCCCAGCGCTTGGAGCCACGCTGGGGTTCAAAATAAATCGGTTAAGCAATGACGTCTTCATAGCAGCGTTTCCGCCGCGCGTTTGTGAACTGGTTCACACGCCCAGCGCCAAACGACCTCAGCGCAAGAGGCCCTGAGGTCGCCAACCTTGTGGGGAAGGTTTTCTCGCGGCCCGGGGGTTTTGGGGCTTGGGGATGGGCCGGGAGCCAGGAGTCTACGCTCGCGGAGCGGACTCGTTCCAAAGCACATCTGCCGCACCGGCGATCCGATCGCGCCGGAACAGGGTACCACGTCCTTCCGGTTTGAGCGTGCATACGCCGTGCGCTAGCATGTTCCTTTTACGGAGGCTCATTTGAAACCATTCATTTTCATCGCGGCCGTCGCATTGCTCGCAGCCGCTCCCGCCCGTTCGCAGGCGCTGGTCGATCCCAGCAAGGTTGCCCCCGAATATCGTGAGGCAGCGGAGAGGCGCCGGGCCGAACAGCTGCGCCAGCGCGAATGCGCGATGAAGGCGGATCTCGCGAAAGTGCTGCCCAGGGATCGCACCACCTATCTCAATCATTGCCTGGAGACGATGGCGGCCAAGCAATAGTGGCTGAGCAGGCCGCTTGATGGATCGAGACCGCCGCCTGTCACTGTGGAGCGATGACTTTGCGCGTGTTCTGCGAAGAGCGGCTCGCCTGCTCGCATCGGCTGCAGCAAGGTCCCATCGAGACGAACGGCGCCCGCTCGCGGTCGTTCGCAGGGCGGACGCGATCGGCGGGACGCGAGGTTAGATCACCCTCGCCGCGGCTTCCTCGGAAACAGGCGGTCGCGGATGTAGCGCGAGGTCGGCGTCAGGCGGATGCCGCGGGGCCGCTGCCAGGCAGCGCGATCGATCTCCTTCTTGTCGCCGATCGTCAGCCTGCCCTTGGCGCCCTTGGCGATGAAGATGGCATCGCTCATCTTGCGGCCGGAGCGCTTGTTCCTGGCCGTCACTTCCTTCCAGAGACTGATCCGGCCGAGCTTCAGCTTGGGCAGCTCCTCCTTGATCTCGCGTCGCAGGCAGTCCTTCTCGGACTCGCGCGCGCGCTTGCGGCCGCCTGGGAACATCCAGAGACCGTCGGATCGGCGTCTGACCAACAACACCTTGCCGCGCCTGGCGGCAACCAGCTTGGAAGACTTCGCCATCACTGCCGCAAATCGAAACCAGAATCGTCCCGATCGTAACTTGTCTAGTCGTATAGACAAGTTGAGGGGTCAGTTTGACCACAGGCCGTCACGGCGCCGGGTCAGCCTTTGTCCCCTCCACCCGATCCTCCGTCCGGATCCAGGCCATCATCAGCTCCCAGGCCACCGACAGGATGATCGGCCCGATGAACAGGCCGACGATACCGTGGGCGAGCGTGCCGCCGATCACGCCGACGAAGATCACGATGGTCGGCGTGGTCAGGCCGCGCCCCATGACGAGCGGCTTCAGCATGGTGTCGATGAAGCCGACCAGGACGAGAAACACGGTGAGCAGGAGCGCGGTGGTGACGTCCTTGGCGGTCCAGATCCAGATGATCACCGGCAGCAGCACGAGAAAGGCGCCGATCTGCACGATCGAGAGCAGCAGCACGATGAAGGCGAGAAGGCCAGCGCTCGGCACGGCAGCGAGCTTGAAGCCGAAACCGGCGAGCAACGCCTGCACCACCGCGACGCCGATCACCCCTTGCGCCACGGCGCGGATGGTCGCACCCGCGAGCCCGAGGAAATGCTCGCTCTGCTCGGGCACGATGCGGAACAGGAAGTTGCGGCCGGCCGCAACCAGCCGCGGTCCGTGCGGAAACAGGAAGCCGGCAACGAACACCGAGAGCAGGAACTGGACAGTGCCGAGTCCGGCATCGCCCGCGAGCGACAACAGCGGTCCCGCCAGCGGCTGGAGATATGGCGCCACCTCGCGCAACACCGCTCGGATGTTGGTGTAGGTCTGGTCCCAGAGTTCATAGAGCCACGGGCCGACCAGCGGCCACGATTTGAGCTGCTCCGGCGCCGACTGCAGCGCGAGATCGCCGGTGCCGAGCTGGTGCGCCAGCTCCCGCACGCCATCGACCGCACTGAGGCCAAGCCAGGTCGCAGGGCCGATGACGATGCCCAGCGTGATCAGGGTGAGGAGCGCCGCTGCGGTCTTCGGCCGGCCGCCGAGGATCCTGGCCAGCCAGCTGAAGGCCGGGTAGAACGCAACCGCGAGCACGCCGCTCCAGGCCAGGATCGGCACGAAAGGGCGGATGATCAGGAAGGTCCAGATGATCAGCAGGGCCAGCAGGCCGAGCCGGATCACGAGCTGGATGATATCCTCTCCCGTCAGGAGCTGACGGAGACTTTTCACGGCGATTGCTTTCCCTGCGACATGAACGCAACGTCCGGCAACTTGCGAAGCCAATCCGTTATTGCCAGCTGCGGAACCGCCGTCAAGACGAGCGCGCCTGCCCAGCCGCCCGAAGGCCCCCTTCCGGAATTAGGAACGCCTCGGCCCAAAGCGCATTCCAGGACGATGGCGGGTCGCCCCATGGAGCCAGATTCCCACGCGGGAATTCACCGCAGCATCCATTTCTCGCTGACGCGCAACAGTGCGCCCGGCTATTGGCACTACGCCTATTCCATCGGCGAGAAGGTGCGCTCCGGGCGAGTGCAAGGCAGATTGCCGCAGCTCGCCATCAGGCGCGTGAAGATGCGCATCGATCGTGACATGCGCACTGGCCCGGCGATCGATTGATGCGCAGCTGGCAAAAGTTGCCCGCCGGCCGCAACAAGCAGCACAGCTTGGCTAACGCCGATTAACCGGAATTTCCTGGGCCGGTTTACGCCGCTGCAAAGCCGCCCGGCTACCGTCGGCGAGGTCCCAAGAAACAATCCATGCAATGGCCAACAGCATCTGGACGATCGAACAATTCACCTGTGCGGGTTGCAGCATGAGCTACACCGCGACCAGGGAGGAACATGCCGAAGCGCATTCCGGCTGTTTCAAATGCAGCATCTGCAGCAGCGTGGTGCATAGCTGGTCCGGAAGGCATCATTTCTTCCGCTGGGAAGCCGTGAAGACGAGGCCGCCCGTGTTCGGACGGCGCTGGGCGGACGTGGGCTATTAGATCGCCACCCTTTGCGGCAACCTGACCGCGCCAGCGAGATCGTCCCTGTGCGAGAGCGGTCGCGCTGACGAGCCGCCCCACATGGTAGCAAATGCTCAGGCCGACCCTGCTCCGCAGCGTCGGGGACGATTTTCGCGCATTCCCGCGCGCCTGAGGCCGTTGCAGCGGGTCAGGGACACGCTAAGTTCACACTCCTCTACCTTTCCTAGCCGCTAGTGAAGTCGACACGTGATGACCGCCCCCTTCGTTCCGCAGATCGCTCTCTACCGCACCTGGCTCGCCGAGAAGCGTGGCCTCACATTCTCGAGCTACGAGGACATGCGGCAGTGGTCCGTTCGCGATCTTGACGGCTTCTGGCGCAGCATCTGGGACTATTACGACCTGCAATCACCGACGCCGTTCGCGACCGTAATCGCCGAGCGCAAGATGCCCGGTGCGGTGTGGTTTCCCGGTGCACAGGTCAATTATGCGCGGCAGGTATTCCGCCATGTCGAGGCCGCCAATGCCGCAGGCCTGCCTGCGATCGTCAGCGCCGGCGAGGACGGCAGGCTGACGGAGACGAGCTGGCCCGAGCTGCGGCGCAAGGCCGCTGCACTCGCGCTGCATCTGAAGGACAAAGGCATCAAGCCCGGCGACCGCATCGCGGCCTATCTGCCCAACATCCCCGAGACCATCATCGCATTCCTGGCGGCGGCCAGCATCGGCGCCGTCTGGAGCGTCTGCGCGCCCGATATGGCGGCACCGGCTGTGATCGACCGCTTCAAGCAGATCGAGCCGAAGGTGCTGATCGCCTGCGACGCCGTTCGCTATGCCGGCCGACGCCACGACCGCAAGGACGTCGTTGCCGAGCTGCGGCGCTCGCTGCCCACGGTCGAGCACGTTATCCTGCACAGCGAGGTCGTCCCGCCCGCTGCTCCGGACGCCCTGCTCTCCGACATCGTCGCCATGACGGGCGCCGCCATCGACGCTTTCGAGCCAAGCTGGCTGCCATTCGATCACCCGCTCTGGATCGTTTATTCCAGCGGCACCACCGGCCTGCCGAAGCCGATCGTGCACGGTCATGGCGGCATCGTCATCGTGGTGCTGGCGCTGCTCGGCCTGCACAACGATATCGGCTGCTCCTATCACCCGAACTCGTCCGGCGAGCGCTATCACTGGTACTCTTCGACCGGCTGGATCATGTGGAATTCGCAGGTTGGTGGCCTGCTCGGCGGCACCACCTGCTGCATTTTCGACGGCAGCCCCGGCGGCACCAAGGACAATCCGGACTGGACCACATTGTGGCGTTTCGTCGCGCAATCGAAGGCGACCTTCTTCGGCGCGGGGGCGGCATTCTTCGCGAATTGCGCCAAGGCCGAGGTCGATCTGGCGGCCGCCGGCGATCTATCGCGACTGCGGTGTCTCGGCTCGACCGGCTCGCCGCTCAGCGCCGACACGCAGGGCTGGTTCAATGCGCGCTTTGCGACGTTGTCGGCGACCAACGGCAGCAAGGCGCAGGCGGACATCTGGTGGGCCAACATCTCCGGCGGCACCGATTTCGCAGGCGCCTTCATTGGCGGTAATCGCGAGCTGCCGCAGACACCCGGTGCGATGCAGTGCCGCCTGCTCGGCGCCGCAGTCGAGGCGTTCAATGACCAGGGTCGCGCCGTCACGGGCGAGGTCGGCGAGCTCGTCTGCACCGAGCCGATGCCGTCGATGCCGCTGTATTTCTGGAACGACAAAGACGGCGCGCGCTACCGGGCCAGCTATTTCGAGACCTATCCGGACAATTTCGACGGCAGCGGTCGAGGGCCCGTGTGGCGGCACGGCGACTGGCTCAAGGTCAATGCGGACGGCTCCTGCGTCATCTATGGCCGCAGCGATGCAACGATCAACCGGCACGGCCTGCGCATGGGCACGAGCGAGCTCTATTCCGCGATCGAGGCTCTGCCGGAAGTGCTGGACTCGCTCGTTGTGGATCTCGAGTATCTCGGCCGCGACAGCTACATGCCGCTGTTCGTGGTGTTGCGCGACGGCGTCGCGCTCGACGATGCGATGGAGGCCAAGATCAACAAGGCGATCGAGATCGGTCTCTCCCGGCGTTTCCTGCCGAACGAAATTTTCGCCGTCGCCGAGATCCCGCGCACGCTCTCCGGCAAGAAGCAGGAGCTGCCGATCAAGAAGCTTTTGCTTGGCCAGGCGGTCGAAAAGGTCATCAACAAGGAGGCGATGGCCAATCCCGGCTGTCTCGGCTGGTATCTCGCCTTCGCGCGCGACTACCTGGCCAGAACGGCAGCGTGAAGCCGGATCACCCGCCGCCGAAATTGGAGGGATCGAGATTCCTGTTTTCGGACGGCGGGATCGGCGGATATCCGGGAAACTTGTACCAGCCGGGCGGCACCGCCACGCGCGCGTCGGGATGGACCATGACGTGGTCCCGCGGACGCACGTGATGCCTCGGCGCTGCCGCGGCCGACGCGCACGTTGACATCAGGAGAAGTAAAACCAGGACAGGGCGCATCGCACGGTCTCCAGACGTCCCCGCCCATCATGTGGTTCACGGAACCCGCCCGCACCATTCATCTTCGCGTCACAATCGCTCACATCGATGGGATCGCGGGCGCACGACGTGGACCGGACGATCGACCCAATTGTGCCTATGGCGTTTGGACTCCGTTCACCGATCGTCGCTAGATCAGGACAATCTTCCCCCGCCCAACATCAGGCCATGGCCGACCTCAACGCCGTCCTCACCAGGCTCAACGACCGTCTGCTGCGTCTCGAAGGCGAGCTGTTCGTGCTGCGCTCGCTGGCACGCGCGACGCTGACCGCGGGTGATGAGCATGCCGCGCGCATGCGCAAGCTGGTTGAGGCCGCTAAAGTCGCGCTCGACGACGAGGCCAGGCGGCCGCTCGACAAGCCGACGCGCAAATATGTGGATGCGGCAACCGCGCTGGTGGAAGAGCTGCTGGTCGAGCCGACTCAGGCGCGGCCGTTGTTCACGGTCATCGACGGCGGCCGGCGCGACTGAGCGATCCGATCAACTAGCGCCCGTAGTACCCACGCGGCTGCATGCCGTTGCGGTAGCATTGGCCGTCCGAATAATTGTACGCGAAACCGTCGGGGCAGAGCCCGCCACGACGTCCATAGGCTTCGGAACGCCCGTACGTGCCGGGGGCACGCGCGCCGTGCGGATAGCAGCTGCCATCCGAATAATTGTAGTCATAACCGTGCGGACAGAGGCCGCCACCTCCATAGCCGCCACCTCCATAGCCCGGTCCGTAGCCCCTGTTGTAGACGCCTGGCGCATGAGCGTTATTGGGATAGCAGCGGCCGTTCGAGTGGTTGAAATCATAGCCGTGTGGACATTGCCCGGTTGGACCACCTCTGAACTGAACCTGCTCCATCATCGGCTCCGGCGGTGCCGCAGGCACGTTTGCAAATGCAATCAAGCCAGCCAGCGCAAGCACGATCATGACCTCTCCTCCAAATGACCGGGACAAGCCTAGCAGGATTCGTGTCCCACGAAACGACCTGTCGATTGAGCCACGGCCGCGCTGAACCGTACATGAACCGGGATCGAAGCGCGGTGATGCGTCGTACCGCAGGAGGTCGCAAGTGCCGGATCGCCCTACAAGGTCGTGGATTGCTCCGCCTTCAGCCGGCCGAGGCCTGCCTCGATGATCGCGATCTCCTCATCGATCTTGCCGATCGGCAGACTGAAATCATAGCCCGACCTGCTCTTCAGATCGACCGCGAGCCGCTGTCTGTGCATCATCAGCTCGTCGAGACCGCGCCGGTTCTTCAGTCGGACATAAATGTCGACGATCTGCTCAATCGCGCTCGGCATGAAATCGGTCCCGGCGAAAAGGCCCGCGCGACGCACCCACGCCGGCGGGACATTTTCGGTGTCGCGGTACGCAATACAAATCCGCGACGGATTCGTCGATACGCCAAGCTGGTTGAGAACATGTTACCGTGAGGTGATTTCGTCAGGGCGGCATGAAAAAGCCGCTGGCAACCATGCCAGCGGCCAAGCCGGGTTCGAAAACGGATGCGGGTTGAAATGTCGCCAGCCCCGGTCCGTCATTCCTACGGCAGAGTGAGCATCTCTTCTGTCTAGAACGAAACACAGGAACCGAGGCACGCATCACTTGCGGGCTCGACCCTGCCCATCCGCAACACTGTCATGCGCACAGGCAGCGCCGGGCCGAGCCGTTGTCAGCGGCGGAATTCGTCGCCTCCGGCGGCTGGTGCATTGTTGATAACCCACCCAAATGCGGCGCGAGTGGTGACAGGGCGTCCGGACGTGTTATCGGGAGATGACGCAACTGCGAGACAGATCGGACACCCATGCGCATTACCCTGGTCGGCTCCCGACATTTCGGCGTGACCACCCTGAACATGCTCCGGGAGCACAGCGTCACGATCGTTCGGGTCGTGGTGGCGGATGCCGACGATCGTCTTGCCGCGGCCGCCAAGGCGGCCGGCATCGAGGTGGTGGTCCAGGCCGATCCGAAGCTGGTGGTGGCCTCCGAGATCGCACCCGATACTGACCTGATCATCACGGCGCACAGCCACGCCCGGATCGGCAAGGACGCGCTGGCCGCGGCCAGGCTGGGGGGAATTGGCTATCACCCCTCGCTGCTGCCCCGCCATCGCGGCAAGGCGGCCGTGGAATGGACCATCAAGGAAGGCGACCCGATCGCCGGCGGCACGATCTACCACCTCGCCGACCGCATGGACGCAGGCGCCATCGCCGCGCAGGACTGGTGCTTCGTCAAGAGGGGCGAAACGGCGCGGGAGCTCTGGGAGCGCGCGCTGGCGCCCCTCGGCCTCAAGCTGCTGGCCGACGTGATCGACTACGCCAAAGTCCACAAGGCGCTTCCGGCCAAGGTTCAGGACGAGCAGTTCGCGACCTCGGCCCCGAGTCTGTCCTGACGTTTACCCTTAACGTGAAGTGGCATTGATTCTGCTTCGAAAATCGGAGGCAAAAACTCAAATAAACCATTGTTCCCACAGGAACAATTTTCGATTTGGCGTTGCAACAAATTTCCGTCACATTTCGTCCGAATAAGCGACAGCATATCAGACAGATTCAAGGACGGAATTCATGCGTTTTGGTCGCAATGCGGTGTTCTGTGCCGCCTCAGTTTTCGCCGCCATCCTGGCCTCTCCCGCTTTTGCCCAGAGCCCCTATGACGGCAATTGGCACGTGACCATCGTGACCAAGAGCGGCTCCTGCGAGCCGACCGCAAGCTCCATGCTGACGGTTGCCGACGGCAAGATCACCGCGCCGGGCGCTAACGTTTCCGGCACCATCGGCAGCGGGGGACTTGTGAAAGTTTCGATCAATGGTGCATATGCCAACGGTCAACTCAACGGCAACGCCGGATCGGGGAAGTGGAATGGAGCATCTGCAGGCATACCGTGCAGCGGGCGGTGGGAAGCATCGCGCCAATAAACCAATTGAGGCTCGCGCCAAAGGCCGGCGGCTGCTGATCGCGGCCGCCGTTTTGTTTGCGGCGGGTCTCGCCAACACTGAAAGCAACGCCCAGTCCAGCCCGTTCGCCTCGCTCGCGGGCAGCTGGAGCGGCGGCGGCACCGTCACCCTGGACGACGGCTCGACTGAGCGCATCCGCTGCCGGGCCAAATACGCCCCGATCGGACCGACCATGGAGATGTCGCTGACCTGCGCCAGCGACGCCTACAAGTTCAACCTCGGCGCCAATGTCAGGGCCGAGGGCGGCGCCATTGCCGGCAGCTGGTCCGAAGCCAGCCGCAACATCTCCGGCTCGCTCCAGGGCCGCGGCGCCGGTGGCAATTACGAGCTGGTTGCCTCCACCGCCGGCTTCAACGCCAACATCTCGCTGAAGACGACCGGCAACAAGCAGAACGTCTCGATGCGCGCGGACAGCCAGTTCCGCGGCGCCAACATCGCGCTGTCGAAGTAAGACGACAGCGCCGTGACACAACGATCGATCCGGCGGCCGCGCCGGGTCGATTTTTTATGCGTTCGGCACGAACGCTGTGACCTCGATCTCGACCTTGGCCCGCTCGTCCACGAGGCCGCCGATGTAGAGCAGTGTTGACGGCGGGAAATTGCGCCCCAGCGTCTCCTTCCAGGCCGCGCCGATGCCCGGGCCCGCGGCCTCATATTCGCTGCGGCTGGTCAGGTACCAGGTCAAACGAACGACGTGCTCGGGGCCCGCTCCGGCCTCCGCCAAGAGCTTGATGATCCGCTTCAGCGCGGTCGCAACCTGTGCCGCCATGTCGGGCGCGTAGTTGCCGGTCTCATCGCCGCCGGTCTGCCCGGCGAGAACCACCCAGCGGCCGGGCCCCGCGACCACGACACCGTGGGAAAAGCCGCGCGGTTTCTTCCATTCGGCCGGTTGCAAGATTTGCATGAGCGAAGCTCTCCCTTTTCTTGTTGTTCAATGCTGCCTTAGCACGTCCCCCTGCATCGCTGCATCCGCAGATTTGGCCGTTGCAAACGGCAGCGATGTCGCCGATACCGGCCTCCCCTCAGGCACGATTTTCCGCACCCACACTCATGACTGCGACACCGTCCAAAACGATGGCTGCACTGTGGATGGCAGGCTGGCTGGCGCTGATGCTGGTCATGGCGGTCGCCGGGCGCGAGACCACGCGCGAGCTGAGCGTTTTCCAGATCATGGAAGTGCGATCGGTGATCGGGTTCTTCCTGCTTCTGCCATTCATTCTCCGCGCCGGCGGCTTCAAGGCGGTCACAGCCCATCGCCTGCCGCAGCACCTCGCGCGCAACGGAGTGCACTATTTCGCGCAGCTCGGCTGGTTCTACGCACTGACGCTGATCGGGATCGGCCAAGTCGTCGCAATCGAATTCACCATGCCGATCTGGACGGCGCTGCTGGCGGCAACCTTCCTGTCCGAGCGCATGACCGTCTGGAAGATCGCCGCGGTCGTTCTCGGCGTCATCGGTGTTGTCATGATCGTTCGGCCCGCCACCGGCGAGATCAATCCGGGTCAGCTGATCGCGCTTGGAGCTGCGATTGGCTTCAGCATCTCCATGATATTGGCGAAGTCGCTGACCCGAACCGAGAGCGCCTTGTCGATCCTGTTCTGGATGATCGTCGTCCAGATGGTCGTCGGCCTGCTGCCGACACTCTATGTCTGGACTTGGCCATCGGCCCACATGTGGGGTTGGCTCTTCGTCATCGGGGTCTGCGGCACGTTCTCGCACTATTGCCTTGCCAGCGCGCTCCGGTACGCCGATGCGACCATCGTGGTTCCCATGGACTTCCTGCGGGTTCCACTCACGGCGACGGCCGGCTGGCTGCTGTATTCCGAGCGCCTCGACGCCTGGACGGTGCTCGGCGCGGCGCTGATCCTCTGCGGCAATCTTCTGAATCTAAAACCGGCGTCCGTGGTTCCCGCTCGCGCACAGTGAACCTGTCGCGGCCTCGCGCGACAAAACAAAGTGGCCGTGTGATTTGGATCACGTTGGGGAAGCTGCCCATCGTGCACATTCGGCCACACAGCAGCGGTTTGGACGCGACCTACTGCCGTTTTGGTGGTGCGAAGTCGGGCACTTCGTGTAGGTTCGTTGCCAATTCGTTGCTGCCTGCAATTCGATTCTGTTGGGGATCTCAGATGCGCTATCTCACCCTCCTCGCTTCGCTGATGTGCATGGCTTTGTCGGTCAGTGCCGCGAAGGCCGACCGCCGCGTCGCCTTCGTCGTCGGCAACGGCAATTACAAGAACGTCGCGCAATTGCCGAACCCGCCGATCGACGCCAAGTCGATGGCGGCGACGCTGCGCAATGTCGGCTTCGAGGTGATCGAAGGATCCAATCTCAGCCGCGACCAGATGACTGAGAAGCTGCTCGACTTCGGGCGCAAGGCGCAGGGCTCCGACATCGCGCTGTTTTATTATGCCGGCCACGGCATCGCCGTCAGCGGCACCAATTACCTGCTGCCGGTCGACGCCGACATCAAGTCGGAGATGGACGTCAAGCTGGGCGCTGCCATCAACATCGACCTGACACTCGAGCAGACCATGGGCGACGCCAAGGTCAAGCTCGTCTTCCTCGACGCCTGCCGCGACAATCCGTTTGCCGCCAAGATCAAGTCGAATGCCGCCACCCGCAGCGTCAACGTGCAGAGCGGCCTTGCCGAGATGAAGTCCGGCGAAGGCACGCTGATCGCCTTCGCGACCGGCCCCGGCCAGACCGCGCTCGACGGCCAGGAGGGCAACAACAGCCCGTTCACCCGCGCGCTGATCGACAACATCACCAGGCCTGGCGTCGAAATCCAGCAGGCGATGACGTCGGTGCGCGCCCAGGTCAATGAAGAGACCCGCAAGGGCCAGCTGCCCTGGGGCCACACCAACCTGACCGGCAGCGTCTATCTCAATCAGGCTCCGACCACCCAGGTCGCCGCCGCGGCGCCGACCGCGACCGGCATGCTGCCAGCCGCAGCCGGCAGCTCGGACGGTGTCGAGCTCGAATATTGGCGTTCGGTGAAGGAATCCAACAAGCCGGAGGAGCTCAACGCCTATCTCACGGCCTATCCGAACGGACAGTTCAAGGCGCTGGCGCTGGCACGCCTCGCGGCGATCAAGAGCGGCCCCTCGACCGCGACCCGCACGCTGACCGCCGGCGTCGATCCCGCGACCTTTACCGACGAGTCCACCCAGGTCACCGAGGATCAGATCGGCCTCGACAAGAACAAGCGCCGCGATGTGCAGCGTCGGCTGACAGCGCTCGGCTTCGACACCAAGCTGACCGGCGTGTTCGACGACGAGACGCGATCCGTGCTCAAGCGCTGGCAGACAGCGCGCGGCTATCCTTCATCGGGCTACCTGAACAAGCTCCAGCACAAGGCCCTGCTCTCGGAGATCGTGGCTGCCCCGGCGACGGCAAGCGACACCAGCCAGAAGCCAGCCAAGCGCGCGGCCAGCGCCCCGGCCCAGAGCAGCGCGCCGGCACCAGCGCAGCATCGCAGCAATCCCGGCGACGCGGCCGGTGCGGCCTTCGTCGGCGGCGTCGTCGGCGGCATGATGGGCGGCATGTTCCGCCGCTGAGGCACCAAGCACTCTCAAAACAAAGCCCGGCTCGCGCCGGGCTTTTTCTTTTGCGGGCGCTGATCGCGGGGAGCCTACTTCCCCGCCGCCTTCCGCAGTGCCTCGTTGATGCGATCCTGCCAGCCCGGCCCGCCCTCCTGGAAGAACTCAAGCACGTCCTGGTCGATGCGCAGCGTGACCTGCTCCTTGATGCCAGGAACAGCGGTTTGCTTGGGCGGCGCCACGGCGACCTTGGCGGTCACCTTCTTGAATGCCGCCTCCGCTTCCGTCCTGGCATCGCCAAGCGTCCGCGGCCGTCTCGGTTGATCCGCCATGTGCTAGATTCCCTCAAACAGAGCCGTCGAAAGATACCGCTCGGAGAAGGACGGCACGATCGCGAGGACGGTTTTCCCGGAAGCTTCCGGACGCTTGCCGATCTCGAGCGCGGCTGCGATCGCAGCGCCCGATGAGATGCCCCCTGCGATGCCTTCATGCCGCGCCAGCGCGCGCGAGGTCTCGATCGCGGTCATCGAGTTGACCTTTACGATCTCGTCGATCACCGAACGGTCGAGAATGTCAGGCACGAAGCCGGCGCCGATGCCCTGGATCTTGTGCGGGGTGTGCTGGCCGCCCGAGAGCACCGGGCTCTCCTCCGGTTCGACTGCCACCACCCGCAGCGACGGCTTGCGCGGCTTCAACACCTGGCCGACGCCCGTGATGGTGCCTCCGGTGCCGACACCGGCCACGAAGAAATCGATGTTGCCGGCCGTATCGTTCCAGATCTCCTCCGCCGTGGTGCGGCGATGCACCTCGGGATTGGCGAGGTTCTTGAACTGCTGCGGCATCACCGAGTTCGGCGTCGTTTTCAACAGTTCTTCGGCGGCGGCGATAGCGCCTTTCATGCCCTGGGCTGCCGGCGTCAACACGAGCTCGGCGCCGAGATAGGCCAGCATCTTGCGACGCTCGATCGACATCGATTCCGGCATCACCAGCTTGAGGCGGTAGCCGCGCGAGGCCGCGACGAAGGCAAGCGCGATGCCGGTATTGCCGGAGGTCGGCTCGATCAGCACGGTGTCGGGCTTGATGATGCCCGCCTTCTCCATGGCGATGATCATCGCCGCACCGATGCGGTCCTTCACGCTGGCGGCCGGATTGAAATATTCAAGTTTTGCCAAAATCGTCGCGTTCACGCCGTGCATGGCAGGCAACCGGCGCAAGCGCACGGTCGGCGTGTTGCCGAAGGTGTCGACGATCGAGTCATAGATCCGGCCGCGGCCGGGTTGGTGCGCTGCACCCGTCTTCGCAGCCTTCTCGGACGACGCGTCCATGATGAACTCCCTGTGGCAACAATCTGCGCTTCTGTCGTGGCTCTTGCGCAGTTACAGACAGCTTGCGGCGACACGCAAGCGACAATGCGGCACATGTTAAATACGCTGCATCGCAAAATCACGTGAGCTGCAAATATCAGAAAACCAACGCATTTGTGTTGCGACCTCGTCAACCGGTTCTGCTTATGTTAGACTTACGTCTTAAAGCAGGGAGGTCACCACGATGTCAGCAGTTGCTGAAGTGTTGTCGACCGTCGCGCTGAACCGCGATCCGCGTTGCAGCGAGTTGCCCACCTGTCCCGTCTGCGCCGACTCCATGGTCGCCGCCGAAGCATCCGCCTACGTCTCGGACCAAATGATCAGCTACCTCTGGACCTGCGACACTTGTGGGTACGGCTTCGTGACCAAGCACGCCGTCAAGACGCGTTTCGTATGCAAGTCGTCCGTTAAGAAGCCGGATTGATCGAGGCTGGCCGGGCGAGCGTGCGCCATAGCTGGGCCAGGAACAGGCACAAGAGATATCTCAGCCAGGCGAGGATGCGGCGGAAGTTGTGTCCGACGGCTGAGAGGACGACGTTGGCGGCATCGCCGGCGCGGCCTTTGAGGTAGCAGCGCCCGAGGTGGCCTTCCGCCTTCAGGTGTCCGATGATGGGCTCGATGGCGGAGCGGCGGCGCAGCTCGCGCTTGATGACACCGAAAACGCCGCGCTTCTGGCCGGAGATGAAGACGCGACGGGGATTTTGTGCGTCGTGGCCGCGGTATCCCTTGTCGACATAGGCCCGCTCGATCGGACAGCCGGTGAGTGTCTCGGTGCGGTCAATGACGTCCCGCAAGGTGTGACCGTCGTAGGGGTTGTCGGGCAGTGCGCTGGCGTGCAGCACGAACAGGCCACCGGGAGCCCGGCGGTTGTTGGTGACGATGGAGGCCTTCACGCCGAACTCGTAAGGCGCGCTGGCCTTGCCCTTGCCGATGCACTCCACTTCCGGGGCATGGAAGGAATAGAGCTTCCAGCCGCGCTGGCGCTGCTGCTGCGAGCGGATCTGCGTGGCCCGGCCGAGCGGGAGGGCGAACGCCTGCTCCAGTGCTGGCTGGCCTTCGATCTTGCGGCGGATGTCGCGGATGATCCGGCCCAGCCGGCTACGCAGGATACGCAACTGCCGCTGATGCCGCCTGAACTGTTTGGCATGGGCGTAGCGGCCGGCCATCATCGCGGCGGCCTTGGCGATGCGAGCATAGGATTGCCGCAGCCTGACGCCGTGCCTGATCGCCAGGCGGTTGAGCCCCTTGATGGCCGCATGCAGCAGCTTGGCATCGGTCGGAAAGGTGATGGCCTTCGGCTGCACCGTGGTGTCGACCGTAACCCGCTTGAGGTCCTGGCTGCGTAATGCACCGGCCTCGTGCGCTACCCGCAAGCTCTCGGCCAGCAGCAACTCCAGCTTGTCGCCAAGCCGCTTGCGCCAATGGCTCAGGTCCGAGCGCTCGTGCGGGAACGTGTGCTGAAAGAACTCTTCCCCGGTGAAGAACTGGAAGTATGGGTCATGGACCCAGCGCTCGCACACCTCCTCATCGGACAGCCCGTAAATGTGCTTGAGCAACAGCAGACCGATCATGAAGCGCGTCTCGATCCCGGGCCTGCCGTTCTCGCTGTAGAGCGGCGCGATCTCGCCGTCGATCCAGTCCCAATCGACCTTGCCGGCGAGCAGAACCAGCTCGTGCTTCATATTGATGATCTGGTCGAGCCGAGCCCGGAACAGATCGTTCGATCCCGTCGTCTTGTGCTTCTTCGGCCGCATCGTTCCCTCCGATGCAGACAAGGAATCATGCTTCCCGCTTCGAGGGAATCCACGAAAACCAAATCGCAAGGTTCTGACGCCCAAAGCATCAAAACCTTGCAATCTGGAAATGCCCCTTAGCCCAAATCGAGATTCCCGATCAGTGGCTTAGTCCTTCTTCACGGACGACTATGCAACTGATCTCTGCAAGCTAGCGCGGGGCGATATCGCCCCTCGCCCAGTCCTCGCGCGTACGCCGGTAGAACTCCTCGAACTTGCCCTGTGCGATCGCGTCCCGGATGCCCTGCATCAGGGACTGATAGTAAGCGACGTTGATCTCGGACAGCAGCATCGCCCCCAGCGTCTCGCCCGCCTTGACGAGATGATGCAAATAGGCGCGCGCGCAGCTGCGCGTCGACGGCCATGAGCTTTCCTCGTCGAGCGGCCGCGGATCGTCGGCGTGGCGCGCATTGCGCAGATTGACCTGACCGAAGCGCGTGAAGGCAACGCCATGCCGGCCATTGCGGGTCGGCATCACGCAATCGAACATGTCGACGCCGCGCTTCACCGCCTCGAGGATGTCGTCGGGCGTGCCGACGCCCATCAGGTAACGCGGCCGCTGTTTCGGCAGCAGCGGTCCGGTCTCGTCGATCATCGCCAGCATCACCGCCTGCGGCTCGCCGACGGCGAGGCCGCCGATGGCGTAGCCGTGGAAGCCGATCTCGACCAGGCCTTGCGCACTCGCATGGCGAAGCTGCGGCACGTCGCCGCCCTGCACGATTCCGAACAGCATGTAGCCGTCGGGCGCACTCGCGAAGGCACGCTTGCTGCGCTCGGCCCAGCGCAGCGACAATTGCATTGCGCGCTCGATGTCGGCGCGCTCGGCGGGCAGCCGCACGCATTCGTCCATCTGCATTGCGATGTCGGAGCCGAGGAGGCGCTGCACCTCGATCGAGCGCTCCGGCGACAGCTCGACCTTGGCGCCGTCGATATGCGAACGGAAGGTGACGGCGTGCTCGCTGACCTTGCGCAAGTCCGCCAGCGACATCACCTGGAAGCCGCCGGAATCCGTCAGCATCGGCCCGTTCCACCCCGTGAAGGTCTGCAAGCCGCCGAGCGCCGCAATCCGCTCGGCGCCGGGACGCAGCATCAGATGATAGGTGTTGCCGAGCACGATGTCGGCGCCGGCGTCACGCACCTCGCGCCAATGCATGCCCTTCATGGCACCCGCGGTGCCGACGGGCATGAAAGCCGGCGTCCGCACCACGCCGTGCGGCGTGGTCAGGCGTCCGGTGCGCGCGGCGCCATCGGTGGCGAGCAACTCAAAGTGATTGGGAAGGTCATTGTCGGGATTCATGGCGGTGCTTATTGCGTGTCGGACGAGGCCGATCAACCCGCCCCAGGCCATGCCACGGCCCGTCAATGGCTCAGGCTGGGACACAATCGGCCCCATCTCGGCGCCTGCCGCCTTGTTAAACAAAACGATACAGTGTAGTTTTATCCTGGGGGCTGGACGAGAATGCCGCGGCAGAGTTGCCAGCGGCGGTAAAAGCGTGATCGCCAGCCATCGACGATGCCCCTCCCTTCACGATCGACGGAAATGTCCAGCCACCCGCACGGCCGGATCAGGCGGACAGGCGCCCGCCTGAGCGGCGTCCTGGCCCTGGTATGCAGCCTGGCGCTCGGCGCCTGCACGTCCCTGCCCCGCACGCCCTATACGGCCGCGGAAGCCAGCACATCGCGCGTTCTCGATATCGACGGCCTCAGGCGCTACGCCGACGAGCCGGTCACGAAATTCAGCTTCGAGAAGGACAACAGCACCGCAACGAAGTCCTATCTGGCGCTCTCGGGCGGCGGCGCCGATGGCGCTTACGGCGTCGGCGTGCTCAACGGCTGGACCGCGGCCAGAACCCGCCCCACCTTCTCCGTCGTCTCGGGCGTGAGCACCGGCGGCCTGATCGCCCCCTTTGCCTTCCTCGGCTCGCACTACGACGACACGCTGAAGGAGGTCTACACCAGCGGCATCGCGGAGAGCCTGCTGAACGATCCCAGCATCATGCGTGTGCTGTTCGGATCCGGACTGTTCGGCAACACCAGGCTGCGCGAGCTCGTCGCCCGCTATGTCGGGCCCGAGATCATGGCGCAAGTTGCGCGCGAGAATGCCAGGGGACGCCGGCTGCTGATCGTGACGACCGATCTCGACACCCAGCGCACAGCGATCTGGGATATGGGCAAGATCGCCGCGGTTGGGACGCCCGAGGCGCTGAAACTGTTTCGCGACGTGATGGCGGCCTCCGCCAGCATTCCGCTGGTGTTTCCGCCGATCATGATCGACGCCGAAGGCCAGGGCCGGCGCTTCCAGGAGATGCATGTCGACGGCGGCGTGACGGCACCGGTGCTGACGCTGCCGGATGCCCTGCTGTTCCAGGGCAGCCGCCTGCCCGGCAGCGCGAAGCTGGACATCTACATCCTCGTCAACAAGAAGATCGAACGCAATTTCGAGCTGGTCTCCAACAGCACCATCGACGTCGCCTCGCGCAGCCTGTCCGCGATCACCCAGTCGCAGACGCGCTCGATCATCTTCTCGACTTATGATTTCGCCAGACGCAACCGCCTCGGCTTCCATCTCTCCTATATCGCGCGCGACTATCCGGCGGCGCCATCGGAAGGGTTCGACACCGCCTATATGCGGGCGCTGTATCAGTACGGATACGACAAGGCGGCGTCCGGCCAAGCCTGGACCTCGACGCTTCCGTGATCCCAGGTGAGGGAACGAGACCATACGGAAACCGTTGACGATACGGACAATTCGGCCAGATTCGCGATGACGCCTCCGCTCCTGCGCGATATAGAGCGAATGACCGATATCACGACCGCGCAGGAATCATTGGGCATGGGATTGACTGCGACCAAGACGAGACCGGCAGCGCCACGGCGCGAGGTGACGAAATCGCGCGGCGGCCGGCCGACGAAGTCAGCCGCCATCGAGCGCGACCAGCGGCTGATCGAGGTCGCCACCCGCCTGTTCCTGGATCGCGGCTTCGACGCAACCTCGCTCGATGCAGTCGCGGAAGCGGCCCGGGTCAGCAAGCCCACCGTCTATTCCCGCTACGGCGACAAGCGCGGGCTGTTTGCAGCCGTGCTGAGGCGCGAGATCGATCGCTGGCTCGCGCCGCTCTCCGCGGCGGCGGAGACACAGCTCTCGAGCGGCTCGAACATCCCGGTCGAGCAACGGCTGGTCGAGATCGGGCGCGAGATGCTCACATTCACCTGCGGTCCCGACGCCGTCGCATTCAGCCGCATGATGACGGCACAGGCCATCAACTTTCCGGACGTCGCCAAGCTCGGCAAGGAGGAAGGCTGGCTCAAGGCCGTCGCCACCACCGCGCGCTTCTTCGACCATTTGGTGGCGCAAGGCGCGCTCGACGTTGAAGACACCACGATTGCAGCCGAGGTGTTTCTCGACGTCGTCGTCGGTCACACCCACCGCATGGCGACGTTCGGAACGGCGCTCGATATCAAGACCGCCGAAAAACGCACGCGCGCGGCCATCAAGCTGTTCCTGGCCGGTGCGCTCGGACCTGCCGACCGCGTTCAGAGCTCCGCCAAGAGCACGCAACGGCGCGCCGCCCGCTGACAATTCCGTGAGGGCATCGCGGTCTGGCGGCTTCGCCGTTGACCCAAATAAAACGATACGGTATGGTTTAGTTACTGAACAGACGGGCCGCTTTATTCACCAGCCCCAAAGGGGTTCGTGCTGTTTCGAACGCCGCGGCGGGGACAACCTGCTACGACGCTCCGCGGCCGGCCTTTGCCCAGGTCGGCCGCGATTTCTTTACGATCATCCGGCACATTCGCTGGCGGAAGGTTCGAGCATGAAGGCAGCACGACGACATCCCTGGACGTTTCTTGCCGCCATCCTGTCGGCCCTGCTCATCGCAGCGCCGGCGCGGGCGATCGTCTCGGCCGGCGGCACACCCACCGCCCTTCATAGCGAAACAGATGGTGATGCCGAAGCGGACCGCCTGGCGGTCAGCCGCGAGATCGAGCGCTTCCGCAGCTCGACGATCTCGATCAGCCAGGCCATGGCGATCGCGGAAGGCCGGCATGCCGGCGCAACGACGGCGGATGTGAGCTTTGACGGCGGCTCAGGCGTTCCGGTCTACCGCGTGAAGACGTTGCACAACGACCGGATCTGGCGCCACACCATCAATGCCTCGACCGGAGAGCTCGTCGGCGGCGAAGCTGCCCTCCCCCTCGCCGAGCTCGACCATGAGGATCGCGACAACCTCGCAGCATTGGGCGCGATCAGGCACCGCCTCGCGGATGCCGTGCGCGTTGCCGAACGCGCCGCCTCCGGCAAGGCCATCAGCGGCGGGCTGGTGCGCGAACGCGGCCGGCTCAATTTCGCGATCGTCGTGATCAGCGGCGACGACCTCAAGGAGGTCATCCTGGAGCCGCCGGGCGCACGCGCCAAATAGCGAGGTGCGAGCCCCCGGCAACGACCGGGGCGAAAAGCCATTGACGGGGGCAGGACTCTCCCGCATAAGTCGCCGCCATGTTCACGACCACCAAACGCACGACCAAAACCACCACGGCCCCAGGGGCCCGGGGAGGCGTGCGCGCGTAGGTCGTCGACTTAAACGCATCAGCTCTACGGCAAGCCCCGCCCTCGATGGTCCGGGGCTTTTTTGTTGTCTGAATTCTCAATTCAATGGAGGACAAAGTGAGTAACGATCCCGTCGTCGCGATTGTCGGCGTCACCGGTGCAGTGGGCGCCGAATTCATCGCCACCATGGACAAGCGCGGCTTCCACGTCGGCAAGCTCAAGGCGTTGGCCAGCGCCCGCTCGGCCGGCAAGACGGTGTCGTTCCGCGGCCAGGACGTCGTCATCGAAGAGCTGACTGAGCGCGCCTTCGAGGGCGTCGACATCGCCTTGTTCTCGGCCGGCGGCAGCATCTCGAAGAAGTTCGCACCCATCGCGGTTAAGGCCGGCGCCGTCGTAGTCGACAATTCCTCCGCCTTCCGCATGGATCCGAACGTGCCGCTGGTGATCCCCGAGATCAACGCGCACCGCATCCGGGATCACAAGGGCATCATCGCCAACCCGAACTGCGCCGCGATCACCGCGCTGGTGCCGCTGTGGCCGATCCACCAGAAGAACCGCATCAAGCGCGTGATCATCTCGACCTATCAGGCGGCAAGCGGCGCCGGCGCCGCAGCGATGGAGGAGCTCGTCGAATCCACCCGCGCCAATCTCAATGGGCAGGTCTATACGCCGAAGGTGATGCCGCATCCCTACGCCTTCAATCTCTTCAACCACAACACGGCCGTCGATCCCGAGACCGGCTACAACGACGAAGAGACCAAGGTCATCAAGGAGACCCGCAAGATCTTCGAGGACGAGACGATCGCCGTCGGCGTCACCTGCGTGCGCGTGCCGGTGCTGCGCGCCCATTGCGAAGCCATCACCTTCGAATGCGAGAAGCCGATCAGCGAGGACCAGGTCCGCGCCATCATGGCGCAGGCGCCGGGCGTGAAGGTGGTCGACGACCGCGCCAGGAACTACTTCCCGATGCCGATCGACGCCTCGGGCCAGGACGACGTTCTGGTCGGCCGCATCCGCAAGGATCTCAGCGACCCCTCAGGGCATTCGATCTCGATGTTCGTGGCGGCCGATCAGCTCTTGAAGGGCGCAGCGCTCAATGCAGTGCAGATCGCCGAGCTCTTGCCGCAGCGAGTGATGGCGTAACGGAAGGTACGTAGGGTGGATTAGCCGAAGGCGTAATCCACCTCTTTGCTATCCACGCCGATGGAGAAGTGGTGGGTTACGCCAGCGACTACGCTTCGCGTAGCCGCGGGTTAACCCACCTACGGCTCCGAGCGAAACAACAAGCACGCATCCCCATACGAATAAAACCGGTAGCCATTCGCGATCGCGTGCGCGTAGGCCTGCTTCATCGTCTCGAGCCCCGAGAACGCCGAGACCAGCATGAACAGCGTCGACTTCGGCAGATGGAAATTCGTCATCAGGATATCCACCGCGCGGAAGCGATAGCCGGGGGTGATGAAGATCGAGGTCTCGGCCGCGAACGGCTGGATCGTGCCGTCCTCGCTGGCAGCGCTTTCGAGCAGCCGCAGTGACGTAGTGCCGATCGCGACGATACGGCCGCCATTCTTCCGCGCGGTGTTGAGCCGCTCCGTCGTCTCGGCCGAGATGGTGCCCCACTCCGCGTGCATCCTGTGGCCTTCGGTGTCGTCGACCTTCACCGGCAGAAAGGTCCCTGCCCCGACATGCAGCGTGACGCGGTTGACGCCGACGCCGCGCTCCTGGAGCGCACGCTCCAGTGCGGGCGTGAAATGCAGTCCCGCCGTGGGCGCGGCGACCGCGCCTTCGTTGGCCGCGAACATGGTCTGGTAATCGGCGAGATCCTGGTCGTCGGGCGTGCGCTTGGAGGCGATGTAGGGCGGCAGCGGCGGGCTGCCAAGATCGGCGATGGCTTGATCCAGCGTGGGGCCGTGGAACGAGAACGACAGCGTCACCTCGCCTTCGCTGCCCTTGGCTTCGACCTCGGCGTCGAGATGGCCGAGCAGGCAGACCTTGCCCTCATTGCCGAAGCGGATGCGGTCGCCGGCGGTGAGCTTCTTCGCCGGCTTCACCAGCGCCTTCCAGCGCGAGCCGTCGAGGCGCTTGATCAACGTCGCCTCGATCCTCGGCTCTGTCTCGCGGCCGATGCGGCGGCCTTTCAATTGCGCCGCGATCACCTTGGTGTCGTTGACGACGAGCTGGTCGCCCGGCCTCAGCCATTGCGGCAGGGCGGAAATGACCTGGTCACGCAACACGCCGTTCTCCACGACCAGCATTTTCGCGGAGTCGCGCGGGCTCGCCGGGCGCAGCGCGATGCGCTCGGGCGGCAGATCGAAGTCGAAGAGGTCGGTGCGCATGTCGGGCTTAGCGCCGCATAGCACTCCTCATCCTGAGGAGCGCGGAACGCGCGTCTCGAAGGATGAAGGCCCCGCTGCTGCAGCCCGGCCTTCATGGTTCGAGACGGCGCTGCGCGCCTCCTCACCATGAGGAGAAGCGCTTACTCCTTGTCGGCCGCCATCCGCGCCTTGACGATCTTGTCGGGGTTCTGCACCGGCTCGCCGCGCTTGATCTTGTCGACGTTCTCCATGCCCTCGGTGACCTTGCCCCACACCGTGTACTGGTTGTCGAGGAAGCGGGCGTCGTCGAAGCAGATGAAGAACTGGCTGTCGCCGGAATCGGGATTGGCGGCGCGGGCCATCGAGGCAGTGCCGCGCACATGCGGCTCCTTGTTGAACTCGGCCTTCAGCTTCTTGCCGGAGCCGCCGGTGCCGGTGCCCTGCGGGCAGCCGGTCTGCGCCATGAAGCCGTCGATCACGCGATGGAAGACGATGCCGTCGTAAAAGCCCTCGCGGACCAGTTCCTTGATGCGCGCGACATGGCCGGGCGCGAGGTCAGGCCGCATCTCGATCGTGACGGGGCCTTGCGTGGTCTCGAGGATCAGGGTGTTTTCGGTGACGCTCATGCTCGTCTCTCTTGCGTTGGGGGTGAAGTCTTGTCAGGTGACGTTTTGCGGTTGCGGAACTGGATTGCGAATGGACGTCCCGCGGCGGCGCCGGCCATTGCATCGGTAAATGGCACCGGCGTGCAGCGTTGCAACGCCTCCATCACCGCGATCCGGTATTGCAGCCGGTCATTGTCGGAGGCCTCCGCGGATTCATAGGTAATCCTCGGATGACCCAGAATGTTTCCGGCCCGGTTAAAGCTCACGACGACGGTGATGTCGAGTGGGCGCGCCCTGGCCGGGGACGGCGGTCTCCAGCAGGTGCGCAAATGCCGGAAAATGTCCTGGATGGTGTTGACCTGCGCATCCTCGGCGACCGCGCTGGGGACGCCGAGCAGCAACATCGCGGCAACCAGGAGAAGCCTGCCGCCGCGACGCACCATTCGCCCGCTCCTATTTGATGTCGGATGCGACCTGAACCTTCACCATCTTGTCGGGATCGGTGACCGAGCCGCCGGCCGAGCCGGGCGGCGCCTTCTTCAGCTTGTCGACGACGTCCATGCCCTGAACAACCTCGCCGATGACCGTGTACTGGCCATCGAGGCTGCCGCCGTCGGCGAACATGATGAAGAACTGCGAATTGGCGCTGTCGACGCTGTCGCCGCGCCGGGCCATGCCGACGATGCCGCGTGCAAAATGCACCTTGGAGAATTCCTGCTTCAGGTTCGGATATTTCGAGCCGCCGGTGCCGTTGCCGTTCTGGCCGTCGCCGGTCTGCGCCATGAAGCCGTCCATGACACGGTGAAACGGCACGTTGTTGTAGAAGCCCTCGCGCGCGAGCTGCTTGATGCGCTCGGCGTGCTGGGGCGCAATGTCGGTCCTGAGCTTGATGACGATGCGGCCCTTGGTGCTGTCGATGACGATGGCGTTGGCCTTGTCGAGATTCGCCGGCAATTGCTGCGCGACCGCGGGCGCCGCGAACACGAGCGCGGCAAGAACTGCGAGAATTCGGATCATGACAACTCCGGATCAGATGAGGAAGAAGCGCGCCCTTATTAGGCGAATTTGGCCTTGAGCTGTGCCGCGACCAGCGGCGGGACGAAGGCCGAGACGTCTCCGCCCATGCCGGCGATCTGGCGCACCAAAGTGGCGGTGATCGGGCGGACCATGGGAGAGGCCGGCAGGAAGACCGTATGCACCTCCGGCGCCATGGCCTCGTTCATGCCGGCGAGCTGCATCTCGTAATCAAGGTCGGTGCCGTCGCGCAGGCCCCGGATCATGATGGTCGCGCCGTGCTTGCGCGCCGCGGTGACCGACAGATCGTCGAACGTCACGGCTTCGAGCGTGCAGCCGGCCTGCGCCGCCACCGGCCCGCAGACGTCGTGGAGCATCTTCAGCCGCTCCTCGGTCGAGAACAGCGGCTTCTTGCCGGGGTGGACCCCGATCGCGACGACCAGCCTGTCGCACAGCGATACGCTGTGCCGGACCACGTCCAGATGGCCGTTGGTGATGGGATCGAAGGAACCGGGATAGAAGGCAATGCGCGGCATGACCCCCTCCTACCGCGCCCGGCCCGGCCCGGCAAGCCGCCAGGTTCCCGGCCGGCTTTTCCGCAAGAGCATGTCGGAATCGCCCGAATTGTTTCGTCCTCCGAGTAGCCACGAAACAAAACGGACCGCGAACGAAACCATTTCCCGCATCGGCGAAGACATCCGGAAACTGGCCATGGTTACTAATCCAGCCAACGAAGGACGGGCCGCACACTGGGCGTAGGCGGCCGCATCACAGGGGACTGTCAATGATCAAGGCTCTTTCAGCGATCGCTCTGTCTGCGTGTGTTGCCGCGGCCCTCACCCTCCTGCCCGGCTTTGCCCCGAAGGTCGAAGCCAGCGTGCCGCAGCCGCTGGCCAAGAGCGACCGCCTCGACATCCGCAGCATCGGCAAGGATTGCTCGCAGCAGGCCTGGCCGAACTTCGAAGCCTCCTGCCTGCGTCGCGCAGGCACCAAGGCCAATGTCCGTGAGGCTCGCCTCGTGACCGCCGACCGCACCCCGTAGTCGAACCTGTCAGCGAGCCTGATCCGGACCTCATACAATCCCATGGAAATTTGATAGCGAATGGCGAATAGGCAGTAGCGAATAGAAACTGTTCGATTCGCTATTCGCTACTCACCATTCGCACTACTCCCCATTCGCACCGTTTCCGCTCTCCGCCTCGTCCGTGATGTGCTCGACCGACACCACGTGCTCATCCTCAGCGGTGTCGAACACGATCACGCCTTGCGTCGAGCGGCCGGCGATACGGATGCCTTCGACCGGGCAGCGGATCAGCTGGCCCTTGTCGGTGACCAGCATGATCTGATCGGCATCCTCCACGGGGAAAGACGCAACCAGATTGCCGTTGCGGTTGTTGACGCTCATGGCGACGATGCCTTTGCCGCCGCGGCCGGTGGTGCGGTACTCGTAGGACGAGGTCCGCTTGCCGTAGCCGTTGACGGAGACGGTCAGAACGACCTGCTCCTGCGCCGACATCTCGACGTAGCGCTCCTGCGGGAGCTGGAAGCTGCCGGAGGTCTCCTCGGTCTCGCCGTCGGCGGCGCTTTCCTCGCTCGCAGCTTCGCCCGCCACCGCGCGGCGCATCTTCAGATAGGCAGAGCGTTCGTCCGAGGTGGTCTCGACATGGCGCAGGATCGCCAGCGAAATCACCTTGTCGCCCTCGCCGAGCGCAATGCCGCGCACGCCCATCGAGGTACGCCCGGTGAACACGCGCACGTCGGGGACCGGGAAGCGAATGCACTGGCCGCCGGCAGCGGTCAGCAGCACGTCGTCGCGCTCGGTGCAGATCTGCACGTCGACGATCGACTCGCCGTCGTCGAGCTTCATGGCGATGATGCCGGAGCGGCGGACGTCGACGAAGTCGGACAGCTTGTTGCGCCGGACGTTGCCGCCCGTGGTGGCGAACATCACGTCGAGGTTGCCCCAGGTCGATTCATCCTCCGGCAGCGGCATGATCGTGGTGATGCGCTCGCCCTGCTCCAGCGGCAGGATGTTGATCAGCGCCTTGCCGCGCGCATTCGGCGCAGCCATCGGCAGGCGCCAGACCTTTTCCTTGTAGACCTGGCCGCGCGAGGAGAAGAACAGCACCGGCGTGTGCGTGGAGGCCACGAACAGGCGGCTGACGAAATCCTCGTCGCGGGTCTGCATGCCGGCGCGGCCCTTGCCGCCGCGGCGCTGCGCCCGGTAGGCCGACAACGGCACGCGCTTGACGTAGCCGGCGTGGGAGACGGTGACGACCATGTCCTCGCGCTGGATCAGGTCCTCGTCCTCGACCTCGCCTTCCTGCTCCATGATCACGGTGCGACGCGGGGTGGCGAACTCGGCCTTCACCTCGGCAAGCTCGGTCTTGATGATGTCGAGAATGCGGGCACGCGAGCGCAGGATATCGAGATACTCGCCGATCTCGCCGGCGAGCTTCGAAAGCTCGCCGCCGATCTCGTCACGGCCGAGCGCGGTGAGGCGTGCAAGACGCAGCTCGAGGATCGCCCTGGCCTGGTCCAGCGACAGGCGGATCGTGCCGTCCTCGTTGATGCGGTGGCGCGGATCGTCGATCAGCGTGATGATATCCTCGACGTCGCGCGCCGGCCAGTCGCGCGTCATCAGGGTGTCGCGCGCCGCGGCCGGTGTCGGCGAGGTGCGGATCACCTTGATGATCTCGTCGATGTTGGCGACCGCGATGGCGAGACCGACCTGCTCATGCGCGCGCTCGCGCGCTTTGCGCAGCTTGTACTTGGTCCGGCGCGTGACGACCTGCTCGCGGAAGCCGACGAAGATCGTCAGCATGTCCTTCAGGTTCATCGTCTGCGGCCGCCCGCTGTCGAGCGCGACCGCGTTGACGCCGAAGCTCGTCTGCAGCGGCGTAAACTTGTAGAGCTGGTTCAGCACCACGTCGGGCACGGCGTCACGCTTGAGCTCGACGACGACGCGATAGCCGTCGCGGTCGGACTCGTCGCGCAGGTCGGAGATGCCCTCGATCTTCTTTTCCTTGTAGAGCTCGGCGATGCGCTCGACCATCGTGGCCTTGTTCACCTGATACGGGATCTCGGTGATGACGATCGCCTCGCGCTCCTTGCGGATCGTCTCGAACGTGACCTTGCCGCGCATCACGATGGAGCCGCGGCCGAGATGATAGGCACTGCGGATGCCCTGACGTCCGAGGATGATGCCGCCGGTCGGAAAGTCCGGACCCGGGATGATGTTGTTGAGTTCGTCGATGGTTAGCGACGGATTGTCGATCAGCGCGACGCAGGCGTCGATCACCTCGCCGAGATTGTGCGGCGGGATGTTGGTCGCCATGCCGACGGCGATGCCGCCGGCGCCGTTGACCAGCAGGTTCGGGAACCGCGCCGGCAGGACCACCGGCTCCTTCTCGGAGCCGTCGTAATTGTCCTGGAAGTCGACGGTGTCGCTGTCGATGTCTTCGAGCAGCTTCAGCGCGATCTTGGTCAGGCGGGATTCGGTGTAGCGCATGGCCGCCGCCGGGTCGCCGTCGACCGAGCCGAAATTACCCTGCCCGTCCACCAGCAGCGCGCGCATCGAGAAGTCCTGCGCCATGCGCACCAGAGCGTCGTAGATCGCCTGGTCGCCATGCGGGTGGTATTTACCCATGACGTCACCGACGATACCGGCGGACTTCTTGTGCTTCTTATCGGGCGTGAAGCCCTGCTCGTTCATCGAGAACAGGATGCGCCGATGCACCGGCTTGAGGCCGTCGCGGGCATCGGGCAGCGCACGCGACACGATCACGCTCATGGCGTAATCGAGATAGGACTTCTTCATCTCGTCGAGGATGGAGACGGGGCGAATGTCCGAGGGTTGCGCCGGCTGGTCGCCGGGCTTGTTGTCGTCGTCAGCCAAAGGGAAATCCGGTGAGGTTTTATCTGGGAATCATATAGCGCATCGCCCCCCGGATCACCACCCTTGGCAGGTCTCAGGGAGCGCTTTTTCCGTTCGTTTTTTCATGCACTTAACGGGATGGCGGGCGGTCACTTCCGGATAGCCCTCGGACGTCGCCTCCCCCTGCGCGGAAGAGTGAGTTTCGGCCGTCGCTACGGCCCGAAAACCACCGCGTGCATGATCCGGCCGGGCATGAAGGTGAACAGCCCCGCAATGACCAGTGCGCCGAAGAAGATCGAGGTCATCGTGATCTTGTGGCGGCGAACATTGTGAGCTCTTGCAGCCGTCACACCCAATACCAGCATCACCAATGCGAAGATCGAAAGCAGATGGATCGGGCTCCACGGCCCAACCAAACGGATCTCGTGGATCCAGAACGAGCTGAGCGCCACGACAAGCATCAGCACCACCCAGACCCAGCCCAGAGCCCGGTGCGGCAGCGTGCCCTTGGGGGCGGTGAGCTGGATGATCCCGAGGACGAACGCACCCATCGCGGCGAAGGCATGCAGCGGGATCGCCGGAGCAGCATCAAGCAGCGGCGTAAGGTTCATGCTGCAGCTTCCCGCCATCCAGCGTCAGACGGGAACGTGGTCGATTCCATCGACCAGCGAACGGTATTTATGTAGCAAGAACCTTGGGAAGCCTTCTTGAGAAGCATCAACCGATCGTTCCCACCAACGCCTGATCGATCATCGACGAGAGCGGTAAAGTGACCAACATCCTTTTCGTCTGCAGCGCCAATCGCCTCCGCAGCCCTACAGCCGAACAGTTGTTCTCGACGTGGCCGGGCATCGAGACCGACTCGGCCGGCATTTCGAACGGCGCGGACGTCTTGCTGTCCGCCGAACAGATCGAGTGGGCCGATCTCATCTTCGTCATGGAGAAGACCCACCGAAACAAGTTGAACCGGAAATTCCGCACGAGCTTGAACAAAAAGCGGGTCATCTGCCTCGACATTCCAGACGACTATGAATTCATGGATCCTGTTTTGGTGCAGATCCTTGAAAACAGAGTTGGCCGCTATCTGCGCCGGGACTAACCAGCTCTCCCCAGCCTCAGAAGGCTAAGGTGTAGGAAGACTGACAACTGTATGTGTTAGTCATTGAGTTCACTCGAGAAATTTCGTTCGACAGCGAGCGTTGTCAACTCTCAGGACTTCCAATCTCCATCAGTAGCGCCAACGCCGTCTCCCTCCGGCCTGCGTGTGCGTCCCGTTCCAGTGACTGTTGCAGCACCTCGCTGGCTCCGACAAGAACTGCCGAATCCTTGGCGCGCGAAATCGCGGTGTAGATCAGGGACCGGTCGAGCAGCCGGGTCTTCTGAACCGGGATGACGACCTTCCGGAAGCTCGATCCCTGCGCCTTGTGGACGGTGATGGCGTAGGCCAGCGTCAGGTCGTCGAGCCCGTACCCGCTCAGTTCGACCTCGGTGCCGTCGAAGTCGACGGCGACCCTCCCCTCCTCGATGCTGGTGATCCGACCGAGACTGCCGTTGCGCAGGCCGGCCTGATAGTCGTTCTTGAGGAACATGACCGGCTCGCCCTCCGCCAGGCGCCGGGTCGGGTGCCTGCGCCTGCCGACCGCGAAGATGTCGTGGAAGCGCGCGTTCAGCGCCTCGGTACCGGCGGGGCCCGCCTTCACGGCGCAGACGATCCGCAGGTCCTCGGAGAAGCCGCCGAGGCCGGCCACCACGTCGACGATCTGGTCGGTGGTGACCTCGCCGGCGGGAATCAGGGCCACCCCGCCGCTGCTGGCGCAGGCCTTGTCCGGCAAGCTCGGCAGCCGGCCGGACCGGACCGCGCCGGCGACCGCGGGAATGCCGGTGGCCTCGGTCTGGCGGTAGACGCGGGTCAGAACGACGGACGGGATTTCGGGCCGCTCGCCCAGCGCATGCAGCACCAGCCCGAACTGGATCGGCGGGAGCTGGCCGGGGTCGCCGACGAGCAGCAGCCTGCAGCCGTCCGGCAAGGCCCGCAGGATCCGGTACATGGTGGGCAGATCCAGCATCGAGGCCTCGTCGACCACCACCAGCGATTCCGGGCCGAGCGGGATCTTCCGGGCTTCGACGCCCTTCAGGAACGCGGCGATGGTCGATGCGGGAAAGCCGGTGGCCTCGCCGATCCGGACGGCGGCACGGCCCGCCAGGGCCATCATGTGGGTGGAGCGGCCGAAGGCGGCGCAGGCCCGGGCGACGGCCCTCAGGACCGTGGTTTTGCCGACGCCGGCTCCGCCCCTGACGATGCCGAACCGTTCCTGAACCGCGATGCGCACCGCCTCGCGCTGTTCGTCGTCGAGCGCCACGCCCATGTCCTGCCGGTCGAGCCAGGCGGCGAGCTCGGCGTCGGAGACCTCGCGGGCGATCAGGTCGCCCATGGCCGGCTCGGTCAGCATCTCCCTGATCCGGTCGGCGACGTAGCGCTCCATCATGTGGGCGCCGGCGGCCTGGAAGCCGCCCGCGATCGGGATCGCCGCCCGCTGCGCGACCGCGGCCGCCACCGCCTCCCCGGCCCGCGCCGGCGCGCACTTCAACAGCCGGCCGGCCGCGGCGACGAGGTCGCGCTCGCCGATCCAGGTGTGGTGCTGGTCCAGCCGCGCGTAGAGCGCGGCCTCCACCGCGGCGACGAGGCGTCTGGGATCGTCGGCGGCGATGCCCATCTTCCGGCCGGCGGCGTCGACGATCGGCCAGTCGGCGAGCGCCATCATCGCGTACGGCTGCTCCCGCAGCTTCGCGGCGGCTTCGGCGCCCCACAGGCGGATGATCTTCTTGGCCAGGCGTTTCTCGAAGCCGTGTTCGTCGAGCCAGACCACGACGTCGCCCTCGGCGAGCTTCTCCTTCCACGCCAGCACCAGCCGCTCGGCGCGGTCCTCGTTCAGGACCGCGGTCAGGCTCGCGACGTCGCCGAGCAGCGCGTAGAGGCGCTCGCCGAAGGCCTCCCACAGCTTCGCTGCGGTGGCGTAACCGATGCCCTCGAACGCCGGGTCCTCGGCGAGGTGGCGCACGATGGTGTCGCCCGATCTGGCGTGACGGCCGAGCTGCTCAAGCATGACGCCTAGCTTCCGCCTGCGAAACAGCGTACCACCGTGCTCGCTCCGGCAAGGGGCAGCCCGCGCCAAGAGCCCGCTGCGCGGGCCCGTGTCGCCCCTTGCCTTCCGCTGCGACGCGGCGGTCCTGCTGATCGCAGGTCGGCTCCGAGGGACGATCAAAGGCTTCCGGTCTCTCCAAGGGACGGGACGTCATGATACCCGCCGTCCTGTGGACACCATGATGTCCTCGACCTGCTCCAGGCGGCGCAGCTTCTCGCGCAGGCCGGCGTTCTCCGCCCGCGACGCGGCGAGCTGCTGCTCGAGCGACAGGATGCGGCGATCGCGCCGGTCGGACTTCGTCTCCGGCTTGGCCTCCTCCTCGCCGGCGGCGCCGGCCGGCAGCTTCGCGGCCGCGGCGTCGAGCAGCGCCTTCGCGGCCGGATTCTTGTAGAGCACCTGGCGGTCGAACCCGCAGGCGAGCGCGATGGCCGAGCGGTTGGGCTCGCCGGCGCGCATCGGCAGCGGCCGGCCTTCCCGTTGGAGGGCCTCGAGATAGTTCTTCAGGGTCTCGGCGTTTTCGGCCCCGAGCACGCTGCCGGACTTGGCGTCAGCCACGGCGACCTCCTGCGATGTGGGTGCCTAGCTCTTGTCGGAGCGACCGCGGTCGTTCTCCTGCAGCTTCTTGTCGAGCTGAGCGACCGTCATCCCGCGCCCCAGCGCGTTCTTCCGCCAACGAGCCATCCGGTTGTCGAGGATGGCGTACTGCACTTTGAGATCGACAATTTCCTTGTTGGCGGCGTCGAGCTGCCGCTTGAGGTACTCCACCTGCTCGTCGCGCGTCCTCGCCTTGCGAGGCTTCTTGCCGTCTTTCGGCTTCGCCTTCGCCATGGCCTCTTCGACCTGGCCCAGGCGCTTCGTGAACGCGTCCTGCAGGTCGTCGTATTTGGCCAAGGCTTGTCGGGTCCACTTGCCATGGTATCGGGCACCGATGAGGTCCATCAGGACCTTCCAGTCGAGGGGCCGGTTCAGAGGCCAGTGCTCGATGATCGCCAGTATCTCCCGGTAACGCTCCGGCGTCGTCATGAGGGCTAGTCGCCTCTTGCCTGGCGGCGAGGAGCGCTTGCCGCCCCGGGACGGCCGAACCGGCCTGGGTTCGTCGGCATACTTCCAGCCTTCCGGGTGATCGTCCGGAGCTGTCGACTTCTTCGCCGATTTCTTCGAACGCTTCGCCATCTCGTCCTTTGCCCAAGGACTCGATGGGTAAGCTGATTCTGCCTGCAAGGAGAAATCGGCCATAAGGACTCTCGACACGCGAACACCTACGCCACGCAACGATGGTAGCCTGCCGGCCGGCCCGATCCTCCGAAAACGCCACCAGAATGCCGTTCGACACCGTCGGTCGCTCCACGACGTGGGCGCCGAACAGGCCTCCGGCCTGCGCGAGAGCTCGGCGAAAGGTCGCCGACGCTCCAGAGCGCGTCCACGCCGACGAGGGCGTGACCGGATCGCATCTCTCGGTGAGGCCGACCGGTGCCGGTCGGATGTCGTTTTGAAAAACTCGGATTGGCCGATGGAAGCCGGACTGTCCGGGGTCTAATCGACCCGGATTACCGGCGCGACACTCGACGGTGTCGCGGGCGATGTCGCTATTGAGCGTCCTCGAGATCGGACATGAAAATCCCTCCGATATGATGGCACTATAGCACATTTCTTCAGAAATTGCAAGGAAATCAGCGCCTTCGCTGAGGAGGGAGAACGGCATCTAAACCTGCACCATGGTGCCGTCGGGAATCGTCGGGTCAGCATGGACGGCGACGGTCTTCTTCAGGCCATCGACGACACGCTCGTTGTGCGCGACCCAGGCCGAGGCGTTGTAGGTGCCCTCCGCCATCGCGGCGCGGGCCCCGTCGAGCATCGCCTGGTGCTCCACCAGCAAGCGTTCGGCCTCGGCCTTGTGCTCAGCCTTCCCCTTCACCACCAGGTGCTCGGCGCAGCCGCCGCAGGCGCCATGGCTCGGGCACGGCGCCATGCTGAAGTCCTGGGTGCAGGCGCCGATCGACGTGAAATGAGCCGTCGCGAAGCGTCCCTTCAGGAAAGCGTCCCGTTCGACCGGCGGGAGGGAGGCGACCGTTTCGACGATCGGTCCCTCGATCTCGCCGGTCTCGATCGCCGTACGCATATCCTGCGCGAGAGCGATGCCGCCGGAGTGATCGTAGACGGCGTTCTGCCGGACGTCCTTGCGGCCGCTCCAACGCGCGATGTCGAGCTGCGAGAGCCTGCCCTTCTGCGCCAGGGTGTTGAGGTAGTGGCGGATCGAATGAGTGTTGATGCGGTATGGCTTCTCGTTCGCGTCAAGTATCCCGAGCCGTTCGAACACTCCCTTCGCGCCCTTGTGGTTGCCCAAGAAGTCGCTGATAGTGTTGTCGCCGAGGACCGACAGCACGTAATTCTGCACCACCATGTCGTTGCGGAAATAGTGCCTCGGAACAATGAACATGTAGTCGGAAAGCTTTACTCCGGGTGGCAGTTTAGGAAACCGGCGCAGGATCGCTGCCTCGAGATCTCCGAGGCGATAGCACCGTAATTTCCCTTCCACGTGCTTTTTGACGCGGTTGGCCTTCAGCCAGAGGAAGATCGAATCCTCGCCCAAATGGAGAGCACCGTTCGCCTCTCCGGCGGACAGCAAGGTGTCAGGATCCGCGAGTCGCCATTCCTCGGCTAGGTAGGCTCGGCCAGGATGGCGCTCCATCCAGCGCGCGATCTCGCGGTAAGGCTCGGTGATTCGCCGGGCGTCGGCGAGGGCCCGGTCGGCGATGTCCACCATCGCGCTCGGGATCCACTTGATCGAATCCGGAGCCTTCTTCGACCCGTGGTACGCGTAGCCCAGATACTGCACCTCCTCGCCGGTGGCCTCGCGCCTGGTGCGTTCGGTACGTCGGCAATCGTAGCGCGTGTCGAGAACCTCGTTGATGCGGACGGGCGCGCAGCACATGAGCTCGACGGCGGCAATCCGCAGCAGATCTCGTTGATCGTCGCCTGCTCTGATCGTGAGACTGGCATCAACGATGGCCCCCATCTCCTCTTTCGTCGCCATCTTCTCTTCCCGCGCCCGATCTCCATCCTTGCCTACCTTGCTATGGCTGCGGGATTCGCGCGGAAACGGATTGGAGAAGGAAATGTTCGCCTTGGCGATCGAATGCCGATTGATAAATTCGGCGATTTCGCGCAGCGCTCTCCCCAAGATGTACGCCGAGCCGTCGGCTGCGACCTCGCCGCGCTGTGTTTTGCGATATCTGATGTAATTGCAGGCGGCCATGAAGTCTGCAGACACCAGATCGACCGGGTCCCGTTCGTCGCCCTGCATTGAACAGTAGAGCGATCTAGCGGCGCGCAAAACGCGCCCATGATCTTTCGTCGATTTCGGGCTCGCCTCTTCACGCAAGACAATCAGAGCCTTGGTGAATGAGGCGAAGCGTTCGGCAATGGGCGTCCGCTCCTCAATGTCTCGCACATAACCTGTCTCATCGGTAGCGAAGATGAGTTTGCGCTGATGTGCGGATCTGGCGGAAGGCCTCGCGAACTTGACGGTAGACAGATCCCAGACCGGATCGTCGAAGTCGACGGCTCCGGCGAACACTCGCGAGCGTCGAGCCCGCTCAATCAGGCGGTCCAGATTGGTGCGGGCGTCGAGGCGGAAGCGGTCGGGCAGGACGATGACGTTCAAGCGTCTTTCTCCTCGCAGGCGGCGACCACCTTGCCGATGGCCATGATCGTGACGTCGTGGATCTTGTAGATCTGCGGATCGAGGCCGGCCTGCATCTGCCGCTCGCGCTCCTCGACGAGCCAGTCCAGCATCTCGCGGTGTGGACCGTCGCGCCAAGGCTGGAACCGCTCGCAGGTGTAGCAGGAGACGGGTGCGAGGCGGCCGCAGGGGCCCGCCCCGCAGACGCCGAGTTCACCCGCAAGCTGGGGCTTCTCGCCGAACTTGCGCCTGAAGAACGGGATGCGCTTGGCCGGGTCGGTGCCGTTCACGGCTTCGCCCTCCTCGCTGACGATGCGTCCCATGAAGGCGTCGGCGATCGGGCCCAGCTCGACGGCGAGCGCGGCGTCCAGCCGATCTACCTGGTTGGGGCGCGTTTCGTAATAGACGCCGACGTGCTGGAGGTCGCTGTGACCCAGCCCTGTCGCCAATTGGGACGGCGAGGCGCCCTCCTCCGCAAGCCGCGTCCCGTAGGTGTAGCGGAAGCGGCGGCTGTTACCCCTGACAAGTTCGCCGGTGCGATGAGAGATGACCTCCAGCTTGCGCAACGCACGTTCCACCGTTGCGGTGATCTCCGCGCTCGTCATGTGCATGGCGAACTCATGCAACTGACCGCCCAGCAGATCCGGCTGCGGTTCTCTCCGCCGAAAGAGCGGATATCCGCAGCCTTCAGGCCAGCCGCTGTCGCGGCGCACGCTGGCATTCTCGGCGACGAGCTCCGCGACCAGCGTCCCGAGCTCCTGATTCAGCTCCTTGGGGTCCGACCCGGACCGCAGATAATCGTGCCCCTTCTTGACCTGCGGAACGTCGAAGCGATGGTAGATGCGGCCGGTGGCGACCTCCTTAAGCGGGCGATAGTCCTCCTCGCGCATCTTGGCGTACGCGAAGGCGTTGCGGCCAAACGCAACTTGGAGCCAGACGAGCACTCGCTCGGTCAACGAGAGGACCTCCGGACCGAGGGCCCTCAGTCGCGTCAGGATCGCCCCGAACTCGATATCGTCGAAGGCACCCTTTTCCGGATCGCGGGTCCGGACCGCACGGCCCTTCTCGTTGCCGCCGATCACCAGATCGTCCAGCAGATCGGCGGTCTCGCGGGAGAAATGCGGCAGATGCCGGTTGGCGCACCAGCGGTACCAGAAGCGGATGTGGTGGAGGCGCCAGACCGAAAAATTGTTGATCATCCGAAGTTCGGCGAAGAATGAGCTCGAGATGTCAGCGCCGGCCGCGACCTCGCCGGCGAGCGCCTCCGATTGGGTCAAGAAGCGCAGTGCGCCGAACGCGTTCCTGACGTTGTCTGGAGACGTCAGCTTGATCCGGTCGGCCAGGTGCAGCACGACCGCGTCGAAGACGAGGTCCGGCAGCGACCGCAGCCGATCGAAATTCAAGATCTTGTTCCGCGAAAGATTGTTGAGCCGCCACTCCCACCCGGAGGCGTCGACGTCCAGCCCCGCACGGTCCTGGATGATTCCCTGACTCGGAAAGTCGGGTAGCTTCGTGGCGACGTTCCTGCTCATCGATCGGTCTCTTTGCTGCGTGCGACGGCTTCGTCCTGCATGCGCTTGTTGATCTCCGCGGTCTGCTCCTGGTTGTAGAGGCCGCGGTATTTCTCGGCCTGGACGGAGTGCGGCACGCGTCCCTGCGCGTGGTTTGCGACGACGGCGCTGCGCTCATCGCTCAGGCCGGCCTTCTTAGCGGCCTTAGCGAAGCGGTTGTTCCATGACCTTCGAAGATCGTTGGTGGAGAACCGCTTCGGCAAGCCGGGGACCTTCTCGCGCAATCGGCGGTACATGTAGGCGACCGTCTCCTTCGTCAGAGGACCGCCGTCCTCTGACGGGAAGACGTACGGGCTTCGCTTGGCGCCTGGATAGGACGGCCGGTGGTCTACGATGAAGTTGTGCAGCACCCGCGCGAGCCGGTCGCCGATGTCGACGCGATGCGGAAGAGTCTTGGCGAGTGGTGCGTTTCTTCTCGGTTCGTGGAGGTCGTCCGGGCGACGCTCGACCATCAGGTGCTTGCGCGACCCGTTCAGAAAGCAATCGGTCGTCTTGAGACCGATGCACTCGCCGAGACGCAGGCCGCCGTCGTGAAAGGTCAGCCACAGCGCGTGATTGCGCGGATGGTTGCGGGACTCGAAGGGGTTCGTCGGATCGCCCGGCGTGATCGCCGCGATGAAGACCGGTGACTGCTCCTCGGTGAGCCCGGGGGCCATCGGCTTGCCGCGGACTCGGATGCCGTCGACGATGTTTTCCTTGAAGGAGGCGAGTCGTGCCCGCGCTTCCTGTCGGGCGTCCAGAGCCGAAATCCTTAGAATGATCGGCTCGGCATGCCAGGCAACGTAGTCGCGCACTTCGGCACATCGGTTGCGCCAGTGCGCCGCGCCGACGACTGGTCTGGCCTTACTACCCGCCCTCTTCTTGACGGCCGGCTCGCGCAGATCATCCCGAAGCCCCTCGCGGAGGTCATTCTCCTCGCTCTGCGTGAAGAACGCACCACTCTCCAGCCGCTGGAGAAAGTCGATTCCCCGGTCGCCGCACCAGTTATGAAACTGGCAGACGACCTCCATCTTCCGCCGCATCGTCGCGAGCGCGATGCCGGTCGGCCGCAGCACCTCCATGCAGTATTGCGTCGCGTTGTCGCTCTGCAGGCCGTACCGGTTGACGACCATGACGAAAAGGTCGCCTTCTTCGAGCCGAGTGACCTTCGTCCGCAGAGGCGTGATGTCGCCCCATTCCATGTCCGCACCTCATTCGTGGTGGGACCAGATGTCAGTTGACAAGGGATGGCAGAAGTTGCGCGAAAATTTGCGGCCGAAAGCCACTAACCAACTGAGATCGTTCTCGAAACGACCTGCTAGTTGACAGCCGTTACGTCAATGGGCCCGAAAAAATCTTCAAACTAATCACCGCAGTTGACGCCTGCGAAGCGTGAAGCGGCATAAGGCGCTGATTTACCGCGACTATGTTCAGGTCAGTTGACGGCCTTCGTGTCCTACGCTTTTTCGCGTCGCGCAAGTTGACACGCGAGGCCGCCAACTTGGCGTCTATATCTTTGTTTTCGTTTGCAAAGCGGCTTTCTAGTTTACGCCACTTGCCTTCCTACATTTTAGAACGGGATGTCGTCGTCCATGTCGCTGTTGCGGCCACCACCGCCGGCGGCAACGGGACGGCGCGGTGCGCTGCTGACCGGACCGGAGGAGCCGAAATCGCCGCCCGGCTCGTCGCCGAAGCTGCCGCCTCCGCCGCCGCCACCGCGGCCGTCGAGCATCGTCAGCGTCGAGTTGAAGCCCTGGAGCACGACCTCGGTCGAATACTTCTCGACACCGCTCTGATCGGTGTACTTGCGGGTCTGGAGCGAACCCTCGATGTAAACCTTTGCGCCCTTCTTCAAATACTGTTCGACGATTTTGCAAAGCGGCTCAGAGAAGATCACGACGCGATGCCACTCGGTCTTTTCCTTGCGCTCGCCGCTGTTCTTGTCGCGCCAGGTCTCCGAGGTCGCGATGCTCAAATTCGCGATCGGCCGCCCGTCCGGGGTGCGGCGGATTTCCGGATCCTTGCCGAGATTTCCCACCAGAATGACCTTGTTGACGCTTCCCGCCATCGCCGTTCTCCACTCCGAAGCCACTGAATTCTCAAAGGCCAGCCCGCCCCGCGGCGGCCTGCAACCTGTGTTGAGGCGACCCTATACGCTCGCCGCCCGCTTGCGGGCGCCGATCAGCCCGTCACGCCTCAGGTTATCCCCACATATAGCATCGACCTTCCGTTCGTTCCAGATTTGTTCTCTCAAAGGAGAGGACCGAGACGGATCGGTGTGCCGAGCAAGAGAGCCGCGCCGGATGGAACTTTTTCCGGTTCCCGTGAACAGCAAAAACCAGTTAACTTTCATTGAGTTACATCTGATCAATCGGCGCCTGAGTGTGGCATTTCGGAGACGGACACTGCCTAGTTCCTCGGCTACGATTGCCTTGGACTTGGATTCATATGGGCGTCGCGCCTGATCAACCGCTTCGGGGACGTTTCAAGAAGCGGACGAAACTGGGGAGACTGCAATGAATAAGATCCTGTTTAGTGCAATCGGTGCAGTGGCGTTGGGCCTGTCGGCCCCCGCAAGCGCGGCGGACATGGCCGCGCGTCCTTACACGAAGGCTCCGGCGCCGATGGTCGCCGCCATCTACGATTGGAGCGGTTTCTATATCGGCATCAACGGCGGCGGCGGCACCAGCCACAAATGCTGGGACTTCGTGACACCGGTGACGGGGGTTCTGGTTGGCGAAGGCTGCCACAACGCGGTCGGTGGCACGGTCGGTGGCCAGGTCGGCTATCGCTGGCAATCGACGAACTGGGTGTTCGGCCTTGAAGGCCAGGGCAACTGGGCCGACTTCTCCGGCGACAATATCAGCGGGCTAACCGGCCTGCGTGATCGCTCCAAGATCAACGCCTTCGGACTGATCACCGGCCAGGTCGGCTACGCCTGGAACAACGTCCTATTGTATGTGAAGGGCGGCGGCGCCGTCGTCGGTGATCGCTACCGGAGCTACGATGTCGTCACCGGCCTCGAATTCGACCGGGCCAGCGAGACCCGTTGGGGCGCCACCGTGGGCGCAGGCGTCGAGTTCGGATTTGCGCCGAACTGGTCGCTCGGCGTTGAGTACAATCACATCTTCCTCGGCGACCGCACCCTCAACTTCACTGGGTCCGGCAATTTCCTGATCGCTCCGCTTGGTGTCGTCACTCGCTCCGAGCGCATCAGCCAGGACGTCGATATCGCCCTCATTCGCGTGAACTATCGCTGGGGCGGCCCGCTCGTCGCGAGATACTAGTACCCGTTGATATCATTCGAAAAAAAGGCCGGCCTCGCGCCGGCCTTTTTGCTGGGCTCGCACGTCCGGGAACAATGAGCCAGCATTGTGACGTTTTGTGACTGTTGTGGCTTTTGAGTGACACAACTTGCGGCTTCACTGGTGTAAGTACGGCTTCAGTTGGGCCATCGAGTCCGCTGCCCTTCCGATTGCGGAAGGCAACAACAGAAACTGGGACTGGGATATAGTTGAAAATGAAGAAGGTTTTGTTGGCTTCGGCCTGTTTGTTCGCTCTCGCCGCTCCCGCGTCAGCCGCTGACCTGGCAGCCCGCCCCTACACCAAGGCTCCGATCGCTCCGGCCGCCGTCTACAACTGGACCGGCTTCTATCTCGGTGTCGTCGGTGGCGGCGCTTGGGAAAGCGGCTCTGGCGATCCGCGCATGCAGGGTGGCTTCGTCGGTGGCACCGCCGGCTACAACTGGCAGACCGGCAGCGTCGTGTTCGGCATCGAGGCTGATGGTGCGTGGGCTGACGTAAACGCCTCGGCGACAGGTCCTGTTGCGTTTGGCGGCGCCATCATTCCCCTGACCGTCAGTTCGCGCATCGACGCGCTCGGCACCGTCCGTGGTCGCATCGGCTGGCTCGCTTCCCCGAGCGTCCTGTTGTACGCCACTGGTGGTTACGCCTGGATCGACAACAAGATCAGCGTCAGCGCGCCCCCTGTTCTGAGCCTCTCGGAAAGCCAGTTTCATTCGGGCTGGACTGTTGGTGCCGGCGTCGAGGCCTTCTTCGCACCGCAGTGGTCGATCAAGGGCGAGTATCTCTATCGCAGCCTGGGCGGCGAGACCTACTTCTCGGGCGTCTTCCCGGTCAACACCGGCACCCTCAACCTCCACACCGTGCAGGTCGGCGTGAACTATCACTTCGGCGGCCCGGTCGTCGCCAAGTACTGAGCTGAAGTACTGTTCAGACGACCGACGTCACATCGTCACGAAAGGCCGGCCTCGCGCCGGCCTTTTTGTTTGTTGGCGTGCCGGCCTAACGCATAAGACTGCCAAATCAGGACGTGATTTCCCTTTATGTTGTGGCTTCTCGGGCACACAACCTCCGGCTTAATTGAGGTACGATCTGTCGGATCTTAGCGTCCGAATCCTTCCCTCCGCACGGAAGGCAACGCAGAAAATGGGGATTGAATTGATATGAGACAGCTTCTTTTCGCTTCGACCAGCCTACTTGTACTGAGCTCATTCGCTCCGGCCATGGCCGCCGATCTCGCGGCGCGCCCCTACACCAAGGCTCCGGTTGCTCCGGTGGCCATTTACAACTGGAGCGGGTTTTACATCGGCGCCAACGCCGGCGGTGCCTCGAGCCGCAATTGCTGGGATCTTACCGGTGTCGGCCCCATCGCCGTCGTCCCGGCCGTGGCCGAGGGTTGTCACAATGCGACCGGCGCAATCGTCGGTGGTCAGATCGGTTATCGCTGGCAGTCCACCAACTGGGTGTTCGGCCTTGAAGCTCAGGGCGACTGGGCTGATCTGAAGGGTTCGAACACGAGCTCCCCGGCCGCGCTCTCCCCGCTGGTGAACAACACCAAGATCGATGCCATTGGCCTCTTTACCGGCCAGGTCGGCTATGCCTGGAACAACGTGCTCTGGTACGTGAAGGGCGGCGCTGCCGTCACTCACAGCAAGTACAGCGGCACTTTTGCAGGCGTCACCCTCGACAACGCGAACGAAACGCGTTGGGGCGGCTCCGTCGGAACCGGCATCGAATTCGGCTTCGCCCCGAACTGGTCGGTCGGCATCGAATACAACCACCTGTTCATGGGCAGGCACAACGAGACCTTTACCTTCCTCGGCGTGACCACCCGCACCGACAGCATCAAGCAGGACGTGGACATGGCCACGGTGCGCCTCAACTACACCTTCGGCGGTCCGGTGGTTGCGAGGTACTGATCCTCGCCGCCGACGTCACATCTTCACGAAAGGCCGGCCTCGCGCCGGCCTTTTTGTTTTCGCGGCCCAGTTCCACCGCTCCTGCTGCCAGATGCCGCCAGCGCGCCAACATTCCGTTGACGATTCGCAAACGCCACTGGAAATCTGCTCCCGTTCTTCCTACGTTCGCTGACATACCCATCGGCGCCGATCCCGGTTCCGGGCGAAGCGCGCCTTCACCATTGGCGCGATCGCGCGCCTTTGGGATTCCTTGAGGATCAGCGGGATGGACGAAGTGATCAAGGCGAAGCGCCAACAACAGAACGCGGGCTCGAGCCTGCGCGCAATTACGATCCGCGGTGCGCGCGAGCACAACCTCAAGAACATCGACGTCGAGATTCCCCGCGACAAGCTGGTGGTGTTCACCGGCCTCTCCGGCTCCGGCAAATCCTCGCTCGCCTTCGACACCATCTACGCCGAAGGCCAGCGCCGCTACGTCGAATCGCTGTCGGCCTATGCCCGCCAGTTCCTGGAGATGATGCAGAAGCCCGACGTTGACCAGATCGATGGCCTGTCGCCGGCGATCTCGATCGAGCAGAAGACGACGTCGAAGAATCCGCGCTCCACCGTCGGCACCGTTACCGAGATCTACGACTACATGCGCCTGCTCTGGGCGCGAGTCGGCGTGCCCTATTCGCCGGCCACGGGCCTGCCGATCGAAAGCCAGACCGTCTCGCAGATGGTCGATCGCGTGCTGGCGCTGCCGGAAGGGACGCGCCTCTATCTGCTCGCCCCGGTCGTGCGCGGCCGCAAGGGCGAGTACCGCAAGGAGCTTGCCGAATGGCTCAAGAAGGGCTTTCAGCGCGTCAAGATCGACGGCACCTTCCATGAGCTCGCGGAAGCGCCTGTTCTCGACAAGAAATTCCCGCACGACATCGACGTCGTGGTCGACCGCATCGTGGTGCGCGCCGACATCGGCCAGCGTCTCGCGGAGAGTTTCGAGACCGCGCTGAAGCTCGCAGAGGGCCTTGCCGTCGTCGAGTTCGCCGATGCGCCTGCGGCCGCGCCAACGGAAGAGAAAAAGAAAACCGCGAAGATCCACGACAAGAGCGGCCCCGCGCGCATCCTGTTTTCGGAGAAGTTCGCCTGCCCGGTCTCCGGCTTCACCATCCCCGAGATCGAGCCGCGCCTGTTCTCGTTCAATAATCCCTATGGCGCCTGCCCCGCCTGCGGCGGCCTCGGCGTCGAGCAGCATGTCGACGAGGACCTCGTCATTCCCGACAAGGAGCTGTCGCTGCGCAAGGGCGCGATCGCGCCCTGGGCCAAGTCCTCGTCGCCCTATTACGAGCAGACGCTGACCGCGCTCGGCAAGCACTACAAGTTCACGCTCGACACCAAGTGGAAGGATCTCGCCAAGAAGACGAAGGATGCGCTCCTCTACGGCTCCGGCGAGGACGAGATCAAATTCTCCTACCAGGACGGCGTGCGCTCCTACGACACCAAGAAGCCGTTCGAGGGCGTCATCACCAACATCAACCGCCGCTATCGCGAGACCGAAAGCGAATGGGCGCGCGAGGAGTTGGCGAAGTATTTCCACGACGTGCCTTGCGAGGGCTGCCACGGGTTTCGGCTCAAGCCCGAGGCGCTCTGCGTCAAGATCGGCGGCAAGCACATCGGCGAAATCTCGGAGCTGTCGGTCAAGAAGGCCGGCGAATGGTTCGAGACCGTGCCCGATGCGCTCAACGCACAGCAGAACGAGATCGCCGGCCGCATCCTGAAGGAGATCCGCGAGCGCCTCACCTTCCTGCTCGACGTCGGTCTCAATTATCTCACCCTGTCCCGCTCCTCCGGCACGCTGTCCGGCGGCGAAAGCCAGCGCATTCGCCTGGCCTCACAGATCGGCTCGGGGCTGACAGGCGTGCTCTACGTGCTCGACGAGCCCTCGATCGGGCTGCACCAACGCGACAATGCCCGCCTGCTCGACACGCTGAAGCGGCTTCGCGACCTCGGCAACACTGTGGTCGTGGTCGAGCATGACGAGGACGCGATCCGCCTCGCGGACTACGTGCTCGACATCGGCCCCGGCGCCGGCATGCATGGCGGCAACATCGTCGCCGAAGGCACGCCCGCCGAGATCATGCGCAACCCGAAATCGCTGACCGGCAAGTACCTCACCGGCGAGCTCGAGGTCGAGGTGCCGGAGCGGCGCCCGCCGAACCATCGCCGCACCATCAAGGTGGTCAACGCGCGCGGCAATAATCTCAAGAACGTCACGGCGGAGATTCCGCTGGGGCTGTTCACCTGCGTCACCGGCGTCTCCGGCGGCGGCAAGTCGACGCTTCTCATCGACACGCTCTACCGCGCCATCGCCCGCAAGCTGAACAATGCCAGCGAGGGCGCCGCCCCGCACGACCGCCTCGAGGGCCTCGAACACATCGACAAGATCATCGACATCGACCAGTCGCCGATCGGCCGCACCCCGCGCTCCAACCCCGCGACCTACACCGGCGCCTTCACGCCGATCCGCGAATGGTTCGCCGGTCTGCCCGAAGCGAAAGCGCGCGGCTACGAGCCCGGCCGCTTTTCCTTCAACGTCAAGGGCGGCCGCTGCGAGGCGTGCCAGGGCGACGGCGTCATCAAGATCGAGATGCACTTCCTGCCCGACGTCTACGTCACTTGCGGTGTTTGCAAAGGAAAACGCTACAACCGCGAGACGCTGGAAGTCCTGTTCAAGGGCAAGAGCATCGCCGACGTGCTCGACATGACCGTCGAGGAGGCCGCCGAGTTCTTCAAGGCGGTGCCGCGCGTGCGCGAGACCTTCAACACACTGCACCGCGTCGGCCTCGACTACATCCATGTCGGCCAGCAGGCGACGACGCTGTCGGGCGGCGAAGCCCAGCGCGTCAAGCTCGCCAAGGAGCTGTCCAAGCGCGCTACCGGCCGCACGCTCTACATCCTGGACGAGCCGACCACCGGCCTGCACTTCCACGACGTCAAGAAGCTCTTGGAGGTGCTGCACCAGCTGGTCGCCCAGGGCAACACGGTCGTCGTGATCGAGCACAATCTCGAAGTCATCAAGACCGCCGACTGGGTCATCGACCTCGGCCCCGAAGGCGGCGATGGCGGCGGCGAGATCGTCGCCTGGGGTCCGCCCGAGGACATCGCGAAGGCGCCGCGGAGCTATACCGGCAAATTTTTGGAGCCGGTGCTGAAGAAGGCGCGGAAGCCGAAGCGGCGAAGCACGAGCGAGGCGGCGGAGTAATTTTACACGGCTGGAATGCGCCGACGCACTTGTCTGAGGGAGAATGAGCTTTGCCTGCGGGGTTTGTGCAGACCTATCGCGCGTTCGCGCATAACAACGCCTGGGCGAACCATCGGCTGCTTACGGCTTGCGTCGCTCTGTCTCAGCCCGATTTCGAGGCCAATCGGAACGGGTTCTTTCCAAGCCTGCAGCGCACCCTGAACCACATCTATATCGTTGACCTTTTCTACGTCGATGCGCTCGAGGGCGGCTGGTTGGGCCCGGCGGCCTGGCAGAACCAGGTGCCGTGCCCTTCTCTTGCCGAACTCAAGCCAGCGCAAGCCGCGGTCGACAAGCGCTTGATCGCCGTCTGCGATGCATTGACGCCCGAGAGTCTCGACGGCGTTGTGCGGATCAATCGCGGCACGGCCGTCCAGACCGAACGGCGCGACCGGCTGCTCATGCATCTCTTCCAACATCAGATTCATCATCGCGGCCAGGCGCACGCCATGCTGTCCGAAACGAGCGTCGCACCGCCCCAGCTTGACGAGTTCTTCGCGGAGGGAGAGGCACCGCTCAGAGCCGCCGAATTCGCCGATCTGGGCTGGACGGAGGACACCGTCTGGAAATCCTAGCTCAATAGCCGGCGACGATGCTGTCGAGAGACGTCCGGCATCAAGTGAACATGGAGTGGCCTCCATGCCGAGCCCAACCTATGCACTCTTTCGCAACGCGATCCTCGGCGAGCGGCAGGTGACCTGCGTTTACGAGGGCAGGTATCGCGAGCTTTGCCCGCACATCATCGGCACCAACAAGCGCGGCGAGGAGGCCGTGTTGGCCTGGCAATTTGCCGGCGAAAGCAGTGGGCAACTGCCGCAATGGCGATGCCTAAAGCTGGCCAATGTTAGCGGAGCCCGGGTGCGCGACGGCGATTGGCATGAGGGGCGCTCGCACAAAACGAGTCAGACCTGCGTGACCAATATCGATCTCGATATCAATGTCGATGTCCGCAAGGTGCGGTGAGGAATGGCTATTTGCGGAGCTACAGGAAGCGAGATCGGAAACGAACCTCATCGATGACGGCGTACGGCTGAAAAGCCCCTGACCAAACTGGTCGATGGTACCCAGCAGCCGAGCCAGCAGCAGCGAACCCTACTCGGGGGTCATCCCAGCGCCCAGTTCGCGCAACACCAGCTCAACCGGGACACGTGTCCCACGGATCACGGGCTTGCCGTCCATGATCGCGGGTTGATTTCGATCCGCTCGTGTCGCATGGCTGTCCTCGAACTCGACCAACTTTGGCACGCCGCATCCCACTTGTCAGCGAACTCGAAGCCCGCCTTCATGTCCTACGCCCTCGCCATCTTCGATCTCGACGGCACGCTCGCCGACAGCTTCCCGTGGTTCCTGCGCACCATCAACGATGTCGCCGATCGCTTCAATTTTCGCCGCGTCGCGCGTGAGGAGATCGAGGAGCTCCGGCATGCGTCGAGCCGCGAGATTCTTTCGCGGCTCGAGGTGCCCTTGTGGAAGCTGCCGGCGATTGCGCGGCATGCGCGGCGGCTGAAGGCGGAGGCTGCAAGCGAGATCCCGCTGTTTCCGGGCGTCGAGCCGATGCTGCGGACCCTGGCCGAGAACGGCGTGCAGCTCGCGCTGGTGACCTCCGACACTGAGGCCAATGCGCGCGAGAAGCTCGGCGACGCCGCGACGCTGTTTTCACATTTCGACTGCGCGGCGTCGCTGTTCGGCAAGCCGGCGAAATTTCGCCGGGTCATGCGCCGGGCCGGCGTCGCGCCTGCGCAGGTGATTTCGATCGGCGACGAGGTCCGTGACATCGACGCGGCACGCGCCGTTGGCATTGCCTGCGGCGCCGTGTGCTGGGGTTATGCTGCGCCCGCAGCGCTGCGAGCGCTGGGGCCTGATCACGTGTTTGAGCGGATGGATGAGATTGTTTCGACGCTGTGCTCCAGTGCGGTAGCCCGGATGAGCGAAACGACATCCGGGAGCGCCGGCGGCTGAGGACAGCTCTGCCCGCATGTCGCTCCGCTCATGCGGGCTACGACTACGACCTGCGCTCGCTACGCGCTGCCGCGCGGCGGTTCGCGCTTCTCCATCGAGAGCGCTATCCGCTCCAGAAGGCCGTTCATCCGCCTCGTCTCCGCGACCTGCTGCTCATAGAGCTCGATCAAGGTCGCGCCGGACGATCCGCGCGCCTGCATGCCGTTCCGCCGCGAGAACCAGAGCCAGGCTCCGATCAACAGCAGGAACGGTAGCCAGGCCACGCCGAGCTCGACCCATTTATCCATTGCAAACGTCTCCGCTTCCTGCGCTGCGCACGATCCCCGGCGCCAGTTCATGTTGGAGACCATCTGTCGGCTCAGTCGGAGATCCGGTTCGATGCGGTGCTTCAGCCGACGTCATGGCGGTCCGGCGCAGCTCGTCGATCAGGCTGCGGCCCTATGATGCGGCAGTTCGCCGCTTCGTTCGCGGTGGCCGCCCTTCCCTTCAAACGAACTCGTGATGACGACCCGCCACGAAATCGACCAACTTACAAAATTACACTAAGTGCAATTCAATATTACATCTGGTGCGATTTATGCAGCGTGCATGCAAGTTGGGCAGCGACGCGTCCGCCCCCGCGAAAATGACGCGACGCCGCCTCGGTGCGATGCTGCTCGCGGTCGCGGTCACAACCGCAGTCACCGCGCACCCGGTGCAAGCGCAGTCCGCCCCACCCGCTTACACCGACTTCGACTGGGTCGATCCCGCGCGTGCGCGGCCCGTACCGACCCGTCTGCACTGGCCTGCGGATGTTGCGCCAGGATCGCGCGTACCGCTGATCGTGTTCTCCCACGGCCTCGGCGGCTCGCGCAGAGGCTACAGCTATCTGGGCCGGTATTGGTCGGCCCATGGCGTTGCGAGCTTGCACGTTCAGCATGCCGGCAGCGATTCCTCGCTCTGGGCAGGCAATCCCCTCGGCGTCGTCGATCGCTTGCAACGAGCCGCTCATGAGAGCGAGGCGCTGGCGCGCGCGCTCGACATGCACTTCGCCCTGGATCGCATGCTGTCCAGTCCCTATGGCGCCCGGATCGATCGTCGGCGCATCGTCGCGGCCGGGCATTCCTACGGCGCGAACACGGCTCTCGTTGCCGTGGGCGCCCGCGTCATGCGCGACGGAAGGTGGGTCGAGGCCCGCGACCCGCGCTTTACGGCCGCGATCGTCATCTCCGCGCCGCCGTTTTATGGCGAAACCGATCTCGCCTCGGTCCTCGGCAAGATCACCGTTCCGAACCTGCACGTGACGGCGACGAACGACGTCATCCAAATCCCCGGATATCACTCGCCCACCACCGACCGATTGGCCGTCTTCAACGCCATCGCCACGCCGCGCAAGCTGCTTACCGTGTTCGAAGGCGGCTCGCACAGCATCTTCACGGATCGCGCGTTCACGGGCGGTCCGGCCCTGAACCCGAAGGTGAAGGCTGCGACGGCTGAGCTCACCCTGGCTTTCCTCGACCTGGCCTACGACGGCAATCGGGACGCGCTGACGCGCTGGAATGCGGCCTGGCAGCCGATCCTGGCATTGGCTCCCGATGCTGCGCCTCCGCAGATTTCGGCTCCTCCGTCCCCACGCATGGCCAAGAGGGCGGCGGCCGGCCTCGTTCCCGCGCCATGAGCTGGGTTGCCTTAGCTGCCTCTTGGCGTAGCTACTCGGTCTTCCGCAAGAACGCCCCGAACGCGCGCGGGCCGTCGCCGGTCTTGATCTCGCCGATCACCTTCAGATCAGTCGCGTCGATGATGCTCAAAATGTTGCTCTCCCAGCAGGCGACGATGACGCGCTTGCCGTCGGCGGTCGCCGCGATCCCTTCGGGATAATCGCCGACGTTGATGCGCTTGATCGGCTTCAGGCTCGCCAGGTCGAACACGCTGACCGTGCCGCCATACTGGTCGGTGACGAAGCCGCGGCCCAATGTCAGCGCCACCGCATAGGGCCGCATCCCGACCGGCACGCGGCCGATCTCGCGGCCTCCGGCGATGTCGATGACGGAGACGTCGTCGGAGCCGACATTTGCGGTGTAGGCGCGCTTGCCCTCGGCATCGATGGTGACGCCGAACGGGCGCGTGCCGACCTTGATGACCGCCTTGCGCTGCCGCGTGGCGGTGTCCACCATCGAGACGCTGTTATCGTCGCGATCGGCCGAGAGCAGCAGCTTGCCGTCAGGTGTCACGGCAAGGCCTGATGGCGAGGCGCCAACCGCGATGCTGGCAGTGACGCTGCGGCTCGCCGCGTCGATCACCCGGACCGCGGCGGCATACCAGTCGGCGACATAGACCGTCCTGCCATCGGTCGCCACGGCAATGCCGAGTGGCCCGCCGCCGACCTCGATACGGCCGGCGACCTGCCGGGCTGCGGCATCCACCACCGTCACCGCCTTGGAATCGGGGCTCGTCACATAGGCAAAGCGCCCGTCCGCACTGACGGCGACGCCCGCCGGCTTGCCGCCGATCGGGATGGTCGCAACCCCGCGCGCACTGGCGAGGTCGACGATCATCAGGTCGTCGCTGAGCTGGTTGGTGACGAAGGCCTCTTCCGCGGACGCTTGCGCGATGCTGGCGGCGAGCGCCGCCAGAACCAGGATACGCACGATCAGCTGCCGCTCTCGATCTTCTTCTTGAGCGCCTCGAGCCCGGCCTTGTACAGCCCGCTCACGGCCTTTGTTGCAGCTTCGTCGCTCAGCTCCGGCGGCGGATCGTTGTTGGGGTAGCCGCGGTAGAACGCACCGGCCCATTCCAGCTTCGCCTTGCCATCAGGCGCCGGCGACACCGTCAAGGTCGAGGAATAATTGGTCACCGGCAGCACCTTCACGTCGACCTTGGTGATCCGGTACGAATAGCTCTGCATGTCGGGCTCGTATTTGTAGAGCTCCTCCTCGACCGTGGGACCGCCCGTCAGGGTCAGCGTCCGCGTCGCGCCGACTTCGTTGCCCTTCTGGCCCTCAGTCTTCGTGACGATCGGAAGCCAGCTCATGTCCTGGAAATTGGAGATCGCGGCCCAGACCTTGGCCGGCGGCGCACTGATCTCGATGGATTCCCGCACCTTCTGCCGGGTCGGCCCGTGAGCCCACACCGGTTCGAATGCGGCCACCAGAGCCATCCCCGCCACCGCCAGCGCCGCCACCTCGGCGAGCGCCGTTCCGCCTATCATCCTCATGTCGTTTCCTCGTTCCTCGATTTGCGCGACTTCGGGCGCGCTGAGGTCATGGTAGCGCATTTTTGGACCGTGGGGAGACCTGTTCGTGGCACGGCTGTGGCGGTGTGGTTGCCGGGCATCCACACCATCCAGTGCGAACGCAAAGCTCTGGCACGACGTGCCGCGAGAAACGGGAAACTGCCCCAGCCATTCGACGACAGCCTCGTGCCCCGGACGCTGCGCAGCACGAAGTGGTGCGCTGCAGAGCCGGGGCCCATCTCACGGCAGCTTACGGTGCACCATCCGGCTCCCGGCTCTGCGCCGCAACGCTTACGCGTTTGCTTGTCCGGGACACGAGGGTTGAGCGCTGGATTGCTTCGTCGCAAGAGATCCTCGCAATGACGGCGGAGAGGACGACCGCCAACCGCGCCTATCACTCCCCCAGCGTCGCCTCCACGAATCCGCGCGGATCAGCGCAAAACTCACGCATGACACGGTAGTGATCCGTCTCCTCCACCGTTACCGGCTCCAGACCATACTTCGTCAATCGCAGCAACCGCGCGTTGGGATAGGCCATCAGCATCGGCGAATGCGTTGCCATGATGACCTGGCAATTGCGTGAAGAATCCATGCGATGCAGCAGCTTCAGGAATTCCATCTGGCGGGCCGGAGACAGCGCCGATTCCGGTTCGTCGAAAATGAAGATGCCCTGCCTCTGGCATCGCTCCTCGAAGAAGCGCAGAAAGCCCTCGCCGTGGGAATACGACAGAAAATCGGGTGGCATGTCCGATACTTCGTCGAGATATCTCGCAACGGAGAAGAAGGTCTCGGCTCGAAAGAACCAGCCGTTGGTGATCTTTGGCACCCAGCCGGCGCGAAGTGCGGTCGACAACTCCCCACCCATGATCTCGCGCGCATTGGAATGATCGACCGCGCGATAACCCTTGCCGCCGCCGGCGTCGTCATAACCGGCAAGTGCCGCAATACCCTCCAGGATGGTCGATTTTCCAGTGCCGTTTTCGCCGACGATGATGGTGATCGCGGTGTCGAAGCTCAGGTCGAATTCTTCGCTGAAGATCGGAAGACAGTATGGATATGCTGTCCAGTCGGCGACCAGCGCGCGGTCAAGCCAGACACGCCGCAGATAGGGAGCAGGCAGCCTGATGTCGCGCTGTCGCCCTCTCATGTCCACCCCCTCCCTGCCTATTCAAACCCGAAACCTGAGGAACATAGCAGGAACAATCGCCCTGAGGAAGTGGATTCAGGCCGAACGACAAGTTCAGCTGTGATCTAGTCCAGCACCTCCAGCACCAGCTCCATCGTCATCAGCACGGGATTGTCGCCGCGGACCATTCGGCCCTCGGCGATGCCGCCAGTGTAGTCGACCAGGGCAACGTCGAGCGCGGCTTCGAGCGCCTTTGACCGACCGATCTCGATTGCGCCGGACGTTATAGCCAGCTCGGTGGCGAACGGCTCGGTGACGGCGCCATGAGTGAAGCGCGCCCCGATAGTCGAGCCGACGCCGCCATGGAGCTTCGCGCGGGAAATTCCGTGCGCGCGACAGAACCCTTCGAGGCAACCCGCAAAGTCCTGGTTCGGCCGCAGCCTCAGCGCGAAAGCCCGGCGCGTCGTTCGCGCCCCGGTGCTCGCGGCAGCCACCGGCCCAAACAGCTTGAAATTGGTTTCGGGATCAGGCTCGGCGGTGAACATCGCGCCGTCAAGACCGAAGGCCTCGACCTCGAACGGCTCGGCCACCATAGTCTCGTCCGGCAGCATGTGGCCGCCGCTCGCCTTGCCGTCAGCCTCGGTCCACAGCCCATGGCAATGAAAGAACGGCGCGCCGTCGCGCGTGCCGAGCGTCATGCTGCCGAGCCTCACGCGCGTCACGCCCTCGGGCCGGAACGTATCGCTGTAGAACGCGGCGTTCTCGCCGGTCTTCGACAGGGCCGGCATCACATAGCCGAACGGCCCGAGCGCACCTTGCCGGAAGTTGAGCACGCCGCCGGCAAACCCCTCCGCGGCAAAACCGCGGCGCGCGGCGTCCAGCAACGGCAGGCCGGCCTGAAGCGTGAAGGCGAAGGCGCGTCCCCTCGCCTCCACCCATTGAATGCGTTCCACAATGGGCGGGCCCGGCTGCTTGATGCTCCGCATCGGCCCGGCTCAGCCTGCCTTGGTGTTATTGAGGTCGAGCAGCCCGCGCGCCTCGAGTTCGTCGCGCACCATGCGCTTCGGCACCTTGCCGTAGCCGGATTTCGGCAGCGCCTCCCAGAAGAAGAACCGCTTCGGCATCTTGTAGCGCGGCACCTTCGGGAGGAGGAATGCCGCCATCTCGGCCTCGCTCACGGCCTGCGCGCCTTCGCGCGCGACGCAGACGGCAATGCCGACCTCGCCCCAGGTTGCATCGGGCACGCCGAGCACGGCGACCTCGCCGACCGCGGGATGCGTTAGGATCTTCTCCTCGATCTCGCGCGGATAGATGTTGGAGCCGCCGGAGATGTACATGTCGGAAGCGCGGCCAGTGATGTAGACGAACCCTTCCTCGTCCATGTGGCCCAGATCGCCGGTGCGGAACCAGCCGTTGCGGAATGCCTTCGCATTGGCTTCGGGGTTGTCGTAATAGCCGGCGAACACCGCGGGCCCGATCACGCAGATCTCGCCGCTCTGGCTGGCTTTGAGCTCGCGGCCCTCGTCGTCCTGGATCGAGACCTGCATGCCGGTGCGCTCGAAGCCGCAAGTGCCGATCTTCGCGTGCGGGCCGTCCTCGGGATCGTGCAGCGCCGCCGGCAGCACGGTGATGTTGCCGGTGACCTCGCCCAGGCCGAAATACTGCACGATCACCTTGCCGAGCTTCTTCAGCGCCGCCTTCTGGTCCTCGCGATACATCGGCGCACCCGCATAGATCACCTGTCGCAGCGAGGAATGATCGTATTTGTCGGCAGCGGGATGCTCGACCATCATCTTCAGGATCGTCGGCACCGTGAAGAGGTTGCTGACGCGATAGGTCTCGATCAGGCGGAACGCCTCGTTGATGTCGAATTTCTCGGTCGGCAGCAGCACGGTGCGCGCGCCGCGCGCGGTCTGCATCAGCTGATGTACGCCGGCGCCATGCGACAATGGTGCCACCACCAGCGAGGCATCCTGCTCGGTCGTGCCGGGCGTCAGGTCGGCAAGATGATTGGTCACCACAAAGCCCATCTGGCCGTGGCTCAGCACCGCCGCCTTGGAGCGGCCGGTGGTGCCGGAGGTGAAGAAGAACCAGCAGGGATCGTCGTGCTCGACGGCGACGTTCTCCACGGCAGCGCCGGCCTGCGAGGCGATGGCGTCGGCCACCGAGCGCTCGCCGAACGCAGCCTTGCCGTCGACGCTCCAGATGAACTCGAGTGCGCCGCCCTTCACCGCCGCGGCATGTTCGGGGAAATCGACGTGGCACAAGAACGCCTTCGCGCCGGAGGCCTGCGCGAGATAGCCGACCTCATCCGGCATCAGGCGGAAATTGGTGGGCACCCAGACCGCGCCGAGCCGGAACGCGGAGAACATCGAGAAGAACATCTCGTCGCCATTCTTGGAATGGACCAGGATGCGGTCGCCCTTGGCAATGCCGCGCGCGGCGAGCGCAGCCGCTAGCGCCGAGACCTGCGCATCGATCTCGCGCCAGGTCCAGGATTTGTCTCCCCAGACGAAACCGGGGCGCGATCCATGCCGCCGCGCATTCTGGGTCAGCATATAGGCGAGATTCATCACGCGGCGGGACATGCGCAGGGGCTGCATCGGGCTTCCTCTTCGACGACGGGCGGCACGCCGGCCGTCCGCTCATTGCAGCCCATTTATCGCCATCGCCAGCGCCCCTGCAAGGCCGCCGGGTGCACGGCTCCCCTACGGCTGCTTGAATGCAAACGGCGTCGCCGTGATGGCCTTGGTCTTCGAGCAGGCTTGCGGACCAAAGCCGCCGCAGAAGCTGCCATGCAGATCGAAGCGGACCGTGCGCGCGGCGCCGCGCTTCACCGATGGGGCCATGATCTTGTAGCGGAGGACATAGCCGTCGAACACCTCGCGCACGCTGCCGTCCGGCAGCGTCACCAGGATCTTCATGACGCATCCGCCGGTTCCGCAATACGTCGTCTCGCGATCACCGCATTTGGTGTCCTGGAAATCGACGACGTAGTCCTCGCGACCGTCACCGGTCAGGTCGACCTTTCGCACAGTATCAGGGGCAAACATCACCGGGCCGCCGTCCTGGCTCGCGCATTCCTCATTGGCGAAGCGCACGGCCTTCTGCACCCCGGGCGGATAGTCGGCCGGATTGAACGGCTTTGCGTCTTCGGCGCGCGCGGCCGAGGCGAACAGAGCCAGCATGATGATGAGACAACGCATGCGCGTTTGTCGTCAGCGCGGTCACAATCGTTCAGGGAATTTTAAACATGATCGGCGCAACGTTCATCAGTTGTCGCGTACAGAGTACCCCATCATGGTCAAAGCGCCCGCTCTTCTCCTCTTGTCGCTGGCGCTCGCCGGATGTGCCGTGGGCCCGCAAGCGCATCTTACGTCCGATCCAGCCTTCAAGCCTGCGCGCTATGCCTGGGATGGCGCCGGCGAGAATCCCAATCAGCCCCGTTCGGCCTCGCGTGCGCCCCGCACTGCTGCGGCATCCGAGCGCAACCGATCGCAGGCCGGGCTTGCCCCTTATTCGAAGGAATGGTGGCAGGCACAGGACGGCATCGAGGCCGAGCAGGACGCCAGGGTCAACCGCTCCCTGGTCATCTGCCAGGGCTGTCTCCGCCCGCAGCCGCAGCCCGAAGATTCCAGGCTGGCCAAAGCGGGCGATTGAACCGAACAACCTCAACATCGGAAACCTGCCGACCCGACCGCGCGTTACGGCTTGGTGTGCGGCGCTGGCAGCTGGAGGGCGAGGACATGAGCGACGTCGTCAACAACAGAGACCATCACCGCTACGAGCTCGCGGTGGACGGCCATCTTGCGACAGAGCATTACAAGCTCGATGGCAAGGTGATCACCTTCGAGCACACGGACGTGCCGAAGGAGCTTGGCGGCAAGGGCATCGGCTCGAAGCTGGTGCAAGGCGCGCTCGACCAGATCCGCGCCGACGGATTGAAACTGATCCTGCAGTGCCCGTTCGTGAAGGCGTGGATCGAAAAGCACCCGGACTATGCCGATCTCGTGACGCGATAATACAGGCCCACCGCCGTGACGGCGGGCCTGCCGATGTCTATGACCTATTGCGTCTATGACCTATTGCCCATGCTTGAGCATGTCCTGATCGTTCATATCCCAGTCCTGCCACAGCTGGAGTATGCCAAGCAGCACCACTGCCGCGCCGAGGCTGGTGTGATAGACGCGGAGGAAGCCGTCACCGGAATAGCCGATCACGTAGGGCGAAGCGATGAGCCACAGTCCGGCCAGGATCGTCGTCACCTCCTGCCAGCGCTGCAAGGCGACATATTCGAGCTGGCTGATGCCAAACACGATCAGACCGATTGCGACCGTGTTCAGGATCACCGTCTGATGTCCGGTGATCACCGGATCCTGGATCGGAAACCATGGCGACGCCACGATCACCGCGCCGAGCAGCATCCCGCACCAGTCTTCCCATGTTCGATGAGTATTCAAGAAACCAAAGTCCGACATCGTACCCTCCTTCGAAGAGGCATACGTCTGCGGCTGGCAATCATGACACTCCGAACGTCTAGCGACCCTGCCGGCCGCATTCGGGCGTATGTCCTCTCAAGGACGTGGGAACCGAAGTTCGCCTTGCAAGAGCGATCGCGAGGATTATTTGCCGTCATTGCATCGGGTGTGCAGGGCGAGATGCCCATATTGCACTGCGGCCACAGCGGTGCGTTTGCAGATGCCTCCGTTGCGGCGATCTCCCTTGGTCCCTCCTTGGCAAGGGCCGGCTCCGTCTCTTAGATCAGCAGGCATTCTGCACTTCGGAAGGATCCCGCATGGCGGCCATAGTACGCGACAACAAGGACAGGAGCCGCTTCGAGCTCGACGTCGGCAGCGAGGTCGCCTTCGCCAATTACCGGCTGACGCCGTCGGCCGTGATCATCACCCACACCGAGACGCCGCGTGCGCTACGCGGCCGTGGCATCGGCTCCGAGTTGGTCAAAGGCGCGCTGGACCTGATCCGCCGCGACGGCCGGAAGGTGATCGCCGGCTGCGGTTTCGTCGTCGATTATCTCGACAGGCATCCGGAGGATGCGGATCTTGTGGCCTGATCGCAAAGGGGCCCGCGCGATGGCGGGCCCTTGCGGTACGACCTGGCGATCGGTCAGTGCTTGATCTCCGGCGGCAGCTTGCCGCCATTGGCAGCGAGCTTGGACATCACCTGCTTGTGCAACCAGACGTTCATGCTCGCCGAGTCGTTCATGTCGCCGGTGTAACCCAGCTCCTTGGCGAGATCCTTGCGCGCGGCGAGGCTGGAATCGATGTCGAGCGACTTCATGAGATCGACGATGGAGGTGCGCCACTCCAGCTTCTCGCCCTTGTGCGCAGCCGCCGCCTTGTCGACGATCGCGGCAACATCAACCGCTGCCATGGGCGCGGTGGCCGGCGCCGATGTGCCGGGCGCGCTGCTTGCGGACGCGCTGCCGGCGGGCGTAGCGCTAGCCGGCTGGCTGCCGAAGATCGCGCCCATGATTTTCCCGAAAATGCTCATGTCTGCTCCTCAAAAAAGGATCCGTTGGAAGGGCCTTGAGTGGCACTTATAGACGAAGTTACGGCCTGGCGCCCGAAGTTCCGCGAACCAGCACGCAGCATCAGCTTATCTGCGGCGAAATGACGACCGAATGACATCACCGTGGTTGCACTGCGCCATCGAATTTCACCCAAGCCTGAGGGACAGGACTCGGAATTGGGAGTAGGCTCAACCTTCAGTTCGCGATTGCCTTCCGGAATTCGCGTCTGGTCGGGAATCGCGAGAGTTCAAAGAAAGCGGCCGCTTGCGCCGTTGCCGGCGCGAGATCGACCGCGCGGCAAGGGAGCTAGCGACCATGGCCACACTCTACCCGGGCGATGTCCCCACGGTGGCCCAGCCCGCGGAAGCGGCTGGACCGGTGATCCGGACCATCCAATTGTCCGACCTGCACGATGCGCTGAAGCGCGGCTGGGAGGATTTCAAGGCCGTTCCGAGCCACGCCATCATCCTCTGCGTGATCTATCCGGTGCTCGGCCTCGTGCTCGCCCGCGCGGTGATGGGCTATTCGGTGCTGCCGCTGCTGTTTCCGCTGGCCGCGGGCTTCGCGCTGATCGGCCCCTTCGCGGCGCTTGGGCTGTATGAACTCTCCAGCCGGCGCGAACGCCATGAAGAGGCGACCGCCTGGGATGCCATCGAGGTGCTGCGCTCGCCGTCGTTTGGCGCGATGCTCGGCCTCGGCACGCTGCTGCTCGCGCTGTTCGTGACCTGGATTGCGACCGCGCAGGCGATCTACATCGCGGCATTCGGTTATGAGGGCGCGACCGGGATCTCGGATTTCATGACGCGCGTTCTGACCACCGAGCAGGGCTGGTGGCTGATCGTGGTCGGCTGCGGCGTTGGTTTCTTGTTCGCGCTCGCCGCGCTCTGCATCAGCGCCGTGTCGTTCCCGCTGATGCTGGACCGTCATGCCGGCGCATTCGAAGCGATGACGACGTCGCTGCGCGTCGTCGCGAAGAACCCGGTGCCGATGGCGGCCTGGGGCCTGATCGTGGCGGTGCTGCTGGCGCTCGGCACGATCCCGGCCTTCATCGGTCTTGCCGTGGTGATCCCCCTGCTCGGCCACGCCACCTGGCATCTCTACCGCAAGGTGATCGTCTCCGAACCGGGTGCTCGTCCGGTGCCGCCTCCGCCGCATCGGCCGCGCAAGCCGGCGGCCGACTTCCCCGCCAACCTCTTCCCGTGGCGAGACAACACGGACGCCTGACAATGTCGTGACGTGCGGCCCTGCCCGGTTCGGACAGGGCCGCACGCCTTGCTTTGGCCGCGGTTGCAACCGAGATTGCGCAGGCCGGTCAGATCACTTCACGGAATCCATTTCAACTGATGACCCCGACGATTTCTCGTCTCGCTCTCGCAGCTTTCGCCCTTTCCGCTTCAATCCTGTCAGCCCAGCCAGCGCTCGCCGCTGTTGCCTGCGGCTCGGGAAATTTCGATGCCTGGCTTGCGGACTTCAAAACCGACGCCGCTGCCAAAGGCATCTCGCAGCAGGCGATCACCGCCGGGTTTGCCGGCGTGACGCTCGATCAGAACGTGCTCAACCGCGACCGCTCGCAGAAGGTGTTCAGCCAGAGCTTCGAAGAGTTTTCGGGCCGCATGGTGCCGCCGCGCCTGCAGCGCGGCTCCAACAGGATGAAGCAGTACGGCTCCGTTTTGTCGCGCATCGAGCAGACCTACGGCGTCCCAGGCGAGATCTTGGTCGCGATCTGGGGTCTGGAGACCGATTTCGGCGTCAACACCGGCTCATTCGCGACGATCCGCTCGCTGGCGACCCTGGCCTATGACTGCCGGCGCTCCGAGCAGTTTCGGGCCGAGCTGTTGGATGCCCTGCGCATCGTCCAGCGCGGCGATCTTGCACCCGCCGACATGAAAGGCGCCTGGGCCGGCGAACTCGGCCAGACCCAGTTCATGCCGTCGTCCTGGATGAAATACGCCGTAGATTTTGACGGCAACGGCAAGCGCGATCTCCTGCACAACGCGCCCGACGTGCTCGCCTCCACCGCCAACTATCTCGTCGGCTACGGCTGGCAGCGGGGCAAGGATTGGCAGCCGGGCAGTCCCAACTTCGAGGTGCTGAAGCAGTGGAACAAGAGCGAGGTCTATTCCAAGACCGTCGCCTATTTCGCCGCCCAGCTGGCCCGAGCTCCCTAAACCGATCGATCAATTGAGGGCCGATCGCCCAGCGACCGGCCCTCTCTGAATTGACGTCTCAACCCTTCTATTTGGCCGCGGAGGCCTGCATTGCCTTGTTCAGGTGCGCACCGCACGCACCCATCTTGCCGTTGAGCAGGGAGTCCTGCGCAGCTGCGATCTCCTTCTGAGCGACGAGCTTGCTGTCACCGTCGGCCATGTTCTCGATCGCGGTTTCGGTCTTCTCCAGATTGGCCGAGCTGCAGCCGCCCGCACTCCGCTTGGCAGCCTCGGCCGGCGGGAGAGCAAACACGACGGCGGCAATTGCGACAGCCCCGAGTAACTTCGTCATGACGTTACCTTCCTTCTTGTCCTTCTGCAGACCAGCGGCATTGCCGGATTCTGCGACAAGACTTTTGCTCGGATGTGGCAACTTGTCGCAGTAAACTCCTCGCGAGATTTGCGTGATCTTGCGCGGGGCGCAGGGCGGTATGCGCAGGTTTTTCATTACATCCCCTGTAATGCGTGCGTCCACGCAAGTGAATATATATTCATTCTTAGACTTAAACACATGCGAATCGCGCATGCGTGACTTGGGTTAAGACGCTGGCCCGGCTGCCTTGCAGGCAGGGGAACACAACATATTTCCTGCACCTACCGAATCCGATTTCTGACCTAAGTCCGTGTAACTACGGGCCTTTATTGCTCCGCGCACTGCTTATTGCCCCTTGCATGGGCAGGAGCGCCCTCGGGTTAAGCGTCCGTTACCGACGCTATGCACGTAACGCTTAGCTGCATCGCAACATCGGAACTTTCGCACTGCACCACTCTCACCTATATTCATTTCAACGATGAGGCCCGAGCAAGGGCTGAATCGAACTACAGGAGACTACCAATGCTGCTCTCGCTCATCCGCATGATCCAGGCTTTCCGGGATTATCAGCGCAATGTTGCCGAGCTCTCCCAGCTCAGCGATCGCGAACTGGCCGACATCGGCCTCGATCGCTCGGACATCCCGCGCGTTGCCGCCGGCCAGTATCAGGGCTGATTTCGTTCAGCCCTTTACCGGACGAACCGATAGCGCCCGCCTCGTGCGGGCGTTGTCGTATCTAGCGGCAGAAAAGTCGAACTCGGCGATTCCACTCATCGCCGAAAAGCGCTACCTGTCCGCCCCATGACAGGATCCCAATCCAACATCGTGCACGTGATCGGCGCCGGCCTTGCCGGTTCCGAAGCCGCCTGGCAGGTGGCCAAGGCCGGCGTGCCCGTGGTGCTGCACGAGATGCGGCCGACCCGCATGACCGAGGCGCATCGCACCGACGGCCTTGCCGAGCTCGTCTGCTCCAATTCGTTCCGCTCGGACGATGCCGCCAACAATGCCGTCGGCCTGCTCCATGCCGAGATGCGCCGGCTCGACTCGCTCATCATGCGCGCCGCCGACGCCAACCAGGTGCCCGCCGGCGGTGCCCTCGCCGTCGACCGCGAGGGCTTCTCGGCGGCCGTCACCAGGGCGCTCGATGAGCATCCCCTGATCGAGATCGCTCGCGGCGAGATCGCCGGCCTGCCTCCGGCCGACTGGAGCAACGTCATCGTCGCGACCGGCCCCCTTACCTCTGCGCCGCTGGCCGATGCCATCCGCGAGCTGACCGACGAGAACGCGCTCGCCTTCTTCGACGCGATCGCACCTATCGTGCATCGCGACTCCATCGACATGTCGGTCGCCTGGTTCCAGTCACGCTACGACAAGGTCGGCCCTGGCGGCAACGGCGCCGACTACATCAACTGCCCCATGACCAAGGAGCAGTATGACGGCTTCGTCGCCGCGCTGATCGCGGGCGAGAAGACCGAATTCAAGGAGTGGGAGACCAACACGCCCTATTTCGACGGCTGCCTGCCGATCGAGGTGATGGCGGAGCGCGGCCCCGAGACGCTGCGCCATGGCCCGATGAAGCCGGTCGGGCTGACCAATCCGCATGATCCCACGACGAAAGCCTATGCGATCGTGCAGCTGCGCCAGGACAACAAGCTCGGCACGCTCTACAACATCGTCGGCTTTCAGACGAAGCTGAAATATGGCGAGCAGCAGCGCATCTTCCGCACCATCCCCGGGCTCGAGAAAGCCGAGTTCGCGCGCCTCGGCGGTCTGCACCGCAACACCTTCCTCAACTCGCCAAAGGTGCTCGACGGCCAGTTACGCCTCCGCGCGCAGCCTCGGCTGCGTTTTGCCGGCCAGATGACGGGCTGTGAGGGCTATGTCGAATCCGCCAGCGTGGGCCTGATTGCCGGGCTCTATGCAGCCGCCGACGCGCGCGGCGAAACGCTGGCGAGTCCGCCGGGCACGACGGCGCTGGGATCGCTGCTCGGCCACATCACCGGCGGCCATATCGAGACCGTCGAGCCGGGCACGCGCTCATTCCAGCCGATGAACATCAATTTCGGCCTGTTCCCGCCGCTCGCGACCGTGCCGACCAAGAAGCCCGACGGCACGCGGCTGCGCGGCAACGAGAAGACGGTGGCCAAGAAGCAGGCGATGAGCGCACGCGCGCTCGCCGATCTCGATCGCTGGATCGCCGATCACCTGCGCATTGCCGCCGCTGCGTGAGTTGTCGATGAGCCTCCCCAATGACGACGCCGCGGAACTCTCGGCGCGCTGGACCGAGGGTGTGTTGCTCAAGCGCGACGTGTTCTCGACCGTCGAGCGCGGCCGCTTTCGCGACGACAACGGCGAAGTCGATGCGGTGCTGCGCCGGCTCGACGAGGTGCCGTGGTGGTCATTCCTGCTGGCCCGGCATCTGTTCGCCCGCGAGAAGCATGCGCTCGCACTCGCGAAGGGCCTCAATGTCGGCCCGGAGCTGCTATGGGCCGGACGGCGCGCGCTGGTGCGCGGCTTCGTCGACGGCGTCGCGCTGCATCTGGCCAAGCCGCATGGCGACCTCGCCTATTTCCGCTCGGCCAAGGCCGCGCTGCGGCGGCTGCGCCGTGCCGGCATCTGTCACAATGATCTCGCCAAGGAGCAGAACTGGCTGGTCGGCCGCGACGGCCACGCTTACGTCACCGACTTCCAGCTCGCCGCCTGCTTCGTGAGGCGCGGCCGGCTCTACCGCATCCTGGCCTATGAAGACCTCCGGCATCTGCTCAAGCACAAGCGCTCCTATGCGCCCGAGGCGTTGACGCCGCGCGAACGAAAGATCCTGGCGAAGAAGTCGTTCGCCGCGAGCCTGTGGCTCGCCACGGGCAAGAAGGTCTACCGCGCCATCACCCGCGGCCTGTTCAACTTCACCGACCGCGAGGGCGGCGGCCGCCGCCTCGTCAATGATGCGCCGGTGCTGGCGGAACTGATCCGCAAGAACCCGGCGGTGCGCGACACCGCCATCGTCGCCTTCGCCGACCGCCGCTCGGGTGTCGGGCTCTATGCCTTCGTCGAAGCCGATCAGGCCGCGCTCGAAGGCGAGCTTCGCAACGAGCTTGCGGCCGCCAAGGGCCCAAAGCCGCCGGAACACATCCAGGTCGTCCACGCGCTGCCGCGCGACTCAGGCGGCAAGCCGCGCACGGAAATCCTGCAACTGGTCGCCATGAACCAGCTCGACCTGATCGAGCCGATGATGAAGAACGACCAGGACCGCGCCTTCCTCAAGGACATCCTCGAGCAGCGCAAGAACCTGCGCGACCGCTTCAATTTCGAGGCGGACCTGCCGGCCGGTTAGAGCATGATCCGCGCCTTGAAGCGTCCACATTGCCGATAGAGAAGCGGTCAAATAATTCGGGCTTGGCGGGGATTATGGACACTCGGGGGACGGTGATGCATTGCTTGGCTGGCGCTCTGACCGCCGGCCTTTTGCTGCTGACCGCCGCGCCCGCAAAGGCTGACTCTCCGGCCGAGCTGATCTCGAACTTCCGCCTCAAGCACGGTGAAGTTCGTGTCGTGCGCGATGCCACGCTCGATCGCATCGCCATGGACCAGGCCCGTGCGATGGCGGCCAAGGACGATCTCAGCCACGATGCGCTCGGCCCGTTCAATCGCCGGGTCGCGCCAGCCGGCGCGGGCCGCGCCGCCGAGAACATCGCCTATGGCTACGACAATTTCGAGAAGACGCTGGGACAGTGGATCGACTCGTCCGGCCACCGGAAGAACCTGTTGCTGCACAATGCCTCCCGCGTCGGCATCGCGAGCGCAAAAACGACCAGCGGCAAGCGCACCTATTGGGCGATGGTGATCGCCGGCGACTACGAGCCGAAGGGCAAGAAGAAGAAAGACAAGGAGCCGCTGGTTGCCGTGAAGCGCGAGGTCGCGCCCACAAGCAAGCCGAAACCGAGCAATTGTCACGTCAAGCTGCTCGGCCTCTGCATCTGAGGCGAGACCGTCTCAGCCGCGGCGCGCGGCCTCGATCGCGGCGACGTCGATCTTCGTCATCCCCATCATGGCATCGAAGGCGCGCTTGGCCTCCGCACCACCGGCGGCCAACGCCTCGGTCAGCACCCGCGGCGTGATCTGCCAGGAAACGCCCCACCTGTCCTTGCACCAGCCGCAGGCGCTCTCCTGCCCGCCATTGGCGACGATGGCGTTCCAGTAACGGTCGGTCTCCGCCTGGTCGTCGGTGGCGATCTGGAACGAGAAGGCCTCGTTGTGCTTGAAGATGGGCCCGCCGTTGAGGCCGAGACAGGCAACGCCGGCGACCGTGAATTCGACGGTCAGGACATCGCCAGCCTTGCCCGACGGGTAATCGCTGGGCGCGCGATGAACCGCACTCACCACGCTGTCCGGAAACGTCTCGGCATAGAAGCGGGCCGCGGCTTCAGCATCCTTGTCATACCAGAGGCAGATCGTGTTCTTTGCCATTGGGTATTCCCTGTCGTTCCGTGCCAAATTGCGCTTCCGATCAGCATAGGCATCCCGACCCGCATGCTCCAGCCGGAACAGTCGTCTGCCCGAACTTGCCCGCGTGCGTCATTGTGTCTACGAGGAACCTGACGATGGAGGCTCTGACGTGATCGACATCGACAAAATGCGTGCCGACACGCCTGCTGCCTCCCGGCTCGCGTATCTCCACAATGCCGGGGCGGCTCTCATGCCCGCGCCCGTCGTCGCTGCGATGAAGGAACATATCGATCTCGAGAGCGAGATCGGCGGCTATGCCGCGGCCGATCGCGAGTCCGATCGTCTCGAAGCCGTTTACGGCTCAGTGGCCCGGCTCTTGAACGCAGCGCCGGATGAAATCGCCCTGGTGGAGAACGCGACGGTTGCCTGGCAGATGGCGTTCTATTCGCTGCCATTTCGAGAAGGCGACCGGATCCTGACGGCCGAAGCCGAGTACGCCGCCAACTATGTTGCGTTTCTTCAGGTTGCCAAACGCACAGGCGCGGTCATCGATGTGGTGCCGAGCGACGCGACCGGCGAGCTCGATGTCGGCGCACTCGAACGCATGATCGATGAGCGCGTGAAGCTGATCGCCATCACCTGGGTTCCGACCAATGGCGGGCTGGTCAATCCCGCGGCGGCGATCGGCAGGATCGCGCGAGCGCACGGCATTCCCTACCTGCTCGACGCCTGCCAGGCGGTGGGCCAGATGGCGGTCGATGTCGAAGCCATCGGTTGCGACATGCTGTCGGCCACGGGACGCAAATTCCTGCGTGGGCCGCGCGGCACGGGCTTTCTCTATGTCCGTCGCGCGCTATTGCAGCAGCTCGAGCCGCCCATGATCGATCATTTCGCGGCACCCTGGGTTTCGCGCGATTCTTATCAATTGCGCGACGACGCACGCCGCTTCGAGACCTGGGAGAACAACTACACCGCCCGGCTGGGGCTGGGCGCGGCGGTCGACTATGCCCTCGATATCGGAATGGCCTCGATCGCGCAGCGCTGCCGTGGGCTCGCGGAGCGTCTTCGCACTGGCCTTGCTGCGATCCCCGGCGTCACCATTCGCGACCTCGGGCGTCGTCCGGGCGCCATCGTCAGCTTCACGATGGACGGACATGAGGCCGACACCATCGTCAGCAGTGCCGCTGCAGCCGGCATCACGATCGGGGCGTCAGATCCGGCGAGCACCCGCATTGATGCCGAAGCGCGCTCGCTACCGCCGCTCGTGCGCGCCTCCCCGCATTACTACAACACCGAAGCCGAGATCGATCGCCTCATCGACCACCTCGCGAGCGTCGCGCGGCGATGACGGCACGTGCCGCTCAGGTGCAGCGCGCGCTCAATCCGGACGCACTGAGCTTTGCCATGACCTCATCGAGATGCGCGGCATCGCGGGTCTCGATGACGAGTTGCAGCAGCGTCGCCTTCGCCGGCAGGTCTGAGAACGTCCGCTGATGCGAGACCTCAATGATGTTGGCGCCGGCTTCGGCCAATAGCGCTGCCACTGCGGCGAGCTGCCCGGGGCGGTCGGGGATATCGAGCGACAATTGGGTCAGTCGTCCTTCACGCGCGAGCTCGCGCGTGAGGACGGAGGCGATCAGCCTGGTGTCGATGTTGCCGCCGCTGAGCACCAGGCCCACTTTCTGGCCGGCGAAGCGGGATGAATCCGACATCAGCGCGGCAAGGCCCGCGGCGCCGGCGCCCTCGACCACCGTCTTCTCGATCGAGATCAGGGTCGCGACCGCGCGCTCGAGCTCGGCTTCATTGACGAGCGCGATGTCGTCGACGAGACGACGGATGATTTCGGTGGTGATCTTGCCCGGAGATTTGACCGCGATGCCTTCGGCGAGCGTGTCGCCGCGCGCCGGCAGGTTGCCGTCGTGGATGGCGTTGTACATCGAGGGATAAAGCCAGGCCTCGACGCCCAATATCCGCACCGACGGCTTGATCGATTTCGCCGCAATGGCGGTACCGCTGATCAGTCCGCCGCCGCCGATCGGAACGACCAGCGTGTCGAGCTCCGGCACGGCCTTCAGCATCTCCAGCCCGACGGTGCCCTGCCCCGCGATGACGAGCGGATCGTCGTAGGGATGGACGAAGATCATGCCGCGGGCTTCGCCGTGACTGCGCGCGAACGCGGCCGCCTCCTCCAGCGTCGCACCGGTGACCACCACCTCCGCGCCGTGATGCCGGGTGTTCTCGACCTTCACCATGGGCGTGCCCACGGGCATGACGATGGTGGCGGGAATGCCGAGCCGCTTGGCGTGATAGGCGACACCCTGGGCGTGGTTGCCCGCCGACATCGCGATGACGCCACGCGCACGCTCCTCGGACGTCAGCGCCGTGAGCCGGTTGAGGGCGCCGCGCTCCTTGAACGAGGAGGTGAACTGCAGGTTCTCGAATTTGAGCCAGATGTCGCAGCCGCAAATGTTGCTCAGCGTCCGGCTGTAGCTGCAGGGCGTCTCGACAACGGCACCGTGGATGACCTCTGCGGCGGCGTGAATGTCACCGGGAGCGACCGCAAGGCCGCTGAGATCGCAGGACGTGATTTGGGACAAGTCGGCCATGGGACAGCATAGAGCATTTGCCCGGCCCGGGCGACAAGCCAACCGCTATTTGGTAAATTCTCGGGAACGTGAAGCCCGCCAAAGGGTCCACAGCGTGCGCAGCCGCGAGGCCGGCAGCAGCGCAAACGGATTGCGCCCGGCCTGCGAGAGGCGCTTGAGTTCGGCCCGCACGTGGCTCAGCAACAGAAACGCAGGACGTACGGATGCGGGCACCTGCGGCAGCAGCGACAGCGCCGTGGTCAGATGCTGCTGTGCCTCGCCCGCAAGCTGATCCAGCGCGGCGCGCAAGGCTGGCGTCTCCTTGCCGGCGAACACGTCTTCCATGTTGCAATTGTGGTTCGCCAGCACCTGCTGCGGCACGAACAATTGCCGGTGTGCGGCATCGCGCGGCAGATTGGCGATGACCTGAAGGATGCCCTGCGCCAGTCCGGCATGCCGAGCGACATGCTCGACCGCTTCCGATGGCGGCGCGAGGACCTGCGCCGCGAGACTGAACAGCGCCGACGAAGTCGCAGCCAAATAACCCTCCAGCGCCGCCATGGTCGGCATCGGATCGTTGTAGAGATCGAATTGGTGCTCGTCGGCAAGCAGCGACAGCGGTTCGACCGGCAGCTCATAATCGCGGATGGCGCGAAGCAGCTCGGCCGCGACCGGATTGCCCTCGGCGCTGCCGTGAACCTGCCCCGACAGCATGTCGGTCCACCATTGCAGGCGAATCTCGCCGGGCAAGGGCTGGCTCACCTGGTCGCGGACGCGCACGATCTCGACATTGAAGGCATAGAGCGCCAGCAGCGCGCGGCGCTCGGCGGAAGGCACGAACAGCGTCGCGACATAACGCGGGAAGTCGTGGTTGCGCACGAGATCGGCGCAGAAGGCAGTCGAGTCGGGCGCCTGCGCGGTGCTGCTCATGGCACCGCGATCAGCGCGGCCGCGACGCGCCGCCGCTCGCCGATCATGATGTTATAGGTGCGCACGGCGGGGCCGGTCTGCATCGTGTCCAGCACCACCCTCACCGCCTTGAGCGCCTGGCGCAGCTCCGGCGGCGGCAGCCAGAGCCCGGTTCCAGTGCCGATCAGAAGGGTGTCGATGCCGTTGGCGGCTGCGAAGACCCGGTCCAGCGAATAGCGGTCGATCTTCGCGGGATCGGTCACGTCCCAGGCCCAGATCGCCTCCGGCAGGCACAACAGCGATCCCCGATGCGACATGCCGGCAAAGGCAAAGCCGCCCTTGCCGTAGGCATCGATCGGCGCCGAGCGCGGGAAATGCGGTGCGTTGGGATCGCCGGCCATGAGCTTCGTCCGAATGGGCTTACTGCCCTCGCAAACGTCTGCGAGGGCATGCGGTTCGGATCATGCCTTGCTTTTCTTCGCCGGCGTATCCGTATCGGGTGCGTCTTCGCGATGCTCGCCGACGCCGAGATAGATCAGGATCGGCGCCGCGATGAAGATCGAGGTGTAGGTGCCGACCAGCACCACGCCGAACATCATTACCGCGGTGAAGCTGTGGATGGCGTGACCGCCGAACAGCAGCAGCGCGAGCAGAGCCAGCGTCACCGTGACGTGGGTGATGATCGAGCGTGACAGCGTCGAGTTGATGGACTCGTTGAGCAGCTGCGGCATCGGCATCTTCTTGTAGCGCCGCAGCATTTCGCGGATGCGGTCGTAGATGACGACGGTGTCGTTGAGCGAATAGCCGAGAATGGTCAGAAGCGCGGCGATGCTGGTCAGGTCGAAATCGACCTGGCTGATCGACATGAAGCCGATGGTCAGCACGATGTCGTGCACGTTGGCGATCATGGCGCCCAGGGCGAACTGCCATTCGAACCGGAACCAGAGATAGATCAGGATTCCGATGATCGCGAACATCAGGCCGAGCATGCCGAAGGCCAGCAATTCGCCGGAGACGCGCGGCCCGACCACCTCGACGCGGCGATATTCGACGGAATCGCCAAGCGCGGTGCGAACCTTCTGCACGGCCTCCTGCTGCGCGGCGTCGCCGCCCGGCTGCTCCGCGACGCGGATCAGGACGTTCTCGGCATCGCCGATTTGCTGAATCTGGACTTCGCCCAGGCGCAGGCCATCCAGCGTCGTGCGCATCGCCGCAATGTCGGCAGGGCCCGACTTCGACCTGACCTCCAGCAGCGTGCCGCCGCGGAAATCGATGCCGAAATTCAGCCCATGGGTGAAGAACAGCACGATTGCGACGATCGACAACGCGGCCGAGATCGGAAAGCTGATGCGGCGGAAACGCGTGAAGTCGAAATGCGTATCGTCGGGGACGATGCGCAGCGACGGCAGCCAGCCAAACGCCGCGACCACGGTGAGAATGGCAATGAGGACGCCGAGCCCGATGAGAACGGTCTGAGTCACGATCAGGCTCCTAGATCGGCACGCTCTGCGGCCGCTTCCACCGCACCCACCAGGCGACGATCAGCCGGGTCAGGGTGAAGGCGGTGAACACCGTGGTGATGATGCCGATGCCGAGCGTCACGGCAAAGCCGCGTACCGGACCCGTGCCGATGTAGAACAGCACCGCGGCAGCAATGAAGGTGGTGATGTTGGAATCGAGGATGGTCGCGAGCGCCCGCTTGAAGCCGGCGTCGATCGCCGAGATCGCGTTGCGACCGCCCCGCAATTCCTCGCGGATGCGTTCGTAGATCAGCACGTTGGAATCGACCGCGATGCCGACGGTGAGCACGATGCCGGCGATGCCGGGCAGCGTCAGCGTGGCGTTGAGCAGCGACAACAGGCCGAAGATCATGGCGACGTTGATGGCCACGGCAATGTTGGCGAACACGCCGAACAGCCGATAGGTCACCAGCATGAAGATGATGACCAGGATCGAGCCGACGTAAGCCGCAAGCTCGCCCTTCTCGATCGAGTCCTGGCCGAGACCCGGGCCGACGGTGCGCTCCTCGACCACGGTCAGCGGCGCGGGCAGCGCGCCGGCGCGCAAAAGAATCGCGAGATCGTTGGCCGATTGCACAGTGAAATTGCCGGAGATCTGACCCTGGCCGCCTGTGATGGGCTCCCGGATGACGGGCGCCGAGATCACCTTGTTGTCGAGCACGATGGCGAAGGGCAGCCCCACGTTCTCTTGCGTGGCCTGCGCGAACTTGCGGGCGCCCGAGGTATTGAACTTGAAGCTGACGACCGGCTCGCCCGTGCGCTGGTCGAAGCTTGCCTGGGCGTCGGTCAGATCACCGCCGGCCACCAGCACCTGCTTCTTGACCACGTAAGGTGTCGGCGGTGGCGAGGCACTCATCAAGAGCTCGGATTCCGGCGGAACCCTGCCCTGCTGCGCCTGATCCGGCGGCACGGAGGCGTCGACCATGCGGAATTCCATCTTCGCGGTCTTGCCCAGCAGCTCCTTCAGACGAGTCGGATCCTGGAGACCGGGCACCTGCACCAGGATGCGGTCGTTGCCCTGACGCTGGATCACCGGCTCGACGGTGCCGAGCTCGTTGACGCGGCGCTCGACGATCTGGATCGACTGCTCGATGGTCTTGCGCAGGCGATCGAGTATCGCGACCTGCGGAACGCTCAGGCGGATCACCCCGCCGCTGGCGTCGGCAACCTCGAGGTCCCGCTGACCGCTGGATCCCATGAGGCCGCCCAGCGGTTGGGACAATTCGCGCAGTTTGGCGAGCGCAGCCTGAACGTCGGATTCCTTGGTGATGCGGACTTCGACGGCGTCGTTGCGCACGGTGACGCCGCCGGTGAAACCGATCTTGGCATCGCGCAGCGTCCGGCGGACGTCGTCGCGGACCTGGTCGAGTTTCTCCTTCTTCACATAGTTGGAATCGACCTCGAGCAGCAGATAGGAGCCGCCCTGGAGGTCGAGGCCGAGCACCAGCCGGCGCTGCGCCCAGGCGGGCCAGGTCTTGACCTGCGCCTCGGGGAAGAAATTGGGGACCGCGCAGAGGCACACGATCAGCGCCGTCAGGATGATCCCCAGCGCCTTCCACCGCGTGAAATACAACATCGACTGGACCTGTCAGATCAGGAGATTGGAGATGCTCGCGGAAGCGCTCACTTCGACGCGGCGTCGTCCTTGGTGTTTTCCTTGGCGGCTTCCTTGCTATCCTTGGATTCCTTGGCCGGCTCGCCCTTGGCGCGCACGCCGGAGATCATCTGGCGCATCTGCCGCACGCGCACGCCGTCGGAAATCTCGAACTCGATCTGGTCGTCGTCGACGACCTTGGTGACCTTGCCGACCAGGCCGCCCGAGGTCACGACGGTGTCGCCGCGGCGGATGTTCTTCACGAGGTCGGCGTGGTCGCGGACCTTCTTCTGCTGCGGACGCAGAATCAGGAAGTACATGATCACGAAGATCAGGGCGAACGGCAGCAGCGACATCAACATGCTGTTGGTGTCGCCGGCGGCCGCAGCCTGGGCATACGCAGGGGTAATCAGCATTCGGACGATCCTCGTGAGAACGGGGGGAAGCCGGTCAGGCCCTCAAAGGCGACCGGTTCGGTCAAATTCGCGCGGACTATAGCGGCCATTGCCCCAATTGCAACGCTGCCAGACCGCCCTTTTGGCCACCTTGCGGCGCGCCCTCAGGCCCGATAAGGCTGCATTCTCAGGAACTTCGGACATGCCCAAAAAAGCAAGCAAAAGCCCGGCCGGCAAAGGCCCCAGCACCCCTGCCCGCAAGCTCGCCCGCGTCGCGGCAAAACGCCCCACGACGGCCGCCAAGGCGCATCCCAAGGCGCACCCCAAGGCGAATCTCAAGTCGGCCCCGGACCTCTCGCAGGAGCGCATCGTGCGCGCGCTGGAGACCATTGCAGCGCAGCTTGCGGCCCAGGGCAAGCCGGCGGTCGAGGCCGAGTCTTTCGAACGGGCGGATGCCTATGTCTGGCACCCTGACGGCCGCCTTGCCGCCGTGCCGCGGGTCAGCCGCGTCGAGCTGTTCCTGCTCAAGGGCGTCGACCGGATGCGCGACATCCTGATGGAGAACACCGAGCGCTTCGCCAATGGCCTACCCGCCAACAACGCCCTGCTCTGGGGCGCGCGCGGCATGGGCAAGTCGTCGCTGGTGAAGGCCGCGCATGCCAGCATCAACGCGGAGCGCAAGCCGGCCGACAGGCTGAAGCTGATCGAGATTCACCGCGAGGACATCGAAACGCTGCCGATGCTGATGGAGAAGCTCCGCGACGCCAGCTTCCATTTCATCGTGTTCATCGACGACCTCTCCTTCGACGGCAATGACGCGTCGTACAAATCGCTCAAGGCCGTGCTCGAAGGCGGCATCGAGGGCCGGCCCGAGAACGTCATCCTCTATGCCACCTCCAACCGCCGCCATCTGCTGGCGCGCGACATGATCGAGAACGAGCGTTCGACCGCGATCAATCCCGGCGAAGCGGTCGAAGAGAAGGTCTCGCTGTCGGATCGCTTCGGCCTCTGGCTCGGCTTCCACCGTTGCAGCCAGGACGAATATCTCGCCATGGTGCGCGGCTATTGCGGCCATTTCGGCATTGAGGTCGACGACGAGGCGCTGGAGCGCGAGGCGCTGGAATGGTCGACCACGCGCGGCTCGCGCTCGGGCCGCGTCGCATGGCAGTTCGTGCAGGAGCTGGCGGGCCGGCTCGGCGTGAAGCTGACGGGGACGTAGACGGACTCACGTGACCCACTGCTGTCATTCCCCGCGAAAGCGGGGAATCCAGTACGCCGCGGCCTATCGACGTAACAACAATCGTCTCTGGAATACTGGATCGCCCGCTCCAGTGCGCAAGTGCGCACAAGGCGGGCGATGACATCTTGGATGTGGTGATCACGTGCCCTACTCAGGGCCCGCGTCTCACGCTCCGTTCAGGAATTGAAGCGGGTCAACCGGGCTCGATCCCTTGCGGATCTCGAAGTGAAGCTGCGGCGACGCCACTTCCCCGGATTGACCCGACTTGGCAATGACCTGACCGCGCTTGATGGTATCGCCGCGCTTCACCAACAGCTCACTCGCATGGGCATATGCGGTGACGTAGCCGTTGGAGTGCCGAACCAGGACCAGGTTGCCGTAACCCTTCAGCTCGTTGCCGGAATAAGCGACGACACCGTCTTCGGCGGCCTTGACCGGCGTGCCCTCGGGCACCGCGAGATTGATGCCGTCGTTGGACTTGCCGTTGGTCTTGGCGCCGTAGCTCGTGACGACCTTGCCACGCACCGGCCAGCGGAAGGTCGGTAGCGCGCCCGTGGCCTCCGCAGCCTTCGCCGGGGTCTCGGCGGGCTTCTCCTCGACATTGGCCGTGGCCTGGGCCAGACGCGCGCTCTGCACGGGCGCGGCGGCAATGGCCACCTTGGTGGCGGGCGCCGGAGCAGCCGCGACGGGCTGGAGCGTTCCGGCCACCGGTGCAGCCGCGACCGGAGCCGCAGCAACGGGCGCTGCGACGGCAGCAGTCTTGGCGCCCGGCACCGTCAGCTTGGTGCCGAGCTTGAGCTTGGCCGATGGGTCGAGGCCATTGGCACGTGCGAGCTCGGCCGCCGAGATACGGTTGTTACGCGCGATGCTGGCAAGCGTGTCGCCGCGGTTGACGAAATGCGTGCTCGGCGGCGCAGCGACGACGGCAACCGGCTTGGCCGCAGGCGCTGCCGCAACGGGAGCCATCACTGGTGCGGGCGCAGGAGCCGTGGTCGGATGCGGAATGATCAGCTGCTGGCCGGGCGAGAGCGCGCGCGGCCCCTTGTAACCGTTAGCGGCCAAGATCGCCTGCGGCGTGACGCGATAGCGCTTGGCGAGCACGTCGAGTGTGTCGCTGGTGCCGACGATGATCTTGGTGCCGCCGGCCGGCTGGGCAGCCGCGACTGAGCGCGGCGGCACGGTGGCCGTGGTTTCCAGATGTGGCTGCGCCGGGGGTGCATAGGAGCTGACGCCGCGACCGCCTCCGGATACGCCGCCACCCGAAGTGACGGGATAGGATTGCGGGGCGGTCACCGCGGGCGGCGGCAGCGGTTGCGACTGATAATAGCCGGGCTGGGTCTGCGGCCGCGCATATTGCGGCAGCTCGCGCTGCTGCGGCGGCGGGGCCTGCTGCACCGATCCGGTCTGATCAGAGGCGAAGGGATTGGAGAAGTTTGACTGGGACAGCCGCGACGACATGTCGGCGCTGCACCCCGCAAAACTGAAGGAGATCAGCGCCAGGACCGCGACCTGCGGCACACGGCGCGAGTAAAGCAACTCGGCGACGACGGACATGGTTACTCACTCGTACGCAACAGAACTGGTCTTTTAAGTAAACACGCGCCGAGTAAATAACGGCTTAACCCTCCCAATAAGATGTTGGCAGCACAGCTGATCCGGAATTCTACAGCTCGCGCGCCACGCCGGGCAGCGCCGGCACGAAGCGGACCTCGACGAGTTCCTTGCGCTCGATCCCTCTTTCGGTCCGGCTGAGGCGGATCAGCGTCTGCACCCCCTGATGCGGGCCGACCGGCGCGATCAGGATGCCCCCGATATCGAGCCGTTCGACCAGGTTCTCGGGAAGCTGCTCCATCGCCGCGGTGACGATGATGCGGTCGAACGGCCCGATATTGGCAGGCAGGTTGAGACCGTCGCCCAGCATCACCTCGACATTGTGACAGTCGAGCTTTTCGAGCCTCGCGCGTGCGGCGTCCGCCAGCTTGCGGTAGCGCTCGACGGTGAGCACCTGTCCGGCGAGCCGGGACAGCACCGCGGCCTGATAGCCCGAGCCGGCGCCGATCTCGAGCACGCGGTGGTGCTTCTGGAGCTGGAGCTGCTCGGTCATATAGGCGACGACGAAGGGCTGGCTGATGGTCTGCCCGCAGGCGATCGGCAGCGCACTATCGCGATAGGCGCCGTCACGATCGGCCTCGTCGACGAACTGCTCGCGCGGCACCTCCTCCATGGTCCGCAGTACCGCCTGATCGCTGATTCCGCGACGCCTCAGTGTGAGCTGAAACATCATCTTTTCCGGTGGGTGCTGATGGGAGGTCATTGCCGCCAATGCTGTGTCGTCAGGGCCGGAGGATAGCAAGCTCCGGCCACTGAGAATCTTGTTCCTGGTCAGGAACCCATGCTATCCTTCGGGCTAGGCATTTGACCATAAATTGGCTTGCAACGGGCAAGCTGCGAAGGCCATTTTCGGGCATCCGTTCGTCGAAACGCGCATTGCGTCGATTCATGTTATCTGCGAACGTTTTTGGGAATGGGCAAGGACTCAAAGATGACCGCGACGGGGCTTTCCGGCCGCTCTGTATTCCTCGTCGAGGACGAGGTCATGATCAGGATGATGGTGGCGGACATGCTCGAAGAGCTCGGCTACACGGTCGCAGCCGAGGCAGGCGACATCACCGAGGCCATGCGGCTCGCCCAGGCGACCGAGTTCGACATCGCCATTCTCGACGTCAACGTCAACGGCAAGGTCATCTCTCCGGTGGCCGACGTCATCAAGGCGAAGGGCTGCCCGTTCATCTTCGCCACAGGCTACGGCTCCTCCGGCCTGCCCGAACAGTACCGCGACCGGCCGGCGCTCCAGAAGCCGTTCCAGCTCGATGCTCTCGGCAGGACCATCGAAGCCGCGCTTCGCGGCGGATAGCTGCTACTTCAGCGTGGCGCTCAATTCTGCCGAAAACGCTTCATTGGTGCGGTCGAGCCTGAGCGGCGTGACCGAGACGTAGCGCTCGCGCAGCGCCGCGAGATCCGTTCCGTCGGCGGGCGTGTCCATCATCGCCGCGCGCTCGAAGCCGATCCAGAAATAGGGATTGCCGCGGCCGTCCTTGCGCTCGTCGACCCTGAGGAAGCCGAGATTGCGCTTGCCCTGGCGCGTGACGCGGATGCCCAGCACCTCTTCGGGGGCGCAGGACGGGAAATTGACGTTGATCACCGTGTCCTTGGGGACACCGGCGGCAATCACCTTCCGCACGATGTCGGGGCCGAATTTGCGCGCGGTGTCCCACGGCAGGCGATCGCGGGTCTCGACGCTGAACTCCTGCGATAGCGCGAATGACGGCAGCCCCAGGATGGTGCCTTCCAGCGCGCCGGCGATGGTGCCGGAATAGACCACGTCCTCGGCGACGTTGCGCCCCTTGTTGACGCCGGACAGCACAACATCCGGCGGCTTGGTGCCGAGGATGTGGCGCGCGCCCATGATGACGCAGTCCGTCGGGGTGCCGCGAACGGCGAAGTGCCGCGGTCCAACCTCGCGCAGGCGCAGAGGATCGTTCAGCGACAGTGAATGCGACACGCCGGATTGGTCGAGCTCCGGCGCCACCACCCAGACGTCGTCGGACAGCGCGCGCGCAATCTCCTCCACGACCTTGAGGCCGGGGGCGTGGATACCGTCGTCATTGGTGCAGAGGATGCGCATGCGGGAGGTCTGTTCCAGAAAGCGGGCCTGAGCCGTCTTATCCGGCTATGCCGGATCAGGCAAACCGGGAGCGGCCAGTTCCCGGCTAAGTCCTACCGGCGGACGCGCCATTGCGGCACGAATCGCGCGAGCCGGCCCTCCGCGCGTAGCTGCATCGCCGGCACGACCGGGCTCACGACGGGCGTTTCGACCACGCCGAGCGCCGCCAATTGCGCGATGAGCGGATCTGGCCCGGAGGCCTGCGGAAAGCGCTCGCGCGCCACCACCAGCGCCTTGTCGAAATCGGCAGCATTGACGCCGGGCTTGGCCCGCCGACCCTGCACGAGATCGTCGTCCCAGAGCCGCGTGATGTCGATGTCGAACACGCCGCGCAGGCGCTGGTCGACGGCCTGGATGCCGGCGCCCGTCACCGCCCATTGTCGGCCGACCCAGAAGATGTCGCGGTGCAAGGCCATGGACGTTGGGGTTCGCGTGGACGGGCCGGCAGGATAGCCGGCCGCCCGATCTTCGCAACGCGATTCTGTCCGGCGCGTTTTCTTGACGCGAACCGGCAGCTACTTCGCTCGAAAACGCTCTACTCGCGGCTGATCACCTTCACGCCGCCCATATAGGGCTTGAGCACGTCGGGGACTGCGATCGAGCCGTCCTCCTGCTGATAGGTCTCCATCACGGCGATCAGCGCGCGGCCGACTGCGGTACCGGAGCCGTTCAGCGTGTGCACGAAACGCGGCTTGCCGTCCGGCCCGCGCGAGCGCGCATCCATGCGCCGCGCCTGGAAGTCGCCGCAGACCGAGCAGCTCGAGATCTCGCGGAACATGCCGCCCTCGCCCTGCCCGGGCATCCAGACCTCGATGTCGTAGGTTTTTCGCGACGAGAAGCCCATATCCCCTGCGCAAAGCGTCATCACGCGATAATGCAGGTCGAGCTTCTGCAGCACCTGCTCGGCGCAGGACAGCATCCGCTCCAGCTCGTCCTTGCTGGTCTCAGGCGTCGTGATCGAGACCAGCTCGACCTTGGTGAATTGATGCTGGCGGATCATGCCGCGGGTGTCGCGCCCCGCGGCGCCCGCCTCGGCACGGAAGCACGGCGTCAGCGCGGTCAGCCGCATCGGCAATTGCTTCTCGTCGAGGATGGATTCGCGCGCAAGGTTGGTGAGCGAGACCTCTGCGGTCGGGATCAGACCAAGGCGCTCGGTCTTCAGCCGCTCATGGTCGGGCGCCGCGAGCAGCTCGCCCTTTATCGCCCAGAACTGGTCGTCCTCGAACTTGGGCAATTGGCCGGTGCCGAACATCACCTCATTGCGCACCAACAGCGGCGGATTGATCTCGATGTAGCCGTGGTCGGTCGTGTGCAGGTCGAGCATGAACTGGCCGATTGCGCGCTCGAGCCGCGCCAAGCCCTTCTTCAGTACGACGAAGCGCGCGCCGGAGAGCTTTGCCGCCGCCTCGAAATCCATATAGCCGAGCGCGGTGCCGAGATCGTCATGCAGCTTTGGCGCAAACGCGTAATTGCGCTTGTTGCCGTATACGTGGTGCTGCACGTTGCCGTGCTCGTCGACACCGTCGGGCACTTCGTCGAACGGAATGTTCGGGATCGCCGACAGCTCCTTCATCAACTCGTCGTCGGCAGCCTTCGCGGCCGCCTCGAGCTCCGGCATCGTGGTCTTGAGCTCGGCCACTTCGGCCATCAGCTTCGCCGCGCGCGCCTCGTCCTTGGCCTTCTTGGCGTCGCCGATTTCCTTCGAGGCCGCATTGCGTCGCGCCTGCGCCTGCTCGGAAGCGAGGATCGCCGCACGCCGTTTCTCGTCGATCGCGAGCAGCGATGCCGACATCGGCTTCAGGCCACGCCGCGCGAGGCCGGCGTCGAAAGCTTGCGGATTGTCGCGGATCGATTTGATGTCGTGCATGGCTGTTTCCCGTCATGGCCGGGTTCATCCCGGCCATCCACGTGTCTGCCGCCTTAGATCAAGTCGTGGATGCCCGGGTCAAGCCCGGGCATGACGAATCATGGGCTGAATAGCGCTATGATAGGACGAAAGCGCCCTACTCTGCCGGATTGGCCGGCGTCGACACGTCGGTGCCGGTGGCCGCCTGCGAGGCCGCGGCCTTCCGCTCCACCATGCCCACCGCGATGATCGACCCTTCGTAAAGCGCCATCAGGGGAAACGCCAGGGAGCACTGGCTGAGCACGTCGGGCGGCGTCAGCACGGCCGCGATGACGAAGGCAAGCACGATGAAATAGCGGCGCTTCTCGCGCAGCATCTTCGACGTGACGATGCCGATCCGCCCGAGCAGCGTCAGGATCACCGGAAGCTGGAAGGCGATGCCGAAGGCGAAGATCAGCGACATCATCAGCGACAGATATTCGCCGACCTTGGGCAGGAGCTGGATCTGCGCGGTCTCGTCGCCGCCGGCCTGCTGCATGCCGAGCGAAAAACGCACCAGCATCGGCAGCACCACGAAATAGACGAGCGCTGCGCCCAGCACGAAGAAGAACGGGGTCGCGACCAGATACGGCAGGAACGCCTGCTTCTCGTGCTTGTAGAGCCCGGGCGCGACGAACTTGTAGATTTGCGTCGCGACAATCGGGAACGAGATGAAGCCGGCGCCGAACAGCGCGAGCTTGAGCTGGGTGATGAAATATTCCAGCAGCGCCGTGTAGATGAACTTGGAATTCTCGGGACCCGCAATCCACACGAACGGCCAGACCAGCACGTTGTAGATCTGCTTGGCAAAGAAGAAGCAGAAGATGAAGGCAAGGCCAAAGCCGAGCAGCGCCTTGATCAGCCGCGACCGCAGCTCGATCAGATGGTCCATCAAGGGGGCTTTGCTGGCCTCGATATCGGCGTCGGTCATGACGCTTTGGCGTCCTTGATCGTTTCGGAGGGCGCGGTGTCTTGCGCCACCGGTGCCTGCTCGACCTCACGGGTGATGGCGAGCGGCTCGTTGACAGCCGCATGCGCCTCGGCTTCCACGAAGGTGGCGGGCGTCGGCGCTTCCGGAGTGGTTGGGCTCACAGGTGGTTCTGCAACGGTCGTGGTCGTCGTCTCGGCGGGCTTGTCGAGCGCATCGACGCGTAGCGCGTCGCTGACGTCCTTCTGGAGCGACGTCAGCGGATTGAAGCCGGTCGCGGCTTCCTTGACCTCGTCGAAGCTCTTCTTGAGGTCGGCCATCTCGGCCTCGCGCATGGCTTCCTGGAATTGGCCCTGAAATTCGGCGGCCATCTTGCGGGCCTTGCCCATCCACTGCCCGACCATGCGCAGCACGCCCGGCAGCTCCTTCGGGCCGATGGCGATCAGGGCCACGACCCCGATCAGGACCAGTTCACTCCACCCGATGTCGAACATGAGGTCTTCCGTTCACGCGAAGCCGCAGCCGGCCCAATCCCTTGCGCGCAGGATCGGGCCGCTACCCGCGTCTCGCGTGCTCTCTGACTCAGACGGCCTTGCTGCCGACGTCGGACCGTGCCGCGGTCGGCGCGGCATTGTTGTGCTCGATGGACTTGGCCGGCTCCTGCTTTTCAGCGGGCTTGTCGTCGTCCTGCATGCCCTTCTTGAAGGCCTTGATGCCCTGCGCCACGTCGCCCATCAGATCCGAAATCTTGCCGCGGCCGAACAGCAGCAGGACCACTGCGATCACCAAGATCCAGTGCCAAATGCTGAGTGAACCCATCCTGCAACCCTCCAAACGCGCATGGCCGGGGACCCGGCCGATCTTCCCCGAAACCTAGGCTTGGCAGGTCTCAAAAACAAGGACCAAGGCAGTGCCAATTCGCTGTCGGCACTACGTAATCTTGCTAGTGTTAACTGTCGCAGGGAAGCCCCGCATGAGCCGGGGCATCAGTTCTCGGCACCGCCCTCGCCGCCACCTTCATTGCCGCCTTCGGGCGCTTCGGGCTCCACCGCAGGCGCCAGCGCCAGATCGAGGTCTTCGCCCGGTTCCAGCGGATCCTCGTCTTCACGCAGCGCCGGGTCGTCGGACGGCGTCGGCACGCTGAATCCTGTCGGCAGACGCGAATCCAGCAGGCCGGTGCCTTTCAACTCTTCGAGACCCGGCAGATCGCCGAGCTGCTCCAGGGTGAACTGCGACAGGAAATCCTCGGTGGTTCCAAAGGTCAGGGGCCGACCGGGCGTCTTGCGGCGGCCGCGCGGCTTGATCCAGCCGGTCTCCAGCAGCACGTCCAGCGTGCCCTTCGAGGTGACGACACCGCGGATCTCCTCGATCTCGGCGCGCGTCACAGGCTGGTGATAGGCGATGATCGCCAGCACCTCGATCGCGGCGCGCGACAGGCGGCGCGTCTCGTGGGTCTCCCGCGTCATCAGCCAGGCGAGATCACCGGCGGTGCGGAACGTCCATTTGTTGGCGACGCGCACGAGGTTCACCCCGCGCGAGGCATAGTCCGCCTGCAACTGCTCGAGCGCGGCCTTGACATCGACGCCATCGGGCATGCGTTTGGCCAGCGTCGCAGTGTCCAGCGGTTCACTCGAAGCGAACAGCAGCGCTTCCAGCAGCCGCAATTCCTCGGGACGTGCCTGGGATTCGTTCTCCATCGGCTCGGCCTCATCTACCCGCACTTCAGCCAGGCTTGCCATGGCAGATTCTCCTTCTTGCACTTAAGCGACCGGCGCATCGGGCGCAGGAGCTGCGTCCGTGACCGGTTTTGGGCGCCCCTTCCGGAAATAGATGGGCGCAAACGCCTCTTTCTGGTTCAGCTCGAGCTGCCCCTCGCGCACGAGTTCGAGCGCGGCTGCGAAGCTCGATGCGAACACCGTCGCGCGCTGCGTCGGATCGGCGACGTGGCGGATCAGGAAGTCGTCGAGAACGCCCCAATCGTCCTGCTCGGTGATGCTGCCGACCAGCCGCTCCAGCGTGGCGCGCGCCTCAGCAAGCGACCACACCGTGCGCTTGGCCAGATGCACGCTCGCCAGCACGCGCGACTGGCGTTGCGCGGCATAGGCCGTGAGCAGGTCGTACAGCGTCGCGGTGTATTTCGGATGCTTGATCTCGGCGATCTGCTCGGGCTCGCCGCGCGGGAAGATGTCGCGCTGCAATTGCGGCCTGTTCATCAGCCGGTTGGCCGCTTCGCGAATGGCTTCCAGCCGGCGCAGACGATTAGCCAGCGCCGTCGCCATCTGCTCCGCGCTCGGGCCTTCCGCGCTCGGCGGTTCCGGCAGCAGCAGGCGCGACTTCAGGAAGGCGAGCCAGGCCGCCATGACGAGGTAGTCGGCGGCCAGCTCCAGCCGGATTTTTCGCGCGGCTTCGATGAAGTGGAGGTACTGGTCGGCCAGCGCCAGGATCGAAATCTTGGCGAGGTCGACCTTCTGCTGCCGCGCCAGTGCGAGCAGCAGGTCGAGCGGGCCCTCATAGCCCTCGACGTCCACGACCAACGCCGGCTCACCCTCGGCGAGCTCTGCGGGCCGCCCGGTTTCAAACGATAGGATTTCTGCGGTCATGCGGATGCCGTGTTTGCCCGTGCGATCAATGCGTCCAGTTCCGCGCGTGCGGCCGCGCGGTCGAACGGCTGCGGCGGCTTGCGAGCGGCGAGCGCGGCCTTCGCCCGCTCCAGCGCCCTGCCGGACAGCTCGGGTGTCTGTCCGGCGACGTCGCGCATCTCCTCGATGTTGCCATTGCAATGCAGGGCCACATCGCAGCCGGCCGCGAAAATCGCGCGGGTCCGATCGGCGATATTTCCAGACAGCGCGTTCATCGACACGTCATCACTCATTAACAAACCCTGGAACCCGATTGCGCCGCGAATCACGTCAGCAATCATTGTCGCAGATGTCGTCGCCGGATGGGCGGGGTCGACCGCGCTAAACACAACATGTGCAGTCATGGCCATCGGCAAGTCGGCGAGCGGCTTGAAGGCGGCAAAATCGGTGCGCTCCAGCTCGTCCCTGGGCGTATCGACCGTCGGCAGCTTGAAATGGGTGTCGGCGGCGGCCCGGCCATGGCCGGGAATGTGCTTGAGAACCGGCAGCACGCCGCCCTGCTCCAGCCCCTCGGTGACCGCGCGCGCGATCGCCGCGACCTTGCCCGGCTCGGTGCCGTAGGCCCGGTTCCCGATGACGGCATCGGCGGCCGGCACCGGCACATCAGCCAGCGGCAGGCAATCCACGGTGATGCCGAGATCGGCGAGATCGGCCGCGATCAGGCGGGCACTGAGGCGCGCCGCAGTGAGCCCGAGCGCCGAATCAGTGTCGTACAAACTCGCGAATACGGCGCCCGGCGGATAGACCGGCCAGTGCGGCGGTCCGAGCCGTTGCACCCGTCCGCCCTCCTGATCGATCAGGACAGGGGCGTCGGCAGCACCCGCAACCGCACGCAATTCCGCAACCAGTGCAGCTACTTGAGCCGGTGTGGCGACGTTGCGCTTGAAGAGGATGAAGCCCCATGGGCGTTCCGCACGGATGAACTCCCGCTCGGGGGCGGTCAGTTCGGTTCCGGATACACCGGTAATGAAGGCCCGCGTGCTCATAAGGGCCGATTAACCCTGCCCCGCAAGGGGGTCAAGGAAACGGCCGTTAATTCCTCTGGACGAAGCAGGCAGACAGGCCCGCGGACTTCAGGCTGTTGCAAGCCTGCGTCGCTTCCTCGGCCGAACCATAGGGTCCGGCGAAGGCGCGGTAAACGACGCCCTTGCCCTTGTCGGAGAGATCGACACGCTTGATGACGGGCGAACGGGAGCCGAGCACGCTGCCATACTTGCTCTGGAGCACCCGGTAGGATGCGGCGGCACTATCCTCGCTCTGCTGCGAGGAGACCTGCACGATGTAGCCGCCACCACCATTGCTGGCCGGTGCGATCTGAGTCGGAGTGGTCGCAGCCATCCGCTGCGGCGGCTCGGCCGCCGGCATCGATTGCGGCGCCAGCGACATCGGCTGATTGGCGCTGGCATTGGCCGAAGTCGGCGGATTGCGCGGCGCCGCCGACGCAGGTGGCGCGGCAACAGGCCTGGGCCCCGATGCCGTTGCCGGTTTGGCGGCGGCCGATTGCGCTGCCGTGCCATCGGTCTGGTCACCCTTCACGGCGACAGTCCTGATCGGGCGAGGCGAATTGTTCGGCAGCGTGCCATTGCTCGCCCCCGGGCTCGGCGGCGGCACCGCGGACGGCGACACGCTCGCCACCGACGGCGGGTTCGCGTTCTGGTTCAACGGCGGGAATACCACCCGAGGGCCGCCTGCCCTGGCATTGACGTCGACAGGCGCCTCCTCGCGCGGCACGATCTTCTCGGTGCCGTCACCGATCACCATGCGATCCGGCACCTTGGCCGCGGAGTCCGTCGGCGCCGGCACGATCTTGGTCGGCGTGTTGTCGGCTTTGATGATCGGCGGCTCACCGCTGCGGGGCAAACCCACATAGGTCTTGTAGGCAAAGGCGGCGCCCGTCCCGACCACGGCAAGGGCTAGGATGGCCGCGACCGTCATCATGCCGCCGCGCTGCTTCTTCGGCTCCTCGACCTCGGCTTCCGGATAGTCGCTCTGGTAGGCGTAGGGATCATCCGGGTAGGCCGGATCACGCTGGTAGTCCTGCTCGCCTGTCTCGAGCCGACCATAGAGCGCATCGTCGTAGCGCGACGGATCGGGCTGCGGATACGGCTCCTGATGGATCTGCTCCTGATAGGCCTGGCCAGGCTGCTGGTAGCCCTGAGCTTGATAGGCCTGATCCTGATAGGCGTGAGGCTGATAGGCTTGGGACTGATGGGCTTGGGACTGATGGGCTTGGGACTGATGAAACTCCGGCTCGGACGCGGGCGCCGCCGGCTGGGCCGAATAGCGATGCAACGGATGAACCGGGCTCACGGAGACGGGATAGTCAGGCTCTGGCGCAGATGCAGGCTGCGGCTGCACATTAGCACGACGCATCCATGAGGGCGGTCCGGGCGGCGGAGCCTGCTCGGCATGATCTTGCTGATCATCGTCCTCGCGATAATCGTGGTCCTGATAGCTCTGGGCGGGCGCTGCCGGCGGGCGGGCCGTCGGCCGCGACTGCGCTGCAAATGGATCGGTCTGCCCGATCAGACGGGCGAGCTCGGCCAAGGGATCGTTGTCCGCCTTCCCATGCTGATCGCCACCGCGACCATAATCATCGGAAGGAAACGGTCTGTCCTGATATCGTTCGGCCATCGTGATGATGCGTCCCTTCGGGAAAGCCGCGCGCCCCTCGACCAAGGCACGGCTTTCGACCCACAAGGCTTTCAACCAAGTCTAAGCGATCCGGCTTCTGCCGGTTACCCCCGAATTTCCCTTAAGTAGTTCGCCCCAAACTACCGCATCTCGTCCGGGGCATGGACGCCGAGGATGGCGAGGCCCGATGCCAGGACTGAGACGACGCCCTGGACCATTGCCAGCCGCGCCTTTGTTAGATCTGCATCATTATTGATAATGAAGCGTAAATAGGGCAAATCGCGCCCCTTCGTCCAAAGCGCATGAAATTCGCTGGCTAAATCATAGAGATAAAAGGCAATTCGGTGTGGCTCGTGGGCGCTGGCTGCGGCTTCCAGCATCCGCGGATAAATTGCGAGGCACTTGAGAAGTTCAAGCTCGACCGGGTCTGACAGCCGTTCGACCGCCGACTCACTCAGCCAAGCGATCCGTCCGGCTGTATCCTCCGGCAGTTCTGGGAACACCTCGGCCCGCGCGTTGCGGAAGATCGAGTGGCCGCGGGCGTGACCGTACTGGACGTAGAACACCGGGTTGTCGCGCGATTGTTCCATGACCTTGGCGAGGTCGAAATCGAGTACCGCATCGTTCTTCCGGTAAAGCATCATGAAGCGGACGGCATCCTGGCCGACCTCATCCACCACCTCACGCAAGGTGACGAAGTCCCCGCTCCGCTTGGACATTTTCACGGGCTCGCCGTTGCGCAGCAGCTTCACCAGCTGCACGATCTTGACGTCGAGCGCGCCCTTGCCCGACGTGGTCGCCTTCACCGCCGCCTGCATGCGCTTGATGTAGCCGCCATGGTCGGCGCCCCAAACGTCGATCATCTCGGCAAAGCCGCGGTCGAACTTGTCCCTGTGGTAGGCGATGTCGGACGCGAAGTAGGTGTAGGAATTGTCCGACTTGATCAGCGGACGATCGACGTCGTCGCCATAGGCGGTCGCCCTGAACAGCAGCTGCTCGCGGTCCTCCCAGTCCTCGACGGGCGCACCCTTTGGCGGCGGCAGGCGGCCCTCATAGATGTCGCCCTTGGCGCGCAGGAAGTCGATGGTCTCGGCGACCTTGTTGTTGCCGGTCTCGATCAGTGAGCGCTCGGAGAAGAACACGTCGTGGCGGATGTTGAGGGCGGCGAGATCGTCCTTGATCTCGTCCATCATCATCGCGATCGCCTTGGCGCGCACCGTCGGCAGCCACTCGGCCTCGCTCATCCCGAGCAGCTTGTCGCCGTGCTCTTTCGCCAGCGCCGCGCCGACAGGCTTGAGGTAATCGCCGGGATAGAGCCCTTCCGGGATCGCACCGATGTCCTGTCCCAGCGCCTCGCGGTACCTGAGGAACGCGGAGCGCGCGAGCACGTCGACTTGGGCGCCGGCATCGTTGATGTAATATTCGCGCGTGACGTCGTGGCCGCCGAACTGGAGCAGGCTCGCCAGCGCGTCGCCGAACACGGCGCCGCGGCAATGGCCGACATGCATCGGCCCGGTCGGGTTGGCCGAAACGTATTCGACATTGACCTTGGAGCCACCGCGGACGCGGCCGTAATCGGCGCCCTCGCGCAGCACCGTGCGCAGCGCCTCGGCCCAGGCGGCCGGCTTCAAGGTCAGGTTGATGAAGCCGGGGCCGGCGACATCGACCTTGGCGATCAGCGCGTCGGTGCGCAGCCGCTCGGCGATCTTTTCGGCGAGATCACGGGGCTTTGCCTTGGCCTCTTTCGCAAGCACCATGGCGGCATTCGTCGCCATGTCGCCATGGGAGGCATCGCGCGGCGGCTCGACCACCACGCGGGAGAAATCGATGCCCTCGGGCCAGTTGGCTTCCACGGCCAGCGTACGGCAGGCGGCGTGCACGCGCGCGAGCACGTCAGCGAACAAATGCAGGGATGAGGTGGTCTCGGGCATGGCCGCCGCCTAACGCAAATCCGGGGTCGAGTCAAAAAGCCGCTGGTGCTCGGTCAGGGCGAAACGGTCGGTCATTCCGGCAATGAAATTGCCGATCCGGCGGGCCCGGTCGCCCTCATTGTCCGCCTCCGCCCCGAGCAGCCATTCCGGTGGCAGTTCGGATGGCTCCTTCAAATATCTCGCGAACAGGTCGAACAGGATCTGCTCCGCCTCCGCCATCACCCGCATCACTCGCTTGTGACGGTACATGTGCTGGTACAGGAAGCGCTTGATGGCGGCCTCCTCCTCAGCGACCTCCGCAGGAAACGTGACCAGAGCCCGGCTCAGCTGGCGGACATCCTGGGCCGATTGCGGCTTGAGCGCCGCAAGGTTCTTCCGGGCCTCAGCGAACACCGCACCGATCAGGTGCGAGATCAGCTCGCGCACCAGCTCGGCGCCACGCCTGACGTCTTCGAGATCGGGATAATGCGCCGAGGTCTCGGCGATGATCTCCGCCGTCAGCGGCATCACCTTGAGATCGTCGAGGTGGAACAGACCGGCGCGCAGGCCGTCATCGATGTCGTGGGCGTCATAGGCGATGTCGTCGGCGATCGCGGCGACTTGGGCCTCCAGCGAGGCGAAGCTCCACAATTCGAGATCATAGGTCCTGATGTAGTCGGCGATCCCGACGGGAATTCCGTGCTCGCGGTAGCGCCCGGTGGGCGCGCCGCTGCGATCGGTCAGCGGGCCGTTATGCTTGACGATGCCCTCCAGCGACTCCCAGGTCAGGTTCAGACCGTCGAACTCGGGGTAACGGTGCTCCAGCGCGGCGACGACGCGGAGCGTTTGGGCGTTGTGGTCGAAGCCGCCGAACGCCTTCAGGCAAGCGTCCAGCGCCCGCTCGCCGGCATGGCCGAACGGCGGATGGCCGAGGTCGTGCGCCAGCGCCAGGGTCTCAGTGAGGTCCTCGTCGAGGCCGAGTTGCCGGGCCAGTGCGCGGGCGATCTGCGCCACCTCCAGCGAATGGGTCAGCCGGGTGCGATAATGGTCGCCCTCATGGAACACGAACACCTGGGTCTTGTACTTCAGGCGGCGGAACGCCGTGGAATGGATGACCCGGTCGCAATCCCGCCGGAACGGGCTGCGGGTCCGACTCGGGGGCTCGGCCACCAGCCGGCCGCGGCTGCGATCGGGGTCGCAAGCATAGGGCGCGCGGGGGGCTGCCATTCCGACGGACACGGCGAATTTAGTCCCTATCCATTTGATTCTGCGTATGGTGGCACTTAACTATGTCGGGCGCGGGATACCAAATGAATTGGGTATGACTGCGGGACTATCGGAGACGAACGATGACGACTGCCGTGACCATCAGCGACCGGGCCGCGCGCCGGATTGGGGAGATACTCAAGGGCGAAGGTTCGGGTGCGATGCTGCGCATTTCGGTCGAGGGCGGCGGCTGCTCCGGCTTTCAGTACAAGTTCGACATCGACCGCGCCCGCACCGACGACGATCTCGTGATCGAACAGGACAACGCGGTGGTGCTGGTCGATTCGGCCTCGCAGCCGTTCCTGGCGGGATCGCAGGTCGATTTCGTCGACGACCTGATCGGCGCCTCGTTCCGCGTCAACAATCCCAATGCGACCGCATCCTGCGGCTGCGGGACCAGCTTCTCGGTCTAAGCGCGGAAATAATTACACACCCGTCGCCTGCCTTTCCTCGTCCGTCCATTCGACCGCGACGGGCATCAGGTCCGGCTGCAGCGGTGCGTCCTCCGACATGACGTAGCCGTCCAGCGCGCGCAGGAGTGCAGCGATCAGCGCCGGCTTGCGCAGCGGCTTGGCGAGGAAGTCCGACATGCCGGCTTCGCGGCAAATCCTGACGTCCTCGGGGAACGCATTGGCGGTGAGCGCCACGATCGGCAAGGTTTCGAACCGGTCGCCTTGCGCACGGATCGCGCGGGTCGCGGCCAGTCCGTCCATGTCGGGCATGCGCACGTCCATCAGCACGATATCGTGGTCGCCATCGGAAGCTGCCGCGACCGCCTGCACGCCGTCGGTGACGACGCGCAGCTCGACCTCGAAGGCCCCCAACATCTTGCTCACGACCATGCGGTTGACGGCGTCGTCCTCCGCAACCAACACCCTCAGCGGCCGGTCGAGGTCGGCGATGCGGGCCCTCAGCTCCTCGGCGGCATCGCGGCCGGCATCCTGATCGGATGCCTGCGCCTGGCTCCAGGGTAGCACCAGCGTGAAGCGGAAAGCCGAGCCCTCGCCCGGCGTCGAGGTGACGCCGATGGTGCCGCCCATCTGCTCGATGATGCGCCTGGAGATCGCAAGGCCAAGGCCGGTGCCGCCGAAGCGGCGGCTGATCGAGGCGTCGGCCTGGGCGAAATCGCTGAAGAGCTCACCGAGCTTTTCGGGGGCGATGCCGATGCCGGTGTCGGTCACCGTCCATTCGACGGTCGCCAGCAGATCGCGCCGCGCCTGGCAGGTGGCCGAAATCGTCACCTCGCCTTCGTCGGTGAACTTCACCGCGTTGGACACGAGGTTGAGCAGCACCTGGCGGATGCGCGCGACGTCGCCGCGCAGCGTCGGCGGCAGGTTCGGATCGAGCGCGACCCTGACTGTGAACCCCTTGTTCTTGGCGCTCGCGCGCCCCACCGTCGCGACGGCTTCGACCAGCGCCTGCGGCGCGAAATCGATCGCCTCGAATTGGAAGCGGCCGGCCTCGAGCTTGGACAGGTCGAGGATGTCGTTGAGGATGCGCTGGAGATTGTCGCCGGACTCGCGGATCGTGGTGACGGCCTCGCGCTGCTCCGGATCGAGCTTGGTCTCCAGCAGCATGCTGGCGAGCCCGAGCACGCCGTTCATCGGCGTGCGGATTTCGTGGCTCATCACCGCGAGGAAGTCGGACTTGGCGCGACTCTCGGCCTCGGCCTTTTCCGCGCGCCAGCGTTCGGTGACGTCGCGGCCGAAGCCGCGATAGCCGAGGAAATGACCGTCGCGATCGTGGGCCGGCTTCGCCGTCAGCGACCACAGCCGCGCCTCGCCGCCGGCAACGACCTTCAGGTTCATCTCGTGCAGCGGCTCGGCCTGCTCCATCAGGCCCACGATGTTGTAGGCAGCCGTCTTGTCCTCGGGGCAGAGCATGTCGAGCACGTCGGCGAAATGCGATCCCTTGAGCAGCGGAAGCGGCAGCTGTGCGACGGCGGCGAAGCGTTCGGGCACCTCGACCAAGCGTCCCTCGGCATCGGTCTGCCACAGCCAGTCGCTGGCATTCTCCTGAAAGTCCTTGAGCAGCAGCGAGATGATCTCGGTCTGCCGCTCGAGCTCGAGCTGGGCCTTGAGATTGCCGAGGAAGAGGTTGCCTTGGGAGACGATGTTGCGCGCCATGAAGAACGCGAACAGCAGCAGGAACACCGCGGTGACGAGATAGGGACCGGTGCCGCACAGCAGCAGCGCGCCGACGCAGGCGATCGTCACGGTGGCGAGATAGACGAGGCCGGCCCGCGGAAAGGTCGACAGCATGAATGCGCCACCGGACATCATCCCGACCATGAGGCAAGCCAGGATGAGCTGGCTGGTCGGCTCGACGCGGCTGAACAGGGCTAGCGGCAGCGTGCCCCAGATCGCGGCGAGGAAGAACGCCTGTCGCAGCATCTGCCGCGCGGCGCGTGGCGAGGCCTCTTGCGGCGGGTTTCGATGCGACCTCCGCCACGCGCGCACCGCGAGCGAGGCGGTGGCGGCGAGTGTCAGGCCCCAGATCGCGAGGAAGTCGTTCCAGCCCCGGCCCCAGAACAGGATCAGCACGATGCCGACATTGAGCATGGTCACGGCCATCGTCACCGGGATCAGCCGCGTCACCGCGTCTATCTGCTTGGCGCGGATGCGCCGCAGCTCGCGCTCGCTGAGATCGGCGGTCAGGCCGTCCTCGATCTCGAAGCCGCCGAGCCAGTACAGGAACGCGCCGACCAGGCCGTCTCGCGGCTCAGTTCGCTTCATGGATTTGTCCGGCCATCCCATCGGTGGAACCCTTGCGCAAATCCATGCCCCGGCGCGCGCTTAAGGCGGGTTAATTTTGTGGGAGATTTTGCGGCGTCCTTGACGGGCGCGTTGGCAGTTTGTTCTAACCATGGCCCCTGCCCGGAGCCCGCCGACATGCCCATCAGAGTAGCCACCTGGAACGTGAACTCGGTCCGGCAGCGGATCGACCTGCTCCTGAGCTGGCTGAAGGAGTGCCAGCCGGACATCGTCTGCCTCCAGGAGATCAAATGCGTCGACGAGGCCTTCCCGCGGCTGGAGATCGAGGCGCTGGGTTACAATGTGGTGACGCACGGGCAGAAGACCTTCAACGGCGTCGCCCTGCTCTCTAAGCTCCGGTTCGACGAGACCAAGTCGGGGCTGGCCGGCGACGATGAGGATGCCCACGCCCGCTTCCTCGAAGGGGTGGTGACGCTCAAGAGCGGCGTACTGCGCATCGCCTGCCTCTATCTGCCCAACGGCAATCCGGTCGGGACCGAGAAATATCCCTACAAGCTCAAATGGATGTCGCGGCTTCTTGAGTACTCGAAGGAACGCCTCAAGACCGAGGAGCCGCTGATCCTTGCCGGCGACTTCAACGTCATCCCGCACGCCCGTGACGTCCACAACCCCGCCGCCTGGACCGAGGACGCCCTGTTCAAGGCCGAGACCCGCGAGAGCTTTCAATCCTTGCTCGGCCTCGGCCTGACCGATGCCTTGCGCGCCGTCACCGACGAGCCCGGGCTCTATACGTTCTGGGACTACCAGGCCGGCGCCTGGCAGAAAAACCAGGGCCTGCGGATCGACCATCTGCTGCTGTCGCCGCAGGCCAGCGACAAGCTCGCCAATGTCGGGATCGACAGCTATGTGCGGGCTTGGGAGAAGCCGTCGGACCACGTGCCGGTATGGGCGGATCTCGATCTCGAGGCGGCTTGAACCAATTCGCGTAGTCATTCCGGGGCGGCTCGAAGAGCCGAACCTCAGGTGCGCAACTGCGCACCGGGGAATCTCGAGATTCCGGGTTCGATGCTTCGCATCGCCCCGGAATAGTGATTACTCCCGGCGGCCCTGCACCCATTGCTCCAGCATTTGCAGGGCCATGGCGCGGTCGTCGTCGGAGGCCTTGGCGAAGGCGCGGTTGTAGCTTTCCTTGATCCAAACTTCTTCAGCGCCGGCGCTGTCACGCGCCAGGGTCAGCCACATCAGGCCGCGCGCAGCCTGCCGCGGCAGCCGGTCGCCGTTGAACAGCATCTGGCCGAGCAGCGCCTGGGCCTGATGCTGGCCCTTCTGGGCGGCAAGGCCGAGCCAGCGTGCGCCGTAGCGGAAATCCTCGCGCGAGGCGTCCGGCGTCTTCAGGTACAGCCGCGCCAGATCGTACTGCGCGTCGGCGTTGCCGAAATAGGACGCGGCATAGGAGAACATCTCCCGCGCCCGATCCGGATCCGACTTGACCTTCGAGTTCGGGATACCGCTCAGATAGTACCGGCCGAGCGCGACGAAGGCGTTGGCCACGATCTGTGCCTGCGGCGCCGACGGGCTGTCCTCGGCATGCGCGTTGGCGATGCGGCTGAAATATTCGAAGGCGCGCAGATCGTCCTGGGCGACGCCGTCGCCATTGGCGTACATGCGGCCGAGCTTCCATTGCGCGATGGGGTGACCGCCCTCGGCGGCATATTGCAGCGCGGTGAGCGAAGTTTCCTGGGTGGCGACCACCGGCGGAACCTTGGTGCGAACCGCGGCTGCGGCGCCAGGCAGGGTGGTCACGACGGGGATGGCAGCGTCCTTGTTGACCGGCGCACCGTCAAAGGCGAGCGCCGGCGCGGCCAGCGCTATAGCCCCCAACACAAACGCAACTTTGGCACGCCTAGATGTCCGCATAGCACTGTTTCTCGTGCGCGCCGCCCGGATGGGTTACTGCCCCACCGACCGCTGGTCCAACCTGCTGAGCATATTTCCAAAGCGCACCCGACGTATGGTTAGTCGCGCGAGCGCTCCATTTGGTCTTGCGTTGGGCAAGCTCCTGGTCGCTCAATTTTACGTCAAGGGTACCGGCGACGGCATCGATCTCGATGATGTCGCCATCCTCGAGCAGCCCGATCGGGCCGCCGATCGCGGCCTCGGGGCCGACATGGCCGATGCAGAAGCCCCGGGTGGCACCGGAGAAGCGGCCGTCGGTGATGAGCGCGATCTTGCCGCCCATGCCTTGGCCGGTCAGCGCTGCGGTGGTCTGGAGCATTTCCCGCATGCCGGGGCCGCCCTTGGGCCCCTCGTAGCGGATCACGATGACTTCGCCTTCGCGGTAGGTGCGGTTCTGGACGGCCTCGAAAGCATCCTCCTCACGGTCGAAGCACCTGGCCGGACCGGTAAACCTGAGGTTGGACATTCCCGCGACTTTCACGATCGCACCTTCTGGCGCCAAATTGCCCTTCAGACCCACCACACCGCCGGTGACGGTGATCGGCTTGTCCGCCGGGTGCACCACGTCTTGGTGCGGATTCCACTTCACGCTTTTGAGGTTTTCGGCGATCGTTCGACCGGTGACCGTAATGCAGTCGCCGTGGAGAAATCCGTTGTCGAGCAGCGTCTTCATCAGAAGCGGTATGCCACCTACTTCAAACATGTCTTTGGCGACATAACGGCCGCCCGGCTTCAAATCCGCGACATATGGTGTCTTTTTGAAGATTTCGGCGACGTCGAACAGGTCGAACTTGATACCCGCCTCATGCGCGATCGCCGGTAGGTGCAGCGCAGCATTGGTCGAGCCGCCGGACGCCGCCACCACGGCAGCCGCATTCTCCAGCGCCTTGCGCGTGACGATGTCGCGCGGCCGGAGGTTCTGAGCGATCAGGTCCATGACCTTCTCGCCCGCGGTCATGCAGAACGCGTCGCGGATTTCGTACGGTGCGGGCGCACCCGCCGAGTACGGCAGCGCAAGGCCGATGGCCTCGGAGACGGTCGCCATCGTGTTGGCGGTGAACTGCGCGCCGCAGGCGCCCGCCGACGGGCAGGCCACGCGCTCGATCTCGTCGAGATCCTCGTCCGACATGGCGCCGACCGAATGCTTGCCGACGGCCTCGAACATGTCCTGGACGGTGACCTGCTGCCCGCGGAAATTGCCCGGCAGGATCGAGCCGCCATAGATGAAGATCGAGGGCACGTTGAGGCGGACCATCGCCATCATCATGCCCGGCAGCGACTTGTCGCAGCCAGCGAGGCCGACCAGCGCGTCATAGGCATGGCCGCGCACGGTCAGCTCGACGGAGTCGGCGATGCATTCGCGCGACGGCAGCGAGGAGCGCATGCCGTCATGGCCCATGGCGATGCCGTCGGTCACGGTGATGGTGCAGAATTCGCGCGGCGTGCCGCCGGCCGACGCCACGCCCTTCTTGACGGCCTGCGCCTGGCGCATCAGGGCGATGTTGCAGGGAGCCGCCTCATTCCAGCAGGAGGCGACGCCGACGAACGGCTGGTGGATCTGCTCGGTGGTCAGACCCATCGCGTAGAAGTAGGACCGATGCGGCGCGCGCGGAGGGCCTTCCGTCACGTGACGGCTCGGTAGCCTCTGCTTGTCAATCTTGGCGCCCATCGCAACCAGTTTCCTCGGCCAACCCTTTCAGACCCGAAAAATCAGAGCCAAGATTTGAATCGACCTTGGGATTTCCGTGCTGTCGAGGACTGCCGCTGCTCCTAAAACATTAGAGCGATTTTATTCACGTTCGGGTGTGGCCAAAAAGCGGCGTTGATACGAACGGCCGGTGATGAAGGTTAAATCCGGGATGGGTGTTGCGTAGACAGCACAATCGTTACCGGGAAGACACGGATGTCGCTACTTTGATACCTCCGTCTAGAGCCGATTCACCACCCTTTGATTCAGCGTGCGGATGCAGAGGCCTAAGCCGAGTCGCGTACACACTCCTGCAGGTCGATGGCCGCTGCTGGATGGAGCAAGGCAAGTGGTCGCGGTTCACGACCATGTCCCGGACAAGCCGCGACGCCATAGCGTGTCGACGACGCGCGCGTGAACGCGCTTTCGCGTTGCGGCGCTGAGCCGGGACCCAGGGTGGCAGGGGCATGCGGAGAGATGGGCCCCGGCTCTGCAGCGCATCGTCGAAGGGACGCTGCGCTGCGTCCGGGGCACGGGAGCGAAATGTGGCGCGACTCTCTCCACATCGTCATTGCGAGGAGCCCTTGCGACGAAGCAATCCAGAGTCTTTCCGTGGAGGGATTCTGGATTGCTTCGTCGCTTCGCTCCTCGCAATGACGGAGTATGTGGCGATAGCTGGCTCTCTCTCTAACCTCCGCTGTCATTCCCCGCCACCGGGTCTCGCCTTCGGCGAGCCCGATGACAGGCTCCAGCGGGGAATCCAGTACGCCGCGGCGTCTCGATCAATCACTGCTATCTCGGAGTACTGGATCGTCCGGTCAAGCCGGACGATGACAGTGAGTGTGTGGCTGCAGACATGCCCTCGCAGCCTCGCGGCGCATTTCGCCCGAGCTTTGCTTGATCGCTCCACCCTCTAAAGCCAAGAGGGTGCAGGGAAGGCCGGGTGCCGGCGGCACCCGCGGTCCGCTGCGCAAAAGCACACGCAGGAAGAACCGCACAGCAGCATACAGGTGAAGCCCAACACACGGCCTTCCCTGCGCGATGGTCGGACGGCTTATGCCGTGCTCTCCCGGGAGCCGAGTTCCTTCTGGCCTCCCTCACCCTTGCGAAATTCACCAGCCCTGCGCCGGTTGACGCAGATGCCGCCTCCGCAAGAGCTTGACCGTAGCAACGACGGCCAGGACCACACGGTTTTGCCGTACGCACGGTTCGTTGACGCCACAGGGTCCGGCGGCGTTGTGCACCTTGCCACCGGAATATGACGCGACGAACCTGACAGCGCCGCTCGTCCACGCGATGCGAAGGGTTCACGGAGAGCAATCCGCCCTGCCCTTGGCTTTCGCACACGACGCTGCTGCGTCCACCGCAAGCCCGGCTCTGCGATCACACGACAACATGACCGCCCCTCAAGGGTGAGCCGGGATGCGCATCACATACGCCAATTCCGAATTTCGGTAAATCGGAATATTTTTCCGAATCCGGATTGACAGAGGTCGACACAGGCGCGGCGGACCGCTCAGGCCGACATCGCTTCCTTGCGCCGGAGCGGATCGACAAGACGTAGGATCTCGCACGCGGCGACGAGGCCGGCGAGCCATGCGGCGCTGGTCAGCCCGATGCGCGTCAAAATGGCTGCCGTGAAGGCGCCCTCGCCGCCCAGCAACGGCGTCGCGGCAAGCAGCACGAGCTCATAGGCCGCATAGGCGGCGACGAACGTCACGGTCAGCACCAGCGGCGTGCGTCCCTGCGGCAGCGTCCGCAGCACGGCGGACGACACTGCTGTGGCCAGCAGCGCAGCCATACCGATGGCAAGACCCCAGGCCGTGGTGCTGCCGTCCACTGGATAATGCAGCGCGCCGAAGCCGATGGTCTGGTTCACGAGCCAGGCGCCGGTGACGACGAGCAGCGCGGGACGCAGCGGCAGCATCGCGGCCGCGAGAACCGCGAAGGCCGCAAAGGGCGTCGCGCAAGCCAGCGCGAAGCTCGCGAGCGCGCACGACGCCGTCAGCAGCGCCAGGCAGAACAGCGGCGCAAGGCGTGGCGGCACAGGATGAAGCCGCAAACGGTCGGCGTGAGACGGCAGGATGCTGCGAGCCATGGTTGATCTCCTTCTTTTCGTATTCTAGTCGGTTTGAGAGCTTGTGACAGCCCCGGGTGCAGAGCCTTGATCAGAACGTAGCGCCGGCCTTGAGCAGATAGGTGCGGCCGGGCAGCGGATAGGCGCTGAAGCGGCCGTCGGTGAACGTGCTTGCGATCGCATAATCGTAGTAGAGCGCGTTCAGCACGTTGTTGACGCTGAGCGACCAGAAATAGCGCTCATATTGACCGCTGAGCTTGAGGTCGATCGTGCCGTTGGCTGGGATCGGCTTCTGGGTTCCTGCCTGGTCGTTGTCCATGCGGCGCTCGCTCCAGAAGCGCGCGGTCGCATCGAGCACCACGTAGTTCTGCCAGATGTGCCAGGTGAGACCCGCGCTCGCGGTGTAGCGCGAGACCAGAGGCACGTCGTTGCCAGCCCAGACGCCCTCGCGGAAAACCGCCCTCGTATAGGCCACTCCGGAGCGCAGCAGCAGGGCGTCGTTGACGCGATAGGAGACACTGGTCTCCGAGCCGTAACGGCGGGTCGGATCGAGATTGGTGTTGTAGAACAGGATCGGATTGAAATGGACCTCGTTGGTGAGATCCATCAGATAGAGGCTGCTCTGCATCTGAAGACCGCCTCCCCTGATGCGCAGCCCGCCCTCGACATCCTGCGAGGTCTGGGTCTTGAGCTGGAACGTCTGCGGGAGCGGATTGAAGAAGGGATCGAATGAGGGTCCCGACGACACGCGCTCGTCGACATCAGGCGTGCGGAACGCCCGCGCGGCGCGGCCGAACAGCGAGACCATGTCGTTGAGGCGATGCTCGGCACCGAAATGCAACGCATATTGGGTCTCGTCGCTCCGCAGCGGTAGCGCGCCGATGTCGGCGTTGAACGGAGCCATCGGATCAAAATTGTCGCGTGCCGCGAGATGGATGCTCTGCACCCGCGCGCCGTAGGAGATGTCGGTCGTCGGCATCACACCCAGCGCGTGCTGGAAATAGCCCGCGACCGTCTGCTGCCTGAGGTCGTAATTGTGCCAGGGAGCAAGACCCTGGCCGGCACCGCGGTTCTGCCGGAAGCTCGCATCGTAATAGTCGACGCCGGTCAGGAGCTGCGACGGCATGCCGAACGCCAAGCTCTTCACGCTGAGCCGCGGCGTGATCGACCAGGTCGTCAGCTCGGCGTCGACATAGGTCGAGGTGAAGAAGGCAGGCACCGGCGTCGGACTGGAGAAGAACGCACTCTGTTGCTTCTTGTTGCGCATGCCGCCATCGACGATGAGATCGACGCCATTCACCAGGGTCTTGGTGAGGCCCGTTGTTGCGCCAAATCCCTGCTGGTTGGCATAGTTGAAGGGGGTGCTGGTCCCCCTTCGGTTGGTCGCGACCTCGTCGAGGCCGATGGAGGGATCGACGGTGCGGCCGCCCGGCAGTCGCAGCTCCTGATTATCGCCGGTAACCGTCAGGAAAGCGGTCAGGCCTGGCGTCGTGTAATTGAGATTGCCGACGCCGTTCTGCTGGGAATAACGATTATTGTCGCGATAGCCATCGGTCTTGACGGTATTGCCGTAAAACGAGGTCGACCACGGACCCGAATTGAGGGACGTCGAGACATTACCGAGCCTGGCGTTGAACGAGCCGAAGCCGGCCTCGATGCGCGCGGCGACCGGCGGTCCGCCGGCACCGTTCCCGGTGACGATGTTGATGACGCCGCCGACCGCATTGTCGCCATAGAGCACCGCGCCGGAATTGCCCCGGGTGATCTCGATGCGCTCGATCGCGTTGAGCGGGATGGTGGATAGGTCCACCTGCGTCATGTCGATGTCGTTCAGCCGCCGCCCATTGATCAGCACCAGCGTGTTGGCGTTGGCGAAGGCGCCGAAGCCGCGCAGGTCGACGCTGGTCTTGGCGCCAATCTGGCTGCCATAAAACGTTGTGAGCTGGGCGCCCGCGACTTGGCCCCCGATGATCTCGGCAAGCGTCAGCGACGGCGAATGAGCGATGTCCGCGGCCGTGATGACGGTCGTGGCGGCGCCGACGATACCTCCATCGTTGGCGGCCGCCTCGCCGCCCGAGCCGGACGAGCCGGTTCCCGTCGACGCGACGTTCGGCGTCGTCCGGCGCCTGCCGGTATCGCCATTGCCGGTCGCTCTGGCGCGCGTTCGGTTCTGATCGGTGGGGCTCGTCACCTCGACCGGCGGCAGTCGCTCGACGGCGGCCTGCTGCGCGCGGGCGATTGAGGGATCGAGCAAAGCAAGGGAAACGGCTGCAACGATGCCGGCGCAGGGGCGCCGGGCCGCAGAGAAAACAAAAGGCACAGTTTAAACCTCGGCATGACGTCAGTGGCACGTCACAGCGAACGAGGCTCTATGGCGGAGCGATCTATTGCTCCGGTGAAGCCAATGTCTGTACTCCCCGACCGACATCTTCGCGTGTGACCACGGCTGACGGCAGGTCTCCTGGCTCGCGGGTCGTTACCTCTGCGTCGCCTTCCCAGGACCGAGTTTCCCAGTGGCACAGGACGAGAGATTCACCGCTTACAGTTGCGGGGGCAGCCGTGGCGTTGAAAAAATCCCGACGTAGGGGACATCTCGCACCACATTCCCTTTTGATCTCCGAAAGGAGAACCGTCAGCGGCCAATCTAGGGGGCGCCCACGCCGGGGTCAATCGACGGTTGCAATGCCCGCGTGCAATGCGATCGGCCGGGTTCCTATGTCCGTCCCCTTGGGCGCTGGGCCTGGGCCCAGGCGATGGCGACGTCACGAGGTGGGACGTCGATGCGCTTGATCGGTGTCAACTCGCCGGAGGCCGAGACGATCGCTGTCTCCTCGCGGCGGCAGCGCGGGCACACGAAACGGACCTCGTGCGGGGATGCCGACCAGCTTGAACGTTTCACGTTGGCGGCCATCGGCCAGGCATCGCATTGCGAGCACGATACCAGGAACCGGCCGGGATCGAGCATACCCATTCCATCGGACTCCGCGTCCTGCCCGCTCCTTCAATGATTAATCCATGTGAATCGTTCCGGTGCCCGAGCACCGGCAGCGCCATGTCTGCTGCGAACCCGTGATCCGCCGGTCCGCTCAGCGAGCCCCCTTGAGGGTACAGGACGTTGAGCAGGTGACCGTGGTGCCACGATCGCACGCTTTGCAGGCGTTGACGCACTGCTTCATGTCGCGCGGATTGTAGCTGTAGTTTCGCAACGGGCAGGATGAGACCGAGGTCGAGCCAGTGATGTCCTGCCCTTGATCGCAGGCCGCCGTCATGAGCGCAAACATGATCACTGCAACGAGGCGCATGGGATTGCCCTGTCAGCACGACAACGACACTCGCGAGGAACGCTGCATCGCAACGAACCCCGGCCTTCCCACTACGGGTATCGCCGGTCAGCGACGCCCGCATGCACCCGAGGATGCGCGCCAAACGTTAAGAAGGGATTGCCACCGGTCAGGCCGCAGCTCTGGCTGCAATCACCTGTCGCATATCCACCGCCAGCTGGCGGTACTGTTCGCCGAGCTTCAGGTAGAATTCGCGCTTGTTGCTGTCGGTGGCGAGCTTGGCAATCAGCTCGCATTCGGCGGTGAGCGTCTCGAACCGTTCCAGCCTGTCATGAAGATCTGTCATCGGCGTGTCCCCATCAAACGCCACAAGGGACACTTAACGTAAGCCCGGGAAATAGGTCACGGCGAACATCGTTATCGACTAGAACCGTTTTTTCCCGACGCAGCGACGCCAGCTCGATAAGGACGGCTATTTCTGGTCCAGCCGCCAGGCGCCGTCCCACCCATTGCCCGGCGAATTAGCCTCGAACTGCGCGATGCGGCCGAGCAGCGTACGCGAAGGGCCGTCACCAGGTACCGCTTCGAGCGCCGCGTTGAAGGCGGCGCGGGCGTCGCCGAAGCGCTGCGCACGATAGGCGGCAAGACCTTCGGCATAGTGCGTGCGCAGGCTCGCTTGCGGACCGGTGAGCGCGCCGGCCCTGCCCATCACCTCGAAGATCGCCTGCGGTGCACTCTGGCCGGCGACCGCGATGCGATCGATCTCACGCAGCTCGAGCTGCGCGCCGATTGCGTCCGCGGTCGCCTGCGCAACCAGGATGCGCGTGCCGTAGGCCTTGTTGGCGGCCTCCAGCCGCGAGGCGAGATTCACGGCGTCGCCCATCACGGTGAAGCTCATCATCAGCTCGGAGCCGATGCTGCCGGTCAGGACCTCGCCGGTGGCGATGCCGATGCGCAGGTCGCACGGCGCCGGCATGGCGCGGATGCCGAGCAGATCCGGCAGCTGCTTCTGGAGCGCAGGCACTTGATCGGCCATCTCGATGGCGGCAAGGCCGGCGAGCGCCGCCTGCTCGTCCTCCTCAATGAAGGGCGGGCCCCAATAGGACATGATGGCGTCGCCGATATATTTGTCGATGACGCCGCGATTGCTGCGGATCGGACCGGACATCACCGTGAAGTAGTGGTTCATCACCTTGACGAGTCCGCGCGGGGTCATGCCCTCGCTCATCGAGGTGAAGCCGCTCATGTCGCAGAACATGATGGTCATGACCCGGCGCTGGCCTTCGATGGCGACCTCCGGCCGGTCGATCAGGCCCTGCACGACCTTGGGATCGATGTAGCGACCGAAGGTCTCACGGATGCGTTCGTTGTGACGCAGCTGCTCGATCATGCGGTTGAAGGCCGCGGCAAGCTCGCCGATCTCGTCCTGCGTCGAGACGCTGATCGGCTTGTCGAACCGGCCCGCCTCGACCTCTCGGGTCCCGGCGAGCAACAACCGGACCGGGCGCGTGATGCCACTGCTCACCAGGAGCGCAAAGGCAAATCCGACGATCGCTGCGAGCAAGGTCACAATGCCCGACACGATGATCGCCTGATGCTGCTGGCTGATCACCTGCGACGTGCTGAAGAAGACCTGCGTCAGCATGTCGCCGCGGATCGCGTCGATCTTCTGATTGAAATGGTCTCGCAGCACGTCGAGGTGCTCCAGCGTGGTGCGGGCCTGCTCCATCTGTTTGGCGTCGACCTGCTTGACCAGCTTGCCGTGTTCCTCGTTCAGATCGCGGCGCAGCTCGGTGACGGCGGTCTCGATACGGAGCTCGATGCGCGCCAGCGCGGCATTGTCGGAGTACGTCCTGGGATCGTCGATAATCGCGTTGATGAGCTTGCGCGCAGCCTCGGCCTCCTCCTCGATCTTCCGATCCGATTGCTCGAACTCACGCAGGCGGGCCGCATAGGCCTCCTCGTCGGAAGGCGACTGCATCTTGGTCATGACCATGCGCCGCAGCGCCAGCGCCCGCTCCAGCGAGCGGATATTGGCGCGCGCCAGATGGCCATAGGCGGGGATGTAGCGGTTGGTCAGCTCGTCCAGGAGAATGCCGACCTTGCTCGACATCACCATCGACAGAATCGAGGTGACCAGCATCAGGACGATCAATCCGAGGGCGATGCCGACGATCTTGCGCCGGATCGACTGGTTGAAAATCGGCATAGGTGCAGGGCAAAGGCTGGAGAATGGAAAGATGGAACTCAATACACCGGAATCGACGGCGGGAGCACGCGCAATCTGGCCGACGTCCTGGACGAGGCGCAACCGTCGCGGGAGCCCTAATCGTTAACAAAGGTTAAAGGCGCTGCCTTTTGCGCGATTTCGGAAGTTCCCGAGTTCCTATCCGTATTTTGCCGCATTGTTGCGGGAGCGTGAGGAATGCGAAACGATGTCATGACATCGTTTGGTTGTCGTCTTTCGATTCTCAAGCCGCATGTCGTCGCGGACCTTGGTTTGTAGTGGTTTCGCAGGGGGACCATGGAATGAACCAGTGCCTACGCTCGCTCGCGTGTGTCGTGACCGTGGCCGCGATGGCCTTTCTTCCCACCGAGCTCGTGGCGAAGAGCAGTCACAAATCATCTGCACCGAAGAAGACGCATGAGGCGAAAGCCGGCAAGCCGCGTCACGCTGCCGCCGGCAAAGCGCGGCACGGCAAGCATGCCGAGGCCAAGCGCAAATCGAAGAAGACGGTCGACGAGCCCTCGGCCAAGCCGGCACCGCCGCCGCTGACCGGCGATCTTGCCGCGCTGCGGGATGCGATCGACCTCGCGCGCAGGGGCAAGACGGAGGATGCGACCGCCGCTCGCGACCGCATCGCGGATCCCGCCGGGCAGAAGCTCGCGGACTGGTACATGCTGCGGCACTCCGAGAGCACGGCGAATTTCAAACGCTATGCCGCCTTCCTTGCCGCCAATCCGGACTGGCCGAGCAGCGCTCTCTTGCGCCGCCGCGCGGAGGCGCGGCTGTGGCAGGAGAAGAGCGACGGGGCCACCGTGCACAAATTCACCATGGACCGGCCGACCAGCGCCAAGGGCAAGTTCGCACTGGCCCGCGTGCTGCTCACGGAAGGCGAGACCGACAGGGCCGCCCGTCTCGTGCGCGAGGCCTGGCGCGCGGACGAGCTGTCGGAGCGGAGCGAAGAAGATTCCTACGCCGCGTTCCGCGATCTTCTGTCCGCCGACGATCACCGCGCGCGCATGGACAAGCGCCTGGGCGCCAAGGACTATGACGGTGCAAGGCGCGCGGCCAAACGGCTCGGCGAGGATGCGCTTGCGATCGTGAAAGCCTGCGCGGCCGTCACCGGCAAGTCGAGCAAGGCCAAGGACTATCTCGAGGACGTCCCGGCCCAGGAGCGGCGCGATCTCGGCTACGTGCTGTGCCGCGCCCAGTGGCATCTTCAGAACGACCGTATCGACGACGCGGCCGAATTGATCCTCGCCGCCCTGCCCGACACGATGGCCGCGCAGGACACCGATGCTTGGTGGCGCGAGCGCCGCATGTTGGCGCGCAAGCTGCTCGACCAGGGCAAGTCCAAGACGGCCTATGACGTGGTGCGCACGGCCGCGGTGCCGGAAAAGGAAGTCTACCGCGTCGACTACCATTTCATGTGCGGCTGGATCGCGCTGCGCTATCTCGACGACCCCAAGACGGCGATGGTGCATTTCGCATCGATCGACGCAGGCTCGCCCAATCCGATTGCGCTGTCGCGCGCCCATTATTGGCGCGGCCGCGCCGCCGAGGCGATGGGCGCGGCGGCCGACGCGCGCATGAGCTATCGGGCGGCGGCGCGCTACCACACCGCCTATTATGGCCAGCTCGCCCGCGCCAAGCTCGGCCTCGACGGCATCGAGCTGCGTCCGCCCTCGCCCGTGCTGGCCGGCGCCGACACGCCGTCAGCGGACGACCGCGTGCGCGCGGCCAACATGCTCTACGATCTCGGTGAGCGCGATGTCGTGTTCTATTATGCCGAGGATTTCGCCAAGGAGAGCACCGACGCCGCAGCGCTGGAAGCGCTCGGCGAGCTCGCCAGGCAGCGCAACGATGCGCGCGTGATGCTGGAGATCGGCAAGTCGGCCCTGGCGCGCGGGCTCGCGCTCGACCACTACGCCTTCCCCACCATCGGCATTCCCGAGCACAAGCAGGTCGCGCCTGCCATCGAGACCAGCGTGATCTATTCGGTGGCGCGCACCGAAAGCTCGTTCGATCAGCGCGACAAGTCGCACGCCAACGCGGTCGGCCTGATGCAGGTGACGCCGGAAGCGGGCCGCGATACCGCCAAGCGCTTCGGCCTGACCTATGACTGGGGCAGGATGGTCTCCGATCCCGTCTACAACACGCAGATGGGAGCCGCCGAGCTCAGCGCGCTGTTCTCGGAATATCGCGGCAACCAGATCATGACCTTCGCCGGCTACAATGCCGGCCGCGGCCGCGTGCGCGAATGGGTGCAGGCGCGCGGCGACCCCAGAGACCCGAAGGTGGACCCGGTCGACTGGGTCGAGCGCATTCCACTGTCGGAGACCCGCAACTACGTCCAGCGCGTGATGGAGAACGTGCTGGTCTACCGCGCCCGGTTCGAAGACAGCGGCATGATCGCCGGCAAGAGCGACCAGCGCGTGGTGACGAAGGAGGCCGGCGCCACCGCACCCGTGGCGGCCGCAGCACCCGCTCCCTAGTCGACGCCGCCGGGGCTGGACGCGGCGACTGCAAGGTTGCGTTGCTGCGGCTTCCACGCGAGTGCAGTCGCGTAGCTAGGTGTCACCTCCTTCCAGCTCGATCAGATCGCGACCGTCCAAATATGCGGCGGTCAAGGCTCTTGCGAAGCTCCAGGTCTGGATCGTGTAGCTCCAGCACGAGACCGCACCCAGGACCGCCAACATCTCGATCATGTTGCCGGCGGCGATCTCGACGTTTCCGGCGGCCGGCCCTGCGCGTCCAGCTATCGGCCATTGCGTCAACAGCGTGACGACTTCGCGCCGCCGATAGCAATCGTAGTCACAGTAACGGTGCTGGGTCCGCGCATGGCGGACGTAGCCGGACTGGATCGACCGCGAGCATGTGCTGCATGTCGCAGCGTGCAGGGGTGGCTCGTGATTGACCACCACGAATTTCACGACACCGCCCTCATGCGATCATTCGCGAGCGCCTCGCAGAACAGCCGGTAGCACTGATAGTCGCAGTAAGGCAGGCGCGTCGTGATCTCGCGGAGATATCCGCCTTCGATCGACTCGCAGCACTGCAAGCACCAGGTCTGCCGGAACGGCGTCCGGTCATTCACCAGCACGAACGCGAATCTCATGTGGCACCTCCCAAAGCGAAGCAGTAAACGCTGTCCATTGGAGACAGTGCGGGTGGCGGAGCGCAAAGGTGATTTCGACCGTCCGGGTTATCCCTGTTTCGCTCCACTTTCTGCGGCGGGATCAGAATGTATCTCCCGTCCTCCCTGCGCCGTGCGTAGATCTGGCCGTCGATGTACTTGATGTCGGTCGGATAGCAGTCAGAGCTGTTACAGCAACTGATGCCGGGATTATCCGGCATGTGCCAGGTCGAATAGAACTTTTCGTGCAGCCCCTGATCCTGGGGCGGGTGCTGCCGATGAACGGCACCCCGTCCCGTCTCCTGCGCCTGGACCGTCGCAATGGAGCCGAGGAGAATGATCCAGCACAACGGGTTGTGAGAGCGTTTCAACGTACGGGCTCCCTGTCAGAGCTGAACGATGTCAGCCCTCCAACTCAGCCTCACGCGACCTGAGCCCGAAACAACCACCGGCGGTCGCGTTCGCGGCGCGTGCGGAAACCGTCAACGCACTTCTTGGAGCAGAGCGCCGTGCGCCAGGAATAGTACCGGATCAGGCCAAACTTGCCGCCGCACATCGCGCAGCCGTTGACTGAAGAGCAACGTTCGGATCCGGGTAGGCGACCTTCAGGACGTTCCGATGTATCGCACATTGTTGTCTCACCCTGTTGCTTGCGCTTGTGCCGGTTCGTTCCCTTCGACCTCTCGCGGGTCGTGAATTGCCGCGACGCGGCTACGTATCGAGAAATGCGGTGGCTCCGTCCCTGGTCGTGTGCCTGTCGGTGAGGCGCCTTGGCGGTATGTTTCAGACCAGTTCCTGTGCGATTGATTGGCCGACACTCCCGATGGTCATGAGCCTAGTCCGCCGGCCACGAGGTGCTCAATTGTACGGAGGTAAATGGCCGACATGACTAGGAATGGAGGGGCTATACCTAGGTTTGTCCGGTCGTCGCCCGGGTCTCGCGCTGACTCTTGTTCAACGAGACAGCGCACCATGCGTCAGCTGCACGGTCACCGCGAAGAGAAGCTGGCACGGCGCGCTTGATGCCCTGCGATGAACAGCGGGAAAGCAGCCAGTTCCGAGGCAAATGTCTTATCGGCCATCCGACTTTGGCCGGAATTGCTCCTCTGGCTGCAACGTGCTCTACTTGCATTCCGCAGAGAGCGCCGGGAGCGTCTGCGATGAAGCCTGGCCGTGCAGCGACGTTCGGGAAGTCAGCCGTGCAGTTCCTCGCCGACTGCGTCAGGCAGACTGTTAATACGAAACAGCGCGTCGAGCCTGGTGACGCCAGTTTGCTCGAGTCGGTCAAGCAGTGGCAGCAAGTCTTCGAGCACAACCCCGTCATGTACTTCATGGTTGATCCGGTCGGAACCGTGATCAACGTGAATACGTTCGGGGCCGCGCAACTCGGCTATACGGCCACTGAGTTGATCGGCCGATCAGTGCTGGATGTCTTCTTCGAGGAAGACCGCGACTTCGTCCGCGCATGTGTCACGCTGTGCCTCGAGACCGTCGATCAGTCCCACACCTGGGAAATCCGGAAGGTTCGCAAGGACGGCTCGGTACTATGGGTGCGCGAGAACGCCAAGACCATGCTGCGGGCCGATGGCGGGCCGATCGTGCTGGTCGCCTGCGAGAACATCACCGAGCGTAAGGAAGCCGAGAATGCGCTGCGACAGAGCGAGGCTTATCTCGCGCAGGCGCAGGAATTGAGCCACACCGGCAGTTTCGGCTGGAGGTCGGCAACCGGAGAGATCACCTGGTCCAAGGAGACATATCGCATATTCCAATGCGACGAGGGGACCAAGCCTAGAATCCCCTTCATGCTCCAGCGTATTCATCCGGACGATCGGCTCGCGGTGCAACAGACCACGGCTCGGGCTGCGCGAGAGGGCAAGGATTACGATCACGAATACCGGCTCGTGATGCCCGACGGCTCCATCAAATACGTCCGGGCCGTGGCCCGGGCGACGCGGGACTTCAGCGGTCGTGTGGAGTTCGTCGGATCGGTAACCGACGTCACGGCGACCAAAGAGGCGGAGCGAAGGCTTCGTGAAAGCGAGCAGCGCTTTCGCGACTACGCCGAAACGGCGTCTGACTGGTTTTGGGAGACAGGGCCAGACCATCGCGTGACCCATATCTCGGAACACTCCGATACCATCACGGCCCCCGCCGGCCTGCTCGGGCTCACGCGTTGGGACATTGCGCCCGATGCGAATCTCGAACCGGAAAAATGGCGACAACATCGGGAGGCGCTCGATGCCCACGTCCCGTTCCGCGACCTGGTGTATCGCAGCAAAGACCGCAACGGTCAGGCGATCTATGTCCGGACCAGCGGCAAGCCGTTCTTCGACGCGGAAGGCGCTTTTCTGGGTTATCGTGGCGTCTGCACCGACGTGACTGCGGCCATCCGGGCAGATCAGGCCGAAGAGGCGCTGCGCAAGGCCCAGGCCGAGCTTGCCCATGTGACGCGCGTCACGACACTGGGCGAGCTGACAGCTTCAATCGCGCACGAGATCAACCAGCCGCTCGCCGCCGTGATAGCAAATGCCGACGCCTGTCTCTCCTGGCTGCAGCGCAACCCGCCAGATCTCAACGCGGCCCGCCGCTCCGTGGACTGGATCATCGAAGACGGCAAGCGTGCCAGCGACGTGATCCGCCACGTCCGGGCGCTCGCCAAGCGGACCGACATCGAGATGGTGCCGCTCGACGCAAGCGCAGTCGTGCGGGAGGCCGTGGCGCTCGTTCAGCGCGAAATGGCCAGTCATGCCGTGTCGGTGCGAATGGAGCTATCATCTGCATTGCCCGAGATCTTTGGCGATCGAATCCAATTGCAACAGGTCCTGATCAACCTGATCATGAACGGGATCGAGGCCATGGAAGGCGTCGACGATCGCCCACGTGAGCTGGCAATCCGCTCAGTGGCGGACGGCGATGGCGTGGTGCTGGTGAGCGTCGCCGACTCCGGCGTCGGCATCTGCGAACAGGCGATTGACCGCCTGTTCACGCCGTTCTTCACCACGAAGTCCTCCGGCATGGGCATGGGGCTGTCGATCTGTCGCTCCATCGTCGAGGCCCATGGCGGACGACTTTCTGCCGCTCCGAACCGAGGGCACGGCGCAACTTTCCAGATCACCCTGCCCGTCCATCGAGAGGAGGCATCGTGACCGAACGCGCAGGACCTTCGCGGGCGCAAGATGACGGCGATGAACCAATCGTCTTCATCGTCGATGACGACGCCTCTATGCGACGTGCGCTCACCAATCTGTTCGAGTCGGTCGGCCTCAAAGTCGAAGCATTCGGCTCGGCACCGCAACTCCTCCAGGCCAAGCCGCCGGAAGTCCCCAGTTGCCTTGTGCTCGACATCCGGCTGCCCGGAGCGAGTGGCCTCGACCTTCAGAGCGATCTTGCCAAGGCCAATATCCACACGCCCATCATCTTCATTACCGGTCATGGTGACATTCCCATGACCGTTCGGGCCATGAAGAGCGGCGCGATCGACTTCCTGACCAAGCCGGTTCGTGACCAGGACATCCTGGACGCGGTCCAGGCCGCGATCGAGAGGGACCGCAAGCGCCGCCACCTCAACAGGACAATCTCGACCGTCCGATCACGGTTCGAGTCACTGTCCTCGCGGGAGAGAGACGTATTGTCACTGGTGACGGCCGGTCTAATGAACAAGCAAGTGGCCGTCCAGCTCGGATTGGCGGAAATCACCGTCAAAATCTATCGCGGCCAGATCATGCGAAAAATGGGTGCGAAGTCGCTGGCCGACCTGGTGAGAATGAGCGAGGCGCTCGGGATTCGGCCCGGCAAGCCCGACATACAAACCTAAGTATGAGTTTCCAATGGTGACCGAGAGGTCCACCCTGCGTAGCCTATGTGTGGCCGCAGCGACGGCAAGCGTAATCCCGAGCGAGGAGCGGACGTCTTGTCAGTGGCTTCGGTCATTTCGGTGCTCGACGATGACCCTTACGTGCGGGCGGCGCTCCACAACCTGTTGGAATCGCGCGGGTACATCGTCCACACGTTCGCCTCCGCCGACGAGTTTCTGCGATCGACCGTTTCGAGCGACACCTCATGCGTCATCGCGGACGTGCAGATGCCATTGGTCACCGGCATCGACCTGCTGACGCAGATGCGCGCGCAGGGTTCGGCTACGCCGTTCATCTTCATCACGGCTTTCCCGGATGAGAGCGTGCGTGTGCGCGCGCTCAAGGCCGGTGCAATCTGTTTCCTCGGCAAGCCGTTCGCCGCTTCCGATCTGATGCCGTGCCTGGAGCGAGCGCTGGCAGCAAGTAACGAAACCTCGGAGTGATTGTGCGGCGACCCGCGAACCTGCGGTGACGGCGACCGGGACGATCCCGCTTCGTGCGAAGGCCCGGGATGGCCGCGGTCGCGGCCGCCCTGGGACGAGGGAGAATGGTTTGGCGCCCTACACGAAGCACGCCCCACCGCTCAATCCACCTTGATATTGGCCGCCTTGATCATCGGCCACCATTTTGCGATCTCGGCCTTCTGGCGCGCGCCGAGCGCTTCGGGCGTGAGCTGGTCCTTGGGCGTCATCTCCAGGCCCTGGCTTTCGAGCTGCTTCCTGACCGCGGGATCGTTTAGCGCTTCAACGGCCGCCGCATTCAGCTTGGCCACGATCTCCTTCGGCGTGCCCTTCGGCACCCACATGCCCGACCACAGCGTCATGTTGAAGCCCTTCAGGCCCGCCTCCTCCGCGGTCGGAATCTCCGGTGCCGACGGCAGGCGCTTGTCGTCGGTGATGGCGTAGGCGCGAATGGTGCCGGCGCGGACCTGGTTGATGGAGTTGGAGGTCTGGTCGACGATGAGGTCGATCTGGCCGGCGATGAGGTCGTTCAGGGCGGGCGCGGTGCCGCGATACGGCACATATTGCAGCTTGATGCCGGAGACATTCTCGAAATAAACGCCGGCGATGTGGCTGCCGGAGCCCGCGCCGGCCGTGCCGGCGGTCGGGGGCGACGGCCGCGACTTCAGCCACTCGAGCAGCTCCTTCAGCGAATTTGCGGGCACCGCATTCTTGCTCACTACGATCATCGGGTTGCTCGGCAGCAGCACCACCGGCTCGAGGTCGGCGACGAGATCGTAGCTGAGCTTGTAGACCGCGCCATTGGCGACGTGCGTGCCGAGATGGCCGAAGGAGATGGTATAGCCGTCCGGCGGCGATTGCACCGCGCGGCCGACGCCGATCGAGCCGCCCGCGCCGGTGACGTTCTCGATCACCACAGCCTGCCCCAGCGTCACCCGCATCCGCTCGGCAAGCACCCGCGCCATAGCATCGGACGGCCCGCCGGCCGAGAACGGCACGATGATCGTGATGGGACGCGTCGGAAAATCCTGGGCGCGCGCAGCGCCGGTTACAGCGAGAATACCAATCAGCGCAGCCCAGACGGCCTTCTTCATTGTCCTCTCCCCAGCGATGTCGATATTGCTCTTGCTCTTCCCGCGTACGGGAAGAGGGATCATTCCTGGCGCATAGCCGCGCTAGAATTGGGCGTAATCGATAGGCTTGTGGCGATCGAGCGTGCGGGTGACCGGCGGCAGCGGGTATTTCAGGCCGGTCGCGCAGTTGAACAGCATCACGCGGTCACTCTTCGAGACGCGGCCGTCGGCGAGGCTGTCCTTGTAGGCGGCGTAGGTCGCGGCGCCCTCGGGGCAGAGCAAGAGCCCCTCCTCGCGCGCGACCTCGTTCAGCGCCGCCGAGATCTTGTCGTCGTCGACCGCAATGGCAAAGCCCTTGCTCTCGCGCACCGCGCGCAGGATGAGGAAATCGCCGATCGCCTGCGGCACCCGGATTCCCGATGCGATGGTGTGGGCGTCCTCCCAGCGTGTCGCATGCTCGGTGCCGGCGTCATAGGCGCGCACCATCGGCGCGCAGCCCGAGGCCTGCACCGCGACCATGCGCGGGCGCTTCGAACCGATGAAGCCGATCTTCTCGAGCTCGTCGAACGCCTTCCACATTCCGATCAGGCCGGTGCCACCGCCGGTCGGATAGAAGATCACGTCGGGCACGTCCCAGCCGAGCTGCTCGGCGAGCTCCAGTCCCATCGTCTTCTTGCCCTCGATGCGGTACGGCTCCTTCAACGTCGACGTGTCGAACCAGCCGACCTTGGCCTTGCCCTCGCCGACGATCTTGCCGCAATCGTCGATATAACCATTGACGCGGTAGACGGTGGCGCCCTGCAGCTCGATCTCGCTGACGTTCACCTCCGGCGTATCGGCCGGGCAGAAGATCGTGGTCTTGATGCCGCAGGACGTCGCATAGGCCGCGAGTGCCGCGCCGGCATTGCCGTTGGTCGGCATCGCCATGTGCTTGATGCCGAGCGCCTTGCCCATCGACACCGCCATGACGAGACCGCGCGCCTTGAACGAGCCGGTCGGCAGGCGTCCCTCGTCCTTCACGATGATCTCACCGCCGCCGAGCTTGTTGCCGAGCTTGGGCAGCCGGATCAGCGGGGTGGTCACTTCGCCGAGCGAGACGATGTCCCTGCATTTGCGCACCGGCAGCAGCTCGCGGTAGCGCCACATGTCGCCGGGCCGCTGCGCGAGCGCATCCTTGGTCAGCGCCTTCTTCACGCCGGCGAGGTCGTAGCGGACGAGAAGCGGCTTGCCGGCCTTGGACAGGTTGTGGACTTGGTCGGCGGCGTAGTGATCGCCCTCCATCGCGCATTCGAGATGGGTGACGAAAGTCGGGCGTTCGATGGTGAGGTTGTCGTTGTCGTGCATGGCTCGATTCTTTCTTCTTCCTTATGTCGCCAGTTTCTGCATCCGTCATTGCCGGGCTTGACCCGGCAATCCATCCATGAAGAGCGCTTCGCTTGATGGATGCGCGGGTCAAGCCCGCGCATGACGAGCGGGAATACGCTAGATATTCAGCACCCTTCCATAAGCATCCAGCACCGCTTCCTTCATCATCTCCGACAGGGTCGGATGCGGGAACACCGTGTGCATCAGTTCTTCTTCCGTGGTCTCCAGATTCATCGCGACGACGTAGCCCTGGATCAGCTCGGTCACTTCAGCACCGACCATGTGGGCGCCGAGCAGCTGGCCGGTCTTCTTGTCGAAGATCACCTTGACCAGGCCCTGGTCCTCGCCGAGCGCGATCGCCTTGCCGTTGCCGACGAAGGGGAAGCGGCCGACGCGGATCTCGCGGCCGCTCTCTTTCGCCTTGGCTTCGGTCAGACCGACCGAGGCCACCTGCGGATGGCAATAGGTGCAGCCCGGGATCATGTTCTTGTCCATGGGATGAGGATGGAGGCCCTTGATCGCCTCGACGCAGATCACGCCCTCATGCTCGGCCTTGTGCGCGAGCATGGGAGGACCGGCGACGTCGCCGATGGCGTAGATGCCGGGAATGTTGGTCTTGCCGTAGCCGTCGACCACGATGATGCCGCGGTCGGTCTTCACGCCGAGCTTTTCCAGACCGAGATTCTCGATGTTGCCGACCACGCCGACCGCCGAGATGACGCGCTCGAATTCGGTCGTGACGGGCTTGCCCTTGCCGTCGTCGATGGTGGCGACGACGCTGTCGGCCTTCTTCTCGAGCTTCGTCACCTTGGTCGAGGACATGATCTTGATGCCCTGCTTCTCCAGCCGCTTGCGCGCAAGGCCGGCGATCTCGGCGTCCTCGACGGGCAGGATCTGCGGCAGCACCTCGACGACCGTGACGTCGGATCCCATGGTGTGGAAGAAGGAGGCGAACTCGATGCCGATCGCGCCGGAGCCGACCACCAGCAGCGACTTCGGCATCCGCTCCGGTACCATCGCCTCGAAGTAGGTCCAGACCAGCTTCTTGTCGGGCTCGAGGCCCGGCAGCACGCGCGGCCGCGCGCCGGTCGCGACGATGATGTGCTTAGCCTGATAGCTCCCCTCGCCAAGGGCGCCCTTTGGGCCCTCGACGTCGGACTTCTTCACGGTGACCTTGCCGGGTGCGTCGATCGAGGCGGCGCCCCAGATCACGCTGACCTTGTTCTTCTTCATCAGGAAGCCGACGCCGTCGTTGAGGCGCTTGGAGACGCCGCGCGAGCGCTGCACCACGGCCTTCGGATCGAAGGAGACCTTTTCCGCCGACAGGCCGTAGTCCTTGGCGTGCTGCATGTAGTGATAGATCTCAGCCGAGCGCAGCAGCGCCTTGGTCGGGATGCAGCCCCAGTTCAGGCAGATGCCGCCGAGATAGGACTTTTCGACGATCGCGACCTTGAAGCCGAGCTGCGCGGCGCGGATCGCGGTGACGTAGCCGCCGGGACCGGAACCGATGATGATGACGTCGAAGGATGTATCGGCCATGCTGTACGCTCGTTCTCGCTCCAACCGGCCTTAACGTTCGAGACCGTCATTGCGAGGAGCTCTTGCGACGAAGCAATCCAGTCTGCCGGTCACGTCCGGGATTGCTTCGCTTCGCTCGCAATGACGACGCGAATTTGTCGTCACACCATCATCATGACCGGATTTTCGATCAGCTGCTTGAACGCGCCGATCAGCTCGGCGCCGAGCGCGCCGTCGATGGCACGGTGATCGCAGGACAGCGTCACGCTCATCATGTTGGCGACCTCGATCTTGCCGCCACGCACGACGGGACGTTCCTCGCTGGTGCCGACTGCCAGAATGGTCGCATGAGGCGGGTTGATCACGGCGGTGAAGTGGCTGATGCCGTACATGCCGAGGTTGGAGACCGCGGTGGTGCCGCCCTGGTATTCCTCGGGCTTCAACTTGCGGGAACGAGCACGCGCGGCGAAATCCTTCATCTCATTCGAGATGGTCGACAGCGTCTTGGTCTCAGCCTTGCGGATGATCGGCGTGATCAGGCCGCCGGGCATCGCGACGGCGACGCCGACGTCGGAATGGTGATGCTTGACCATGCCGCTTTCGGTCCAGCTGACGTTACAGTTCGGGATCTTCTGCAGCGCCACCGCCATCGCCTTGATGACGAAGTCGTTGACCGAGATCTTGTAGAGCGGCTTCTTCTCCTTGTCCTTCGGCGCGGCAGCGTTGATCTCCTCGCGCGCGGCGAGCAGCTTGCCGATGTCGCAGTCGATGGTGAGGTAGAAGTGTGGGACGTTCTGGATCGACGCGGTCAGGCGCTGCGCAATGGTGCGGCGCATGCCGTCGTGCGGGACGATGTCGTAGGAGCCAGGCTCGAACAGCGACAGGATCTGCTTGTCCGACATGGTCGGCGCGATCGCAGGCGCGCCTGAGGGCGCAGCGGCCGGTGCCTTGAGGCCCTTGCCGGACTTGGCCTGCTCGACGTCGCGCGCGACCACGCGGCCGTGCGGGCCGGTGCCGGTGACCATGCCGACATCGATGCCGGCTTCCTTGGCAAGACGGCGGGCCAACGGCGATGAGAACACGCGGCCGCCATGGCCGTTGCCCTGCGCGGCCGGTGCGGCGGCCTGCGGCGCGGGTGACGCGGCCGGCGGCGGTGCTGCCTTGGTTGCTTCCTTGGGCGCGGTCGCTGCGGGCGCCGACGCAGCGGCGGGAGCCTCAGCAGGCTTCTCGGCTTTCGGCGGGGCAGCCGAGGCAGTGGGCTTCGCGCTACCTGCCGCCTTCACGTCCTCGCCCTCGCCGGCGAGCACGGCGATGACGTCGTTGACCGGGACGTCCTGCGTACCCTCGGGCACCAGGATCTTGGCGAGCGTGCCCTCGTCGATCGCCTCGACCTCCATGGTCGCCTTGTCGGTCTCGATCTCGGCGATGACGTCGCCGGATTTGACCTTGTCGCCTTCCTTCTTCAGCCACTTGGCGAGGTTGCCCTTCTCCATCGTCGGCGAGAGAGCGGGCATCAGGATGTTGATGGGCATGCTGACCTCAAGAAGAACTTTGCAAAACGTCGCCTCCGAGAGTGAAGACGAACAGACCAGGTTTAGTTGCCGATGTCGCCCTGCCACAGGCGCTCATTGGCGGGGTTGGAACGCCAATTCTTCATCATGGTGATGGAGCGGTCGTCGGCAAGGTCGATCCAGGGAATGCCGAACTTGTCGAGGATGTCCTTGGATCCTTCGAAGGTGACGGACTCGCCGATCACCACCAGCTTCACCTTGAACAGCCCGAGCGCGCCCGCGCACATCGAGCATGGCGACAACGTCGTGTACATGACCGTGTCGTGGAACGAGATCGCGCCGGCCTCGCGCAGGCAGCTCATCTCACCATGAAGGATCGGATTGTTCTCCTGCACGCGGTTGTTGTGGCCGCGGGCGATGATCTTGTTGTCGCGCGTCAGCACGGCGCCGATCGGCAGGCCGCCTTGCGCGATCGAAGCTTCCGCCTCGCGGATCGCCTCCAGCATGAAATCGAAATGAAGGGATTCGATCGCCACAGTCAGTGTCCCTTGCCGCGCGGCGTCGTGGTGCCGGTGTCGGTCGGACGCTCGATCTCGGCCTGGAACATGTCGAGGATGCGGTTCAAGGCGTCCTCCTCGGTATATTCGCTCTCGCGGGCATAGGCGCGTGCGGCATGGCGGGCGAGATCGACAAGCAGCAGGCCCCACATGTCGGGCTCCTCGAAGGCGCGCTGGAACGCCATCGACAGCCCACCGTCCAGCACGAACACGCGCAGGATCTCGACCGCGTCGTCGCGAGTCATGACGTCGGGCGGCAGTGGCTGTTCCTTGGGGCCCGCCATGGGTCTACCTGTAGCAGACGGCTTTGGCGGCCTCGACGACTTCCGCCGCCGAAGGCAGCGCGAGCTTCTCCAGGTTGGCGGCATAGGGCATCGGCACGTCCTTGCCGGAGACGCGCGCAACCGGCGCGTCGAGATAATCGAAGGCGTTCTCCATGATGCGCGCGGCGATTTCGGCACCGACGCCGCTCTGGGCCCAGCCCTCTTCCACCGTGACGGCGCGACCGGTCTTCTTGACCGAGTTGATGATGGTCTCGGTGTCGAGCGGACGCAGCGTGCGCAGGTCGATCACCTCGGCCTCGATACCGTCCTTGGCGAGCTCGTCGGCGGCCTTCAGCGCGTAGGTCATGCCGTTCGACCAGGAGATGATCGTGACGTGGCTGCCGGAGCGCACGATGCGCGCCTTGCCGATCGGGATGATGAAGTCGTCGAGCTTCGGCACTTCGCCGGTGTGACCATAGAGCACCTCGTTCTCGAGGAAGATCACCGGGTTGGGATCGCGGATCGCGGCCTTGAGCAGGCCCTTGGCGTCGGCGGCCGAATACGGCGCAACCACCTTGAGGCCGGGGATGTGCGAGTACCAGGCCGAATAGTCCTGGCTATGCTGGGCGGCGACGCGCGCAGCCGCTCCGTTCGGCCCGCGGAATACGATCGAGCAGCCCATCTGGCCGCCGGACATATAGAGCGTCTTGGCCGCCGAGTTGATGATCTGGTCGATCGCCTGCATGGCGAAGTTGAAGGTCATGAACTCGACGATCGGCTTGAGGCCCGTCATCGCAGCGCCGACGCCGACGCCGGCAAATCCGTGCTCGGTGATCGGGGTGTCGATCACGCGCTTGGCGCCGAACTCCTGGAGCAACCCTTGCGTGACCTTGTAGGCGCCCTGATATTCGGCGACCTCTTCACCCATGACGAAGACGTCGGCGTCGCGACGCATCTCTTCGGCCATGGCATCGCGCAAGGCTTCGCGGATGGTCTGCGTCACCATCTCGGTGCCTTCAGGCACTTCCGGATCCGGCTCGGCAACGACCTGCGGAGCGGGCGCAGCCTTCGGCGCGGGGGCTTCGGCCTTTGCTGCGGCGGGCGGCGCCGATTCGGCAGCCTTCTCCTGCTTGGCCGGCGCGGTGGCCTTGGCGAGATCGGCGGCGCTCTCACCATCGGCGAGAATGGTCGCGATCGGCGTGTTCACCGCAACGTCGGCGGTGCCCTCGGGGATCAGGATCTTGCCGAGCGTGCCCTCATCGGTCGCCTCGACCTCCATGGTCGCCTTGTCGGTCTCGATCTCGGCGATGACGTCGCCCGACTTGATCGGCTCGCCCTCTTTCTTCAGCCATTTGGCGAGGTTGCCCTTCTCCATCGTGGGCGACAACGCGGGCATCAGCACTTGAATTGGCATATCTTCTCCAAGGAAAGCTTGCGCGCGTTCAGCGGTAGACGTCGGTCCAGAGCTCGGCGGCATCCGGCTCGGGATCATGCTGGGCGAAATCGGCGGACGCGTTGACGATGTCGCGCACCTCGGCGTCGATCGCCTTCAAATCCTGCTCGCTGACCTTCGCGGCCAAGAGACGGTTGCGCACCTGCTCGATCGGATCCTGGTCGTGGCGGACCTTCTCGACCTCCTCGCGTGTGCGATATTTTGCAGGATCGGACATCGAGTGTCCGCGGTAGCGATAGGTCTGCATCTCCAAGATGTAGGGGCCTTTGCCGGCGCGGCACCAGGCTGCCGCCTCCTCGCCCGCAGCCTTCACGGCGCGGACATCCATGCCGTCGACCTGCTTGCCCGGAATGTTGAACGACGCGCCGCGCTTGGAGAAATCCTGCTGCGCCGAAGCGCGCGAGACCGAGGTGCCCATGGCGTAGCGGTTGTTCTCGATGACGTAGATCACCGGCAGCTTCCAGAGCTCCGCCATGTTGAAGCTCTCATAGACCTGGCCCTGGTTGGCCGCGCCGTCGCCGAAATAGGTGACGCTGACATTGTCGTTGCCGCGATAGTGGTTGGCGAAAGCGAGACCCGTGCCGAGTGAGACCTGCGCGCCGACGATGCCGTGGCCGCCGTAGAAGTGCTTCTCCTTGCTGAACATGTGCATGGAGCCGCCCTTGCCCTTGGAATAGCCGCCGCGGCGGCCCGTGAGCTCGGCCATGACGCCGTTGGCGTCCATGCCGGTGGCGAGCATGTGGCCGTGATCGCGATAGCCGGTGATGACCTGATCGCCCTCCTTCAGGGCCATCTGCATGCCGACCACCACGGCCTCCTGGCCGATATAGAGATGGCAGAAGCCTCCGATCGCGCCCATGCCGTAGAGCTGACCGGCCTTCTCCTCGAAGCGCCGGATCAGGAGCATGTCGCGCAGCGCCTTGAGCTCCTGCTCCTTCGTGAATTCCGGGGGCGACCCGCCGTCCGTCTTGTCGTGTGGCGTGCTCGCGGCGGCTTTCTTGGGTGCGGCCATAGGAATTCCGGGTCAGAGAAAACTTTCGCCCTCTCTAACCCAACTCAAACACCCTTGGAAAGCACCGCGGCGACATGGCACGACTTTCATTATGCCGCACTGCAACGTGGTCGAAATATTGCAAAATGTTTGGCGCCGATCGGGCAACAAATCGATGGCCGGCGGGCGGACGCGCAGATTCGTGAACGCGTCAAGCAGCCAGCATCATCCTGCCGATCAATTAGTCGTCCACGGGGCACTGCAGCTTCCGCAACGACATGGCCGGGTCCTGTCCCGGCCATCCACGCCTTCCTCCGCGACACAAAGAACGTGGATGCCCGGGCCTTCGTCTCGCCGAAGCGGCTTCGGCCGCGCAGGCGGAACAAGCCCGGGCATGACGAGCTCGTGAGCGCAACGTCCTCACTAGAAGAAGCCGAGCTTCTTCGGACTGTAGCTGACCAGGAGGTTCTTGGTCTGCTGGTAGTGGTCGAGCATCATCTTGTGGGTCTCGCGACCGACGCCCGACTGCTTGTAGCCGCCGAAGGCGGCATGCGCGGGATAGGCATGATAGCAGTTGGTCCAGACCCGGCCGGCCTGGATCGCCCGGCCGAAACGGTAGCAGCGATTGGCGTCGCGGCTCCAAACGCCGGCGCCCAGGCCGTAGAGTGTGTCGTTGGCGATCGCGAGCGCCTCCTCGTCGGTCTTGAAGGTGGTGACCGAGACGACGGGACCGAAGATCTCCTCCTGGAAGATCCGCATCTTGTTGTGGCCCTCGAACACGGTCGGCTGCACGTAGAAGCCGCCGGCGAGATCGCCTGCGAGCTCGGCACGGCCGCCGCCGGCAAGGACCTTGGCGCCCTCCTGCTTGCCGATGTCGATATAGGATAGAATCTTGGAGAGTTGCTCGCCGGAGGCCTGGGCTCCGATCATGGTGGTGGCATCGCGCGGATCGCCCTGCTTGATCGCCGCGACGCGCTTCAGCGCCCGCTCCATGAAGCGGTCATAGATATCGGCGTGCACTAGTGCCCGGCTCGGACAGGTGCAGACCTCGCCCTGGTTCAGCGCGAACATCACGAAGCCTTCGATCGCCTTGTCGAAGAAATCGTCGTCTTCGGCGGTGACGTCATTGAAGAAGATGTTGGGCGACTTGCCGCCGAGCTCCAGCGTGACGGGAATGAGGTTCTGGCTGGCATATTGCATGATCAGCCGGCCGGTCGAGGTCTCGCCGGTGAAGGCGATCTTGGCGATGCGCGGGCTCGAGGCGAGCGGCTTGCCGGCCTCGAGGCCAAAGCCGTTGACGATGTTGAGGACGCCCGGCGGCAGGATGTCCGCGATGATCTCGGCCCACACCATGATCGAGGCCGGCGTCTGCTCGGCGGGCTTGAGCACCACGCAATTGCCGGCGGCGAGCGCAGGCGCGAGCTTCCAGCAGGCCATCAGCAGCGGGAAGTTCCAGGGGATGATCTGCCCGACCACGCCGAGCGGCTCGTGGAAATGATAGGCGATGGTGTCGTGGTCGATCTCGCCGATCGAGCCTTCCTGGGCACGGACGACGCCGGCGAAATAACGGAAATGGTCGATGGCCAGCGGCAGGTCGGCGGCGCGGGTCTCGCGGATCGGCTTGCCGTTGTCCCAGGTCTCGGCGATGGCGAGACGCTCGAGATTCTCTTCCATGCGGTCGGCGATCCGGTTCAGGACCGCGGCGCGCTCGGCGACGCTGGTACGGCCCCAGGCCGCCTTGGCGGCATGCGCCGCGTCGAGGGCCGCCTCGACATCCTGCGCGTCGGACCGCGCGATCTTGCAGACGATTTGGCCCGTTACCGGCGAGGCATTGTCGAAATACTTGCCCGAGATCGGCGCGACGAATTTGCCGCCGATGAAATTGTCATAGCGCTCTGCGAAGGGAACTTTGGTGACGCTGAGGAATTCCACCTTGTTCATTGATCACTCCCGATGTTTGCTGTTTGCGCAATTCGTCGCGTGGTCGCGACTTGCGCAGACGATGATGCGGGAGGTGTTTTCTGTCAGCCCGGGTGGATGCGATGATGGAGCGGACCTGTCGCAGTTCTGCGACAGTCGTACTTGCCCGCAACGGGCGACGGGCAATTGGGGTGCCAGGCGTCTTCCACATCGTCATTGCGAGCGCAGCGAAGCAATCCAGAGTCCCTCCGCGGAAAGATTCTGGATTGCTTCGTCGCTTCGCTCCTCGCAATGACGGTTGAGGAAACAGCGCCAGCTCAGTGCTTGATCCCGAACCGCTTCAGCTTCCGGTGCAGTGTGGCGCGGCTGACGCCGAGGGCCTTGGCGGCCGCCGACACGTTGCCGCCGGCGCGGAGCAGCGCCCGCTGCAGCACCGCGCGTTGGCCGCCGGCGAGATGGTCATGCGCGGGTTCGCCGCCGAGCAGATCAGCCGCGGGCACCGGCTGCAACGCCTTGCCGGGTGCGATCCCGAGTCCGATCCGGGCCGAGCGGGTCGCGCCGACCACGAGATCGTCCGCGTCAACGGCGAGCAGGCCGCCGCAACCTCCGTCCGGGGCCTGCGTCAGGACGATGCGGGCATGGGCGAAGGCCCTGCGAAACAGGTCGGCCTCGATACGCTTGGCCGCCTCGCCCGCCGCCAGCGCGATCAGGCTGGAGAACGCGTCGGTGCGGTCGGCGCGGCAGGAGGATACATCGAGTACGCCTGCGAGCGTCGCCTCATGGTCGTAGATCGGAACGGCGGTGCAGCTCAAAAGCGTGTTGCGGGTGAAGAAGTGCTGGTCACGATCGATCGTCAGCGGGCGCTGCTCGACCAGACAGGTGCCGATGCCGTTGGTGCCTTCGTGCTCCTCGCTCCAGAGCGCGCCGGTCCACAGGCCCCAGGATTGAAACGTCGCATCGTCCGCCGGCGTGCCGCGACGATCGACCGGCACTCCCTCGCCGTCCGCGAGCAGAACGCAGCAGCCGCTCGCGCCGACGGCCTGATAGAGCCGGTCCATCGCACCTTGCGCGGCCGCCAGCAGCGGCGCGATGCGCTCCCGCGCCTGGCGCAGCTCGGCTTCGGTCAGCCGTATCGGCGAGGTGCGGCCTCCGGGATCGAGATGATGCAATCGGGACGAGCGACGCCACGAAGCCACGAGCGCGGACCGGGCGGCCTGGCCGGACGCGATGGCGGCCTCGACGCGGGCCGCGTGATGCGGGGGCATTGACCCATTCATCACTGTTTCCTCCGGAAGGCAGTCTAAGCCATGCCGCCATGGCCCGGTTGATCTGCGTCAATCCGGGCGACAGCGTCTGAAGCCATGAGCCCCTGCGGTGGCGCCGTCAAGGCAACCGGCAGCCTCTTGGCTTACGACTTTCGGTACGGTGCGGGGCGCGGCCGGCAGCAATCCGCAGCCACTTTCGATCGCGGTTTCGAATGCAGCGAAAACGTTATTTCGCCGGGATCATCCGAACGAGATCATGCGGATTGACATAGTCCAGCTGATAGCGCGCCCGCTCGTCCAGCATGTCCGGATCGATCCGCGACGTGCGCAGCAACGAGACGCGCTGTTCGCTCCTGGCGCGCTCGCGCTTGAGCTGTGCCAGCTCGCTGGTCAGCGCGATGATCTCCTGATCCAGCTCCTGGCGGGCATTGAGCCCGTATTTGCCGGTGTAGGCGTTGACGCCGAAATAGCCGACGATGGCCGCGGCCATGGCATAGAGGGCAAGGCCGGTCAGGATCGATTTCAGGCGCGCGCGGGAGACCATCCTGGGAAGATGCGGCAGGTTGGTTAAGGGATTACTAATTACCCCTGACCGGATCTCTCCTCGTCATGCCCGGGCTCGTCCCGGGCATCCACGTTCTTCGTCGCTGACGCCAAGTCGTGGATGGCCGGGACAAGCCCGGCCATGACGAATAGTTGAGCAAGTATCGGCGGAAAAGCCTCAGCCGTGATGCTTCGCGACGTGCGCGGCGAAGGCGTCGATATAGGCCTGGAGCACGGGCTTGAGCGACTCCTTGGTCAGGTTGCCCTCCGCATCGAAGGCGTCGCCAACGGCGTTCAGATAGGTCTCGGGCTGCTGGAGGATCGGACCGGAGATGCCCGGCAGGATCGTCTGCAGATGCTTGGCCGCGCTGACCCCGCCGAGCGGTCCGGGCGAGTTCGAGATGATCCCAACCGGCTTGCCGAGCAACGAGCTTTTGCCATAGGGCCGTGAGGCGACGTCGATAGCATTCTTGAGCACACCCGGAATCGAGCGATTGTATTCCGGCGAGACGAAGATGACGCCGTCCGACTTCTGAAGCTTCTCGCGGAAGGCCAGCCAGTCCGCAGGCGGCGCGCCCTCGAGATCCTGGTTGAAGAACGAGATGCCGGCCGGCGTGATCACCTCGAGCTTGAGTGAGGCCGGCGCGAGCTTGGCGAGCGCATTCGCGATCTTGAGCGAGAAGCTGTCCTTGCGCAGGCTGCCGGCGATCACGACGATGTTGTAGGCCATGGGGTGTCCTCGGGGGCTGGAGCGGGAGTGCCGGGGCGGCACTTAAGCGATCCGGAGCGTTGGATGCAAGTGCATGAACCGGATCGATTTGGAAACGCTGTGTTTCGCGAAAGCGGATGTTTGCCTAAAACAATCGGGCCGCCAAACGGCGGCCCGAACTCCTTCGCATACGTCCAACCAGATCAGATCGTCGGATTCCACGCCGACGGGATCAGGCGATATTTGGCGCCGTCCTTCACGACATGACCGACCGAGGGGAAGGTGAAGTGGAAGCCGATCACGGTCGCCTTCTCGGCCGCCGCCATGTCGTAGAATTTGTGGCGCGTGGCCTGCGCCAGCGCGGCGTCGTAGTCGAACATCACATGCCAGTCCGGATTGCGCAGGAAGAATTCCGGGATGTTGGTGACGTCCGACTGGATCAGGACCTTGGCATCGCCCGATGCGACCGCGAACGAGGTGTGGCCGGGCGTGTGGCCCGGCGTCGCGATCGAGGTGATGCCGGGTGCGACTTCCTTGCCCGACTCGAACTTGGTGACCTTGGACTCGAGACCGGCAAAGGTCTTCTTCACGCTGGCGAAATAGTTCTTCATCATCGGATTGGACTCGGCCTTGGCGGCGTTGTCCTCGCTGGTCCAGAACTCCCAATCCTTGCCCGGCACCATGATCTCCGCGTTCGGGAAGGCGAGCGCGCCGTCGGCGAGACGGATGCCATTGATGTGATCAGGGTGCAAATGCGACAGCAGCACGACGTCGATGGTCTTGGGATCGACGCCGGCTGCGGCAAGATTTTGCAGGGTGCGGCCGACCGCGCCCTTGCTCGGCTCGAGGTTGGCGACTCCGTTGCCAGTATCGATCAGCACGAGCTTGGAGCCGGTGTTGATGAGCTGCGGATTGAATGGCACCGTGACCATGCCCTTCGGCATGTAAGCCGCCTCGCCCGCGGCCAGGGCTTCTTCCTTGGGTATGTTGACGACGAATTTCTCCGGCATCGGAAAGGTGCGCGCGCCGTCGTTGATCGACGTGCACTCGTAGCTGCCGACCTTATAGCGGTAGAAGCCCGGCGCCTGCGTTCCGGTCGGTGGCACTGAGGCAATGGCGGCGGTCGGCCGAAGGCCAGTAACGGCAGCCGCACCGACGGCGGCAGCGCCTGCAAGCAAATGGCGGCGATTCAAATCAGTCATGGAGAGGTCCCCTTCTGAGCGCCCTGCGGATTTTCCGCTTCAAATGGCGGCGGAATAATCTCCGGCTTCGCTCAGAAGGCAAGACCTTCTTTCGGTGACGTGCCCTCGCACGTCGCCATTATTTATTTGGGTTGATGAGGAATTTTTCGCCGGTGGCGCGTTTGGCGTAGACCGCGATGTTGGCGAGATCGAGCGCCTCGGTCAGCGAGACCACCTTGGTGTAGTGACTGGCAAAGGTGGTCTTGAGCTCGGAGGCGACGCGCTGACGCAGGCGGCCGATCTCGGCCGGCCCGATGTTCTGGAGGAATGGCGTGAGCAGCCAGCCGCCGACACCCCAGCTGAGGCCGAAAGAGCGGTTCAGCTCGGTCGGCCGATTGTCGAGGCTGCCATAGATGTAGACATGCTTGTACACGTTGGAGCCGTAGCGGCTGTACTCCTTCGCGGTCCTGTTGGCCGCAATCTCCATGGCCGTCAGGATCTGGCTGGCCAGCTTGCCGCCGCCGATGGCGTCGAAGGCAATCGTGGCGCCGGTCTCGACCAGCGCATTGGTGAGATCGTCCATGAAGCTCGCGGCGCTGGAATCCACCACGTATTTGGCGCCGATCTTGTGCAGGATGTCGGCCTGCTCCTTGCTCCTGACGATGTTGACGAGACCGATCCCGTCCTTGATGCAGATCTTATTGAGCATCTGGCCGAGATTGGAGGCAGCCGCGGTGTGCACGAGCGCCTTGTGGTTCTCCCGTCGCATCGTCTCGGTCATGCCGAGCGCGGTCAGCGGATTGACGAACCAGGAGGCGCCGTCAGCCGCCGTGGTGCCCTCAGGCAGCTCCATGACGTCGCGGACTTTCAGCACGCGATACTGCGTGTACATCGCACCGCCGATCATCGACACGGTCTTGCCCATCAGCGCCTTTGCCGCATCCGACGAGCCCGCCCCGATCACCGTGCCGGCGCCCTCATTGCCGACCGGCAGAGACTGGTCGAACCTCGCCCCCATCATCCGCATCGCCGCCTCCGGCATCTGGGCAGTGATGACCGGCATCTCCTTGGTGCCGGAAGCCTTCGCCGCCGACATGTCGGCAGGCCCGATCAGAAGCCCGAGGTCGGAAGGGTTGATCGGGCTCGCCTCGACGCGAACCACGACCTCGTCGTCGGCCGGCTCCGGCGTCGGGACTTCGACGAGAGACAATTCCAGCTCGCCACTCTTCTTCAGCAGCGAACGCAGTTGCAGGCCGGTCTTGCCGTCGCTCATGTCGGTCCTCCCTGTCCGTCTTTCGCGGTCGAGGCGCCGGCTTATGCCAGCGCCTTCAGTGCCGCCTTGCCGCCGTAGAGCGCCTGCTTGCCGAGTTGCTGCTCGATGCGCAGGAGCTGGTTGTATTTGGCGGTGCGATCGGACCGCGCAAGGGAGCCGGTCTTGATCTGACCGCAATTCGTGGCGACCGCGAGATCGGCGATGGTGGAATCCTCGGTCTCGCCCGAGCGGTGCGACATCACCGAGGTGTAGCCGGCCTTGTGCGCCATCTCGACGGCGGCGAGCGTCTCGGTGAGCGTGCCGATCTGGTTGACCTTGATCAGGATCGAGTTGGCCCGGCCGGCCTTGATGCCCTCGGCGAGACGCTTGACGTTGGTGACGAAGAGATCGTCGCCGACCAGCTGGCACTTCTTGCCGATGAGGTCGGTGAGCTCCTTCCAGCCGTCCATGTCGTCCTCCGACATGCCGTCCTCGATGGTGACGATCGGATAGCGCGCGACGAGGTCCGCGAGGTACTTGGCCTGCTCGGAGATCGAGCGGTTCTTGCCCTCGCCTTCATAGACATACTTGCCGGCCTTGAAGAACTCGGTCGAGGCGCAGTCGAGGCCGAGCACGATGTCGGACCCCGCCTTGAAGCCGGCCTTGCCGATCGCGTTCATGACGAAGTCGAGCGCGGCATCCGCCGACGGCAGGTTCGGGGCGAAGCCGCCCTCGTCACCGACATTGGTGTTGTGGCCGGCCTTCTTGAGCTCGGATTTCAGCGTGTGGAAAACCTCGGCGCCGTAGCGCAGGCCCTCGGCAAAGGACGACGCACCGACAGGCAGGATCATGAATTCCTGGAAGTCGATCGGGTTGTCGGCATGCACGCCGCCATTGATGATGTTCATCATCGGCACCGGCAGGAGACGCGCCGAGGTGCCGCCGACGTAGCGGTAGAGCGGCATGTCGAGCGAGTTCGCGGCCGCCTTGGCGCAGGCGAGCGAGACGCCGAGGATGGCGTTGGCCCCGAGCCGGCTCTTGTTCGCCGTGCCGTCGAGGTCGATCATGATCTGATCGATCTGGGCCTGCTGCTCGACATCGAGACCGCTCAGGGCCTCGAAAATCTCGCCATTGACGGCGCCGACCGCCTTGGTGACGCCCTTGCCGAGATAACGGGCCTTGTCGCCGTCACGCAGTTCCACCGCCTCATGGGCCCCGGTCGAGGCGCCCGACGGCACCGCGGCACGGCCGAGCGCACCGTCTTCCAGCACGACATCGACCTCGACGGTGGGGTTACCCCGGCTATCCAGGATTTCGCGGCCGATGATGTCGATGATGGCGGTCATGAGAGCCTCATTTCGAGAAACAAAGGGGGCAGTTGGCGGTGCTTCTACCGCAATGCATCGACGCGGAAAAGGCCGGGTGACGGCCGCCCGATGATTGGCTAAGAGGGCCGCACGGAGGCGGCCGAATGTCGAAAAAACCCAGCAAATCGAACGAGTCCCCTGCCAAGCCAGCTTCATTGCAGCTTGGCCGCGCCGTGGAATGGCCGGATGCGCCCGAAAAGGCCAAGCTCGACCGCGTGCCCAACCCGCAAGCAGGCACGGATTATCTGGTGCGTTTCACCGTGCCGGAATTCACCTCACTCTGCCCGGTCACGGGCCAGCCCGATTTCGCGCATCTGATGATCGACTACGCGCCGGGTGCGTGGCTGCTGGAATCGAAATCGCTCAAGCTCTACATCGCGAGCTTCCGCAATCACGGCGCCTTCCACGAGGACTGCACCGTGATGATCGGCAAGCGCATCGCAAGCGAGATCAAGCCGAAATGGCTGCGCATCGGCGGCTATTGGTATCCGCGCGGCGGCATCCCGATCGACGTGTTCTGGCAGACCGGCCGCGTGCCGAAGGGCATGTGGGTGCCGGAGCAAGGCGTCGCGCCCTATCGCGGGCGGGGCTAGCAGGAGAAAAACAACAATGAAATGGATGCCAGCAACATTCCGCAATCTTGCCCTAAGTCTTCTGGGCGTCCTCTGGCTCACCGGCGCGTCGGATGCTGCCGAGGTTCGGGTGATGATCTCGGGCGGATTGACGGCTGCCTACAAGGCGCTTGTGCCGGAATTCGAGAAGGCCACCGGCAACAAGGTGCTGACGGAATATGGACCGTCGATGGGCACGACCTCGAACGCCATCCCGGTGCGGCTCGAACGCGGCGAGCCGGCCGATGTCCTGATCATGGTGGGCTATGCCCTCAACGATCTCGCCAGCAAGGGCAAGGTCGTTGCCGGCAGCCAGGTCGATCTGACCAGGTCCCCTATCGGGATCGCCGTGAAGTCGGGCGCGCCGAAGCCGGACATCAGCTCCGTGGAGGCCGTCAAGCGCGCGCTGCTGGCGGCGAAGACGATCGCCTATTCCGACAGTGCCAGCGGCGTCTACGTCTCGACCGAGATGTTCGACAAGCTCGGCATCGCCGACGCCATGAAGGACAAGGCGCGCAAGATTCCGGCAACGCCGGTCGGCGAGATCGTCGCGCATGGCGAGGCCGAGCTCGGCTTCCAGCAGATCAGCGAGCTGAAGCCCGTCAAGGGCATCGATATCGTAGGTCCGCTGCCGAACGAGTTGCAGAAGATCACGATCTTCTCCGCCGGCATGGCGACGGGTTCGAAGGAGCCCGAGGCTGGACGTGCCTTGATCAAGTTCCTGGCGTCCCCGGCTGCGCGCGAGGCGATCATCGCGAGCGGCATGGAGCCGATCCAGGCTGCTGCTAAAGCGCAATGAGATGAGGATGGATTGTCAGCGCGCGTCCGCCGGCGCCCGCTGCTTCAGCAGGCGGGCACAGACGAAGCCCAGCACCACCATGATCACTGCGCTCGCGAATAGCGTCGGCATCTTGCCGGCATGGTGGAGCCCGAAGCCATAGGCGAGCGGGCCGACGGTCTGCCCCATGAAGAAGAAGAACGAATGCAGGGACAGCGCAGTGGCGCGCGCCTCGACCGAGAGCTCGCTGGCGAAGACCTGAAGACAGCCATGGGCGATGTAGAAGCCCCATCCCATCACGACGAGATTCAGCGCCTGCACCTCCCAGCGCGGGCCGAAGGCGACGGCAATGAGCTGTGAGGCAACCAGCGTCATGCCGGCGATCATCATGCCCTTCATGCCAAGGCGCGGCAGCAGGCGCGACACCGTCAGCGTGTAGAACAGGCCGCCGACCGCAAAGCCCGCGATGACGAGGCCGGCGATCGAGAGCGAGGTCTGGCCAAGTTCGAACAGGAACGAGGCGATGTAGGGAAACAGGCCGAGCACGCAGCAGCCTTCGATGAACACCGCAGAGTAGCAGACATAGGCGTTGGGATTGGTGAAGATGGTGCGATAGCCGGCCTTCAGCGCCGACAGGCTCGTCTTCGGCGGATGCTTGACCTTGGCGCCGTGGAAGCCGGCCGCAACCGCGATCGAGGCGACGATCACGAGCACGCCCAGCACCGCCAGCACGCCGCGCCAGCCGAGGAAATCGCCGATCAGGCCGGAGGCCGAGGCGCCGAGCAGATTGCCGGTCATCGCGCCGGCGAGCGTGCGGCTGATCGCGACTTGACGCTTGTCGGGCCCGACGAGATCGCTAGTCAGGCTCAGCGCCACCGGAAACACACCGCCCGAGCCGATGCCGGCGAGAATGCGGGTGGCAAACAACACCGAGAACGAGGTCGAGAACGCGCCCAGGATATTGGCGAGGCCGAGCAGCGCCAGGCAGCCGATCATCAGCCGCGTCTTGCCGAACAGGTCGGCGGCAGCGCCGATGATCGGCTGGATGATCGAGAAGGTGAAGGCGAACACCGCGGCAAAGCCCGCCGCAGTCGCGATGCTGACGCCGAAATCCTCGGCGACGTGCGGCAGCACCGGATCGAGCGCGCGTGCGGAGAGTGCCGCGGCGAAGCTTGCGCCTGCTATGACGTAGAGCGCTGCCGGCAAGCCGTGATCGTGCGGCCGCGCCTCGCCCTGCTGCATCAGCGCGGGCCGGCTTTTACAGATTCTTTCGCCAGCGCGTCGAACGCCATCAACCTAGCGATCAGCCCTTCGAACTCGCGCAGCGGCACCATGTTGGGTCCGTCGGAGGGCGCACGGTCGGGATCGGGATGGGTCTCGATGAAGACGCCGGCAACGCCGACGGCGACAGCCGCGCGGGCCAGCACCGGCACGAATTCGCGCTCGCCGCCCGACGAGGTCCCCTTCCCGCCCGGCTGCTGCACCGAGTGGGTGGCGTCGAAGATGACAGGAGCGCCGGTGGTGCGTGCCAGGATCGGCAGCGCGCGCATGTCGGAGACAAGCGTGTTGTAGCCGAACGAGGCGCCACGCTCGGTGACGAGCACGTTCGGGTTGTTGGCGCTGGTGATCTTCGTCACCACATTCGCCATGTCCCAAGGCGCCAGGAATTGCCCTTTCTTGACGTTGACGACCCTGCCGGTCGCGGCGGCGGCGAGCAGTAGATCGGTCTGCCGGCACAGGAAGGCAGGGATTTGCAAGACGTCCACGGCTTGCGCGACCTCGGCGCATTGCGTGGCCTCGTGCACGTCGGTCAGCACCGGCAAGCCAAGCGAGGAGCGGATCTCCGCGAAGATCGGCAGCGACTGCGAAAGGCCGAGCCCGCGCGCAGCGGATGCACTGGTGCGATTGGCCTTGTCGAAGGAGGTCTTGTAGACGAGGCCGATCTTCAGCCGCGCGGCGATCTCCTTCAGCGCGGAGGCAACCTCCAGGGCATGCTGGCGGCTTTCCAGCTGGCAAGGTCCGGCAATGATCGAGATCGGCAGATCATTGCCGAACTTGACCGTCCCGATGGTGACGACCGGCGCCGCCGAATGCGAAGAGCTCAAGGCAAATCCCTCGTTTCGGCGCGACCATAGCCGTGATGAGGGTCGGATCAACCCTCTTCCGTCGGGGCCGCTCGAATATCAGGGTTGCGCCAGGGTTCCCCGCGGCGGCGGGGTCGCTATCTCACCGAGGAGAAGGCGGTCGGCGCCAGGATCTGGCTGACGATGTTGCCCACGATCTGGCCGTCAGCTTCGCTCTCGGCGCGCGCTTTCATCCAGTCCGGGTCGGTCATGAACGCGCCCCACTTCTTCTCGCGCTCGGCGAGCGAGTCCCAGGCCAGGAAATAGGTCAGCTCCTGGTTGGATTCGCCGATCAGCGTGGTGAAGAAGCCGGCCTGCTTGATGCCGTGCTTCTCCCAGAGCTTCAGCGTAACCGTCTCAAAGCGCTTCAGCAGCGCCGGCAACCTGCCGGGCACGCAGCGATAGACGCGCATTTCGTAGATCATTGGATCGTCCCTCCTGATATTGCGGCGAGTTATAGCGGTGATCGCCCGGGCTGTCTTGAGGTCGGACGCACATGCCCCCTCTGCTCCGTTCGCTGCACCGATTGACCGGGCAGCAATCAAATCGTATATACGAAAAAATGGCCGATTTCGACCGTACCAAAGACCTGGCCAATATCGCGAAGCACGGTATTTCGCTTGCGCGCTGGTCCGATATGGAAATCCGGGCAATCGTTCCGGTTGAACCGGTCGACTACGGCGATCCACGCTATCGCGCATACGGGTTTATTGACGGCATCGCACACTGCTTGGTGTTCACCACTCGCGACGAGCGATATCGACCGATCAGCCTGCGACGTGCCCATGCCAAGGAAATGAAGCGCTATGTCCCGGAAGACTAGGCAATCCAACGTCGATGATAATCCCGAATGGACTCGAGCCGACTTTGCGAAGGCGACGAAGTTCGCTGCCGGTGTCAGGTTGAAAGATATCAAGCCCAGTCAGCTTGCCTCCATGGTCGGCAAGCGCGGACCACAGAAGACTCCAACCAAAATTCCGGTATCGATCCGGCTCAGCCCGGAAGTGGTGAAGCACTTCAAGGCCAAGGGACCAGGCTGGCAATCGAGGATCGACGCGGCGCTGCGCAGGATCATCAAGAAGGCAGGTTGAGGAGCCTAGACCAACCGGCTCTGCTTCGCCGCCGCTGCGATGAACGAGGCAAACAGCGGATGCGGCTCGAATGGCCGCGACTTCAGCTCGGGGTGGAACTGGACGCCGATGAACCAAGGATGATCCTCGTATTCGACGATTTCAGGCAGCACCCCGTCCGGCGACAGGCCTGAGAACTTCAGCCCGTGCTGCTCGAGCCGGTCCTTGTAGGCGGTGTTGACCTCGTAGCGATGGCGATGGCGCTCTGAGATTTCGGTCGCGCCACCATAGACCTGCGAGACGCGGCTGCCGCGGTTCAATGCCGCAGGATACGCCCCTAACCGCATCGTGCCGCCGAGATCTCCGGCCTGCGATCGCTTCTCCAGCTCGTTGCCGCGCAGCCATTCCGTCATCAGGCCGACCAGCGGCTCCTTGGTCGGGCCGAACTCGGTGGAGTTGGCGTCCTCGATGCCGACGAGATTTCGTGCGGCCTCGATCACCGCCATCTGCATGCCGAAGCAGATGCCGAAATACGGCACGTCGCGCTCTCGCGCGAATTGCGCCGCCCTGATCTTGCCTTCGGCGCCGCGCTGGCCGAAGCCGCCGGGCACCAGGATGCCGTTGACGTGCTCGAGGAACGGCGCAGGATCCTCCTTCTCGAAGATCTCGCTCTCGATCCAGTCGAGATTGACCTTGACCTTGTTGGCGATGCCGCCGTGCGATAGCGCCTCGATCAGCGACTTATACGCATCCTTCATGCCGGTATATTTGCCGACGATGGCGATGGTGACGTTGCCTTCGGGATTGCGGATGCGTTCGTTGATCTGCTGCCAGCTCTGGAGCACCGGCGGAATCCGCGAGCCGATGCCGAAGGCGGCGAGCACCTCGTCGTCGAGGCCCGCATTGTGATAGGCCTCAGGCACGGCGTAGATGTTGTCGACGTCGCGCGCCTCGATCACGGCGCTTTCGCGCACGTTGCAGAACAGCCCGAGCTTGCGCCGCTCCTCCTTTGGAATCTCGCGATCGGTGCGGCAGAGCAGAATGTCCGGCTGGATGCCGATGGAGCGCAGCTCCTTCACGGAGTGCTGCGTCGGCTTGGTCTTGAGCTCGCCGGCACTCGGGATGTAGGGCAGCAGCGTCAAATGGATGTAGACGGCGTGATCGCGCGGCAGCTCGTTCTTGAGCTGGCGGATCGCCTCGAAGAACGGCAGGCCTTCGATGTCGCCGACGGTGCCGCCGATCTCGACCAGCACGAAGTCGTAATCGTCATTGCCGTCGAGGACGAATTCCTTGATCGCGTTGGTGACGTGCGGAACCACCTGGATGGTCGCGCCGAGATAATCGCCGCGGCGCTCCTTGGAGATGATGTCCTGATAGATGCGCCCCGTGGTGATGTTGTCGGCCTTGGTCGCGGGACGGCCGGTGAAGCGCTCGTAGTGACCGAGATCGAGATCGGTCTCCGCGCCGTCATCGGTCACGAACACTTCGCCGTGCTGATACGGCGACATCGTTCCGGGATCGAGGTTGAGATAGGGATCGAGCTTGCGGAGGCGGACCTTGTAGCCCCGGGCCTGCAACAGGGCACCCAGTGCCGCCGAAGCCAGACCCTTGCCGAGCGAAGAAACCACGCCGCCGGTGATGAATATGTACCGCGCCATGGGACTTAACCTCTAATCCCCTAAATTCGATTCGCCAAAGCGATTCGCATTCCGCCCCAAAGATTTTGCGGGCCTGTGGGTGATGCAGAACTGAGAGTGGTGACAGTGCCTTGATGGGGACTTTTGATGCAGGACGGTAGCAGCCGTCCTGCATGGCCCCCCTGCTTTATTGCGAGCGCGGCACCTGCGGGCCTGCCGGCGCCTGGTTCTGCTGCTGCTCGTCGGCCTTCTTCAGCGAATCCAGGATGCCGCCCGAGGTCGGCGGAGCGATCGGCGACCCGCCGGCCGGCTGGGTCTGCCCGGGCTGGCCGATGATCGACGATGGCTTGCGGTCATAGCCGGCGTACCAGGACAGAAACAGGCTGGTGAGAAAGAAGCCGACGGCCAGGATCGCCGTGGTCCGCGTCAAAAGATTCGCGGTGCCGCGGCTCGACATGAAGCCCGCGCCGCCGCCCATGCCGAGGCCGCCGCCTTCCGACTTCTGGAGCAGGACGGCGCCGATCATGACGGCGACGATCATGAGGTGGATGACGATGACAACGGTATGCATAGTATCCTTCCGTCACAAGCGGGCGGCGCCTGACGGCGGCCGAGCGCGCTTCGCGGGTTTTCCTGAAGTTGCGCGGTGTTACACGATCGTCGGGGGTATTGCCACCCCCGATCGGGTCGAGACCAACGGTTTCAATGAGCTAGGGACAGCCCTTGGCAATCGCAAGGAAGTCGCTTGCTTTCAGGCTGGCGCCGCCGACCAGCGCGCCATTGACGTTTTTCACGGCCATCAGCTCGGCCGCATTCGAGGGCTTGACCGAGCCGCCGTAGAGAATGCGCATCCTGGCGCCGTCCGCCTTGAACCGGGAAGCCAGAAATTCCCGGATAAACCCATGAATTTGCTCGACATCCTTCGCCGTCGGGGTGAGGCCGGTGCCGATCGCCCAGACCGGCTCGTACGCCACGACCAGGTTGGCGGCAGTCGATCCGTCCGGCAGCGAACCGTCGAGCTGGCCGCGCAGGATATCGAGGGTCTGACCGGCATCGCGCTGGGCCTGCGTCTCGCCGATACACACGATAGCCACCGCCCCGGCGCGCCAGGCCGCCTCGGCCTTCTGCCGGATCAGGGCATCTCCCTCGCCGTGGTCGGCACGACGCTCGGAATGGCCGACGATGATGGCGGTTGCGCCCGCATCCACCAGCATTTCGGCTGAGACATCGCCGGTATGGGCGCCGGAGGCCTTGGGATGGCAGTCCTGGGCCCCTACCGCGACCATCTTGCCTGCCGCCTTCCCGGCAAAGGCAGCGATCAGCGTCGCCGGCGGACACACCAGAAGGTCGGCCTTGGCGGTCACGTCTGCCGCACCGCTGAGCATGGCGTCGAATTCGGCAGCCTGGGTCTTCAGGCCATTCATCTTCCAGTTGCCGGCGATCAGCGGTCGGATGGCATCGGTCATGTCGTTTTCCAGCAGAATGAGGTTTGCGCATGCGCTAGCAGAGCTGTCGCGGCAGTTCCAGAGACCAGAGGCTTTTAACCGCAGCTTCGCAGCGCCGCCTGAGGCGAGGTTGCGGGGGGAAAGCCGCCACTTTATGATGATGGATCAATTTGGTGACGCGCTTTTGCGGAATCTGCATTAAGACGCGCTCCCATCCCCCTCCTGACCAAACAAGTTGGACCAAATGCTTCGAGGAATACGCAAGGCCTCATCAAACTGGCTCGGCAAGACCATCATGGCCGTGGTGATGGGGGTGTTGATCGTCAGTTTCGGCATTTGGGGCATCGCGGACATCTTCAAGGGCTTCGGACAGTCGACGGTGGCCAAGATCGGCAGCACCGAGATTTCGCTCAACGAGTTCCGCCAGATCTATACGGACCGGCTGCAACAGATCAGCCGCCAGTTCGGCCGGCCGCTGACGCCCGATCAGGCGCGCGCCTTCGGCCTCGATCGCCAAGTGCTCCAGCAGACCATCGCCGAAGCCGCCCTCGACGAGGAGGCGCGCCGGCTCGGGCTCGGCCAGTCCGACGAGCAGATCCGCCAGGTCATCATGAACGATCCCAACTTCAAGGGCGTCGGCGGCAGCTTCGATGCGAACCGCTTCCAGGCCGTGATCCGCAATTTCGGCTACACCGAGCAGCGCTACGTCGCCGAGCAGCGCAAGGTGTCACTGCGCCGGCAGATCACCGGCACGATCGGCGCCGGCGTCGAGCCGCCGAAAACCATTCTGGACGTGCTGACGCGCTTCCAGAACGAGCAGCGCGCCATCGAGTTCGTCAAGCTCGACGCCGCGCAGGCGGGCCAGATCGATGCGCCCTCGCCCGAGACGCTCGCTGCCTATTTCGAGGATCACAAGGTCCAGTTCCGCGCGCCCGAATATCGCAAGATTTCCTTCGTCGTGGTCTCGCCGGAAGAGATCGGCAAGTGGACCGAGGTGTCGGACGAGGACGCCAGGAAGATGTTCGAGCAGCGCAAGGACCGGCTCGGCACCCCCGAGAAGCGCCAGATCCAGCAGATCGTGTTTCCGAACGTCGCCGACGCGCAGGCCGCACGCGAGCGCCTCGTCGGCGGAATGTCGTTCGAGGATCTCGGCAAGGAGCGCGGGCTCAGCGCCTCCGACGTCGATCTCGGGCTCGTGACCAAATCCTCGCTCGCGCCCGCGGTCGGCGATGCCGCATTCGCGCTTCCTGCCGGCGAGATCAGCCAGCCGATCCAGGGCGGGCTCGGCGTCGCGATCGTCAAGGTCGACAAGATCGAGCCGGGCAAGCAGGCGGACTACGCCAGCCTGGCCGGCGACATCAAGCGCGAGGTCGCCACCGAGCGCGCGCGCGTCAAGGTCGCTGACCTCCGCGACAAGATGGAAGACGAGCGCGGTGGCGGCTCCAGCGTGATCGACGCGGCGCAGAAGCTCGGCCTGACCGCCGTCACCATCGAGGCCGTCGACCGCTCGGGCCGCGCTCCGAACGGCCAGCCGGTCGCCAACGTCCCGCAAGGCCTCGACGTGGTGTCGCAGGCCTTCAACACCGATGTCGGCGTCGACAACGACGCCATCTCTTTCAAGGGCGGCTATGTCTGGTACGACGTGCTCGGCATCACGCCCTCGCGCGATCGCAATCTCGACGAGGTCCGCGACCAGGTCGAGGCGCGCTGGCGCCAGGACCAGATCGCCGCCAAGCTGAAGGCCAAGGCGACCGAGATGGTGCAGAAGCTCGAATCCGGCGGCAAGCTCGCCGATGAGGCCGCCGCGATCGGCGCCAAGGTCGAGACCGCGAGCGGCTTCAAGCGCGATGACTCGCCCGCCGGCGTGCCGGGCACCGTCGTCGCGGCCGCCTTCCGCACCGCCAAGGATGGCGTCGGTCAGACGGCCGTGAGCGGCGGCAGCGAAGTGATCGTCTTCCGCGTCACCGACATCGTCGAGCCCGCGATCGATGCCGCTTCCGAGGACGTCAAGAAGCTCAAGGACAGCCTCGAGCGCGCGCAGACCGAAGAGCAGGTCGCCTCCTACGTCAACAAGCTCGAAACCGACATCGGGACCACCATTAATCAGGCCGCCTTCGCGCAGGTGACCGGCGCGAACCAGTGAGTTGAAAGCACGCGATGGACGACCTGAAATCGATCATTGGAAAAGTGGCGACCGGCGCCAGCCTGTCGCGTGACGAAGCCGCTTCCGCCTTCGACGCCATGATGAGCGGCGAGGCCACGCCCTCGCAGATGGGCGGCCTGCTGATGGCGCTCAGGGTACGCGGCGAGACCGTGGACGAGATCACCGGCGCTGTTGCGGCGATGCGCTCGAAGATGCTGACCGTGACGGCGCCGCCCGACGCCGTCGACATCGTCGGCACTGGCGGCGACGGCTCCGGCTCGGTCAACGTTTCGACCTGCGCCGCCTTCATCGTCTCGGGCGCCGGCGTGCCGGTGGCCAAGCATGGCAACCGCGCGCTGTCGTCGCGGTCCGGCGCTGCCGACGTGCTGGCTTCGCTCGGGGTCAAGATCGACCTGCGGCCCGATCAGGTCGGCCGCTGCGTGCGCGAATGCGGCATCGGCTTCATGTTCGCCCCCGCTCATCATCCCGCGATGAAGAACGTCGGCCCGACCCGGGTCGAGCTCGCGACGCGCACGATCTTCAACCTGCTCGGCCCGCTGTCGAACCCCGCCGGCGTCAAGCGGCAGATGGTCGGCGTGTTCTCCAGGCAATGGGTGCAGCCGCTGGCGCAGGTGCTCAAGAACCTCGGCTCCGAATCCGCCTGGGTCGTGCACGGCTCCGATGGCCTCGACGAGATCACCCTCACCGGCCCGACCTTCGTCTCGGCACTCCACAATGGCGAGATCAGGAACTTCGAGGTGACGCCGGAGGAAGCCGGCCTGTCGCGCTGCGACGCCGGCGCACTCAAGGGGGGCGATGCCGATGCCAACGCGATCGCGCTGCAAAGCGTGCTCGACGGCAAGCCGAGCCCCTATCGCGACGTCGCTCTGATGAACGCTGCCGCCGCTCTGGTCGTGGCCGGACGCGCCAACGACCTCAAGGAGGGCGTTGCGATCGGCACCAAGTCGATCGACGGCGGCGCTGCGAACGCGAAGCTGAAACACCTGATTGCGGTCTCGAACGGCTGAGCCTGACATGTCGGACATCCTGACCAAGATCGAAACCTACAAGCGCGAGGAGATCGCCGCCGCCAAGCGCGTGCAGCCGCTCTCCGTCGTCGAGGCAAAGGCCAAGGCGCAAGCCGCACCGCGCGGCTTCCTGCGCGCGATCAAGGCGAAGCATGCCCATGGCGACTACGCGCTGATTGCCGAGATCAAGAAGGCCTCGCCGTCGAGGGGGCTGATCCGCGCCGATTTCGATCCGCCGGAGCTCGCCGAGGCCTATGAGGCCGGCGGCGCCGCCTGCCTCTCGGTGCTGACCGACACGCCGTCGTTCCAGGGTCATCTCGACTTCATGGTGGCCGCGCGCGCGGCAACCTCGCTCCCGGTGCTGCGCAAGGACTTCATGTTCGACACCTATCAGGTGGCGGAGGCCCGCGCGCATGGCGCCGACTGCATCCTGATCATCATGGCCGCGCTCGACGATGCCACCGCCAAGGACCTCGAAGACGCCGCGACTGCCTATGGCATGGACGTGCTGATCGAGATCCACGACCGGGCCGAGCTCGACCGGGCATTGAAGCTGCGATCGCCGATGATCGGCGTCAACAACCGCAATTTGCGCACCTTCGAGACCACGCTCGCGACCAGCGAGGCGCTGGCGCCGCTGATCCCGCGGGAGCGGCTGATGGTCGGCGAGAGCGGCATCTTCACGCCCGCCGATCTCGCCAGGCTCGAGCGCGTGGGCATGTCGACCTTCCTGGTCGGCGAGAGCCTGATGCGGCAGGCCGACGTCACCGCCGCGACACGCACGCTGCTCGCGCGCGAAACCAGCGCACGCGCGACAGGCACGCGCTGACATGGCACGCAAGCCGTCCCGAGCGAAGCCCAAGACCGCCTCTGCCCTCACCCATATCGGCGCCTCCGGCGAGGCGCGCATGGTAGACGTCTCCGACAAGCCCGCGACCGAACGGCTTGCGGTCGCCGAAGGCCGCGTCATCATGACCAAGGCGACGCTCGACCTGATCGTGTCCGGCAACGCCAAGAAGGGCGACGTGCTCGGCACCGCACGCATCGCCGGCATCATGGCCGCCAAGCGCACCTCCGAGCTGATCCCGCTCTGCCATCCGCTCGCGCTGTCGAAGGTGACGGTCGACATCGAGCCCGACGCGAAACTGCCTGGCTGTCTCGTCCGTGCGAGCGTGAAGGTCACCGGCCCCACCGGCGTCGAGATGGAGGCGCTCACCGCCGTCACGGTCGCCTGCCTCACCGTCTACGACATGATCAAGGCGGTGGAGCGCGGCGTGCGTATCGAGGGCATCCATCTCGTCGAGAAGCTCGGCGGCAAGTCCGGCCACTACCGCGCGTAGGCCCGATCACTTCAGCGACGTGCTGATCGATCCGAATTTCGCGTTGAGCTTGCTGCCCATGCCGTTCACGACGGTGATGATCGCGAGCGCGATCCCGGCGGCGATCAGGCCGTATTCGATCGCGGTCGCACCACGCTCGTCGGCGATGAAGTCCTTCAGAATGTTCGTCATGATCGTGTCCCTCTCTGCGTTGTGGGCAGACGTCTTCGCAAATCACGTGCCATCGAACGTTCGAGGTTGGCCAACAGGTTAGATGGTTAAGCCCTGGTTAGTCGCGACACGGCCGGCAGGAATTGACCGGCATCGCGGGAGCTTGCGGCAATTCCTGCAGGTCTTGCCTCTCGCGTATCGATCGCTTTTGTGCGCGAGCATTCATGTCGCGTTAACCGCCCTTCCTAACTTTGCCTCCACACCGTTCCCGTAAACCAACGGATGTTTTGGGGATCAAGAATTGATCCTGGCGTGTGCACGGCAATGATCCAGTATGATGACGAGATTCGGCAGTCGCCTCTTTGACCAGGCCTTCGTGCGCAGCGGACCGATCCGCTGGCTGGTGGTGGGCGGCGCGCTGCTGATCGTGGCGATCGCCGTCGGTGCGACGCTCATGGCACAGAATTTCCGCGAACGTGCGCTGCGCAACGCCAGCCGCGAGCTGGAAAACACCGTGCTGATGCTCGCCCATCATTTCGATCAGCAATTGCAGGACTTCGCCGTCATCCAGAAGGATTTCGTCGACCACGTCCGCACGACCGGCATCAACAATGCGGAGGACTATCGCAAGCGCCTCTCCGGGCAGGACGTCCACCGGATGCTGCGCTCGAAGATCGAGGCGCTGCCTTACATGGGCGGGGTCAACGTCATCGACGCCGAAGGCAATCTGATCAACTCGTCGACGGCCTGGCCGGCCCCGAAGGTGAACGTTGCCGACCGCGCCTATTTCCGCACCTTCAAATACGATCCCTACTCGCCCGACGTGCTGATCGAGCCGCTGCACAGCCGCATTTCCGGCGCCTGGACCATCCTGATCGTTCGCAAGATCCTGGGACCGAGCGGCGAGTTCCTGGGCGTCGTCGGGCGCGGCATCGAGCCCGCCAATTTCGAGAAATTCTTCGCCTCCGTCGTGCTCGGCGAAGGTGCGACGATCTCGATGCTGCATCGAGACGGCACGCTGCTCGCCCGCTATCCGCATTCCAGCGAGTTGATGGGGCGGAATTTCAAGTCCGGCTCGTTCGAGCAGCAGAGGGTCTTCGGACTCGATCACTTCGCCGGCCGCTTCGTCAGTCCCATCGACGGCGACGACCGGCTGATCTCCTCACGCGCCCTGCCTCACTTCCCGATCCTGATGATGGCCACCACGACGCGCTCAGCGGCCCTGACGGACTGGCGCGAGCAGATCGGCATCCTGATCTCGGTCGCCGCGTCGTCCGCGCTCGCCATCGCGGGGGTGCTGATCGCGATCGTGCGCAAGCTGCTGGAGCAGCACCGCCTCTCGCGGGAACGGCTGACGCTGGAAAAGCAGCGTCTCGACCGCGCCGTCAACAACATGACGCAAGGCCTTTTGCTGTTCGATGCCGAGCGACGGCTCGTGATCTGCAACCAGCGCTACATCGAGATGTACGGGCTCTCGGCCGATACCGTGAAGCCCGGTTGCAGCTTCCACGACATCATCGCCCACCGCAAGGCGACAGGCTCCTTCATCGGCAATGTCGATCAATATGTCGTGCGCGTGCTGCGCGACATTCACGTGCGCAACTCCATGGTCGTCGACACCTCGGATGGCCGTTCGATCCATATCCTCAACGAGCCGCTCGCGGACGGGGGCTGGGTGGTCACGCATGAAGACATCACCGAGCGGCGTCGGATCGAGGAGCGCATCACCCATCTCGCCCATTACGACGCGCTGACCGACCTGCCCAACCGCACCATGTTCCACGAGCATCTACGCGAAGAGCTCGCCGCCATCGCCGACGGCGAAGAGATCGCGGTGCACTACATCGACATCGACGAGTTCAAGGGCGTCAACGACGCGCTCGGCCATCTCGTCGGCGACGAGCTGTTGAAGTCGGTCGCGCAGAGCCTCCGTCGCTGCGCCGGCCCGGAGGACTTCGTGGCCCGGCTCGGTGGCGACGAATTCGCCATCGTGCAGAGCGCCGTGACCTCGCCGGACCGGGTCAACGATCTGGTCGCACGGGTCTTCCAGGCCATCCGCACCCCCTTCGACTGCATGGGCCACCATCTCACGGCGGATGCCAGCATCGGCATTGCGCTCGCGCCGGAACACGGCAGTGCGCTCGACCAGATCCTCAAGAACGCCGACATGGCGATGTACGCGGCCAAGGCCGCCGGACGTCGCACCTATCGCTTCTTCGAGCCGGACATGGACGCCAAGGTCCGCGAGCGGCGGCAGCTCGAGATCGACCTGCGTCATGCCATCGCCCAAGGCGGGCTCGAAGGCGGCCTCGAGGTCTACTACCAGCCCTGCCTCGGACTGAAGGACGATCGCATCACCGGCTGCGAGGCGTTGGTGCGCTGGCGCCACCCGGAGCGCGGCATGGTCTCGCCGGCCGAATTCATCCCGATCGCCGAAGACACCGGCCTGATCAACGAGATCGGCGAATGGGTGCTCGCGACCGCCTGCCGGGACGCAGCAAGCTGGCCCGACGACATCCGCCTTGCCGTCAACGTCTCGCCGGTGCAGTTCAAGAGCAGCACGCTGGCGCTGAAGATCATGGCCGCGCTCGCCGCCTCCAATTTGCCGGCGAGCCGGCTCGAGCTCGAGATCACCGAGGCCGTGCTGATCCGCGACGACGACACTGCGCTCGCGATCCTGCATCAGCTTCGCGCCATCGGCGTGCGCATCGCGCTCGACGATTTCGGCACCGGCTATTCCTCGCTGAGCTATCTGCACCGCTTCCCCTTCGACAAAATCAAGATCGACCGCTGCTTCGTCGACGACATCGCCCGCCCCGACGGCTCCGCCAGCATCGTCCAGGCGGTCGTCAACCTCGCGGCCGCGCGTCGCATGACCACCACGGCCGAGGGCGTCGAGACCGAAGAGCAGCAGCGCCTGCTCCGCGCGCTCGGCTGTTCCGAGATGCAGGGCTATCTGTTCAGCGCCGCAAAGCCCGCCGGCAAGATGTTGGAGCTGTTCGCGCTGCATCGCAGCCGTCTCGCCCAGCGCGGCGGCAGCGAGAGCCGCCGGCGCGAGGCCGGTTAGCTCGGATGGAGCGTGACGCAATCCAGGGCCGATCGCACGCCGGGATAGGCCCTTAACGAATTCGCCCGGGAGCGGTGATCCACTCCCGGGCGATCCATCATCTGGAGATCGTAAGGTCTAGTTCGGCACCGCCGCCTTCGGCGCGGGCTTGGCGGCAACCGCATTCGCGGTAACGCCGTGCAGGAAGTCGAAAGCCGCATGCAGGGCCTTGTCGTCCTCCTCCTTTGGTGGAACGTAGGACTGCGATCCGGTCTGTTCGGCGCCGTCAGCGGCCGACAAATGCCCGCGCATCTGAGATTCCGCCATGGTATCCATCCGGCCCTTCAGCTCCGGCGGCACGTCCTGAAGAATTTCGATGTCGGGCGCAATGCCCTGGGCCTGGATCGAGCGGCCCGACGGGGTGTAGTAGCGCGCCGTAGTCAGCGCCAGCGCGCCATTGCCGGCGCCGAGCGGGATGATGGTCTGCACCGAACCCTTGCCGAACGAGCGCGTGCCGATCAGCGTCGCGCGCTTGTGGTCATGCAGCGCGCCGGCGACGATCTCCGAGGCGGAGGCCGAGCCGCCGTTGACCAGCACCACCAGCGGCTTGCCCTTGGTGAGGTCACCCCCATGCGCCGTGAAGCGCTGGGTCTCTTCCGGACTGCGGCCGCGGGTCGAGACGACCTCGCCGCGCTGGAGGAATGCGCTTGATACCGACACGGCCTGATCGAGCAGGCCGCCCGGATTGTTACGCAGGTCCATCACATAGCCCGCGAGCTTCTCCGGCGGGATCTCCTTGGAGATCGACGCGATCGCCTTTTTCAGCCCGTCGGTGGTCTGCTCGTTGAACGAGGTGACGCGGATATAGCCGATATCGCCGTTCTTGACCTGGAAGCGCACCGGCCGCACATGGATGATCTCGCGCGTGATCGCAACGTCGAGCGGTGCGTCGGCGCCCTTGCGCACGATGGTGAGCTTGGTCTTGGTGTCGACCGGGCCCTTCATCTTGTTGACGGCCTGCTCGAGCGTCATGCCTTGCACGGCCTCGCCGTCGATCTTGCTGATGAGGTCGCCGGACATGATGCCGGCCTTCGAGGCCGGCGTGTCGTCGATCGGGGAGACGACCTTGACGAGGCCGTCCTCCATCGTGACCTCGATGCCGAGCCCGCCGAACTCGCCGGAGGTGGTCTCCTGCATCTCGGTCCAGGCCTTGTCGTTCATGTAGCGCGAATGCGGGTCGAGCGAGGTCACCATGCCCGTGATCGCGCCTTCGATCAGCTTGGCATTGTCGGGCTTCTCGACGTAGCTCGCCTTCACGCGCTCGAACACCGCGCCGAACAGATTGAGCTGCGAATAGGCGTCGTCTGCGCTCGCTGCCGCCCGTGCCGCCCATACGCCGCCGTGGGGACTGGCTACCAGAAGGGTCAGACACGCTCCGGTGAGCGCGCCCAGGGGGAACAGCAGGGTTTTCCGCATGGAGAGATAGCCTTTTTCTCGGGGCTGGTGGCGCCACGCAAATGGCGATCCAGCCGCTTCTCACAATATCATTCTGGTTTCTTCAAGGCCCGGAACGCCACTCCGACGGTACACCGCAAAAATCCCTTCGTTGGGGCCTAAACTTTTGGCAACGTTCAAGGACCATCGCACGGGTCGACCAGTTCGCCGACGGGCCGACGCCTTGCAGCTATGCGATTTTAGGATGGTTTTGGAGGGCCGGACGCGATAGGCGATGACAATAAGACTTCAAATATCCGGGAGGACAACAATGAACGACGCGCCCCGCATCCGGCCGGAACGGAACGTCGAACTCGGCGCCAGCAACGAGCCGTTCCAGAACCTGCACGAATTCGTCAGGAAGGCGCGTGCCAACCTCAACCAGAACGCCTGGGACTACATCGTCGGCGCCGCCGAGACCGAGACCACGATGCGCCGCAACCGGATGGCGCTGGACGAGATCGCCTTTCGCCCGCGCGTGCTGCGGGACGTTCGCAAGGTCGACGGCTCCGTCGAGCAACTCGGCCGCAAGATGCGTTTGCCCGTAGTGCTCGCCCCTGTCGGTGCGCTGGAGATCTTCGATCCCGATGGCGCGGCGAGCGTCGCGCGCGCCGCGGGCAGTTTCGGTGCGGCACACATGCTGAGCTCGGTGTCGGAGCCCGGCCTTGAGAAGACCGCGGAGGCCGCGCCCGATGCGCTGCGGCTCTACCAGCTTTATGTCCGCGGCGACGATGCCTTCGTCGCCGATGTCGTCAGCCGCTCCGAGAAGAACGGCTACGCCGCGTTCTGCCTGACCGTCGACACCGCCCATTACAGTCGTCGCGAACGTGACATCGCCAAGCGCTATGTTCGCGAGAGCCGCCTGCGCGCGACCGGCGGCGACTACCAGAAGGGCCTGGAATGGCGGACGGTGAAGATGATCAAGGACAAGTTCAGAATTCCGCTGATCCTGAAGGGCATCGCCACCGCCGAGGACGCCCAAATCGCGGTCGATCACGGTGTCGAGTGGATCTATGTCTCCAACCATGGCGGCCGCCAGCTCGATCATGGCCGCGGCGCCATGCACGTGCTGCCTGAAATCGTCGAGGCCGTGAAAGGCCGCGCCAAGATCATGGTCGATGGCGGCTTTTGCCGCGGCACCGACATCGTCAAGGCCATCGCGGCGGGAGCCGACCTCGTCGGCGTCGGCCGGCTGCAATGCTGGGCCCTGGCGGCCGCCGGCGAAGCCGGCGTGCTACGCATGCTGGAACTGCTGGAGGACGAAGTGCTGCGCTGCCTGGGTCTCTTGGGTGCCACCTCCTTCGCCGAGGTCGACAAGTCCTGCCTGCATCCGGCGGCCGCAACCAATGCGCCGAGCGTGTTCAGCGCGTTCCCGCTGTTCGACCACGACCCCTATCGATACTGACGTGAAAGGACACAATGACCTCGCTCTCTCCCGGCAGCGCCGATGCGCTCCTGTTCGATCTCGGACGCGTGGTGATCGACATCGATTTCTCCAAGGCAATCGCCTGCTGGGCGGGACATGCCGGCTGCCAGCCCGAGGCCATCGTCGCGCGCTACGTGCGTGACGAGGCCTATCGGCTGCACGAGGTCGGCAAGATCAGCGACGAGGACTATTTCCAATCGTTGCGGTCATCGCTCGGGATCGGCATTTCGGATGCGCAGTTCCTGGAGGGATGGAACGCGATCTTCGCCGGCGAGATGCCCGACATCGCCGAGCTGTTGCCGCGCGCGGCCAAGCAGATGCCGATCTATGCCTTCTCCAACACCAACCGGCCGCATATCGACTATTTCTCGAAGGAATATGCCGGCGTGCTCGGGCATTTCCGCGAGCTCTATTTGTCGTCCAGCATCGGCCTGCGCAAACCGGATGCGGAGGCGTTCGACCATGTCGTGGCGGCGATCGGCGCGCCGGCTAGCCGAATCGTGTTCTTCGACGACCTTGCCGAGAACATCGAGGGGGCGCGGGCATGCGGGCTGAAAGCTGTGCACGTGACGTCGCCCATGGATGTCGGGAACGCGCTCAGGGCGCTGGGAATCTAGTCCGTCCTGAGGACTGGCTAAGATTGACCGGAGCGCGCGGGAACTATTTTGCCGAGGGCATGGAACCAAATTCCTCTGTATATTTTTATACAAAGTTCCGGGAACGAATGCCGGCTTCAGGACTCATGAGTCCGTTGGGACTTCTACATCGGACTTGTCGTCGTGTTGGGCAAAACTTACCTCACCAAGCAGGCCTCTCTGCTGATGAAATTCGCCAGAACCACCTCGGATGCTGATCTTTCCGCCAAGCTGATCAGCAAGGCGGCCGACCTGAAATCGCAGGCCGACCCGCTGCCCGATACGGATCAGGGCCCCCATGCCCCGGACGTCAGTCCGAACGGGCCGACGCGGAGTTGACCCATGCTGGCCGTGGCGCTCGTTCTTCTCGTGCTTGCCATGGCCATCCTGGTGCCGGTCTGCCTCGCCTTCCGGATCATGCCGCGGCGGATTTGAGCCGCCTTAGGCGTCCGAGTGTTCGCGCGCCTGTGCGGGATGCTGAATGGTGAGAATGACGACTTCACCAGCCTCTTCGTCGAGGGTGTAATAAACCAAATAGGGGTATCGCCGGGTTACCAGCTTGCGCACGCCCTCTACCTTCTGCGGTCTTCCAAGTCGCGGAAAGCGTCGAGATTCTGAAGCGATTCAAGAATTGCAGCGCGCACACGCAATGCGCCTTGCGGACTTTGCTCCCTGACATATTCGGCAATGCCAATCAGATCTTGCGCCGCGCGTGGCGTGTATCTGAGCTTCATCGCTCGAAGCGGCGGAACGCAGCTTCAACCTCGACGTCAGACGCAAACTGCCGGAGCTGCGCCTGTGCGAGCCCCTCGAGGATCGCCGACAGATGCGCGGCATCGATTTCCTCGGGCTCTCCCGCATTGCCCGTCAAAGCCAGCATTGCGCGCGCGATCTCGTCCTGATCATCGGCAGGGAGCTGCCGCACGGCGTGGAGAGCCTTTTCGAGCAATTTTGTCACCGGCAAAAGATAAGCCCAAGTTGCGCGGAAAGGAAGCGCGTCTTTCTCACTCCATTGAGACCTCTTTTGCGTCGATCCTCTCACTGGGCTAGAACCTTACCGATCGTGTCCTTTGATTTGTTGCGGAGTTCACCCGTGGCCCTGATGCCGGTTTCCGACGCGCTTGCCGCGGTGCTGGCGGGTGCCGAGCCGTTGCCTCACGAGATGGCCGCGCTCGATGCGGCCTTCCACCGTGTGCTCGCCCGCGACGTGGCAGCGCTGCGCACGCAGCCCCCGGAAGCCATGTCGGCGATGGATGGCTACGCCGTGCGCGCGGCCGATGCGGTAACGGTCGATTCCACGCTCACGGTCATCGGCGAGGTTGCGGCAGGCCGGCCATTTGCCGGGTCGGTCGGTCCCGGCGAAGCGGTGCGGATCTTCACCGGCGGCATCATTCCCACCGGCGCCAACGCGGTCGTGATCCAGGAGGACACCGTTGCCGACGGCAAGCAGGTGACGATCAAGGAAGCCGCCATCGCCGGGCGGCACATTCGCCCCGCAGGCGTTGATTTCTCCGAAGGCGACGTGCTGCTGCGCAGGGGAGCCCGACTCACCGAACGCGATCTGGCGCTCGCCGCCGCCATGAATCACCCGCAGCTTGTGGTTTGCCGCCGTCCGAAGGTCGCGATTCTCGCCACCGGCGACGAGCTCGTGTTGCCAGGTTCGAAGCCCGGCCACGGCCAGATCGTCTATTCCAACGGCTACGCGCTGCACGCGCTCGCCCGCAGCGAGGGGGCCGAGACGATCGACCTCGGCATTGCCGCCGACACGCTCGAGTCCACCGCCGCCGGCATCCGCCGCGCGCGCGAAAGCGGCGCGGACATCCTGGTCACGTCCGGCGGGGCTTCGGTCGGCGATCACGATCTGGTCCAGCAGGCGCTCCGCGACGAAGGCATCGCGATGGCGTTCTGGAAGATCGCGATGCGCCCGGGCAAGCCGATGATGCACGGACGACTGGGGGCGATGCGCGTGATCGGCCTGCCTGGCAATCCGGTCTCGTCCTATGTCTGCGCCTTCCTGTTCATGGTGCCGCTGATTCGCGCCTTGTCGGGCCGATCCGTGATTCATCATCGTCACGAGCGCGCCGTGCTCGGCAAGGACGTCGGCGCAAACGACATGCGGGCGGATTATCTTCGCGCGAGGCTGGAGGAGCGCGACGACGGCGCGCTCGTCGCTGTTCCCGTCAACCACCAGGATTCCTCGCTGCTTGCGAATCTTGCTGCGGCACAGGCACTTCTCGTGCGCGCGCCGTTCGCACCCAGGGCCGAAGCCGGCACGCCTTGCGAGGTGCTGCGCCTGCCCGTCTGAACGCATCCACCACACGCGTTCCGCGAACTTGGCCGCATTCACGGTAAATTAAGCAGTTGCGGAACACATATCGAACATATAGTGTCTGTTCATGATTTGTTTCGAGGATGTAGCGGTTCGCCGCTCCAATACAGCGTCTCGGAATCGAACGACATCAACCGGGGGACTTTGGTCGAGATGTTAACGCGCAAACAATACGAGCTTCTGCGGTTCATCAGCGAACGTCTGAAGGAAAGCGGCGTGCCGCCCTCCTTCGACGAGATGAAGGATGCGCTCGACCTGCGCTCGAAGTCAGGCATCCATCGCCTGATCACCGCACTCGAGGAGCGCGGCTTCATCCGCCGCCTGCCCAACCGCGCCCGCGCCATCGAGGTGATCAAACTGCCCGAGCTCCAGGCCGCTGCCGGCAACCGCCGCGGCTTCACGCCGAGCGTCATCGAGGGCAATCTCGGCAAGATCCGTGCGAGCTCCAGCCCGCCCGCGGACGAGGGCGAGCGTCCGGTTGCCGTGCCCGTGATGGGCCGCATCGCGGCCGGCACGCCGATCGAGGCATTGCAGACCCGCAGCCACACCATCAGCGTCCCGCCGGACATGCTCGGCTCCGGCGAACATTACGCGCTCGAGGTGCGCGGGGATTCGATGGTCGAAGCGGGTATCCTCGATGGCGACATGGCACTGATCCAGCGTAACGAGAGCGCCGATACCGGAGACATCGTCGTGGCGCTGATCGACGACGAGGAAGCGACGCTCAAGCGCTTCCGCCGCCGCGGTGCCTCGATCGCGCTCGAGCCGGCCAACGCCGCCTACGAGGTGCGCATCCTGCCGCCCAACCGGGTGAAGATTCAGGGCAAGCTGATCGGGCTGTACCGCAAATACTGACCGCCCGGCGGTCATTCGATACCGATGATCCCGATTGGAGCGGATGCGTCCGCTCCGGCTGGACAGTCTTTCCGGTCTTGCGCAGGTTGTCCGGCCCTCATTCAGTACGACACACTCGGGGGCGGAGCCAGGCGCTCATCGTGTCCGAGCTCGAAAGATCGAGCACGCAATGGTGCCTCAGCGCCCGCGGCCACAGGCGTTCTGTGGTCCCCAAATGCGCTGAAATGAGCTTTGTTCCTAGTGAATCTGAAAAAGATAATGTGATCGCGTCTCGCGAACGCCAGCCGCAGATTCGCCTACAACCGAGCAGAGCGTCACGTGCTTCCACTCTGATAGAGGCTTGCGCCTCCGAAAGAGGCGCGGGTTGCTATCTTCGCATGAGGAGCACCCGATGTGTGACTACAGCCTGCATGCCGTTGCATCGCGTCCCGCCGAAGTCGGCGAGACGATCGTCTCCACGACGTTCCGCGGCACCTCGACGCGCGGCTTTGCTTCCGCGGCAGATCCGAACGTAGCCGTCTGCCTGTTGCCGGGAACGGAGCTCGCCTTCGCCGACAACGTCCGTTACGACAATCGCTGGATCTGGACGCGCACCATCAACTCCCGCGTCGGCAAGTTCGGCAAGATCGATCCGCACATTCCCGATCGCCATCACGACGCGATCGAATTCCCTGACGGCAAATACGTGCTGGTGACGCAGCTCGTCGAAGGCCAGCGCGCAACGGTGCTGCAACTGCCGGTGACCCAGCCGGTCAGCGAGCGCGAGCACAAGCCGCAGATCATCGCCGACAGCCGCCCGAGCCCAACGCCCCGCCTGCCGATCGGCTGATGCGCCGTCCCGGCCGTCCAGGTCGGAGACCAGAATTGAAATTGCCGTTCGCCGGCCGCGGCCGGCGACATGGACGGTTTGGCGCTCGTGATATCCGGGCAGCCGACTGAGCACCGCCTCGACCCGCGCACGAACTTTGGGCCGCCATGCCTGAATTTTGAACGTCCGCTCCGCGGTCAAATGACCGATGCTGTCGGGACCTGACACAGCGGACATGGTCGATGAAAGCCTTCATTCGCGTCGTCGAACTCTGGGTGCCCGACCGCACGCGCATGCGGCTGGAATTCGGCGGCGGCCTCTACGGTGAAGGGCTGTCCGCGTTCAAGGCCGTGAGTGAGGACCTGCGCTTCGGTCATGACGAGGGGCTGCCCGGCAAAGCGTGGGCCAGCGGCCATCCGGTGATCCTCACCAAGTTTGCCAACTCGTACTTCAAGCGGACCGATCAGGCGCTCGCAGCTGGCCTCACCTGCGGCGTCGCGGTGCCGGTGTTCGCCGGCGAATTCCTGCAGGCCGTGATGGTGCTGTTCTGCGGCGATGACGAAGCGCATGTCGGGGCGATCGAGCTCTGGCACAACGATCCCGATGTCTCCCACGAGATGCGGCTCGTCGACGGTTACTATGGCACCGCCGACATGTTCGAATTCAACTCCCGCCACACCAGATTCCCGCGCGGCTTCGGCCTGCCCGGACGCACCTGGAAGGCCGGCCTGCCGCTGATCATCAAGGACCTGCATAACGCCAGGAGTTTTCTGCGGTGGGAAGAAGCCGCCGAGGTCGGGATCAATCTCGGCGTCGGCGTGCCCTACCGCACCGGCGCCGACCAGAGCTGGGTGCTGACCTTCCTCTCCGCACAGGCCACCCCGATCGCGCGACGCTTCGAGATCTGGGTCCCGAACGAGGCTCGCTCTGCGCTGGTCTTCCGCGCCGGCGATTGCAGCGGGCAGACCGACCTTGCGGGCCTCTATGCGACGACATCGATCGCCAGGAGCGACGGCAGCATCGGGGGCGCCTGGGCCACCGGCATGCCCGCGCTCAACGATGATCTCGCGCATGACGACTCGATCGCGGCTGCGGAGGCCCGCGCGGCCGGGCTGAGCCAGATGGTGGCACTGCCGGTCATCGGCAGCGCCGGTCTCGACGCCGTGCTGGCCTGGTATCTGTAGCCCATCTGCTCAATCGTCAGCCTGCAGGTCGGTCTCTGCCGGCGTTGCGTCCCGACTCCGGGGCGCTGCCGTCTTGGCCGTAAAGTTCTTGGGCACGAGGCTGCCGTCGAAATCCCCTTCGCCAGCGCCGGCCGGCAACCAGGGCCGGCTTGCGCCTCTCGCCCTCACGGCCTGAACGGCAAAGCCGTCACCACGCTGCGTCAGCGCCAGCGCGCCCTGGCTTGCAAGCCGCGGCCGGTCGACCACCATGGCTGCGCAGCCGGACGGCGCTGGCCGGGTCGTCACCACCAGCGCGGCGCGGCTGCAATCATCGGCAAGCCCGTCGACGCGCAGGGACAGCGCGACCAGCCGCCCGTCGGCGAGCGGCGTCACGCAGCCGGCTTCGTCGCATGACACGCCATCGGCCAGCGAATTGGTTGCGGCGTCGCGCGGATCGGCGTCGGCCGCCAGCCATTCCCTCAGCAGAAAGCTGTCCTTGCTCGCCCGGATCACGTGCAGCTGCCCGTCCTTCCCCCGCACCGCGACGCTCGCGCCGTCCCCGGCAATCAGGATATCGGGCTGGCGCGCCGACAAGCCCCAGGCGAGGGACACCAGCAGCAACAGGGCACCGGCCCAGCGCAAGGGCGTCCGCAACAGCCCCATCATGATGATGCCGAGGCTTGCCGCCATCAACGGCGCAATGCCGAAAGCCGGAATGCGGCCGATCGCACCCGGCAGTGCCGCCACCCAGCTCGACACCGCGACCATCCAGTCGATGCCGATCCCCATCAGCCACCAGAACACGCCGTCGAGCCCGAAGGGCGCTGCAATCAGTCCCAGCAGCCCCGCCGGCATCACCAATGCCGAGACCACCGGCATCGCGCCAAGATTGGCGATGACGCCGTAGGGCGTGACGCGATGGAAGTGGAAGGCCGCATAGGGCGTGGTCGCGAGCCCCGCGATCAGCGAGGCCAGGAATAGGATCGCGATCTCGCGGCCGCCCCACAATGCGATGCGCGCGGTCGCCGAATGATCGGGCGAGGCGAACAGGTTCGGCATGCCGATCTGCACCAGCGCGACGAGACCGAGCGTTGCCGCAAACGACATTTGAAAGCTCGGATGCACCAGCGCTTCGGGCGCAACCGCAAGCACGATCAGCGCCGCCACCGCCAGCGTACGAAAGGTGATGGCCCGGCGATCCACCATGACCGCGATCAGCACAACTGCCGTCATGAAGAACGAGCGTTGCGTCGCGACTTCCGCACCCGACAGCAGCAAATAGAACGCAGCCGCGACCAGCGCGGCGGCCGCCGACCATTTCTTGATGGCGAAGTCGGCCGTCAGCCCCGGGATCAGCGCCAGCAGCGCGCGCACCGCGAAGAACACGACGCCGGCGACGACCGCCATGTGATAGCCGGAAATCGACAGTACATGGCCGAGCCCCGAAACGAACATGGCGTCGTTGACGGGCGCGCTGATCGCATCGCGCCGTCCGGTGAGCAATGCCGTTGCGATCGCGCGATTGTCGCCCTCGAGCGTCGCGCGGATGCGTGCGTCGATCGCATCGCGCAGGCCCTGCATGAACGCAGCATAGCGCAGCCGCAAGCCACCGGCCTCCGGCGGTACCGACGCCGCGATCGTTCCCATCACGAAACCGGAAGCGCCGATGCCTTGAAAATACATGTCCCGGGAGAAGTCATAGCTGCCGGGCCGCACCGGCGAGATCGGCGGCATCAGCCGCGCCTTCAGCTGCACGAAGCTGCCGACCTCCGGCGCCGTCCCCTTGCGCACCGACAGACGCACGCGCTCCAGCTTGACGTCGCTGCGCTGCGCCTCCATCGCGGTGACGCGCAGCACGAAACGGTCGGTGCGCTCGCGGATATCGCGCGCTTCGACGAAACCCGAGAGCGACACCGAATAGAGCGGCTTGGCCAGCACGGGATGGGCGATGCGCGCCGTCTTCCAGGTCGCGATGCAAAAGCCGGCGGCGATCGCTGCGATCATGATCGCCGGGGCGAACAGCCGGCTGCGTCGGAGCAGCATTGCGCCGAGCATGAGCGTGGCCGCCGTCGACGCGACGACCCAGAGCACCGGCTCATGATCGGCGGCGAAATAGAGCGCGATGCCGCCGCCGAACGCGACGGGCACCCAAGGCAGCAGGCGCCCCGGACCGGCTTCCGCGCGCGCCCAGCCGCGCAATGTCTCGATGATCGCGGGCCACAGGCCAAAGCCAGCAGGTGCTAGGCCGCCAGCCGAGGCAGCGCGGCCGAGCGGCCACGTCCCGGCAACTCCCTGGGAGCGTATTGGCCGGCCCGGCTCCGCCATTCCCCTGCACCTTACGATACGCGACGGGTGCAGAGGCTACCGGACCGTGCGGATATGCGAATAGGGTACGGATCAGGAACAGTCGGTGGAGCGCCCTACTTTACTTTGACTCCCAGTCACCGAGGCCTTCGAGCGGCCCTGACGATGCCTTGCTCGCGTCAGATCAGCGGCGCCTTCGACGAGGCGTGGTGATTGACGATCATCCACTCGCCGTCCTCGCGGATGATGACCCAGCTCATCTTGACGACGAGATCGGGACGTTCGCCAGCAAGATCGAACGTGATGGTGGCGCCCACGTTGATCAGATCGGGCCCTGCTTGCGCTGCGTTCACCTCGGAGAACGCCGCACTCGGCTTGCGCCAGCGCGGCAGGCCATTGAAGTAATCGGCAACACCGTCCCGGCCCCGATAGAGCTTGGGATTGGAGCCGAAGAAGAACGCGTTCCTCGAATATAGCGACGACAGCGCCGCAGCGTCGAGCTTTGCGAAGCCGGCGCACCATTTCGCGATGATGCCTGAAACGATGGCGTCGGCTTCGCTGATCATTGTGGTCCCCTCACCCCTTGGCGACTTCCTTGGCGAACGTGTCGCGCAAGCCGATGGTCCGCGAGAACACCGGCTTGCCAGGGGTCGAATCCTTGTCGCGCACGAAATAGCCCTGGCGCTCGAACTGCATCGGCTCCATCGCATTGCTTTCCGCAACGGAGGCCTCGACCCGCGCATCGGACAGGATCTCAAGCGAGTTCGGATTGAGATCGGCCGCAAAGTTCGAAGCGTCCGGGCTCGGATTGGAGAACAGCTGGTTGTAGATGCGGATCTCCGCCGGCTTCGATGCCGCCGCCGGCAGCCAGTGCATGGTGGCCTTGACCTTGCGGCCATCGGGCGCGTTGCCGCCCTTGGTCGCGGGATCGTAGGTGCAGCGCAGCTCCACCACCTCGCCAGCGTCGTTCTTGATCACGCCGGTGCATTTGACGAAATAGGCATAGCGCAGCCGCACCTCGTTGCCTGGCGACAGGCGGAAGAACTTCTTCGGCGGGTTCTCCATGAAGTCGTCCTGCTCGATATAGAGCTCGCGGCCGAACGTGATCTTGCGCGTGCCGGCCGAAGGATCATCAGGATGATTGATCGCCTCGAGCTCCTCGGTCTGCCCTTCCGGATAGTTCTCGATCACCACTTTCAGCGGCTTCAGCACTGCCATGCGCCGCTGCGCCGTGCGGTTCAGCTCCTCGCGGATGCAGAATTCGAGCATGCCGACATCGACCACACTGTTGGCCTTGGCCACACCGATACGCTTGACGAATTCGCGCAGCGCCGCCGGCGGCACGCCACGGCGGCGCATGCCCGCCATGGTCGGCATGCGCGGATCGTCCCAGCCCGCGACATGGCCGTCGCGGACGAGCTGGGTCAGCACGCGCTTCGACAGCAGCGTGTAGGTCAGATTCAGCCGCGCGAATTCGTACTGATGCGGCTCGGACGGCACCGGCAGCTTCTCGATGAACCAGTCATAGAGCGGCCGGTGATCCTCGAACTCCAGCGTACAGATCGAATGCGTGATGCCCTCGATCGCGTCCGACTGGCCATGCGCGTAATCGTAGCTCGGATAGATGCTCCACTTCGTGCCGGTGCGCGGATGATGCGCATGCAGGATGCGATACAGCACGGGATCGCGCAGATTGATGTTGCCCGCGGCCATGTCGATCTTGGCCCGCAGCACGCGCGCGCCGTTCGGGAATTCGCCCGCCTTCATACGCCGGAACAGGTCGAGGTTCTCCTCCGCGGTGCGGTCACGGAACGGCGAGTTCCTGCCGGGCTCGGTCAGCGTGCCGCGCGAGAGGCGGATCTCCTCCTGGGTCTGGTCGTCGACATAAGCGAGCCCGTCGCGGATCAGCTGCTCCGCCCATTCGTACAGGCGATCGAAATAGTCCGAGGCGAAGAACAGGTTTTTGCCCCAGTCGAAGCCGAGCCAGCGCACGTCGGCCTGGATGGAATCGATATATTCCTGCTCCTCCTTGACCGGGTTGGTGTCGTCGAAGCGCAAGTGACAGCGGCCCGGAAACTCCTGCGCGATGCCGAAATTGAGTGCGATCGACTTGGCGTGGCCGATATGCAGATAGCCGTTCGGCTCCGGCGGGAACCGGGTCACGATTTCCTTGTACTTGCCCTGCTCAAGGTCGGCCTGGATGATGTCACGAATGAAATCGCGCCCAACCTCAGGTGCCACCGGTTCTGTCATTACGAAAATCCTGTAGGGAAATCAGCGGACCTTCTGCCAAATTCGCGTGGCTGAGCCAAGGGCTAAGCAAAGCCTGCCAGATCCGCCGCCGGGCTTTAGTTATGCGCCGGTCCTGCTATACACCACCGCCTCCAATGCATAGGCCCTGCCAAGAATGACCGATTCCGTCGTCACCCGCTTTGCCCCCTCGCCGACCGGCTTCCTCCACATCGGGGGCGCCCGCACGGCGCTGTTCAACTGGCTCTATGCGAAGAAGCATGGCGGCAAGATGCTGCTGCGGATCGAGGACACCGACCGGGAGCGCTCCACCGAGGCGGCGATCGGCGCCATCCTCGACGGCCTCAAATGGCTGGAGCTCGGCTGGGACGGCGAAGTCATCTACCAGTTCGCCCGTGCCGCCCGCCACCGCGAGGTCGCCGAGCAACTGCTCGCCGAGGGCAAGGCCTATCGCTGCTACGCCACTGCCGAGGAGCTCGCCGCGATGCGCGAGAAGGCGCGCGCCGAAGGCCGCACCCGCCTCTATGACGGCATGTGGCGCGACCGCGACCCGGCCACGGCGCCGGGCGACATCAAGCCGACGATCCGGCTGCGCGCGCCGCAGACCGGCGAGACCGTGATCGAGGACCAGGTCCAGGGCCGCGTGGTCTGGCAGAACGAGAACCTGGACGACCTCGTGCTGTTGCGCGGCGATGGCAACCCGACCTACATGCTCGCGGTGGTCGTGGACGACCACGACATGGGCGTCACCCACGTCATCCGCGGCGATGACCATCTGATCAACGCCGCCCGCCAGAAGCAGATCTATGATGCGATGGGCTGGGCGCTGCCGAGCATGTCTCACATCCCCCTCATCCACGGTCCGGATGGCTCGAAGCTGTCGAAGCGTCACGGCGCCCTCGGCGTCGATGCCTATCGCGCCATGGGATACCTGCCGGCGGCGCTGCGCAACTATCTCGTCCGGCTCGGCTGGAGCCATGGCGATCAGGAGATCTTCTCGACCGAGGAGATGATCGCGGCGTTCGACCTCGCCAGCGTCGGCCGGGCCGCAGCGCGGTTCGATTTCGCCAAGCTGGAAAACCTCAACGGTCACTACATCCGCAACGCCGACGATCAATCACTCGTGAAGATGTTCGAGGATGTGCTCGACCACGTCGTGCCTGCCCGCGACGAGATCAAGGCCAAGCTGAACGACACCACGCGAGCGCAGCTGCTCAAGGCCATGCCCGCCCTGAAAGAGCGCGCCAAGACGCTGATCGAGCTGATCGACGGCGCCTATTTCATCTTCGCCGACCGGCCGCTGCAGCTCGATGCCAAGGCGCAGACGCTGCTGACGGCAGAGAACCGCAAGCTGATCGGCCAGCTTCATTCCGCGCTGGAGAAAGTCGAGACGTGGAGCGGCGCCACCACGGAGGCCGCGCTGCGCGCCTTCGCCGAGGAAAATAGTCTCAAGCTCGGCGCGGTCGCCCAGCCCTTGCGGGCTGCGCTGACCGGACGGACGACGTCGCCTGGTATATTTGAGGTTTTGGACGTCCTGGGACGCCAGGAGAGCCTCGCGCGGCTTAAGGATCAGTCTACGACGTAAGTAGGCCATGGCTGCCATGATCTTGCAGCGCACACAGCAATAATATACCCATCTCCCCCGTACATTCTGGAACATCCGGCCTGCCCCCATGATCTTCCCAGGGGCCTCCGGCTCCGGCCCGTTTCACCACACATCGGGGACCTACGATGGACGCAAAACCAAGCAACAAGACCGCCACACTGACGGTCGGAAACAAGAACTACGATCTTCCGATCCTCAGCGGCAGCGTCGGGCCTGATGTCATCGATATCGGCAAGCTCTACGGCCAGTCCGGCCTGTTCACCTACGATCCGGGCTTCACCTCGACTGCGAGCTGCCAGTCCAAGATCACCTACATCGATGGTGACGCGGGCGTCCTGGAATACCGCGGCTACCCGATCGAGCAGCTCGCCGAGCATGGCGACTTCCTGGAGACCTGCTATCTCCTGCTCTACGGGAATCTGCCGACCGCCGCGCAGAAGAAGGATTTCGACCATCGCGTGACCCATCACACGATGGTGCACGAGCAGATGGCCCGCTTCTTCCAGGGCTTCCGCCGCGACGCCCATCCGATGGCGATCATGGTTGCGGCCGTCGGCGCGCTCGCCGCCTTCTATCACGATAGCACCGACATCAACGATCCGAAGCAGCGCATGATCGCATCCATGCGCATGATCGCGAAGATCCCGACCTTGGCGGCGATGGCCTACAAGTACACGGTCGGCCAGCCCTTCATCTATCCGAAGAACTCGCTGGGCTTTGCCGAGAACTTCCTGAACATGTGCTTCGCGGTGCCCTGCGAGGATTACAAGGTCAGCCCGGTGCTCGCCGACGCGCTGGAGAAGATCTTCATCCTGCATGCCGATCACGAGCAGAACGCCTCGACCTCGACGGTGCGCATCGCCGGCTCCTCCGGCGCCAACCCGTTCGCCTGCATCGCGGCGGGCATCGCCTGCCTCTGGGGCCCGGCGCATGGCGGCGCCAACGAAGCCGCGCTCAACATGCTCTACGGCATCGGCACGGTCGACAAGATCCCCGAATTCATCGCCAAGGTGAAGGACAAGAATTCCGAAGTCCGCCTGATGGGCTTCGGGCACCGCGTCTACAAAAACTACGATCCGCGCGCCAAGATCATGCAGAAGATGTGTCACGCCGTGCTCAAGGAGACCGGCCATGGCGACGATCCGATGCTGAAGGTGGCGCTGGAGCTCGAGAAGATCGCGCTCAGCGACCAGTACTTCATCGACCGCAAGCTCTACCCGAACGTCGACTTCTATTCGGGCATCACGCTGAAGGCGATGGGCTTCCCGGTCTCGATGTTCACCGTGCTGTTCGCGGTCGCCCGCACCGTCGGCTGGATCAGCCAGTGGAGCGAGATGATCGAGGATCCGCAGCAGAAGATCGGCCGTCCGCGCCAGCTCTACACGGGCGTCGCCAAGCGCGACTATGTGCCGATCAGCGATCGCAAGTAAGTACGGACGATAGGTCCGACAAAACGGCGCCATCGCAAGATGGCGCCGTTTTTGTTTGTGAGCGGGCGCCCGCCTTGCTGCCGCGCACAACAACAAGTCGGCGTGGCCGACCGGTAATCGCTTGACAGTCGAAACGCTCCGCGCGCAAATTCTTACTCTAAGTAAGAATGACGACAGGGATGGAAATGCCGGAGCAGCCGAGAAGTCGGCGGCAGACGCGCGCTGCCATTTTGACTCATTTGCTCCAGTCCGGCGGCTCGTTCCGGCCACCACTGGCAAAGGCGGTGCGCCTGTCCGAGGCGAGCCTGTCGCGCATCCTGTTCGACCTGAAGGCTGAAGGCTTGATCGAGGAAGTGCGGCGCCCTGCCCCTTACGTCGGTGGCCCGACGGGCCTCGTGTCGCTCGATAGCACGGTGGCGCTCGCGGCCGTCGAGCTCACTGCGCAATGGCTCAGCATCGGCGTCGGCGGTCTCGCGGGCGAGCTGAACTACACCGAACGTTTGCCGTTGCCGAAGACGCCGTCCGTCGAGACCGTCGGCCGCGTGTTCCGCGAGTCCATGACGTTGCTGCGCGACTGGACACGCCGGCGCCGCATCACGCTCGCACAGATCGGCGTCTCCATTCCGGGCCTTGGCCGGTTGACGGCGGCAGGCAATCCGATCATTCCCTGCGACGTCGCCCGCATCAGCGGCATGATCGGCGAAATGTTTGCCGGCGTGCCGCTGGAATTCACCAACTCGGTCGTGGCCCACGCCACCTTTCACCGCTGCCGCACGCAGGACTATCCGTTCACTGGCACGCATCTGTTCGTGTTCGTCAGCCATGGCGTCGCCGGCGCCTGGATGGATGATCCGACCGAGGCCGATGCCCTCCAGCCGGTCGAACTAGGCCACATGGTCTTTGGACCGGGGGGACCGCGCTGCCGCTGCGGTCATCATGGCTGCGTCGAAGCCTACACCTCGCTCCCCGCCTTGGCCGAGCTTCTCGACATCTCCGAAGCCGAATTGCTCCAGCTTGGCAGCGAATGGGTGCACGCGGTCCCACTGTCTGCGCGGGTGCGCCAGGAGCTGCGGCGGCGGCTGTTCCGGCTCGGCCTTGCGATCGGCAACACGCTGAACGTGAAGCCATGCGGTGGCGTCGCCATCAGCGGCTGGCCATCGCTTCTCGCCGACGACGATCGCAACGCCGTGATCGAGGGGATCGACGCCTGTCTCCTGGGGGGCCGGACATTGGCGCAAGTCTCCGTCGCCTTCGTGCCGCCCTCGACCGGGAACGATCCGCAGGCTGCCCTTGCCTTCGCCGCGTTTTGCCTCGCCAGCCGCGGCGGCATGGCCACAAGCTCGACGGAGGCCGCCTGACATGTCCTGAGCCGTGCGGCATCGACGCGCCGCGTCAAGAACACGCAAGAACTTCACACCGGGAGGAACTGCCATGCCGATTACGACAACAAGGCGCCGTCTGCTCGCTGGATCCGTTGCCACGCTCGCGCTGCCGGCCTTTGCCCGTGCGCAAGGCGCGGCCAAGCCGCGCCTGACCGCGATCTCGCAATGGTCCGCAGGCAGCGACGGGGCGGCCATCACGGCGCTCGGCAAGAAGTTCGAGGAGAAGGGCGGTGTCTGGCAGCACTCGCCCGTCCCCGGATTCACCACCGAGATGATGAACAAGCTGCGCGCGCAGATCATGGCCGGCGATCCGCCGGCCTGCTCGCAGCTCAAGGGCCCCGAGATTGCAGCATGGTCGAAGATCGCCCCGACCGTCGATCTCGACGCCGTCGTCGCTGCCGCCGGCTACGAAAAGGTCGTCGCTCCCGATCTTGCAAAACTGCACAAGCCGGCAGGCAAATGGATCGCATTGCCGCTGCAGATCTACAGCACCAACATGCTGTTCCTATCCAAGCGCGCATTGGACAAGGCCAAGGCCGACAAGGTCCCCGTCACCTGGGCGGAATTCAATGACCTCGCCGAGAAGATGAAATCGGGTGGCGTCAACCACCCCGTCGCCAACGGCGGCACTCGTCCGGACGACGGGCAGAAATTCGAGGCCGCTCTCGGCGGCATCAGTCCCGCCGCCTACCGCGCCGCCATCATGAATCTCGACGAGAAAGCGTTGAAGGGCCCCGAGATCAAGGCCGCGTTCGCGCAGGTGCGCAAGATCGCCGATTGGATGGACCCCAACGTCGGCGCGCAACACTTTTCGACCAACCTGAAGCGCTTCATCGACGGCGACATGGGCATGATGATCATGGGCGGCTGGGCCCAGGGCGTGCTGCGCAATGCCGGCTTCAAGTTCGAGGACTTCGTCATCGCGCCGGGCCCGAGCGACAACAGCAAGCCGGTCTTCCTGCTGAATGCCGACGCCTTCATCTTCTGGCAGCGCAAGGAGGCGGACCTGCAAGCCGGCCAGACGCTGATGGCCCAGCTCGTCATGGATCCGGCGATTCAGACCATGTATTCGCAGATCACGGGATCAATCCCCGTGCGCACCGACGTCGATCTGTCCGGCGAAGGCTGGTCCGAGGGGCAACGAACGACTGCGAAGGCCCTGAAGGACGCCATCGCCAGCAACCAGGCTGTCCTCAGCATGGCCCACAACATGGCGCAGGAAAATGGCATGACAGCAGCGATGATCGACGTGATCACGGAGTACGTGAAGAACAAGTCGATCAAACCCGAGCAGGCCGCAACGCGTCTTGCCGAGGCCGTCGAGGGCGCGCGTTGAGCGATGTTGCCGCCATGAGACCGGGCCGGCCGGCGCTTCCTGAATGGATTCGCCGGCTGCCGGAATATCTGATGATCTGGGTGCCGCTGCTGCTGTCCGCCGCGCACCTCATCTCGTTCTCGCTGTGGACGATCTGGATATCGTTCACGCCGTCCACCCTGATCCCCGTGACGGGCTGGGTAGGCTTGCGCAACTATTCGGCGGTCTTGGCATCGCGGAACTGGCAGATTGCTTTCGACAATCTGCTGCTGTTCGGCGGCGCTTTCGTCGTGCTGAGCGCGGCGACCGGCCTGATCCTGGCGATTCTGCTCGATCAGCGCATTCGCGGCGAGAATGTGCTGCGATCGATCTTCCTCTATCCCCTGGCGGTGTCCTTCGTGGTCACCGGCACGGTCTGGAGCTGGTTGCTCAATCCGGGCCTTGGCATCCAGAAGCTGGTCCACGACCTCGGCTGGACCTCGTTTAGGTTCGACTGGCTGATCGACCGCGACATGGCGATCTGGACCATCGTCATCGCCGCAATCTGGCAATCCTCCGGCTTCGCCATGGCGCTCTTCCTTGCCGGCCTTCGCTCCGTCGACGCCGACATCATCAAGGCCGCGCAGATCGACGGCGCCGGACCGGTCCGGATTTACCGGCGCATCATCCTGCCGTCGCTGTGGCCCATCACCATCACCGTCGCCGTGATCCAGCTGCAATTCGCGATTTCGACGTTCGATCTCGTCCGCGCGCTCACCAACGGGGGGCCGGGAATCGCCACTCAGCTACCGGCGCTCGTCGTCTATGACCTGATGTTCCAGCGCAGCCTGCTTGGCCGCGGCGCGGCGGCCGCCGTGCTTATGTTGCTCATCCTTCTCGCGGTGCTGCTGCCCTATGCGGCGTGGCGATACATCCAGCGACGGCGAGCCGCCCATGCGTGACCGCAGCTTCGCACCAAGCCGAATCTTGATCTATCTGATCGTCTCGCTGATCGCGGCGGCATGGCTCGCGCCGCTCGTCGTCGTGGTGCTTAACTCGCTCCGCAGCAACGAGGAGATCGCGCAGGCCTCGATGATCGGCTGGCCGCAGCAATGGGCCTGGAGCAATTACGCTGTCGCCTGGAGCGGCTTCTGCGTCGCCGAGACCTGCGCCGGCATCCGGCCATACATGCTGAACTCCGCGCTCGTCACCATTCCCGCAACGATCTTCTCGACCCTGCTCGGTGCAATCGCCGGCTATGCCGTGTCGCTCTGGCGCTTCCGCGGCGACAACTGGATCTACGGCATCGTGACCCTCGGCCTTTTCCTGCCCCAGCAGATGCGCCTGCTGCCCTGGACCATCGTGCTGCGCGACGTCGGTCTGATCAACACGCTGACGGGACTCGTTCTGATCCACACCATCCAGGGGCTCTCCTTCACCACGTTGTTCTGCCGGAACTACTACGTCGCCATTCCCCACGAACTGATCAGAGCCGCCCGCATCGACGGCGCCGGTTTCTTCCGCATCTTCTGGCGCATCATCGTGCCGCTCTCGGGTCCGATCCTGATCGTCACGGTGATCTGGCAGTTCACCCATATCTGGAACGAGTTCCTCTATGGCGTGACGTTCACGACGGGACAGCAGCAACCCGTCACGGCTGCGCTCATCGCGCTATCCGCCGCAGTCGCAGATATCCCGCAGCACGGCGTGCAGAGCGCGGCGGTGATCATCGCCGCGCTGCCCACCCTGCTGATCTATCTCCTTGGCGGAAAATATTTCGTCCGCGGCCTGACTGCCGGGGCCGTGAAATGATGGAGTTGTCATGGCAGCACTGAGCATTCGCGCCCTGTCCAAGCGCTACGCCAATCTCGAGGTGCTGAAGGACATCGCGCTCGACATCGAGAGCGGCGAGTTCACCGTGCTGGTCGGCCCGTCCGGCTGCGGCAAGTCCACCCTGCTCAACATCGTCGCCGGGCTCGACCGCCCGAGCGCCGGAACGATCGAGATCGGCGGGCGCGTCGTCAACGATGTCGCGCCGAAAGATCGCGACATCGCCATGGTGTTCCAGTCCTACGCGCTCTATCCCTCGATGACGGTGCGCCAGAACATCACCTTCGGCATGGAATGCCGTCATGTGCCGAAGGCCGAGCAGGAGAAGGCGGTCGCCAACGTGGCCAAGCTGCTCCAGATCGAACCGCTGCTCGGCCGAAAGCCATCGCAATTGTCCGGCGGCCAGCGCCAGCGCGTGGCGATGGGGCGCGCGCTGGTGCGCGATCCCCTGCTCTTCCTGTTCGACGAGCCGCTGTCCAATCTCGACGCCAAGCTGCGCGTCGAGATGCGGATGGAGATCAAGCGGCTGCACCAGCGCATCGGCGCCACCATCGTCTATGTCACCCATGACCAGATCGAGGCGATGACGATGGCGACGCGGATCGCGGTGATGCATCAGGGCAGCGTGCAGCAATTCGCCGATCCCGATACCGTGTACCGCTATCCCGCCAATCTGTTCGTCGCACGCTTCATGGGCTCGCCCCCGATGAACACGATGCCGGCGCGGCTCGAGACCGAGAACGACGGGCTGGTGGTCGTGATCGGCGCGGGCCGGCCGGACGAGCTTCGTCTGCGCCTGAGCGGATATGACGCGGCAGCGCCCTTTGTCGGGCGCGACGTGGTGTTCGGCATCAGGCCGGAATGCATCGCCGAAGGCAGCCGCGTGTTTTCCGGCGATGCGCCTGTTCTCGTCGACGCGCCGGTGGACATGATCGAGCCGACCGGCGCCGAGACGATGGTATCGCTGCGGCTCGGAGGCGCGCCGGCGATGGCGCGCGTGTCACCCGATATCCGCCCCTCGCCCGGCGCGTCCGCCGCCTTCGCGCTCGACACGCGCCGCATCTGCTTGTTCGACCCCGAGACGGAGCGACTGATCGCATGACCAAGACGACCTATTCAGGCCTCGCGGGCCGCGTAGTGTTGATCACCGGCGGCGCCAGCGGCATCGGCGCCGCGTTCGTGCGGGCCTTCGCGGCCCAGGGGGCCCGCGTCGCCTTCCTCGACATCGACACCAAGGCGGGCGAAACGCTGGTGCGGGATATCGCGGCCGCGGGCGGGGTCGCACCGCTGTTCGTGCCCTGCGATCTCCTGGATATCGACGCCTTGCGCACAGCAATGACACAGATCCAGCGCTCGCTCGGCGATGCCGCCGTTCTCGTCAACAACGCCGCCAACGATCAGCGCCAGGTTCTCTCCGAGGTGACGCCGGCCGAGTTCGATTGGACGATCGGCGTCAATCTCAAGCACGTCTTCTTCGCGGCGCAAGCGGTGGTGCCGCAGATGCAGGCGCGTGGCGGCGGCTCGATCATCAACATGTCGTCGGTCGCCTGGATGCGCGGCGCACCGGCGCTGCCGACCTATGCCGCGGCGAAAGCAGCGATCGTCGGCTTCACCAATTCACTGGCCCGGCTGGTCGGAGGCGACCGCATTCGCGTCAACGCGATCGCACCGGGCATGGTGATCACCGAGCGCCAGCGCCGGCTGTGGTATCCGGACGAACAGGTCATCGCCGAAATTCGCGCGCGGCAGGCCGTTCCCGGTGCGGTGACGCCCGAGGACATCGCCAGCATGGCACTGTTCCTAGCCTCCGACGAAAGCCAGCGCATCACCAGTCAGTGCTTCCGCGTCGATGGCGGACTTGCGTAGGGCGACTGCCCATCAGATCGATTAGGGCTCGCTTTGCCATCGGATCATCTTTGACAACGGCGCTGAGAAGGCGTCCGCAAAACCGAAGAATACGTGTCACATTTGATTGAGGCGATGACCGTCAGCTACGATCTCGCAAGCAGGAATACGGACTGAATATCCCGTTGGCAGCGATCCGGACCGTATTTGTCTTGGCCGCACGCGCCATAGGCGGCGCCGTTTTTCGCCGATGAATGAGGAACCTGCCCCTGACCGCCGCTCACGGACTAGTTGCGAAAACGAGGTTTGATCTGGTTGCGCGAGACAACCGCGGCTTGTGAAACCCGGAAAAACAGGCTTAGCTAAGGCGATATTGCCCAACAGCAGCACGGACCCACGCATCAGAGTGACCACGGATACGCAACTATGGCCTCCCCCCGTGAACCCGATGCCAGCCCAAGACCCGACCCGATTGTAGGGCCACACGCCTTGCGAGAGGTTGCCCCTGGTCAGCGCAAGCTGGTTGCCGTGCTCGCCGCCGACATCGTGGGTTACAGCCGATTGATGGAAGCGAACGAGGAAGATACCCACAAGCGGGTCCTCTTGCTGCGGGCAACGATTATCGACCCGACGATTGCGAAGTACAGGGGACAGGTGATCAAGAACACCGGAGATGGTTTTCTTGCAGTGTTTGACAGTGCAAATGACGCCTCTCAATGCGCGCTTGCAATTCAGTACGGCGCCAATGCGATGTCGGCGGAAGAACCGGAACATCGCTTCATCAGTCTTCGGATGGGGATCAACGTTGCCGATGCGATCTTTGAACGAGAGGATATTTATGGCGATGGCGTGAACATCGCCGCTCGGCTGCAGACCTACTCCGAGCCCGGCGGCATCGTCGTCTCAGGTGCCGTCGCGGATCAGATCAGTGAACCGGCCGGCGTCTCCGTCGTCGACTTCGGCGAGCTGCATCTGCGGAATCTGTCGCGCCCCGTCAAAGCGTTTGGGCTGCGCATCGAGCGGTCACCGAAGCCAGTGGCAGATAGTCCAGTCAGAGCGCAGGGGCGACCATCCATCGTCGTTCTGCCATTCCGCAATCTTGCCAGTCAGGATGATGCCTATTTTGCCGAGGGGATTGTCGACGAAATCATTCACGCGCTCTCCGCGCTGAAGGAGCTGTTCGTGATATCGCGGGGGTCGACTCTGGGTTACGGCAGCGAGATCATCGATGTCCGCGCCATCGGTCGCGAACTGGGCGTGCGCTATGTGCTCTATGGCAGCGTTCGCCGTTCGGGCGGGCGGCTGCGTATCAATACCGAGCTCAACGACACCGAGTCGGGCAACATCATCTATTCCGATCGCTACGAAGGCGAGCTCAGCGAGCTGTTTGCACTGCAGGAGCAAATCTCGACGCGAGTGGTCACGACGATCGCGCCACATGTTCGCGAGTGGGAGCGTGCACGGGCTCTGCGCAAGCATCCGCAAAACTTGACGGCCTACGATCTGGTTCTCCAGGCGCTGAGTTACCTGTACCATATGGACTACGACTCGTTCTCACGGGCGCGCGGATTGCTGCAGCAGGCTGTCACGCATGATCCCAACTATGCGCCTGCCTATTCATACCTCGCATACTGGTACATGTTCAGGGTTGGCCAGGGTTGGTCCACCGATGCCGCTGCCGATAGCATCGAGGCGTCGCGCAACGCCTCCAAGGCGATCGAGCGCGATGGCAACGATGCGCTCGCTCTGGCAATCGACGGTCACGTGCATTCGTTCATGTTCAAGGATTTCGAGACAGCGACCCGCCTGCTGGACCGGGCGATCACGGTCGGCCCCAATTCGGCCATGGCCTGGACCATGAGCAGCGCGACCTGCGGCTATCTCGGCGAGGGCCCAACCGCGGTCTTGCGCGCCGAACATGGCTTGCGCTTGTCGCCGCTGGATTCACACGTGTTCTGGCACGAACACCTGCTTTCCCAGGCCCACTACATCAACGGCAATTTCGATGAAGCGGCCGCCTGGGGTTGGCGAGCGGCGAAGCATAATGAGCGCTTCACCTCAAACTTCCGCATCCTCGCAGCCAGCCTGGTGGCCATCGGAAAGTTTGTAGACGCGCGCCAGATCGCGCAACGCCATATGCTGGTTGATCCGAATTTCCATTTGCAGGCCTGGGCGGACCGCACGCCGCTCAACGCGACCACCCGCGACAATCTTCGACAGCGACTCAAGGCGGCAGGATTTCCAGAGTGAGTTTTTAGCAAGAGATAGGCGGCAAATCATTAGGAGGCTGCGATGGCAGGCAACGCCGGGAATGCGGGAAACGCAGGTAATGCTGGGAATGCAGGAAACGTCGCCAATGCAGGCTCGGGCGGCGGCGGATGGATCTTTCCGGATCGCGTGGACCTGCCGTTCATTACGGAAACCGGCGTCAGCACCAACCGCACCACCGTCACCGAGTTCCCGGACCGGAGCTGGACTCCGGACTGGTACGCCTGGCGGCTGCTGGCCGAATTCGCCATTTACGACGGATGGAGCACGATCACGGTTGCCCCACCAAACTATGCGAACACCGGAGCTGAGATCGACGCGCTCGTGACAATGGCCAAAGACGAGCGGGCGGACGCGCTCGGCGAGATTTTTGCGCAGAACGACGAGTTTCTGAGCTACTTCATGGCGCTTCTCAACGTCACGCCAAACTCACATCCAAACACCTGTCGCGTGATGACGACGGCAAGCCTGATCGCACTCCAGGTCGCGATGCATTGGAAAGCCTACTACAAGCGACCACGACCGCCGCAAATCTGCCCCGCGCTGTTGCCGCCGATTCAGGTTCCAGGCCACGCGTCCTATCCCAGCGGACACGCGACTCAGGCGCATTTGGTCGCGCTCTGCCTGAAGTCGGTGCTACCTGCATCGGTGCAGCCGATGGCGAACGATCTCACCGTTCTCGCAGGTCGGATCGCGCGAAACCGCCAGATCGCCGGTCTCCACTACCAGAATGACACTGACGCCGGCGTTCGATTGGCCAGTGATCTCTTCAATATTTTGGACAACAAAACGTCCGTGCCAAGTTTCGATGACTTGGTCACAGCTGCCAAGGGGGAGTGGCCATGAGCGCGCACGCGAGTGGTCTCGAACTGAGCAAGCTTCCTACGCGGGACGAATTGATCGCGAGTCTGGGTCGGCAGATATTGTTGCCACCGCCACCGCCGCCCAAGGACTTCGACGCGCTGAATGCCGATGCGCGGGAGCTCGAATTCTATCGGCTTCCGCCCAAGCCGCCCCCGGGCGCGGGACGCACGGCAGAGGCGCTATGGGCGAAGCTTCTTTCCAAGCCTCTCGAAGTTCTGCCTATGATCTATCCGGGCTCCGCTCCCGACTTTCGTGTCAACCGCGGCCGTTTGGGCGCGGGCTATCCCGGCCGACACGAAACCAGCTTCAACTGGTCGGGCGCATGTATTGCGGCGACGGAGGGCGCCCAGTTCACACAGGTGTGGGGGGCCTGGCAAGTCCCCAAGGCAATGGCCCCCTCAGCCGCGCCGGGCGATTATCGCTGTTCGACCTGGATCGGGATCGATGGTCATCGGCGCTTCGATATTTCGCTACCGCAGATCGGGACGACGCAAAAGATCGTGGTTGCCGCTGACGGCAGCGTTGGCCCGCCGTCCGCGGAAGCATGGGTTCAATGGTGGTTTCGCGGTGACCGCGACACTGGCCCGTGGATACTCCGCAACTTTCCGGTCCGACCGGAAGACCGCGTCAGATGTGTTCTCACCGTTTTATCTCAAGACCACGTCCGTTTTTTCATCAAGAATGAAATGCAAGGCGGAAAGTCGCTTTCGGTCGATCTCCTTGCGCCGACGATTCCGAATCCCTACCCGATCGGATTTCCCATCGAATTTCCGGCGCGAGGCCGTACGGCGGAGTGGGTCACGGAGCGGCCCACCGTTTTGCATGCGACCGACCTTTATCGCTTGCCCGACTATGGCGTGACGAAGTTCGAGGACTGCTTCGCGCTCGCGGGCACGGGCGGGATCGGCTTTCAGCCTCAATATCTGGAGAATGCCAGACTGATCAAGATGATCGAGATCCGCGACAATCCGCATCGGACCGCGCCACTGTCAAAAACGGATAAACTGGACCAGCAAACCGTACAAACCAGTTTCGTGGGCTGAACTTCTTTAGCTCGTTCGCCTGCCCTTGCGCATCGTCGCCAGCACGATGTCCGCAGCGAGAACGCTCGGCGATTTGTTGCCGGTCGACATGATCTGATCGAGCCGGGCGAAGGCCTCGACCTGCTGCCGGCGCAGCGGCGAATCCGTCAGCAGCTCGGCGAGCGCGGGCGCCAGCTTCTCGGGCGTGCAGTCCTCCTGCAGATATTCCGGAATGACGTCCTTGCCGATGACGAGATTGGCGAGGATCACCGAGGAGACGCGGATCGCGCGGCGCAGGATGAAGGCCTCGATCGCGCCGACGCGATAGGCCGTCACCATCGGAATGCCCGACAGTGCGAGCTCGAGCGTCACCGTGCCGGATTTTGCCAGCGCCGCGTGGGCCGTGCGGAAGGCGGCGCGCCTCTCGCTCTCGCCGATCACGATCTGCGGCTTGACCGGCCAATTCGCGATGCCCTCGCGAATGGTGGCTTCGAGATGCGGCATGGTCGGCAGCATCAGGTCGAACGCGCGTCCCTCCGCTTGCAAGCGGCCGAGCGCCGCGCCGAACACGGCGAGGTGATGCCGGATCTCGCTGCGACGGCTGCCGGGTAGCACCAGAAGAACCGGCGGCTCACTGTTGCGCCGCGCCTGCTCCTCCGTGTTCGGCCGCAGCGAGCCCAATTGCTCGATCAGGGGGTGGCCGACATAGCTGCAGGGCGGGCCGCCGAGCTTGCGGTATTCCTCCGGCTCGAACGGCAGGAGGCCGAGCACGTGATCGACATAGCCCAGCATGGTCCGCGCGCGTCCCGGCCGCCATGCCCAGAGCTGCGGCGAGACGTAATCGACGATCGGAATTGCCGGACTGCGCGCACGCACGCGGCGGGCGACGCGATGGGTGAAATCGGGGCTGTCGATGATGACGAGTGCATCGGGCGCGGCCTCGGTCACAGCGTCGGCCGTCTCGCGGATCAGCCGCAGGATCTTCGGCAATTGCTGCACCACCGCGGCGAAGCCGACGATGGAAAGCTCCTCGATCGGAAACAGCGTCTCCAGCCCTTCGCGTGCCATGGTGCGGCCGCCGACGCCGACGAACTGCACGCCGTCGCCGAGGCGCTGGCGCAGCACCTTCATCAAGGCGCTGCCTAGCCTGTCACCGGATTCCTCGGTGGCGATCAGGAAGATCTTCCGCTTGGGATCGCGCGACTGCATCACGCCGGCAGGCCGATGACGAAGAGATATTTGGCGTCGGCAAGCGCGATCATCGCCTGCGGCTCGGCCGCAATGGTGTTGCCGGCGATGACGGCGATGCCGGCAAGCCCCGCGGCCGCGACGCGCTCGATGGTGCGCGGGCCGATCGTCGGCAGGTCGAAGCGCAGGTCCTGACCGCTCTTCGGCGCCTTCACCAGCACGCCGCGTCCCGTCGCGGCGCGAATGCGGCCCTCCTCGCGCAGCCGCGCCACGCGCGTGAGCAACGCGTCGGTGCCCTCAATATCCTCGACCGCCACCACATGGCCGTCGATCACCACGGCGGCCTGGCCGATGTCGAACGGGCCCAGCGCGGTTAGAACCGCACGCCCGCGCTCGATGTCGGCCTTGGCATTGTCGTTCGGCCAGGCACGGCTGATACATCCCTCAGGCATCAACAGATCAGGCGCGACATCCTTGATGCCGACCATGCGAAAGCCGTCCTGCTCGAGAAGCCGGCCGACGCCGGAGAGCAGATGATCGTCGCCGCCGCGAAAGGCGCGGATGACATTGCCGAGCAGGCGCAGCGTCTTGATGTCGAAGCGGATCTCGGACAGCGAGGGTCGCACCAGCGTGCCGATGAAGATGAGGTCGCGGCAGCCCTCCTCGCGGAACAGCCGCATCGCGCGGCCGAGCTGGCCGACCGAGATCCAGCGGTGACGGAATGGCTCCACTCGCGCAGGATCGCAGGCGCCGCGCAGCGGAAACAGCACGGGCGTAATGCCGCGCGCGACCAGCGACTCGGCGACCGCAAACGGCATGGCGCCGCCGCCGGCGACGATGCCGACCGGTGACGAAACCTCCGAAGCCGCCGATGTCATGCCCGCGGCCATCCGGGATCACCTCGCGATGGCTGGAAGACAGAGCGGGCGCTTGCCCTTGCCGATGAAGTCGAGGATTTCGGCGATCGCAGGGTCCTCGCTCGCGAGCGGTCGCGCCGCCTCCAGCCGCTCGGCGAAGGTGCCGGGGCCAAGGAAGAGCTTTTGGTAGAACGCGCGCACGGTCGCGAGGCGCTGCTTGGTGAATTTGCGCCGCTTCATGCCGATCAGATTGAGGCTCTCCAGCACGGCATATTGGCCGTTGACCAACCCGTAGGGGATGACGTCGTCGCGCACGCCGCATACGCCGCCGACCATGACATAGGGACCGATGCGTGTGAACTGGTGCACCGCGGACAGGCCACCGATGTAGACGGCGTCGCCGATCTCGCAGTGACCGCCGAGCGTTGCCGAGGTCGCGAAGATCACGTTGTCGCCAACCATACAGTCATGACCGACATGGCTGTTGTTCATGAAATAGCCGCCATTGCCGACGCGCGTCAGCCCGCCGCCCTTGATCGTGCCGACGTTCATCGTCGCACCTTCCCGGATGGTGCAGCCGGAGCCGATCTCGAGCCGGGTCGGCTCACCTTTGTAGCTGAGATCCTGCGGGGCGCCGCCGAGCACGACGAACGGCGAGATCACGCAGCCATCGCCGAGCGAGGTATGGCCGATGACGGTGACATGTCCGATCAGCCTGCAATTCTCGCCGATCACCACGTTGGGGCCGATGATGCAATAGGGTCCGATCTCGGTACCCTCGCCGATCACGGCGCCGTCCGCGACCCGTGCGATGGGATCAATCTTGCTCATCAAGCCAATCTTACTCGTCAAGAAGGTCTGGTTATGTATTGAAGTCGCTCGGTTTTCGGCTGGTTAGCGCGACTATGCCCGATCTGTCCAGTGACGTATCATCTCGCCGTGTTTCAAGTGCCGGATGAGGCGGCCGTCCCGGCCCCTCAACGCGTTCATGCGGAGCTTCAGCCATCGTGGTCAGGGCCCTGGTTCTTCTGCTTGCACAGCTGGCGGCTACGCCGATCGTGCCCGAGACGGTGGAGACCGGCGAACACCGTCTGGTCGATCTCGGGACTTTCGAATGCCGGGACATCACCCGCAGCACGGTGCTTCAGCGCGTCTGTTACGATGGCGCGCAACAGGACCTGATTGTCGCCAGCAACGGCATCTATGTTCGCTATTGCGGCGTGACGGCCGAGACGGTCGAACATCTCCTGGGCGCGCGCTCCATGGGGCGGTTCTTCAACCAGAACATCAAGCGCGAGGCCGCCACGGGCCGCTACGCGTGCCGGATGGGCGAACCGGTGCAGAGAAGTTAAGGCCGCTCAGTCCGTCAGCATGGCGCCGACGTCGGCTTCCGCGACGACCTGGCCGTTGACCTTGGCATCGCCGTGAAACCACCACATGGCCTTGCGGCGGCCGAGTGAGCGCATGTGATATTCGATGGTATCGCCGGGCAGCACCGGCTTGCGGAACTTGCACTTGTCGATGGTGAGGAAATAGACCGCGCGTGGCTTCTCGGTGCCCTCGACCGACTTGATGCCGATCACGCCCGCGGTCTGCGCCATCGCCTCGATCATCATCACGCCGGGATAGACCGGACGCTCGGGGAAGTGCCCCTGGAATGCCGGCTCGTTGAACGTCACGTTCTTGATGCCGATGCCGCTGTAGTCGGCGCGGATGTTGATCACGCGGTCGATCAAGAGCATCGGAAAGCGATGCGGCAGGGTCTGGAGGATGGCGTTGATATCCACTAGCTCGAACTTAACAGGTGATTCCGCCGTCATTCCCGTCCCTCGTCCTTCGCATCGGCCTTGCTGTCGCGTACCAGACGCTCCACCGCGATGATCTCCTTGAACCATTGTTTGGTCGGCTTGGCGAAATGCCCGCCCCAGCGTCCACCCGGCGGGATGTCATCCTTGACGGCGCTCATGGCGGTCACCTGAGCTCCGTCGCCGATCTTGAGGTGGTTGTTGATGCCAACCTTCGCTCCCAGCGCCACGTTGTCGCCGATGGTCAAGCTGCCCGCGAGGCCGATCTGGGCCGCCAGCAGGCAGTGCCGTCCGATCGTCACATTGTGGCCGATCTGGACCTGATTGTCGATTTTGGTCCCCTCGCCGATCACCGTGTCGCGCAAGGACCCGCGGTCGATCGTTGTGTTGGCGCCGACCTCGACGTCGTTCTGGATCAGCACCCGCCCGGTCTGCGGCACCTTCAGATGCCCCTCGGGGCCGAAGAAGATGAAGCCGTAGCCGTCTTGGCCGATCGAGCAGCCCGGATGGATCAGCACATTGTTGCCGATCAGGGCGCATTGGATGGCGGTGCGGGCGCCGACATTGCAGTCCCGGCCGATCTTGACCCCGGGGCCGATCACCGCGCCGACGCCGATCACGGTGCCGCTGCCGATCTCGGCGTCCGGGCCGATCACCGCCAGGGGATCGACGATCACGTCGTCCTCGAGCCGAGCCGAGGGATCGATGATGGCGGACGGCGCGATGCCGGCATTGCCGACCCAAGATTGCGGCCTGAGCGCGTCTGCGTGCCATTCCCGTGCGATCCTGACGAAGGCACGGAAAGGCTGTGCCACGCGCAGCACGGCCACGTGCGCGGGCACCTCAGCCTCGAAGCGCGGGCTCACGAGGCAGGCCCCGGCCCTGGTCGCCCTGAGCTGGTCGGCATATTTCAGATTGTCGAAGAACGTCAGATGCATCGGGCCGGCTTCGTCGAGCGAAGCAAGGCCCTTGATGACGTGCTGCCCCCGCGCAGGATCGACCAGCTGCGCCTTGGTCAGCGCGGCAATGTCGGCCAGCGCTGACGCCGGCGGTTGTGTGAAGAAGGTCGGCTGCGCCATTCCACCCCGTCGCGGTCCGGCTTCGGCATGAAGCGCTCAGGCCGCATCATGCCTCATCTGCAGGATTGGCACGATCCCTTTCGGAAACCGGCTCCAGTGATCCGGATCGTGCCGTGCTGATCGAATTAGAACGTCGTGCCGCCGCCGAACCGGAACTCCTGCGTGCGGTCGTACTTGCCCTTGCTGAGCGGCACCGCGTAGTCGAAGCGCAGCGGACCGAACGGCGACTGCCAGATCAGACCGACACCGACCGACGAGCGGATCACCTTGCTGTCGTCATACACCAGGCCCGTGCACGTTCCAGCGCTCGGCGGGTTGATCGTCGACGGGATACAGCCTGGCACATTGACCTCATTGGTCGCGATCCAGCTCGTGGGTCCCTTATAGTCGTAGAGGCCGCCGGCATCGGCATAGACCGCGCCCTTCAGACCCACTTCCTTCGGCAGGAACCAGAACGGCATCTGCAATTCGAGCGAAGCGCCCCAGTACTTGGTGCCGCCGAGCGCATCCTGCGTGCCGAAGGGATTCAGGTCGCGCGGACCGATGCCGTTCGGAGCGAAGCCGCGGACGAGGTTCGGGCCCATCTGGAAGTGGTCGAGCATCCGCAAATCATCGTTGATCTTGGTCAAGATGCCGCCCTGGAGACGAACGATACCGACGATATCAGACACCAGCGGCGCGTAGTACTTTCCGTCCGCCACGGTCTTCAGATAGGAGACGTCGCCGCCGACGCCGGCGAAATCCTGCCGGAAGTCGACGAGCAGACCGTCGGTCGGGTTCTTGTTGTTGTCCAGCGTGTTGTAGGTCAGCGTATAGCCGAGCGCCGAAGTCAGGGTCTTGCCGCCAGCAAGCTCTCTGCGCACCGGCAGCGAGGCTTCGCCGTCGCTGTAACAGCCAAGGCCGTTGGTGGACGGATCCAGAGGAATACCGGTGGCAGCCGAGAAGGCCGGGCTGGGGTTGAATGCCGCCGAACCGAGGACGTTGTTACAGTTCGCCAGGTAACTCGGCAGCGAGATTTCCTGCTGGTAGACCGAGTAGCGCAGCTGGAGCGCGAGGTCTTCCCGCAAGGAGAAGCCGAGGCGCGGCGAGAAGCCGAGCGTCTTGGTGCCGTACGAGATGTAGCTGTTGGACAGCTGCTCGCGCTGATAGAGGTCGAGACCGAGCGCGACGCGGTAGTCGAGCAGATACGGCTCGACGAACGACAGCGAGTAGCCGCGCGCGTACTGGCCATAGGTCACCGACGCCTTGGCGAACAGGCCGCGGCCGAGCAAATTGCGTTCGGAGACCGAAACTTCCGCCAGCGCGCCGTCGGTCGTGGAATAGCCGCCCGAGATCGAGAAGTCGCCGGTCGATTTCTCTTCCATGTCGACGATCAGGATCACGCGGTCGCTCGACGAGCCGGGCTCGGTCGTGATCTTCACACTCTTGAAGTAATCGAGGTTCTTCAGGCGCCGTTCGGCACGGTCGACCAGCGCGCGGTTGTAGGCGTCGCCCTCGGAGATGTCGAACTCGCGGCGGATCACGTAGTCGCGTGTGCGGGTGTTGCCGCGCAGGTTGATACGCTCGATATAGGTGCGCGGGCCCTCGTCGATGTTGAACACGACGGAGACGGTGTGCGCCTCGAAATTGCGGTCGCCGCCCGGGCGGACCACGGCGAAGGCATAACCGCGGCGCGACGCCTCGATCTGCATTTCTTCGACCGACTTCTCGACCGATTCGACGTTGTAGAGCGAACCGGCATAGACGCGCGAATAGGCCCGCAGCGACGAGGGATCGAAATTCGGAATGCTGGAGCGGAAGTCGACCGAACCGACCCGGTATTGCGCGCCTTCCTCGATCTTGAAGGTGACGTTGAAGCCCTTCTTCTCGGGATCGTATTCGGTGAGCGCGGCCACCACCTGGACGTCGGCAAAGCCGTTCTTGAGATAGAAGCGGCGGATCAGGTCGCGGTCAGCCTCGACCCGATCGGGGTCGTAGATGTCGCCGCTGGCGAGGAAGCTCAAGAGGTTGGATTCGCGGGTCTTGATGACGTCGCGCAGGCGATAGGACGAGAACGCGTTGTTGCCGACGAATTCGATCGACTTGACGCCCGTCTTGGCGCCTTCCTCGATCGTGAAGATCAGGTCGACGCGGTTGTTCGGCTGCTCGATGACCTCAGGCGTGACGCGCACGTCATAGCGGCCGGACCGGCGATAGATTTCGGCGATTCGCAGCGTGTCGGACTGCACCATGGCGCGGGAGAAGGTGCCGCGCGCCTTGGACTGGACTTCAGACGTGAGCTGCTCGTCCTTGATCTTCTTGTTGCCCTCGAAGGCAATGCGACCGATCACCGGGTTTTCCACCACGGAGACGATGATCTGGCCGCCGGCGCCGCGATTGATCCTGACGTCCTGGAACAGGCCGGTCTCGATCAGCGCCTTGAGGCCGTCATCGATGGCGGCTTGGTCCAGGCGGCCGCCCGGACCCGGCTTGAAATAGGAGCGGATGGTCTCCACCTCGACACGGCGATTTCCTTCGACGGAAATCGACTGGACGGTCTGAGCGAGCGCAGACGAAGAGACAAAAACAGCCCCAACCGGGGCAACCACCGGCGCGCCGAACATGATCAGGGTTGCGAGCAAGCCCCCCCGGAGTCGCAGTCCAAACTTCATCGCGCAACGCGCCCTTATCATTCCATACCAGACCCAACCCCAACGCCGGTCTGGAAGATTCCCCAAGTTCAGGCCGCTTGTAGCCAATTTCCCCGACGCCGCAAACGGCCGAGCGCGCCGTAATTTCAATTTCATTCCAAGACGTTGCTCAACAGCAACGCCACAAAAAAGCCCCTATCACGAAGCCGCCATCCGCAAGATGTCGTTGTAGGTCGCAAACACCATCAACATCAGCACCAAACCGAGCCCGATTCGGAACCCCATCTCCTGAGTCCGCTCGGACAGAGGCCGGCCGCGAACCACTTCGGCCGCGTAGAACATCAGGTGGCCGCCATCGAGCAGCGGAATCGGGAACAGGTTCAACAGGCCGATCGATACCGACAGCACCGCGCACAGGTTGATCACGAACTGGAACCCGGCGCTGGCTGCCTGCCCGGACATCTTCGCGATTCCCAGGACGCCGCTGACCTCGTTGGGATTGCCGTGTCCAACGAACAACGAGCCCAGGAACTTGAAAGTGCTGGTGATGATAAACCAGACCTGCTCGACACCAATCTTCAGCGCTTCGCCAACCCCAACCGGCGCGGTCGAGGCCTCGCCGGCCTGCGACTTGTGCTCGATCCCGAGCACGCCGACACGGTGGCGGTTGCCGAAGGGATCCTTGCGTTCGAGTAGCGCGGGCGTCGCCGTCAGCGACACGATGGCGCTGTCGCGCTTCACCTGGAACGCAAGCGCTGAACCTGCGCTCATTGCAACGATTCGCTGCATGTCGGCGAAGCTCTCGATCGGCTTGCCGTCGATCTGGACGACGACGTCCCCGACCTTGAAACCGGCCGCCGCCGCCGCGCCGTCCGCAACGACGCCGTCGACCCGCGCGATCGTGCTCGGCTTGCCGTAGTACAGCGCCATGGCGGCGAAGATCAGCGCGCCCAGGATAAAATTGGCGATTGGTCCGGCTGCGACGATGGCGGCACGGGGACCGACCTTCTTGTGGTGGAAGCTGCCGGCGCGCTCCTCGGCCGTCATGGACGAAAGGGTCTGCGCCGACGGGGTCGAGGCCTCGCTCTCGTCGCCGAAGAACTTGACGTAGCCGCCGAGTGGAATCGCGGAGATCTTCCACCGGGTGCCATGGCGGTCGTTGAAGCCGACCAGCTCCGGGCCGAAACCGAGCGAAAAGGTTAACACGCGAACGCCTGCCCAGCGCGCGACCAGAAAATGGCCGAGCTCGTGGAAGAACACGACGATGGTCAGGACGAACAGGAAGGGAACCGCGTAACCCAGGAGCCCATGGCTCAACGTATTGAAACTATGGACAAAAAAGTCGATCATCGAAGTCCCTCATCCAGCGCCGCAAGGCCCTGGCCCCAAGCCATCTAGGATGCCTTTAAGGCAATTTGAGGCAATAGGGCGGCAGCTCTATTTCGCGCAACATGGTCAACGGATATTGCATCATCGGCCGATGTCATCGGGGCCTGGTTCCCGCTGCGGACCCAGTCGTCCAGCGTCGCCTCGACCAGCCGCGCGATCGCGCCAAAGCGGATCTTGCCGGCGATGAAGGCGGCGACCGCCACCTCGTTGGCTGCGTTATAGACGGTGGTCGCCCCCTTCCCGGTCCGAAGCGAATCAAAGGCCAGGCGCAGGCCCGGGAAGCGCTCGAAATCGGGCGCCTCGAAGGTCAGCTGGCCGATCTTGGCCAGATCGAGCTTGGCCGCCGGCCCCTTGATGCGGTCGGGCCAGCCGAGGCAATGCGCGATCGGCGTCCGCATGTCGGGCGCACCGAGCTGCGCCATCACCGAACGGTCGGAAAACTCGACCATGCCGTGAATGATCGACTGCGGATGCACCAGGACGTCGATCTCGTCGGGCGAGAGCGCGAACAGATAGGACGCCTCGATCACCTCGAGCCCCTTGTTCATCATCGAGGCGGAATCGATCGTGATCTTCTGGCCCATGCTCCAGTTCGGATGCTTCAGGGCCTGCTCGAGCGTCGCCTGCTCGATGTCAGCCGGTTTCCAGGTGCGGAACGGGCCGCCGGACGCCGTGATGATGACGCGGACGAGCTCGTCGCGATTGCCGGAGGCCAACGCCTGGAACAGCGCATTGTGCTCGGAATCGGCCGGCAGGATACAGGCGCCTGCCTTGGCCGCGCGCTGCATGAAGAAATCGCCGGCGCAGACCAGGCATTCCTTGTTGGCGAGCGCGACATGCGCACCGCGATCGACCGCCGCCAGCGCCGGCTTCAGTCCGGCTGCGCCGCTCACGGCCGCCATCACCCAGTCGGCCGGACGCGCACCCGCCTCGATCACCGCGCTTTCGCCGGCGCCGCATTCGGTGCCGGTGCCCGCCAGCGCGGCCTTGAGCTCGCCGAGCTTGGAGCTATCGGCAATCGCGACGAAACGCGCGGAGAATTCCTTGGCGAGCTTGGCGAGCGCTGCGACATTGCCGTTCGCCGTCAGCGCCTCGACGCGGTAGCGCTCGGGCGAGGCGCGCAGCAGATCCATCGTGCTGTCGCCGATCGAGCCGGTGGCGCCGAGGACCGTGACGCTGCGAACGCTGGTCGCAGCAAGTTTGTTGTTACGCAATGGGACCGCGCTCATATCCTCACCAAACCATAAGACCGCTTCCGGCGCTATGCACACCATGGCGGAGAAAGCCGATAATCCATGCCACCAGGATGGCGGCGACAAAACCGTCCAGGCGATCCATGAGCCCGCCATGGCCGGGAATTAAGTGACTGGAATCCTTGACACCGAAGCGCCGCTTCACCGCGGATTCGAACAGATCGCCCAATGCCGACACGACCGACAAGATGGCGCTGATCAGCAGCAGCGGAATGAGCTTTCCGATCCCGCAAGCGGCAAAGCCGGCGGCAACCGCAAGACTCGCGGCAAAGCCTCCGAATGCCCCCGCCCAGGTCTTCTTCGGGCTCACGCGCGGCCATAGCTTCGGCCCGCCAATGCTGCGACCGGCGAAATAGCCGCCGATATCGGTCGCCCATACCACCAGTAGCACGAACATCAGCGCGGAGAAGCCGTTGACGAGATCCTTCCGCACCAGGATCGAAGCCAGCAGCGCCGCCGCGGCATAGGCGAAGCCGGTCGCCGCCCAGACGAACTTGCCCCGCGCCATCAGCGTCACCACCGCGCCGCCGACGAGGCCGACGATGACGGAGGTTTTCAGCCCGCCGAAGGCGACGGCGGCTCCCATCATGGCGATGACGATCGTCCCTGCCCCCGTCAACGCGGTCGATGCCGCGCCTACCACCATCAGCCATTCCGCGAACAGCCCAATCGATACCAAGGTGACGAGAAGCGCCCACAGCCAGCCACCGGCGTAAGCGATCGCAATGGTCAGCGGCGCCAGCACCAGGGCTGCGAGGACCCGCATCACCAGATTGCTCGGGGCAGGCTTTCCGCCCGCCGATGCGGCGTCGGGTTCGCTCACGAGGCGGTTTTCGCGACCAGGCCGCCGAAACGGCGCTCGCGCCTGGCAAATTCGGCGATCGCGCTTTCCAGCGCGGCCTTGTCGAAATCGGGCCAGTGGATCGGCACGAAGACCAGCTCGCTATAGGCGGCCTGCCACATCAGGAAGTTGGACAGGCGCTGCTCGCCGCTGGTGCGGATGATGAGATCGGGGTCGGGAATGTCGGGCGCATCGAGATAGGTTCCGAGCGTTTCCGCGTCGATCGTTTCAGGATCGCGCCTGCCCTCCGCGACCTCGCGCGCCAGCTTCTGGGCCGCTTTCGCGATCTCCTGCCGCGAGCCGTAGTTGAAGGCGACGACGAGCGTGAGGCGCGTGTTGTCGCGCGTCAGCTCCTCGGCCTCGTTGAGCAGCGCGCAGATGTCGCTCTCCAGCCCTTCGCGCTCGCCGATGATGCGGACCTTGACGCCGTCGCGATGCAGGCTCGCCAGATCGTTGCGGATGAAGCGCCGGAGCAGGCCGAACAGATCGCCGATCTCGCTCGCCGGCCGCGACCAATTCTCGGAAGAGAACGAGAAGATGGTGAGATAGCGGATGCCGAGCTCGTGCGAGGCGCGCACCACGCGGCGCAGCGCGTCCACGCCGCGGCGATGCCCTTCCGCACGCGGCAGACCGCGCGCGGCCGCCCAACGCCCGTTGCCATCCATGATGATGGCGACATGCGCAGGCGCCTCGGACCGATCGGGTCCTTCCGTTGCGGGCGCGGCGTTGGACATGAAGGCGATGCCTTAAACCGTGAGGATTTCTTTTTCCTTGGCAGCCAGCAGCTGGTCGATCTCGGCGATGGTGCCGTCGGTCGCCTTCTGCACCTCGTCGGCGTGACGCTTCTGGTCGTCCTCCGACATCTCGTGATTCTTCTCGAGTTTCTTGAGCACGTCGAGACCGTCGCGGCGCACATGGCGCGCGGCGACCTTGGCGGCTTCGGCGTATTTGTGCGCGACCTTCACCAGCTCCTTGCGCCGCTCTTCGTTGAGCTCGGGAATGCGCAGGCGCAGCACCTGGCCCTCGGTCGCGGGAGACAGGCCGAGATTGGAATCGACGATCGCCTTCTCGACGGCCTTGACCATCGACTTGTCCCAGACCTGCACCGAGATCAGGCGCGGCTCCGGCACGCTGACGGTGGCAAGCTGGTTGAGCGGCATGTGGCTGCCATAGGCGTCGACCTGGACCGGATCGAGCATCGAGGCCGAGGCGCGGCCCGTGCGCAGGCCGCCAAGCTCGTGCTTGAGCGACTGGACGGCGCCTTGCATGCGGCGCTTCACTTCGTTGAGGTCGAAACTACCCGTGGCCATCACGTTTCTCCTTCAAAATCCCGGCGATCTCTCTGCGCCCTCCCTTTTTTGGAGCGCGACGACGAGACATCAGCCGGCGACAATGGTTCCGTGGCCGGTGCCACGCAGAATCGCACCGATCGACCCCGGCTGCGCGATCGAGAATACGATGATAGGCAGCGACGTCTCGCGGGCAAGCGCGAAGGCGGTCGCATCCATCACCTTGTAGCCGCCCTCGATCGCCTGCGAATGCGTCAGGCGGTCGAAACGAGTGGCGGTCGGGTCCTTCTTGGGGTCGGCCGAGTAGACGCCGTCGACATTGGTCGCCTTCAGCACCGCCTGGGCGCCGATTTCGGCGGCGCGCAGCACCGCGGTCGTGTCGGTGGTGAAGAACGGATTGCCGGTTCCGCCCCCCAGCAGCACGATCCGGCCCTCGGCGAGGTATTTGTGCGCCGCGGTGCGGGTGAACAGCTCGGAGATCTCCGGCATGACGAAGGCCGACAGCGTGCGCGCCGGCGTGCCCTTGCGCTCGATCGCCGCCTCCAGCGCGAGGCAGTTCATCATGGTGGCGAGCATGCCCATGGTGTCACCGGTCGGCCGCGACACGCCGCGGGCGGAAACCTCGACGCCGCGCACGATGTTGCCGCCACCGATCACGACCGCAACCTCGGTGCCGAGCTTGCGGGCGGCGATCAGATCGTCCGCAACCCGGTCGACGGTCGGCTGGTCGATACCAAAGCCCTGCTGTCCCGCGAGATATTCGCCGGACAGCTTGATCACGACGCGACGATAGACCGGATCAGTCATGAGCACCTTCCTTGTCCGGGCGCCGCTTCCGGCGGCGCCGGAAGGAACGTTCCGGCGCTTACTTCTTGCCGCTGGCCGCCGCGACCTCGGCTGCGAAGTCGCTTTCCTGCTTCTCGATTCCCTCGCCGAGAGCATAGCGCACAAAGCCGGCGATCTTCACGGGGCCGCCGACCTTGCCTTCGGCTTCCTTCACCGCCTGCGCCACCGACTTGCCGGTGTCGTGGATGAAGGCCTGCTCGAGCAGGCAGACTTCCTTGTAGTAGGTCTTGAGGCCGGACTCGACGATCTTCTCGATCACGTTCTCGGGCTTGCCCTGCTGGCGGTATTTGTCGGCGAGCACGTCCTTCTCGCGCTTGACCACGGCCGGGTCGAGGCCCGACGGGTCGAGCGCCAGCGGGTTGGCGGCGGCGACATGCATTGCGATCTGGCGACCGAGCGCTGCGAGCTCGTCGGCCTTGCCCGGCGATTCCAGCGCCACGATCACGCCCATCTTGCCGGCGCCGTCGATGACGGCTCCGTGGACGTAGTGCGAGACCACGCCCTGGCTTACCTCGAGCTGGGCGGCCCGGCGCAGCGTCATGTTCTCGCCAATGGTGGCAATCGCATCATTAATCGCGGTTTCGATCGTGACGTCGCCGACCTTGGCAGCCTTGATCTTCTCGACATCGGCGCCGACGTCGAACGCGACCTGGGCGATCATCTTGACGAGGCCCTGGAACTGGCCGTTGCGCGCCACGAAGTCGGTCTCGGAGTTGACCTCGACCACGACGCCCTTGGTGCCCTTGGTCAGCGCGCCGATCAGGCCCTCGGCAGCGACTCGGCCAGACTTCTTGGCGGCCTTCGACAGGCCCTTCTTGCGCAGCCAGTCCTGCGCCGCTTCCATGTTGCCGTCGTTTTCGGTGAGCGCGGCCTTGCAGTCCATCATGCCCGCGCCGGTCGACTCGCGCAGGTCCTTGACCATCGCAGCAGTGATCGTTGCCATCGTTGAATATCCTTTGTGCCTGCCGGTTTGCCGCGACGCGGCATCGAAGCGCCCCGCCGCGGTCCATCTCAGGAATTCGCGTCAACTGAAGTGGTGGCCGGATCCTATCCGGCCAACCCATCGCTCTTTTTGACTATTCCGCTTCCGCGGTCAGCGCCTTGGCCTTGGCCACCCAGGCGTCCGCACGGCTCGGCAGACCGACTTCTTCGCCGATCGTGTGCGCGGTGTCGTGGTCGAGCTCGGCGAGCTGCCAATAGTGGAAGATGCCGAGGTCGTTGAACTTCTTCTCGATCGCACCCGACACGCCCGGCAACTTCTTGAGGTCGTCGGCGGTGCCGCGAGGACCCGCAAGGCCCTGGAAACCGCTCGAGGATGCAGCCGGCAGCTCTTCGGCGAGCGGCTTGGCCGACGCGCCGATATCGATGCCCGAATCGCCCTGGGCGCGCGAGATGCCGTCGATCGCCGCACGCGCGATCAAGTCGCAATAAAGCGAGATGGCGCGGCCGGCGTCGTCATTGCCCGGCACCACATAGGTGATGCCCTTGGGATCCGAATTCGTATCGACGATCGCGGCGACCGGGATGTTGAGGCGCTGGGCCTCCTGGATCGCGATGTCTTCCTTGTTGGTGTCGATCACGAAGATCAGGTCGGGCAGACCGCCCATGTCCTTGATGCCGCCGAGCGAGCGATCGAGCTTGTCGCGCTCGCGCTGAAGCGTCAGACGCTCCTTCTTCGTGTAGGAATTGGCTTCGCCGCCCGAGAGCACGTCGTCGAGATGACGCAGGCGCTTGATCGAGGCCGAGATGGTCTTCCAGTTGGTCAGCGTGCCGCCGAGCCAGCGCGAATTGACGAAGTACTGCGCGCAGCGCTTGGCCGCATCGGCAACGCCGTCCTGCGCCTGGCGCTTGGTGCCGACGAACAGGATGCGGCCGCCCTTGGCAACCGTGTCGCTGACGGCCTGAAGGGCCTGGTGCAGCATCGGCACGGTCTGGGCGAGGTCGACGATGTGGATGTTGTTGCGGGTACCGAAAATGAACGGAGCCATTTTCGGATTCCAGCGGTGGGACTGGTGACCAAAGTGAACGCCAGCTTCGAGCAGCTGACGCATGGTGAAATCGGGTAGCGCCATCGTTCTAATTCTCCGGTTGGTTCCTCCGGAAACGTGTGAGCAAAACGGAGCGTTCTCGCCCCGGTTGCCACCGGACGGCCTTGTGAGCCATGTTTCCGTGTGAGATGGCGCGCTATATAGCGCCATTTCGGCCAGAAGCAAGGAAATAAGGGGCCCTTCCCGGGCACCCGGAAGCTTTCGTCGCTTGCCGGCGCCCTAGCATTTCTGGCCGGGCGGGCAAACCTTCGGCGGCGGTCCGGCCGGCCGTGGCGGCGGATGATGTGGTGCTGGCGCTGGCCGCGGCGGCGCCGCGACCATGGGAGGCGGTGCTGCACGCGCTACCGGAGGTGGCGGCGGCGGTGCCGGCCTTGCCACCGGTGGCGGAGGCGGCGCCGGCCGCGCCATCGGAGGCGGCGGAGCGGGCCGGGCCATGGGCGGCGGCGGTGTCGGTCGTGCGACGGCCACCGGTGGAGGCGCCGCACGCGGCGGCGGAGGTGGTGCGACCCGTGGCGGTGGCGGAGCTGTCGGCCTGGCCAGAGCCTGAGGATTCACCGGCGGCGCGGGCTTGGCGGCTTGCGGCGGCGGAACCGCCCGACGATCCTGAACCGTTGACGGCTCGCGCGCTGCCACCGGCGGCGGTGGAGGCGTCGCGGGCCTGACCGCGCTCGGAACACCCGGTCTGCCAGCGGCACTCGGGGGCGGCAAAACGCCCGGCTGAGGGCCGGTCGGCCTGCCGCGCGGGTCCGTCGCGGACGGAGGCAATGCCCCCGGCCTGGGCAGCCCCGCGGACGGCGGCGTCGGACCTCCGCGAGCGGGCGGCTGGTTGGGCGCCGTCGCGGTTGCCGCGTTCGGCTGCGCGGGTTGGATGTTGCCGGCGGGTGGCGTGGTGGTCGCGACGGGCTTGCCCTGCGATGGGGCCATGCCTGGCGCGCGCCCTGCTCCAGCCGGAGCCGGCGGTCCGCCAGGGGTCCCGGGCACCGGCAGCGTATTAGCCTGCGCCGGCGCGTTAGCCTGCGGCGGCGCCGTAGCCTGCGGCGGTGTGCTGGCCTGTGGCGGCTTGGCCGCCCCCGGTGCTTGCGGGCTCGCAGCCGCGTTGCCAGCGGGAGCCGTCGCGGTCGGACCTGTGTTCGGCGTGATAGCCCCGGGCGCCACCCCTGCTGCGGCCGGTGGCGCACCGGGAGCCCCCGGCGCCGGCGGCGTGTTGGCCTGCGGCACCGTATTCGCCTGCGGCGGCGTATTGGCCTGCGGCAGCTTGGCCCCAGCGGGCGGCTGCGCTGTTGTCGCGGGGGCGACATTGGCCGGAGCCGGTGCCGCGATACCTGGCCTTGCCATCGGCTGGATCGTCGCGCTTGGCGGCATCGGCGCCTTGCCTTGCTGGATCAGCGCGGCGCGCTGAACCACGGCCTGCGGCACCGCCGGACCTGCCGGGTTGGCGCGCCCGGCGACGGCAGGCGCCAGATTGGCCGGTCCGGTCCCCGCGCCCGCCCCCGCAGGCGGTGGCGGCGGCGGCCGGTTGATCACGGTGTTGATGACCGTGGTGTTGTGGATGTTCTGGTAAATGATGTTGTTCGGCGGCGGCGCGACATAGACCGGCGGCCTGACGAACACTGGAATCGGCACGAACACCGGCTGCGGCAGCACGAATAGGCCGACCACGGGCAGCGGCGGCGGCAGCACGACGAAATCCGGCGGCGGCGGCGGCAGATAGTAGACCGGCGGCGGTGGCGGCGGCGCGAAGCCGAAATCGGGGTCGCTGAAATACAGCACGGGACGATCGACATAGACCACCTCCTCGGGCGGCGGTGGCGGCACGTCGTAATCGATCATCGCGAAGGTCGGCGGCGGCTCGGGCGGCGCGGTGAGGATCGCAAGACGCCGGCGCGCGTCGGCCGCATGTGGCCCGCGCGGATAGCGGCGCAGATACGACCAATAGGCCTCCGGCGTGTCGGTGCGATAGGTCCGCCGCCAGGTGATCGCCTCGCGCCGCGCCGCCACGATCGCCCTCACGCGCTTGGCGAGCGGATCACTCGGGTAGGTCACGAGGAATTCCTCATAGCCCGCCAGCGTGTCGCGCTCGAGCGCGGCGGCATAGGCATCCTGCACACCGAGATCGCGGATCGGCTTGTTGCGCATCGCGGCAACCTGGTCGGAGCCGGCCTCCGGCGGAGGCGCGTCGGGCCCACGCTCGAAGAACGAGAATTGCGCGGCGATCTTCTGCTCGTTCCAGGGCACTTGTGCGCCCTTGGAGGCTTCGTTGACGCGCAGGCGGACGCGGTCGAACACCTCGGCCAGCGGCAGGCCGCCGGTGCGGATCATCTCGGCGAGCGACTGCGCATAGATGCCGTAGGGGCCCGGCTCCTCCGGCGCCACCGTGCCGGGCGCCGCGTTGAAGGCGATCAGCATGTTCGCCTCGGGCTCGACCAGCGCAAGGCCGCTGGCGATCGGCTGACCGCCCTCGATGAAGGGCTGCGCACGAGCCGCATCGAGCACGACGATGTTGGCCTTGAGCGGAATCGCTGCCAGCTGGCGCACATAGTCGCTGACGCGCAGGGCCTCGGTCGGAATGTCGGTGTCCCGGCTGATATTGGAATCAACCGGGACGAAATAGTTCTCGCCGGCGAGCTGCACGCCATAGCCGGCGAGATAAATCATCGCGACGGTGCCCGGGCCGGATGCCTGGGCCTTCTGGATGAAGTCGCGCAAGCTCTTGCGCAGCGTGTCGCCGTCGAGATCGCGCGCGCCGACGACGTCGAAGCCCGCCGCCTGCAGCGTCTGCGCGATCAGGCCGGCATCGTTGGCGGTGGTCGCCAGCGGCGACTTGGCATAGGCGCCGTTGCCGACCACGAGCGCGATGCGCTTCTCCTGCTGCTGCGCGCTTGCGGGCCCCGGCATCATGCCCGCAACCAGCGGGATCGCCAGAAGAAGGCCGAAGAAAGCTCCGAAGGTCCCGCGCATCGCCTGCTCGCCCGCCAATAAGGTTCAAACGCCACCGCACATCTGACGCGCGGCCGGCTGAACGGCGCTTGAACGAAAGGCTCGGATTGAGGCGGCGAAATGGCGCGGCTGGCCCGAGGGCGGCTGCGCTTCTGAAGATGGCCCGGCGGCCGGCCCCTGCTGGAAAGAGGCGCGACCACCGGCTCCATGTTCCGAAGGCGGGCTCAGCCCTGGGCAAGCAACTCGACGGTCCCTGTGCTCAGCCGATAGATGCCGCCGACCACCTTGAGCTTGCCCTGCTCGACCGCAGCGTTGAGGATCGGAGCAGCCGATTTCAGCTTGGCAACGTTGTCGATGACGTTCTGACGGATGGCGTTGTCAAGCGCGTTCCCACTCTGCTGAGCCGCGGTCTTCACCGCCGGCGCGAGCGCGGACACCAGCGTGGGGATATGCCCCGGCAGCGGCTTGTCGTCCTTCAGCGACTTGATGGTCGCGTCGACGGCGCCGCAGCTGTCGTGCCCGAGCACCAGGATCAAGGGCGTGCCGAGCACGGCGACGGTGTACTCCATGCTCGCGATCGTCTCATCGCCGGCAAAGTTTCCGGCGACGCGGCACACGAACAAGTCGCCGCGCCCGCTGTCGAAGGCGTATTCGGGCGCGATACGCGAATCCGCGCAGCTCAGAACGGCCGCGAAAGGATTCTGACCGCCGACCAGAGCCTCGCGCTCATTCTTGAAGTCGTGGCGACGCGACACGCCGGCCACGTAGCGCGCATTGCCCTCTATCAGGCGCTTGAGAGCGGCATCGGGCGACAGCACGTTCTGCGGCTTCGGCGGCGCCTTCGCCTCCTTGGCCGGCGCGGATCCGCCAAGCGCCGCCACTCCGAACGCCGAAGCGGCAAGAAGCATCATGGAGCGCCGCGAAGAAGTGAGTGGTTGACGCAGAATGTCAGAGCATCTGTCGCACATGGGTGTGGTTCTCCCTGGCTTCACGTCCAACGAGTTACTTGACACGACAACTGATAGCTGCGCTCTACGGACTTCGAAACCAGGCGCGGATCAAATAGTTAAGCCTTGGTTTGCAGCGGTGTGGGCGTACCGTCAGACCTGCTGCACGTCCACCACGCCGGCGACCGCCTTGATTGCGCCGGCGATCTGCGGCGAGACCTTGAAGCGGCCGGGCAGCTTCATCTCCACCTCGGTCTCGAGGTCGAGCATCATCACCAGTGAGACCTCGCCGTCGCCATTGGAGCGCGGCGCGATGGCCGGGCTGCCGATTTTCGGCGCGGCACCGTTCGCGGCGGCGATCTCGGGACCGGCGAGACGCTTGGCGATCGATTCCAGCGGCTTGGTGTCGCGAAGGAAGATGCGGAGGCCCTTCTGCGTCTTGGCGGCGGCGTCATCGAGCGGCTCGGCATGCAGCACGCGGGCGCGCACGTCCTCGCCCTGGAGCTCGGCGCCGAGCTGGAGCAGCACGGCAGCCCCCGGCTCCAGCACGTCGCGATATTGCGCAAGGCCCTCGGAGAACAGCACGGCCTCGAAGTGGCCCGTCGGATCGGACAGCCCCATGATGCCCATCTTGTTGCCGGTCTTGGTGCGCCGCTCCATGCGCGAGACGACGGTGGCCGCGACCTTGCCGGCGGTGGCGCCGGTCTTCACCGCGCGCGAGAACTCGGCCCATGACTGCACCCGCAGGCGCTTGAGCACGGTGGCGTAATCGTCGAGCGGATGTCCCGACAGGAAGAAGCCGATCGCATCGTATTCGCGGCGCAGCCGCTCGGCCGGCAGCCATGGCTCGATCTGCGGCAGCATGATGCTCGGCGCGTCGGCCGATGAGCCGAACATGTCGTTCTGACCGATGGTCTCGGCCTGATGCGCGCGCTGGCAGGCGGCCAGGATAGAATCCGCGCCGGCGAAGACACGCGCCCGGTTCGGCTCCAGCGTGTCGAAGGCGCCGGCGGCGGCAAAGCTCTCGATGATGCGTTTGTTGATCGCGCGCGGATTGACCCGCGCGGCGAAGTCGGCGAGCGAGGTGAACAATCCCCTGTTGTTGCGCTCCTCGATGATCTGGTCGATCGCCTGGATGCCGACGCCCTTGAGCGCGGCGAGCGCGTAATAGATCGTCTTGTCGCCGACCTCGAAGGTCGCGCCCGAGCGATTGATGTTCGGCGGCTCGACCTTGATGCCGAGGCGCTGCGCCTCGGAGCGGAATTCGGACAGCTTGTCGGTATTGTTGAGATCGAGTGTCATCGACGCCGCGATGAACTCCACCGGATAATGCGCCTTCATGTAGGCGGTGTGGTAGGACACCAGCGCATAGGCCGCCGCGTGGCTCTTGTTGAAGCCGTAATCGGCGAACTTGGCCAACAGCTCGAAGATAGTCTCGGCCTGGCCCTTCGGCACGCCGTTCTTCACCGCGCCCGCGACGAAGATGTCGCGCTGCTTGTCCATCTCGGCACGGATCTTCTTGCCCATGGCGCGGCGCAAGAGGTCGGCGTCGCCAAGCGAATAGCCCGACATCACCTGCGCGATCTGCATCACCTGTTCCTGGTAGATGATGACGCCGAAGGTCTCCTTGAGGATCGGCTCCAGCACCGGATGCAGATATTCCGGCTCCTCGTCGCCGTGCTTGCGCGCGCAATAGGTCGGGATGTTCGCCATCGGGCCCGGGCGATAGAGCGCGACCAGCGCGATGATATCCTCGAAACGGTCAGGGCGCATGTCGACCAGCGCGCGCCGCATGCCCTGGCTTTCCACCTGGAACACGCCGACCACCTCGCCCCGCGCCAGCATCTGGTAGCTCTCGGCATCGTCGATCGGCAGCGTGGCGAGATCGACATGGATGTCGCGCGGCTTGAGCAACTTGCAGGCAACGTCGAGCACCGTCAGCGTCTTCAGGCCGAGGAAGTCGAATTTGACGAGGCCAGCCGGCTCGACCCATTTCATGTTGAACTGGGTCACCGGCATGTCCGACTTCGGATCGCGGTACATTGGCACGAGTTCGCTCAAGGGGCGATCGCCGATGACGATGCCGGCCGCGTGCGTCGAGGCGTGGCGGGTCAGGCCTTCGAGGCGCTGGGCGATGTCGAAGGCGCGCGCCACCACCGGATCTTCGTCGCGGAACGCCTGCAGCTTCGGCTCGCTCTCGATCGCGGCGGCCAGCGTCACCGGCGCGGCCGGGTTCTGCGGCACCAGCTTGGTCAGCTTGTCGACCTGGCCATAGGGCATCTGCAGCACGCGGCCGACGTCGCGCAGCACGCCGCGCGCCTGCAGCGTTCCGAAGGTGATGATCTGCGCGACCTGGTCGCGGCCATAGCGCTCCTGGACGTATTTGATCACCTCGCCGCGGCGGTCCTGGCAGAAGTCGATGTCGAAGTCCGGCATCGAGACGCGCTCGGGATTGAGGAAGCGCTCGAACAGCAGGCCGAACTTGATCGGGTCGAGATCGGTGATGGTCAGCGCCCAGGCGACCAGCGAGCCTGCGCCCGAGCCGCGGCCCGGCCCGACCGGGATGCCGTGCGCCTTCGCCCATTTGATGAAGTCGGACACGATCAGGAAGTAGCCCGCGTACTTCATGCGCATGATGACGTCGAGCTCGAACGCCAGGCGCTTGTTGTAATCCTCTTCCGTGGTGCCCTGCGACAGGCCGTGCACGCGCAGGCGGTTGGCGAGTCCCTCCTCCGCCTGCCGCTTCAGCTCCGCAGCCTCGACCGCGGCGGCATCCGAGCTTGCGGCAGCACCGACCGTGAAGAACGGCAGGATCGGCTTGCGCGTCATCGGGCGGAACGAGCAGCGCTCGGCAATCTCCACCGTCGAGGCCAGCGCCTCCGGAATGTCGGCGAACAACACCGCCATCTCGGCGCGGGTCTTGAAGCGGTGATCGGGGGTGAGCTGCTCGCGGTCGGTCTCGGCGATCAGCCGGCCACCGGCGATGCAGAGCAGCGCGTCATGCGCCTCGTAATCGTCGGTCGCGGCGAAATAAGGCTCGTTGGTCGCGACCAGCGGCAGGCCCTTGGCATAGGCGATGTCGATCAGGCCGCTCTCGATGCGCCGCTCCTTGTCGGTGTTGTGGCGCTGCAATTCGACGTAGAGGCGGTCGCCGAACAGGCCAGCGAGGCGCTCGCAGCGCAACGCGGCAATTTCGGCCTGCCCGGTGGCGAGCGCCAGCGAGACCGGACCGTCCGGACCGCCGGTGAGCGCGATCAGGCCCTCGGTCTCGCCGTCGAGCCAGTCGAACTTGATGTGGGGGGCGTGGGTATCGGGCGTCTCCAGGAACGCCCGCGAGTTCAGCCGCATCAGGCTGCGGTAGCCGCGCTCCTGCGCTGCCAGCAGCACCACGCGCGAGGGCCCGAGCGCGTTGCGCGCATTCGGATCCTGGTCGCCGAAATCGATCGCGAGCTCGCAGCCGACGATCGGCTGGATACCGGACCCCGCCATCTTGTCGGAGAACTCCAGCGCACCGAACATGTTGTCGGTATCGGTCAGCGCCAGGGCCGGCTGGTGGTCCTTCTTCGCAAGCTCGGCGAGCTTGGCGATCTTGATCGAGCCCTTGAGCAGCGAATAGGCCGAGTGAACGTGAAGGTGGACAAATCCGGCGCTCGGCATGGTCGCGTGACGGCCTCTTGCAGATGAGATGGAGCGGTCGCCGGCTCCAGGGGACATGGTGAGCATCCCCGCACCTGCCCGGCCGACTCGCCTCACGATGGTGAGGCGTCACTGCCCCAGAGTCCACCCGGAACGGCCGATCAGCCGCGTCGTCCCGCTTTTCCCCAACCCGGCACCTCGACGAGGGCTCCGATTGGGACTTGGCCATCGGTTTACGGAACCGCTGCTCAGAGCTGCGGAATCACCTGGGCCCAGATCGCGATCATTCCGACGAACAGCGTGATCGACGCCAGAGCAGCTGCCTCTTCCACGAAAATCTTGAACATGGTCTCGCGCTCCCTTTGCTAGAACGTATGAAGAACATTGTTCTCATTTCGTTCTCGGGAGTCAAGCGATCTCGACCTTTCCGGAGAAAGATGGTTAAGCCTCTGAACCGGACAATAAAAAAAGCCCCGGCGCAAGGCCGGGGCTTTCGATGGCAGCTTCCAGAGAAGCGGTACGTCTTAGTAGCGGCCGATCATCGGGCCGCCGAACTTGTAGTTCAACCGGACGAGGCCCATGTCGACGTCCTGGCGGATGCGCTCGGTACCTGCGAAGCCGGCGAAGGTCACGTCCTTGTCGGCGAGGAAGATGTGGTTGTACTCGACGCCCACCGACCAGTTCGGGGCGAAACCGAACTCGAGGCCAGCGCCGACCGTGCCACCCCAACGGGTGTCGCTGGTCGAGGCGAGCAGCGGACCGCCGAGACCATAGATCTCGTACTTGTTGCTGACCACAGCCGCACCGCCCTTGACGTAGAGCAGGACGTTGTTCCAGGCGTAGCCCACTTGACCGGTGATCAGACCGAACGCGTCGACTTTGGTGCGGTTGCGGGTGGCGAACAGCGCGCTGACGTTGTCGCCAGAGAAGTCGGCCCAGTTGCCTTGACCTTCCACGCCGAACACGAACTGACCCGACTGCCAGCGGTAACCGATCTGACCACCGACCGTGGCTCCGGTCGCATCGTGCGAACCTTCGCGACCAAGGCCAACGAAATCCCAAGTCGCGTGCGACGAACCACCACCGGCGTTGGCGCCGATGTAGAAGCCGCTCCAGTCGTAGACCGCCGCGATCGCCGCAGGCGGCGCCTTCGTGTACGGCCGCGCCGCGAGGTCAGCAGCCAGCGCTGGCGCAGCCGCGCTCAGCGCGACGAGGCTGACAGCGGCAAGCAACAAATTCTTCTTCATCTGATTCCCGTTCCAGTTTCTTCAGTAGGCCCCCGGGCCGTGGTGCCGTCATAACAGCGCTCGACGGAATTGCTGTAACCTCGACGCAACAGTTGAAGCCAAAGGGCCGCGCTTCATTAACGAACGTTTAGCAGAGCGCGCCCGAAACCCTTTGAAACAAGTGTTTTCAGCAATTCCAATGTTGCCGACACGAGATAAACTGCAGGGGCGCGTAACGACGCCGCGCGCACATTCGCGTGATTGGAGAAATGAGATGCGTGAACGGAATACCCTCCCCATTGTCGCCACATTTTCGCTCGCGCTCGCCACAATTGCGTTCGCACTCAGCGCAAGCTCGCCGGCGCAGGCATTCGGCACGCGTCATCCGTTCTGCCTCACCGGCGATGAATGGCCTGGGCTGAGCAATTGCAGGTTCGATACCTACGCACAGTGTCAGGCCAGCGCGTCGGGTCGCGCGCTGACCTGCATCGCCAATCCCTTCTTCGCCGGCGAGAGCGACGATCCCTATGCCTATCCGAATCGTCCGCGCGCGCAGACGCCCGGCTATTTCCTGCCGCGCTGAGATGCGCCTCACACAGTGCGCGCTCATCGTCATTGGCCTGCTGCTCGCAGGCGGGGCCGTGCACGCGCAGACCTATGATCCAAGCTACCCCGTCTGCATGCAGATCTACGGCCCCGTCGGCTATTTCGATTGCCGTTACGGTTCGCTGGCACAATGCAAATACCTCGCCGTCGGCCGTTCGGCGAGTTGCGTCGTGAACCCGTATTTTGCACAGGCGAAGCCCCCTCGACGATCGAAGCATCGATGAGGGCTGGCACATGCGGGATGCTGATATGCAGCCCGCCTGACATCGCGGCTTCCTGTTGACGCTGGCTGATCCGGGTTTAAGTACCGTCGAACAAATCTTGCAGGGATGGCGACGTTCGCTGGGCTGGTTCCCTTTGACGCCATCAATGCAGGACACATGACGATCTCGCATCAAGCGACCTCGACCCGCGCGGGTTCAACCGCAGCCTCGGCGCCCCCTCACCTCGCCATCGTCCTCGTCTCGCTCGCGATGGGAGGCTTTGCGATCGGAACCACCGAATTCGCATCGATGAGCCTGCTGCCGTTCTTTGCCGCCGACCTCGGCATCGACGAGCCGACGGCGGGCCACGCGATCAGCGCCTATGCGCTTGGCGTCGTGCTGGGCGCACCGCTGATCGCCGTGCTCGGCGCGCGGTTCGCGCGGCGCACGCAGCTGCTGGCGCTGATGGCCGTGTTCGCACTCGGCAATGCGCTCACGGCGTTGGCGCCGGGCTACGGCTCGATGATCGCGGCCCGCTTTCTCTCCGGATTGCCCCACGGCGCCTATTTCGGCATCGCCGCGCTGGTCGCCGCCTCGCTCGTTCCGCAACATCGCCGCTCGCAGGCGGTCGGACAAGTCGTGCTCGGCCTGACCTCTGCCACCATCATCGGCGTGCCCCTGGCCAATCTGATCGGACAGGCGGTCGGCTGGCGCGCGAGTTTTGGCCTCGTGTCGGTGCTGGCGCTGCTCACGATTTTGCTGTGCGCCCTGTTCGCGCCGCGCGACCGGGCCGGCAGCTCCGATCCGCTCCGCGAGCTCGGCGCGCTCAGAAGCGGCCGCGTCTGGATCACGCTGGCGATCGGCGCCATCGGCTTCGGCGGCATGTTCGCCATCTACACCTATCTCGCGACCACGCTGATCGAGGTCACCAAGGTCAGCCCCACGGTCATCCCGTTCTTCCTCGCCGTGTTCGGCATCGGCGCCACGCTCGGCAATCTGGTCGTGCCGCGCTTCGCCGACCGCGCGCTGATGCCGACGGCGGGCGTCATCCTGCTATTCGCCGCCGTCGCACTCCTGCTGTTTCCGCTCGCCGCCGGCAATCCCTGGCTGCTCGCGGCGGACGTGTTCGCGATCGGCGCTAGCGTCTCGCTCGGCGCCATCCTGCAGACGCGGCTGATGGACGTCGCGGGAGATGCGCAGGCGCTCGCCGCCGCGCTGAACCATTCGGCCTTCAACACCGCCAATGCGCTCGGCCCGTTCCTCGGCGGCCTCGCCATTCGCGAGGGGCTGGGCTGGACCTCCACCGGTCCCGTCGGCGCCGGGCTCGCGCTGCTCGGCTTCCTGATCTGGATCGTCGCCTGGCGTGACGCCAGCCCAAGGTCGATCGGGTTCACGTCGCGCCGCGATGCTGCGTCGCCGACGAACGCTCCGGCTGGACCGGCGCCGCCGCTGGCGCCGGATCATAGCCGTTCAGATGCAGCGAGCGATCCGGTGGCGTAGCGCCCCTGAGGAAGCCCGCTCAGCTCTGCCAGGGCGTGTTGCGGATGCGCGCACACGCATTTGGCTTGCGGAACGTGGGATCGTGATCCTCGATGTAATCGAAATTGACGGTCCCGAATGTCGTCTGTGGTTTCTTCAAGGCCGAGCAGGTCTGCACCTTCAGGAATTCGTTCTTGAAGTCACCGCGCGGAAAAGCGGAGGTCACCTGCTCGCGCTGTTCGGGCGTATAATCGTCGAACCCGACGCCTACGACATCCACCAGAACGCCTGCGTTGGTGAGCGCGATCTCCGGTCTCATATATTGCGGAATACCGGGCGTGGTGTGCAGCGCGATCGCCTCCCACACCAGGTCGGCTTGCGGCTGGGCAATGCCGCGCGCCCGCAGAAAGTCGCGCGCGGCGTCGGCGCCGTCGACCTCAAATCGCTTGGTCTCGGTGTGGTAGTGATCGACGAGGCCGAGGTCGTGAAACAACGCCGCGACGTACAACAGCTCCGGATCGAACTTCAGCTTCTGGCGCAGCCCCTTGATCGCGCCGAACACATAGACGCGAACTGAATGGTTGAACAGCATCTCGTCTTCGTATTGGCGCACGAGCTCGGTGGCCTCACGCGCGAGTTGGCTGTCGGGAATCTTGACGCCGGAAATCACGCTCGTCATTTTCAAGCTCCTACTCTCATTCTGCCGATGCCGTTCGCAATCAGGCGGCCTTCTCAAGAACGGCTTGCGGCGTATTTCGGAAGCTGATCGACATGCGATTGTACGCATTCATCAGACTGATGGCGATCGTCAGATCAACCAGCTCGCGCTCGCTGAAGACCTTGCGCGCGGCTTGATAGGCTTCATCCGGAACGTTGGTCTCGGCCACGCGGGTGACGGTCTCGGCCCATGCAAGCGCGGCGCGCTCCCGCTCGTCGAAGAGATTGCCAGCCTCGGCCCACGCCTGGACCAACGCAAGCTTTTCGATCTTGACCCCGCCCTTGAGCAGATCGCGCGTGTGCATGTCGAGGCAATAGGCGCAGTTGTTGAGCTGCGAGACCCGCAGATAAGCGAGATTCACCAGCGTCGCGGGGAGCCCGCTCTGCATCACGTAGCCGTAAACGCCGCCCAGCGCCTTAGCGCCCGCCGGAGCGATGTGGTTGTAGTCGAGACGTCCACTCATCTGCTTTCTCCTTCATAATACGAGGGGATGAAGCCTTCCCTTGCCCTTTAGATGTCCTCGCCGTGGTCCATAAAAAAGAACCAAGAATGCATAAAAAGCGTGTACTACCTGGACATGACCAAGCCGCTGCATCTGGAGCTCGATCGCTCTGCAAAAACGCCCTTGGCAGAGCAGATCCACAGGGGGATCAGGGCCGCCATCGAGAGCGGCGTCCTCGCGCCGGGCGCACGCCTGCCCTCCTGGCAGGATCTGGCGGCTCAGCTTGGCGTCGCGCGTGGCACCGTGCGCATCGCGTATGAGAAGCTCTCGTCCGCCCAACTGATCGTCGCCAGCCGCGCCAGCGGAACACATGTGGTGGATCGGCCGTCCTTCCCTGTCCGCCAGGACAATGCCCCGGCGCCAGGCTCCTTCATGGAGATGTACCGGGAGCTCACTGCGGGGCCGGCGATCTTTCAGATGGGTGTGCCGGCACAGGAGACCTTTCCTGCCACGCTGCTGGCACGGATGCGCGCGCAAGCCGTTCGCATCGAAGCGAGCACGCCTGCGATCTACCCTGATCCACGCGGCGAGTTGGCGTTACGGCGCGAGATCGCGGCCTACCTTGCGTTGGCCCGTGGGATCGAATGCGCCCCGTCGCAGATCATGATCACCGCTGGTTTCAGCGGCGGCCTCGGATTGGCGCTCCGCGTCCTCGGGCTCGAGCAGAAGAAGGCCTGGATGGAGAACCCGGGCTTTCCCTTCACCCGGCACGGTCTTAAGCTGGCGCGATTATCGATCGCCCCGATCCCTGTCGACGCGGAGGGCATCGACGTTGACTACGGATTGAAACACGCGCCGGACGCGGCGCTGGTGGTCGTGACGCCAGGACAGCAGGCGCCGCTTGGATCGACTTTATCTCTCGCACGGCGCTCGCGCCTGCTTGATTGGGCTGCGCAAAGCAAGGCGTGGGTGATTGAGGACGACTATCTGAGCGAACTCCAGCTCAAGGGCCGGGCGACTCCTGCGCTCGCCTCGCTCGACCGTACGGGCCGGGTCATTCACATCGGCTCCTTCAGCAAGACCGTGACCCCTGCCCTGCGGCTGGGCTTCGTCGTCGCGCCGGCCGCTCTGGCATCGCGATTTGCGGAAGCTGCGGCATGCCTCGCGCCGGCGCCCGGCCCCGCGGTACAGCTCGCAACCGCCGACTTCATGCGCGAGGGCCATTATCTCCGGCATCTTCGACGCACGAAGCGCGCCTACGCGGCGCAAGGCGATGCGTTGCTGAAATATCTTCGCCAGCGCACCGCAAACGTGACGCTCGCCGGACTAGCGGCCGTCGTGCGGTTGCCGAACGGAGCCCCTGACCTCGCCATCGCCAGGGAAACAGCCACGCGTGGAATGGCGCCTACGCCGTTATCGCTCTGGTATGCTTCGAAGGCTTCGGCGCGGCCGGGACTCTTGCTTGGGGTTGCGACATCTCCGCTCAAGCGGATCGCGCCAGCATGCGAGCGGCTGCTTCAGATCATTGACCGGTTGACGTGATCAGATTGTCGCCTCAACCGGCCATCGTGACGATCTAAGGTCCATTCGCGTAGCGACCACGGTGTGGGCGCGCGAGGGCCCGTGAGGGCCCGCAAGTGCGTCTTGGCGAAGCCGGATGAAGTTGCCTTCGAGGATATGGATCACCATCCCAACGCGCTACCGAAAGTTGTTCAAGCACAGATCATCGTATAATCTCTTCGCTGTTTCCCGCTAGTGGTCCGATCAGTTCATGCTTGCCCGCATTTTGCTCCCCCTGGTCTCGCTGCTGCTCCCCGGCGCACTGCATGCCCAGGGAGCGCCGGCCGAGAAAGCCGGGTTTGCCTCCAAGCTGACGATCTATCTCGCCAAGGGAGCACCCGACGCTTGCGGGCCGGGCTGCGACCGCTGGATCGCCATCGAGGGCGAGATCGATCGAGACGCTGCGCCGCGCATTCGCCGCTTCCTTGCTGGCGTCAAGGACACCCAGCGCCCGATCTATCTGCATTCGCCCGGCGGAAACGTGGAGCAGTCCTACCTCATCGCCCGGTTGCTGCGCAGCCGAAAGGCGATTGCACGCGTCGGCCGCACCATCGCCACGGCCTGTGGCGTGGGTCCGCAAGCGGACGCCGCGTGCCTGAAGATCAAGAACGCGAGCGGCGAGGTCGAGGCCGAACTCACTACCTCTCGCGCGATGTGCAACTCGGCCTGCGGCTACCTGTTTTTCGGAGCGACGTCGCGCGAAGTCGCCCCCGATGCCGCGCTGGCGGTCCACAATTCCAGGCTGGTCCTGCTCTTTCACGGGCATCCGGCCCCGGAGGCGGTCGCGGAATACAGGCGGCGCCGGATATTGACGGCCGATCGCGACCGCGCCGCGTTCATCGCTGCGATGGGGATCAGCGGCGAGCTCGATGCTCTCATTCGGACCGTGAAGTTCGAAAACCTGCACGTGCTGACACGATCCGAGCTCTATCGGTTCGGCATCGACACGCGGCCACTCGCCGAGACGACATGGAAGCTGGAGAAGGAGGCTCGGCCGTTCGTTCGCAAGATCGCGACGGTCAAGAAGGAGAACGGCTCTTCGTTCCGCACGATGGAGTGGCGCCTGTCCTGCGAAAGTGGCAAGCGCGTGCCGCTGACATTCGCGGGCGAGATCGACGAGACGACCACCGGCAAGAGCACGATCCTGATGACGGCGGACGCCGACGCGGACATGACCGCCGGAGGGCCTGCGCCACGCCTTGGCAAATACGAGGTCTGGCGCGGCAACATCGATGCCGACATGGTCAAGGCGGTCCTGGCGTCCCGCGCACTGCGCGTCCGCGAAACCACGCCGATGCCGGGCGATCAGGTGGAGATCGCGAAATTCGACATCGACCTGACGGGGTTGGCCTCCGTGTGGACGCAGCTTGTCGCCTCGTGCGCGGCGGCGGCGACCAGCGCGAAGCCCTCTTTGCCGGCAATGCCCTTGCCGGCAGTTCCCTGGCAGGCAACCCATTGGCCCGCGAGCCCCTGGACACCCAATCCCTCGCTGAACCCCAGCCCGGCATCTTCGGCCGTCGCGCCGTCGCAGGCCTCCGGGGCACAGTGACCGAAACCGCGATCAGACTTCGTTGACCTGGAAAACAGGCGCACCCGAACCGAAGCGAACCTGGCATAGCGCGTTCAACCCTCGTCGAGCAGATGGCGAACCTTGGCGGCGAGGTCTTCGATCGCAAAGGGCTTGGACAGCAGATGCTTGCCGGCATCGAGCATGCCGTTGTGAACGATCGCGTTGCGCGTATAGCCGGTGGTGAACAGCACCTTCAGATCCGGATGGCGCTTCGACAGCTCTGCCGCAAGCTCGGCGCCGGTCATGTCGGGCATGACGACGTCGGTGAACAGCAGATCCGGTACGAAACCATTTTCGATCGTCCTGATCGCCTCCTTGGCGCTCGCGGCTTCGATGACGGTATAGCCCAGCTCGCGCAAACTTTCGGACGAGATGCTGCGGACGCGCTCATCGTCCTCGACAACCAGAATGGTCTCGCTCTGCAGACTTGCTCCGGGATGCGTCACGCCTTGCGATGGAGTTGAAACGGGCTCCTCGCCCGCGAAACGCGGCATATAGATCTTCACGGTCGTACCGACGTCGACCTCAGAATAGATTTTGACATGGCCGCCGGACTGCCGCACGAAGCCGTAGACTTGGCTGAGGCCGAGGCCAGTGCCTTTGCCCACGACCTTGGTCGTGAAGAACGGATCGAACACCTTTCCCAGCACGTCGGCCGCAATGCCCGTGCCGTTGTCCGTCACGGCGATCAGAACATATTGTCCGGGCGACAATGCGTATTCGCGGGCATATTTCCGGTCGATCGAAGCGTTGCTGGTTTCGATCGTCAGCCTGCCGCCCTTCGGCATGGCATCGCGTGCGTTGACGGCAAGATTGATGAGCGCGCTTTCGAGCTGGGCCGGGTCCGCCTTGACGCGCCAGAGGCCGGCCGCAAGGACCGTTTCGAGGCGGACAAGCTCGCCGAGTGAGCGCTCGAGCAGCTCGCTCATGCCGCCGACCATCTTGTTGATGTCGACGACTTCCGGCGCCAGAGGCTGCTGGCGCGAGAATGCGAGCAGCCTTTGCGTCAGGGTGGCCGCGCGGCTTGCGCCGTCGATGGCGCCCTCGATGAAGCGATCGATGTTGACCTCTCCCTTGCCGAGCCGCCGCTTGGCGAGATTCAAGCTGCCCAGGATGACGGCCAGCATGTTGTTGAAGTCGTGGGCGATCCCGCCGGTCAGCTGCCCGACGGCTTCCATCTTCTGGGATTGCCGCAGCTGCTCCTCGGCCTTCATGCGCTCGGCGATCTCATCGGCGACACGTTGCTCCAGCTCGGCATTGAGCGCCTCGAGCCGGGTCAGAAGCCGGGCATTGTCGATCGCGGTGGCGGCGTGGCCCGCAATTCCGAGCAGTGCGGCCTCATGCTCGGCCTGGAATTTTCTCGTCTCGGCATGGCCGAAGAACAGTCCCCCGAGCACCTCGCCCGTCCGCGAGATCACAGGGACCGCCAGATAGGACCGAACCGGGAGATGGCCCTCGGGCATGCCCTTCCGCGGCGCGTTCTTGCCGTAGCGTGGGTCTTGCAGGATGTCGTCAGACCTCACCACGCTCGTGCCCTTGAACGTCGGCTCGAACACGGCCCTGGCGCGGGGCATCGGGAAGTTCTCGAATGCGGATCGCGGCACGCCTGACAACGAATACAGCATGTAGCTGCCGCCATCCGCAGTCAGGACGTTGTAGAAGAAGGCCCCGAACTGGGCGCCCGTCAGCTCAACACCGGCGTCAGTCACGATCTGCACGATTGTCTCGAGGTCGCGTTCGCGGGCAACCGATGCCCCCGTATCGTTCAGAATTCTGAGATGACGTTCAGTCTTCTTTTGCGCGGAGATGTCAAGCACCGTCCCGATGAATCGAACGGCCTGGCCGTTGGAGAAAATCGCCTGACCGGTCGCGGCAACCCAACGCTCGACACCATCCTCGATACCGACGACCCGGAATTCGATTCCGTAACTTGTCGGAGCATGGGGACTGAGCGCCGCGGAGACGGCCTCGTGGGCACGCTGCCTGTCGTCGGGATGAATACCCTTGAGGAACGAGCCTTCATAGCTGACCTCGGCGTCCGGCGAGAGACCGAACACCTCCTTGCAACGATTATCCCATCGCAGAACGTCGTTGACCGGATCGTAGTCCCAGGTGCCGATGCCGGCAGCCTTGTTGGCGAGGACCAGCCGTTCGGCGGCGTCCCGGGCTGCCTGTTCCGATCGAACGCGCTCGATATGCGCCCATGATCGCTCGGTCACCTCCTTGAGCAGGGCGAGTTCGCGCGACGTCCACCGATGCGGGCCACGGTGATGGATCGCCATCAATGCGGTGAGCTGCCCTTCCCTGACCAGGGGCATGCAGATCGTCGAACCGATCCCGATGCTCTGGAACGTGGCAGCTTCCTCCGGCGCGATCTCCTTCAGATTGTCGTTGATGATGAGCGGCCGGCCGGCACCGAGCTCTCGCACCGCCTTCACGCCGAAATCAGCCAGGCTGTAATGGCCGAGGATATGGACCGCACCGGGTGCGGCCCAATCCCCGCGAATGGTGAAGCCGTCCTGATCGGGATCCATGTCGGCATAGGCGCAATTGGAAACGCCGAGATGTTTGCCCAGCATCCTGGTTGTTACTGCCATCACGCCGTCGGCATCGCGGGTCTTGGCCGTCTCCTTGTTGAGCGCGTCCAGAAAGAGCAGCCGGGCTTCGTTCTCCCGCACGGTTGTTTCCGCGCGGCGGCGTTCGACCGCGGTGCGCGTGCGCTCGGCAACATCGCGGATCAGCTCCAGCTCTTCGGGGCTCCATTCGCGCGGCATCGCGTTGTTGAGGTACAGCAGCGCCACGACCCCGTCCGGCTCGGAGATCGGCATGTTGACGAGCGCGCGCGCGGAGATGGCCTCGAGAGCCCGGGCACGGTCGCCGACACGCGGGTCTTTTTCCGCATCGGCACAGATGACGGTCTCACCACGCTTCAAATCTTCGATGTAGCTGCCGTAGTCGCGGAAGCGCAGCACCCCAGCGAGGCTCGAGATGCCCGGCGCGTTCCAGTCGCGGACGATGGTGATGGTTTCCTCAGTCGTGTCGACCGTGCCGTAGCCTGCCCTGCTGACGTTGAGGCTACGACCGAGCAGCTCTGCAGCAGCATAAGCGAGATCGTCGGGATTGCTGATTTCTCGGATGTAGTCGCCGAGCGTGGCCAAGACGGAGTTGCGATCGGCCGAGTAGACCCCGGTCGCTATCGTCATTGGTCTTCCCCTGCCACTTCCTAATCTCCTTGAGGAGCCAATGAATTGATCGTCGCGCTGCAATTCGCATCAACCAGCGCGCCTGCCCGACCTCTCAGATGCAGGCAGCTCGCACAAGCTGCCCGTCGTTAACCGCATGATGGCGTCTCGGTTCCCGCGCAGAGCTCTGACTGTGAGCTCGCGCGGCAAACTTCGCCGGGCCTGCCAATGCTATCGGTTCGGCCGACCCACGCCCTACACCGGCGTATAGATCACGAGCTTCAGCGCGGGATCGTCGTTGGCCTGAAAGCTGGTGTGCTCGAACCGGAGCATGCCCTTGGTGGGATGGTTCATGGTCTTGAGGCCGGAAGCGGTGCTGCGGATCTCATGCGCTTCCCACCATTTGACGAATTCCGGGCTGCCCTGGCGCAGCCGCGTGAGCAGCTCGGCGAAGGCGGGATCGCCCGCCCAGACGTCGTGGGTGGCGCGAAACATCGCGACCATGCTCTTGGCAACGTCGGTCCAGCCTGTGCCGTAGAATTTTCGCGTCTGCTTGTTCGTGAGCACCAGCAGCAGCGTGTTGCGATCCTGCTCGGGCAGTTGCCCGAAGCCGAAGATCTCCTCGGCCGCGGCGTTCCAGGCCAGCACGTCCCAGCGCCGGCCGGTGATGTAGGCCGGCTGCGCCAGGCTTTCGATCATCCGCCGGATGGGCGGCGGCACGATCTCCGGCACGAACGCGGCTCTCACCCCGTCGCGTGCCAGCGCCTTCAGATGCGCGTGCTCGGTCTTCGAGAGGCGCAGCGCCCGCGCCAGCGCGTCCACAGTGGTGACGGAAGGGCTGACGGTACGGCCCTGCTCGAGACGGATGTACCAGTCGACACCGATGCCGGCGAGCTGCGCCACCTCCTCACGACGCAGGCCTGCGGTGCGACGCCGGCGGCCCGCCGGAAGTCCGACGCTCTTCGGCGACAGCTTCTCGCGACGCGACCGGAGGAAGTCGCCGAATTCGACGCGGCGTGGATCGGCGATGATATCGCTCCCGCGATGGAGGGTCCTCGGAATACTAGGATAATACCAGGCCTTCTTGCTCGCGCCAAGGCAGCGCATATCGGCTTCACCCGACTTTGAGGTGAAACATCATGAAAGCTGCCGTGCTCAAATCCTTTGGTTCGCCCCTGGCGATCGAGAACGTCCCCGAACCAGTGCTCGGCACCGGCGAGGTCATCGTCGATGTCGTCGCCACCCGCGTGCTGTCCTACATGAACGAGGTCTTCGACGGGACGCGCAACTACGCACTCGACCTGCCGATCATCCCGGGCCCCGGCGGCATTGGCCGCGTGCGCGCGATCGGCCCTGATGCGACCAAGCTTGTCGTCGGCAACTGGGTGTTCTGCGATCCGACGGTGCGCTCGCGCGACGACGCCGTCGCGCCCGACATCGCGTTACAGGGACTGACCGCCGCCGGCCCCGGCGGCATGCGCCTGCAGCAACATTTTCGCCACGGCTCGTTTGCCGAGCAGATGCGGGTGCCGACCGAGAACGTCAAGCGGATCGGCACCATCACGTCGGAGGAAGCGACGCAATGGTGCGCGCTCGGCACGCTGCTGGTGCCCTATGGCGGCTTCCTCGCTGCCAATCTGCAAGCAGGCGAGACCGTGCTGGTGAGCGGGGCGACCGGCAATTTCGGCAGCGCCGCCGTCTCTGTCGCGCTCGCGATGGGCGCAGCCTGCGTCGTCGCACCCGGCCGCAACGAAGCGATTTTGGCCGATCTCGTCCGCCGCTTCGGCAGCCGTGTGAAGCCGATCAGGCTCACGGGCGTCGAGGACGACGACCGCGACAGCATGAAGCGCGCCGCATCCGGCCCGATCGACTGCGTGTTCGACATCATGCCGCCCTCGGTGAGCACCAATGTGGTGCGCGCGGCGGTCATGACGGTGCGTCCCTATGGCCGTGTCGTGCTGATGGGCGGCGTCGGCATGGCGGGCGGCGCAGGGCTCGACCTGCCCTACCCCTGGATCATGCGCAATTGCATCAGCATCCATGGCGTCTGGATGTACCCGCCCGATGCCGCGAGCCGCCTGATCGCGCTGGTGCGCGCCGGGCTGCTCAGGCTGGACGAATACCAGGCGACAACGTTCGATCTCGATCACGCTAACGCCGCGGTCGAACACGCCGCGGCCCATGGCGGGCCGTTCAAATTGACCGTGATCAGGCCCTGAGCCCGGAGGCGGCGGTGGAGTTCCATCGCCGAATTTTTCGTCAGTCTGGCCAAGCACTTGGCTACTGTGCATGGGGTTGTTTTCGCCCCTTGCTATTCGAGCTCGACCACCTGGCCGTTCGACAGCGAGACGCGGCGGTCCATGCGGCCGGCGAGCTCCATGTTGTGGGTCGCGATCAGCATCGAGACCTGCGTCGCCTTGACGAGCTGCATCAGGGCCTGGAAGACGTGGTCCGCGGTATGCGGATCGAGATTGCCGGTCGGCTCGTCCGCAAACAGCACGCGCGGCGCATTCGCCACCGCACGCGCGATCGCGACGCGCTGTTGCTCGCCGCCGGAGAGCTCGGCGGGCCGATGGGTGATGCGGTCGCCGAGGCCGAGATAACCCAGGATCTCCTTGGCACGCTTGACGGTCTCGGACTTCTTCAGGCCGCGGATCATCTGCGGCAGCATGACGTTCTCGAGCGCCGAGAACTCCGGCAACAGCCGGTGCGACTGGTAGACGAAGCCGATGTCGGTGCGGCGCAAATGCGTGCGCTCGATGTCGGGGAGCTGCGAAGTCGGCGTGCCCGAGACATAGACCTCGCCGGAATCGGGCGCCTCGAGCAGACCCGCAATGTGCAGCAGCGTCGACTTGCCCGAGCCCGACGGCGCCACCAGCGCGACCGACTGCCCCGGCCACAACGCCAGCTTGGCGCCATCGAGGATGGTCAGCGGCACCTCGCCCTGCAAGTACTGCCGCTTTATCTCGTGGAGATAAATGACAGGTACATCTTCCCCCTGCTGCTCCATCAGCCCCTCACTCGTACCGCAACGCTTCGACAGGGTCGAGGCGCGCGGCACGCCAGGACGGATAGAGCGTCGCCAGGAACGACAACGTCAGCGCCATGATGACGACGGCCGTGGTCTCGCCGACGTCGATCTCGGCGGGCAGTTTCGACAGGAAGTAGAGCTCCGGCGAGAACAGCTCGGTGCTGGTCAGCCAGGACAGGAATTGCCGGATCGATTCGATGTTGAGGCAGATCACCAGCCCGACGAAGAAGCCGACCAGCGTGCCGACCACGCCGATCGAGGCGCCCGTGATCAGGAAGATGCGCATGATCGAGCCTTGCGAGGCGCCCATTGTGCGCAGGATCGCGATGTCGCTGCCCTTGTCCTTCACCAGCATGATCAGACCGGAGACAATGTTGAGCGCTGCGACCAATACGATCATGGTCAGGATCAGGAACATCACGTTGCGCTCGACCTGGAGCGCGTTGAAGAAGGTCGAGTTGCGCTGCCGCCAATCGACCAGGAACACCGGTCGGCCCGCGGCCTCCGTCACCGCCTTGCGGAAGGCGTCGATCTTGTCGGGGTTGGTGGTGAACACCTCGATCGAGGTGACGTCGTTGCTGCGATTGAAATAGGCCTGCGCCTCCGCCAGCGGCATGAACACGAATCCGAGATCGTATTCGGACATGCCGATCTCGAACACGGCGACGATCTTGTACGGCTTGATGCGCGGCGTCGTGCCCATCGGGGTGACCGCGCCCTTCGGCGCCACCAGCGTGATGCTGTCGCCGGCATGCAGCGACAGCTGGTCGGCGAGCCGTCGACCGATCGCAACGCCCTGCCCCTCGTCAAACCCCTCGAGCGAGCCCTGCTTGATGTTCTTGGCGATCGAGGTGAGGTTGTTGAGGTCGTCGGAGCGGATGCCGCGGACCAGCACGCCCGAAGCGTTCCACGGCGAGGACGCCAGCGCCTGGCCATCGACCACGGGCGCGGCGAGCCGGATGCCCTGGACCTGGCTGAGGCGGTCGGCGACGTCCTTCCAGTCGGTCAGCGGCGATTCCAGCGGCTGGACCAGGATATGGCCGTTCAGCCCCAGGATCTTGTCGAGCAGCTCCTTGCGGAAGCCGTTCATGACGGCCATCACGATGATCAGCGTCGCCACGCCCAGCATGATGCCGAGAAAGGAGAACCCGGCGATGACCGAGATGAATCCTTCCTTGCGGCGCGCCCGCAAATAGCGCGCCGAAAGCATCCACTCGAATGGCGCAAAAGGCGCAGACTTGGCGGTTTCGGTCATGGTCTCATCCATCGCTCGATAATCCCATGATTCGGGGTCAAATGTGGCCGGATTGGCGGCCGCGATCTCGCGCGATGAACAATATTCAGCCGACGGCCCGATCAGCCCACAAGTCTTGCGACCGCGTCGGCAGGCGACATGGTCTCGCGGGCGCCGTCGCTGCGGCGCTTGATCTCGACCTTGCCGTCGGCGAGTCCCTTCGGCCCTATCATGATTTGCCAGGGAATGCCGATCAGGTCGGCTGCGGCGAATTTGGCACCTGCGCGCTGGTCGGTGTCGTCGTAGAGCACGTCGACGCCCTTGGCGGTCAACTCCGCGTAGAGCTTCTCGCAGGCGGCATCGACCGCGGCATCGCCCTGCTTGAGATTGAGCACCACGGCGCGGAACGGCGCCACCGCTTCCGGCCATTTGATGCCAGCATCGTCGTGGCAGGCTTCGATGATCGCGCCGAGCAGGCGCGAAACGCCGACGCCATAGGAGCCGCCGTGGATCGGCACGTCGACGCCGTCGGGGCCGGCCACCAGCGCCTTCATCGGCTCGGAATATTTCGTGCCGAAATAGAAGATCTGGCCGACCTCGATGCCGCGAGTGTTGACCCGCTTGTCCGCCGGCACTTCCTGCTCGAAGCGCGCGGCGTCATGAACGTCTTCCGTCGCCGCATAGACCGACGTCCATTGCTTGATGATCGGCGTCAGGTCGCTCTCGTAATCGACGTCCTCGCCCGGCACCGGCAGGTCGAGCACGTCGCGATTGATGAACACGCCGGATTCGCCGGTTTCTGCCAGCACGATGAACTCGTGACTGAGATCGCCGCCGATCGGGCCGGTCTCGGCGTGCATCGGGATCGCCTTCAGCCCCATCCGCGCGAAGGTGCGCAAATAGGCGACGAACATCTTGTTGTAGGCAACGCGCGCGGCGGCTTCGTTGAGGTCGAACGAATAGGCGTCCTTCATCAGGAACTCGCGGCCGCGCATCACGCCGAAGCGCGGACGCTGCTCGTCGCGGAATTTCCATTGGATGTGATAGAGGTTTAGCGGCAGGTTCTTGTAGGACTTCACATAGGCGCGGAAGATCTCGGTGATCATTTCCTCGTTGGTCGGCCCATACAGGAGCTCGCGCTTGTGGCGGTCGGCGAGGCGCAGCATCTCCGGGCCATAGGCGTCGTAGCGGCCGCTCTCGCGCCAGAGATCGGCAAGCTGGAGCGTCGGCATCAAGACCTCGATCGCGCCGGAGCGGTCCTGCTCCTCGCGCACGATCTGCTCGATCTTCTTGAGCACGCGGAAGCCGAGCGGCAGCCAGGCATAGATGCCGGCGGCCTCCTGCCGGATCATGCCGGCGCGCAGCATCAGCCGATGCGAGACGATCTCCGCCTCTTTCGGGTTTTCCTTCAGGATGGGCAGAAAGAACCGCGACAACCGCATGACAATACTCTGGGAATCAGTGCTGGATTGCAGTGAAAGCGGATTGGGAGCGAAAACACAAGTCCGGGAATGAGGAAAAGCCGCTAACGCGGCGGAATTCCAGTCATTTTTCCGTCGACTTCAGGTTTGACTCGAGCATCAACGTGCCGTGCAAAGCCGGCGAGCCTAGGGCGGCGGCACGACGAGTTCGTCCTCAAGCGTGATCCGCTCGAAATCGCTCACCAGCGCGTCGATCCGCACCTGCCAGCGGCCGGCGAAGGGCAGCTCGACCTTGCGCACATGCCAATAGCCGTCCGGCCCGAGCGAAGCGCTCCGTTCCATCGGCTCGATGCCGCGCTCGGGCAGGCTCAGTATCAACGTCACCTCCTTGGCCCTGAGCAGCGTCCCCTCTCCGGTCATGAGCTGGAGCACGAAATCGTCCACGCCGGCCTTCCCTGGAGACACCAGCACCTGGAACATCGCCTTGTCGGTGTGGATGTGGATTCCCAACGGCGTCTCCGCAACGATGGTCCGCGGCGGCGGCGTGAAGCGCCAGCCGGCGACGACAGCGAAGATGGCGAGCGCGATCCCGCATTCGAGCAGGATCGAGCGCTTGAGCGCGGTCCCGCCCTTGTGATCACGAGCAAACGCCTGGGTCAGACGCAAGCGATTGAGCGCCGCCAGTGCGAGCAGCAACAAGACCAGCGCAAGCTTGAGCGAGAGGATGAGGCCATAGCGGGTCTCGACCAGCGCCGACGGCTTTCCGAGTTGGACGATTGCGAGCACAAGGCCGGTCAATGCCAGCGCGGCGACGACCGGCACGGCCATGCGGGAGAAGCGGTTGACGACCGGCAAGGCCATGGCCGCTGGCTTCGAGACCAGCGCAGCGAGCGGCGCCAGTGCCCCGATCCAGAATGCAACACCGAGGCCGTGGAGGAAGATCGCCGGCCGCGTCAAGATTTCGGGAGGAGCGGTGGCGGCGTGTCCGGTCATGGCCAGCGCCAGCCCGACGCAGACGAAGGCGATGCCCGCAAGGGCTCGCGAAGGCCAACCGCTGCGCAGCGCCAGCAGAGCGAATAACATCGCAGCAATGGCAACCAACATCGCCGGGCCAGCGCTGGTCGCGAACGCAACTTTCCAAGGCGCGGCCGTCACGAGGCCCGCTGGCGGCAGGCCGAGCAGATCAAGCCCCAAGGCACCAATGGACACCACCGCGCTGGGGATGCCGATCGCGAGCGCCGCGCGCGGCACGGTCATGCCGATCATCGACCAGGCGACCCAGCGCGCGAAGAAGACGCCGCCTACGCCGACGAACAGTCCGAAGTAGAGCCCGACCCGCGCCAGCCAGATCAGCACGCTCAATCCTTCGTCTGCACTCGCCGGGGGCTTCGTCCCCGTCGGCGCACCGATCGAGAAAATCACCGATCCTGCGACGGGATGGCCGTCCTGCGAAATCACGCGATAGCTGACCACCGCCGTGCCCTGCGGCAGGTCCGGCGGCATGTTGACCGAGACGGCGTCTCCGGCGGTGTCAACGCGCACATCGTCCCGCGCCCTGCCCGAGCCGTCGATCAGCCGGATCGCACCCGGCGTCACGGCCTCGTTGAAGCGCAGGACCACGGCTGGCGGCGCGCTCGCAAGCACGGTGCCATTTGCCGGCTCGACCGCGACGAGCGCAGCATGCGCCGAGGCGCCGGTCGCGAAGCCGACAGCGAGGAGCAGCGTCGCGAGCGCGGCGAACAGGCGCATCAGGGCTTTGGCATGAGCTTCACGCCCGGTGCCGGGGATTTGCCATCATGCGAGTGCCCTGCTCCCTCTGCCGGGATGTCGATCCATCGGCTGACGCCGGTCTCGCATTCCTGGACGACCGGGAAGTACAGGGTCGTGTTCGGTTTGAGCGAGCCGGTCAGGAACGTCTGCACGACGAACTCGTCATAGTGCTGGTCCGGCAACTTGCCGCCGGACCACGCCACCTCCTTGACGCCGGAAGAGAGCTTATTGCCGTGGTAGGTGTATTCCCCGGCATATTTGCCTTCGACGACATCGATGGTCCAGCCCGCCTTCGGCATCGGCTTCACCGCGATTACTCCTTCCGGGATCTGCACGCGGATCTTCACCGTCGGCGAACCTGCACAACCATGCGGCACGGTGAACACAGCCTTGTATGACGCGCCGACCGTGGCTTGTTTGGTCTCGAGCGACACATGCGCCGCTGCCGGTGAGGCGGCGAACGCAACGATCAGGATCACGCAGGATCGCTTCGACATGGTCAATCTCCCCCAGGTCAGTCTCACTTCATCTTCATTCCGGAATGATCCGGCGTTTTCTTCATGTCCATATGACCTGAATGCCCATCACCACCCGGCGCCTGCGCGCCAACGCCCTGAACGTCGAGAGAGACCGCGACCTTGCCGGCCTTCTCGAACTGAAGCGTTACCGGCACCTTGTCGCCCTGCTTGAACGGCCCCTTCAGCTCCTGAAGCATCAGATGATTGCCACCCGGCGCGAGCTTCACCGTCTTGCCGGGATCGATCGTCACTCCCTTGTCGAGCGCGCGCATCTTCATCAAGCCATTGTCCATCGCCATCTCATGAATCTCGGCCTTCCCGGCGATGTCGGCGGACACACTGACCAACCTGTCCGCCGCCGTGCCTTTGTTCTCGATCGTGAGGTAACCGCCCGCGACCTTGGCTCCACCAGGCGTCGCCCGGCTCCAGGCTTGGGAAATGATGAGACCGCCGGCCTTGACGTCGTCGGCCGCCGCGGGCGCTACACCGAGCGTGACAGCGAACGTCGCGAGCAGCACATTCTTCAACATTGTCTTCATGTCCGTATTCCTGTTTGCAGATTGAATTCAGCGAGTGGAGCGTTGTTGGGCCGACCATGTCTCGAGATCGGGAATTTCGGCAGAACCTTCGATCGTCGTGACGGTGCCGTCGCGCGAAAAGAGCATCGTTCTGGGAATGTCGCCCTGCCAGGCCGGATCGATTTCGAACCGCAGACGCTCGACGAACCCGTCACTGAAGATGAAATTCTCGGTCGACGATAGCCCGGCCTTGTCCAGCATCGATTGCGTCGCCGCCGGCAGGTTCGGCACGAGATCGGCACTGACCGTGACGACATCGATCTCGGGATGGTCCTTCGCGAACTTGCCGAGCAGCGGCAGCTCGACCTTGCAGGGGCCGCAGGTCACGCCCCAGAAATGCACGAGCATCGGGCGGCCCGCATGGCCCTTGAGCACGCTCTGCCAGGTGCCGCGTTCGAATGGCTTGAGAGCCGAAGGCGACCCGAATGCGGACGCCGATGCGATCAGGATGCCCAGCCCCAGAATGCCTGCAAATCGACGTCTCATGGTTGATCCTCGATCGCTGTGAGACGATAGCCGTCCGCCTTCGTCATCCATGACAGATACACTTGCCGGCCATTGTCGACGAGCAAGGGATGGTCGGACGTGTCGGTCGTGCTCGCTATCGTCTTCGGCGGCGACCAGGTCTCGTCATCGTCCCTGGAAATCGTCATCTGGACCGAGGTCTTCTCACCATCGAACTCCTTCCACACCATCACCGTTCCCGCCGGACCTGCGAGCACGAAGGGACGCGTCGGATTGCGACCAGGCTGCCCCAGCGCCATCGGCGCGGAGAACGTGCGGCCTTGGTCGCGCGAATGCGCGTAGAACAATCCCTTCCGCGCCTTGCCGTTCGTGTACCAGACCACATGATAGGTCCCGTTCGGCGCCACCGAAAGACTGGGACCGTGATGGGGGCAGGCATTGATCTGCCAGTCGTCAAGGCTGACCCGGTGGATCTCACCCGGCGTCGAAGTGTCGGTGAAGGTCATCACCGCATGATCGCGCACGCCGCCGTCGAAGATGTTTCTGAAGATCACAGCCGGTCGGCCGGGCGCCGCGAACGCCAGCCCCAACCGGCAGCATTCGCAAGTGCCCTCGCGAGCCAGCTTTGCATCTGCGTAAGTGGTGCCGCCGTTGCTCGATGATGTGAAGAACAACCCCGCTCCCTCGTACTTCTGTCCCGCTTCCTTCGCAAAAACGCGATTGCGCTTGTCGAGCCAAGCCGCGAAGATCGTTCCGTCCTGATCGAGCGCCAGCGCCTCGAAGCGCTGGCTCTCATTGCTTGCCGTGATCGGCTTTAGCTCTGCAAAGCTCTTTCCGCCATCGGCCGAGCGCGTATAGAGCACCTGGCCGTTGAAGGCCTCGTCCCTGAAAACCGAGAACGCCACCGCGATGCCGCCGTTGCGATCGACCACGATCTTCGGCCGGGCATCCGGCCCCCAATCGAGGTTCAACCGCTTCGTCGTGATTTGGGTTGGTGTGGAGAAGGTACGGCCGGAATCCTGCGAGTGTGCGACAGAGACCTGCCCGCCCGCCATCCATACCAGCCATAGCGTTCCATCCGGAGCGAACGCGGGCGTCGCCTTGGTTGCACAGCGCAGCCTCGGCTCCTCACACGCCGCCTCGGACGCATGCGGCGCATGCATCTGTGCGTGGGACTTAGCTTGCACGCATGTGAGAGCGATGATCGCGAGCAAGCCAATTCGGATCACGGCCCTATTTCCTTCGAGAGTCCGGATCATCTGAACGCCACCTTCATACCCGCAACGAATGTGCGCGGCGAGCCCGCATAGATCGATCCCGTCGTGTTTGCGAGCACGCTCGCAGGATTTTGAAGCCCCGCCCCCGTCACCGTGTTGGCGATGTTGTTGGCGGATGCGACATAGGTGCGGTCGAACACGTTTCTGACTTCGAGGAACAAGTTCAGGGATCGGAAGGTGTCGGACACCAGATCGGTCTTGTAGTGAACATTCACATTGACCAGCTCATAGCCGGGCGCCTTCAGCAAATTCGCATTGTCCATGTAGAAGGAGTCTTTCCACTGGAGCTCGACGAAGCCTCCGAGGCCCGCCAGGGGTCCCGCAAACTCGTCGTAGCCAATTCGAGCGGTCAGCTCATTGGGCGAGATACCGGGAATCTTGTTGCCGGCACGGTTGAAGCTGAACACGGTGCCATTGGTGATGTTCTCGACATACTCGGTATAGACCTCGTCGAGATAGGTGTAGGCCGCCATGAACCGCCAGCCCGGATAGAATTTCCAGTCGGCGGCGAGCTCGATGCCGCGATGCTCGGATCGCGGAGCGTTGAACGTGTAGGAAGTGCCGGCAACGGGTGTCGCCTGACTGACAATCTCGTTCCGAAAGAACTCGTAGAAGCCGGTCGCGCTGAGCTTGAGCGTGTTGTTCGGAGTCCAGTCAAAACCGAGATCGTACCCCAGGTTTTTCTGCGCCCGGAGCTGAGTGTTGTTGCCCGACAAGCCGGTCGGAAGCACAAAGAGATTCGAGACCTGCGGCGTGCCGTACCCGGTGGCAACGCGCCCCCGGAATAGCCACTCGTTGTTGAGATTGTAGAGGAGCGCCAACTCCGGAGCAGCATTTTGGAACTGCCGGTCTGCGGTGGTCAGGGTTGTTGTGGTGATGCCCGTCGGACCTGCGTACGCATACGCCGTGTTCATCCCCTTCAGAACGGTGGTCTCCCAACCAACACCGGCCACCGCCGTCAGCGAGGTCGTCAGCCTCAACTCCTCCCGCGCGCGCACGCCGTAGTTTGTCGTTTCGCTGAAGAGATTGCTCGATAGCCTGCCGAGTGCAGCATTGCCTCCCGGCATCACGTTCCGCGTGTCGCTCGAGGCCGACAGCGTGTTGTAGAACGCGCCGAAGAAGGTGGTCGATTCCAAGCCGAGAATCTCGCCGCGCTTGGTCAGGTCGCTCATGTAGTTGTACGACGGAAAATCTCCGATCGAGCTGGTCGTGCCGGTCGGCTGGCTGATGTTCCGGTCATCGAACACGAACTGGTTGCGCCAGGTCATGGTGTTGTCGAAATCGTGCTCCCACCGGCCGCCGACGATGGTTCGGCGATCGTTGCGGCCAAGCCCGGCCTGCACGGCCGTCTCCACATCAGTTCCAGCGGTGGCGTTGAAGCCGTTGTTGAACAGCCTGACCGTGCCGCATCCGGGCGCGGCCGTGGCACCGGTCGCACAGCCCTGCTGGAAAGGGTTGAGGTAGTACTGATTGAGCGACTGTCGGATCGGAAGCCGCGTGCTGAGATCGTTGTTGATGATCTTGACCGTGAAGCGATCGTTCGGCGTCGCCTGGAGCGTTCCGAGAAAGTTGACGGTCTGGGTGTTGAACCAGCTGTTGCCGATGTAGCCGTCGCCCCGCACATCGCTCGCAAACAGCGAGCCCTCGAAATTGCCGACCTTCTTGCCGGCCGCGAGATAATTGTTGAGATAACCGTAGCTGCCGCCGTCGACGCCATATTCGACGCCGTCGATCGTGCCGCCCGGCCGTGTCCGGAAATTGAGCGCACCGCCGGTCGCGTAGTTGCCGTAGAGCGCCGATGAGGGGCCGCGGATCACGTCGATCGCACCATAGGCATGAGGATCGATCAGGTCGCTTCGTGACAGGCCGTCCGGCTGCGTCACCGGAAAGCCGTCCTCGAAGATCACGAGATTGCGGATGGCGAAGCCGTTGCGGGCATTGGATCCGCGAATCGAGATGCCGAAATCGCGGGGACCATTCCCCTGCTTGACCGAAATGCCCGGACTGTCTCGCAAGACGTCGCTGACTGAAAATGCCGGTCGGTTGTCAAACCGACTGCGATCGATCGTCGTCGCGGTCTGCCCAGCCGGGGCCTGATTGAGGCCATCTCGTGCCGCGCCGGCGCTCGTCGTCCTGTTTGGGACTGTGGCGCTGTCGGTCGCATTCAGCGCAACAGGCCTCGTTGCCCGGCCCACCGAAGCAGAGCGGGGCCGCGATGGCCGGGTTGCCGCTCTGGGACGGGCCGTCTGCGGCGCCTCGACGGTGACAGGGGGCAGCGCCTCCTGGGCAGCCTGGGCAAGCGCGCCTGTACTGGTCGCGGACAACAGCCCACAAAGCACGGGCAAGCTCGCGCTGCCGATCGCACGTCTTCGTAACATCACTTGAATTCCTGACATCCGGCGATGGCCGGTCCATTGAGCACGCCCACCTGCGCAGCCAAGTCCGCGCGCCGATGGTTCGGTTGATCGCTACGTCAGGAAAACCGTGGAGGTGCGCGCGCTTGGGCGCCTGAGCCTCTGTAGGCGGACACCCTGGATGCATCCGCAGCGCGCCACACCACGCGCTCGGCGTGCCGAACCGGAGTTGCGAGTGCGACCTGCGTCGGCGAATCGAGCGCTGCGCCCGCTTGCGCCAGGCAACACATCGCGCAGGCACCGGCATGCGCAGTCGGGCTGCCGGTCTGATCGTTCTGGCCGCCCTTCTCACCCCCACTGTGGCAGATGGCGCCGGCGAACAGCGGATCGGCGATGGCCTGGCCGGCCGCGAGGCACGCGGCAATCGGCGCCAGCACCTGCATCACCAGAGCGAGCAGGACGATGGGTAGGAATTTTTTCAGCCGCGCGTGCATTCGCCGAACCGTTCGTTCGCCTGCTAACTAAACACCCGGCCTGCCCTAAGTCGAGGTCAGTCGGCGGTCTTCTTGTCCCGCCGCAAATTTCTTGGAAACTATGGTTGGGAAGCACCCGATCGAGGCTGGAGGCAGCTCATTCGAGGCAAGTCAAATGCCCCACCCTCCACAGATTTCTTATATCTGTCATATACTTACAGGGAAAGAAGCCCGAACATTTCGTCAGCTGCTCGAATTTTGAACAATCGTTGCCGAAAATGATGACAAGTGAGAAAAGTTGATCTAGCATCCCTCTTGCTCAGGCTGACCGCGAGGTCAAAGCCTGGTGGTCCAAGTCTCGGGAGGAGCCCCTGGCGCGCAAAACGCAGCGTCGCCCCGTCAATCAAGAGCAAATCTTAGAATCGGGGATAATAGGGTCGACACAATTTTTGAGCGGGGCCAGGGCCCCGCTCTTTTTTTGCCTGCGGGGCTGAAGCGCCCATGGAAGCTTCTCCCAATCCGACCGACGTCAGGCCCGAGCTGGCGGCTTCGCGCTGCGCCGATCTGGCGACGCTGGTCCATCAAAGCCTGTTCGACCGGCATCCGGAAACGCGGGCGATGTTCCGCTCGCAAGGCAGCTCGCCTCCGCCGACGCGCGGCGTGGACATTTCCGGCTGATCGCCTGCGAAGCCGCCTCGCACGAGGCCTACGGTACCTCGCGCGACCTCTTCATCGCCTTCTTTGCGATCATCCGGGATACGCTCCGCGATCCGCTCGACGATGAATGGTCGCCCGACATCGCGCGGGCTTGGCATGCATTGCTCATCGAGATCGAGGCGTCGCCGTCCCGCCCTGACGCTTTGCGCTGCACCAACGAGGCCTGCGGCGATCACGCGATTGATTGCAGATTGAGTGGCGTCAACTCTTGTGAGAGACTTTCGGACATCGGTCGCGCAATCAATGACGCGCCGACGATAAAATTTTACGGGAGCGAGCGATGTCCGGGACGAAAGATTTCTCGACGACGAGGCGCGATCTTCTTCACGCGGCAGCGGCCGCCGGCGCCGGAGCTGCCCTCTTCGGCAGCATGGGCATAAACCCAGCACTTGCAGCCGAGGTCGGACGATCGGAGAAGCCGCTGAAAGCGGCCTTCTCCAACGCAGGCCTGCAGGCGACGTGGTGCGCGCAGGGCAAGAAGGCTGCGGAGTTCTGGGGCAAGCTGTTCAACGTCGAAGTGACCTGGTTCGACGGTCAGCTCGACGCGGTGAAGCAGCGCGCGGCGATCGACAACATGGCTTCGCAGAAATGGGACTTCGTCGCGATCCAGGCCTTCGGCATCGGCACCCTCACCCAGCCCGTGCAGAAGATGATCGACGCCGGCACGCCCGTGATCGACATGGACACGCTGATTGCGCCGCTCGACCAGATCAACGTCCACTCCTTCCTCGCGCCCGACAACGAGTTCATGGGTGCCTCGGTGACCCAGGCGCTGTGCAATGCCATGGGCGGCAAGGGCAAGATCATCATGACCCAGGGCGCGCTCGGCCACACCGGCGCGCAAGGACGCGCCAAGGGCTTCAACTCGGTCGTCAAGCAGTTCCCGAACATCGAGGTGCTCGACACCCAGCCGGCGGACTGGGATGTCTCGAAGACCGCCCGCCTCTGGGAGACCTACCTGACGAAATATCCGCAGATCGACGCGGCGTTCTTCCACAATGACGACATGGCGCTCGCCGCCTACAACATCATGAAGGCCCGCAACCGCACCAACATCCTGATCGGCGGCGTCGATGCCATGCCGCCGGCGATCCAGGCGGTGAGCGAAGGCCGCATGTTCGCGACCGTGCGCAATCCATCCTGCCGCATCCATGGCGGCGCGATCATCGCGGGCGTCTCGGCCGTGGTCGGCGGCGAGAAGAGCGGACAGGGCATCCCCAAGAACGTCATCACCGACGGTCCGGTCGTGACCAAGGCGAATGCGCCCGGCATGCAATGGATGCAGGATCACTACCTGATCTAGTTCTCCATGCCCGAGGCTCGTTCGCCCATCCTGGAGCTCCAGGGCATCACGAAGAGCTTCGGCGGTGTCGAAGCACTTCGCGGTGTCGATTTCGCGCTTCACGCCGGCGAGATCCACGGTCTCGTCGGCGAGAACGGCGCCGGAAAGAGCACGCTGATGAAGATCATCGCCGGCGTGCACACCGACTTCTCCGGCCGCTTCCTGATCGACGGGGCGGAGACGCATTTCCGCTCGGCGCGCGATGCGCACGCGGCCGGCATCGCCATGGTCCATCAGGAGCTCTCGGTCGCGCCCGACCTCACGGTCGCGGAGAACGTCTTCCTGGGCAACCAGCCGACCAACGCTCTCGGCCTCGTGCAATGGCGGCGGATGGCGCGCGAGGCCGGCGAGCAACTCGCCCGCTTCGGCATCGACGTCGATCCGATGGGCAGGCTCGGCGACCTCCCGATCGGGCTGCAGCAGCTGATCGAGATCGCGCGCGTGCTGTTCTCGGGCGCGCGCATCGTCATCCTGGACGAGCCGACCTCCGCCCTCTCCCCGCCCGAGGTCGAGCGCCTTTTCGCGACACTCAGGCGGCTGCGCGAGCAAGGCACCGCCATCGTCTTCATCTCTCATTTCATCGAGGACATCCTGCGCGTCTCCGACACCGTGACCGTGTTCCGCAACGGGCGGAAGGTCGCGGAAACGGCGAGCGCTGCGACCAGCAAGGGCGCGCTGATCGAAGCCATGATCGGCCGCGGCGGCGAAGCGCTCGAGCACAGCTACACCGACGATCTGATGCTGCCGCAGCCGAGCGGCAGAGCGGTGATCCTGAAGGTCGATCAGCTCTCCCTCGCCCGCAGCCTCAAGGATGTCTCGTTCGAGGCGCGCGCCGGCGAGGTGCTCGGCATCTACGGTTTCATGGGCTGCGGCCAGCAGGAGCTCTCCCGCATCCTGTTCGGCAAGCTGAAGCCGGATAGCGGCACGCTCGCCGTCGAGGGCACGCCGAAGTCCTTTGCCAGCACGGCGGCGGCGCGGCGTGCCGGCGTGGCGCTGGTGCCCGAGAGCCGGCGCGACATGCTGTTTCACCAGGAGCCTGTCTACAAGAACATCTCGATCAGTATTCTCGACCGCATCTCGCCGCTGCTGCTCAAGCCGGCGCAAGAGCGCGATATCGCCAAGCGCCAGGTCGAGCAGCTCCAGATCAGGCCGCCGGTGGTCGGCCTCGACCTCGGCATGCTCTCCGGCGGCAACCAGCAGAAGGTCGCGCTGGCAAAATGGCTGACCTATCCGCCCAAGCTGCTGGTGCTGTGCGAGCCGACCCGCGGCATGGATGTCGGGGCCAAGAACGACGTCATCAACATCGTCCGCGACCTCCGCGCCAAGGGACTTGCCATCATCGTGCTGTCGACCGAGCCGGAAACGGTGCTGTCGCTGGCCGACCGCATCCTCGTGCTCAAGCGCGGCGCATTGGTGCGGGAATTCAGGAACGAGCCGGTCAGCAAGGACCGCCTGCTGGAAGCGGCGTGACGGAGAAGCACATGAGCAGCGACACGGCTTTGGCGACGGGGCAGCGGACGCGCGGGCTCGCGCCCTTCCTTCGCTCGCAGATGCGCAACATCGCGCCGTTCCTGACGCTGATCTTCCTGGCCGGCTTCTTCTCCTTCGCCAGCCCCTCCTTCGCGACGCTGGACAATCTCGGCAACATCCTCACGCAAGTCTCGATCACCGGCATCATCGCGGTCGGCCTCACCTTCGTGATCCTCTGCGCCGAGATCGACCTGTCGATCGCCGCCATCGCCAACGTCACCGGCATCGCGGTCGCCTATTTCACGCTGCAGGAATCCTACGTCAACATCGCCAACGTCCCGCTGCCCGGCGCCGTCGCCATCCTGCTGTCGATCCTGCTCTGCGCCCTGCTCGGCCTTGTCAATGCGCTGGGGCTGACCGTGATCGGCATCCCCTCCTTCATCATGACGTTGGCCATGATGCAGATCGCGGCCGGCATCTCCGCGCTCCTGGTGCGCGGCCAGATCGCCTACAAGGTGCCGAGCCTGATCACGACGCTCGGCTCGGGCTCGATCGGGGGCATCCCCTGGCTCGTCATCATTGCCGCACTGATGCTGCTCGGCGGCCATCTGGTGCTGACCTACACCCGCTTCGGCCGCTACGTTTACATGGTCGGCGGCAATCGCGAGGCGGCCGAATATTCCGGCCTCAACGTCAAGCTCATCCTCGGTGCCGTCATGGTGATCTCGGCGGTGTGCTCCGGCATCGGCGGCATGCTCGGCGTCGCCCATTTCGGCAGCGCGCAGCAGAACGAGTTCGACACCTACCTGCTCGACTCCATCGCCGCCGTCGTGGTCGGCGGCACCAGCCTGTTCGGCGGCCGCGGCGGCATCGGCAACACCATCGTCGGCCTGTTCGTGCTCGGCGTCCTCAACAACGGCCTCGATCACGTCAACATCGACAGCTTCCTGAAGATCCTGATCCGCGGCCTGATCCTCCTGGCGGCGCTGGTCATCAACGTCTATGCGCAGCGCTTGCGGGAAAAGGCGGTGGAATAGACGGCCTTCAGAACAAAGGTACGAAAACAACCCCATGCACAGTAGCCGAGGCGAATGAAATCAATGGCTTGCGCGCGACGTCCCCGAATTGCGGATTTGGCGAAGCCAGTTTGACTTGTCGGGCAAAACAGGGGCATTTCAAGCGGCCGGTGGAGTGCTGCTGCCAAACCCGTCATTGCGAGCGCAGCGAAGCAATCCAGGTATCACTCCGCGGATGCATTTCTGGATTGCTTCGCTGCGCTCGCAATGACGACACGGTGGGAGCAGCTGATCAACATGGCGAACACTGCTCAGCTTCCGGCCTTCCCGTCCGGCGGCAGCCGCGAAAATCTGAAATCGCAATGGCTGGCGCCACCGGCCAGCGTTTGCGTCCGTTCCAGGCGGATGCCCCGCGTTGCGTAGGCGTCGAAATCGAGCCCGCAGATGTTCGGCAGGATATCCTTGTCGCCGTGTCGCGCGGCAAATTTGCAGAAGCCGCAGGCCTTGTAGTTGATGCCAAATTCGAAGTCGTCATTCGGGCCCGGCTCGACGAAATCGTAGACGAAATCGCCCGGAAACGCGTCCCTATGGCTCCTCGTGACACTTTGCGCCGCCTGTTCGCGCAGCAGCTTCTGGTTCTCCGGCGACATGAAGTGGCGTCCCGCGGTCAGGCGCTCCGCCTCGGGCGCCGTGAGCAATTGCGCCTTGTAGGTTTCCCGCTCGATGTCGCCGATCACGGACAGCGGCACGCCGTGTCGCCGGAGCACACGGCTGATGGCCATGAAGCCCATCAGACGCATGAAGAAATCGCTCATGCGGTTTGCTGCACCTCCGACATAAGGGATCTCGGCGAGCACGACCGCGAATTCGTCCATGACCTCCTGCCGGATGGCAGCGATATCGGACAGCTGCGCACGACCGCGCAGCATCGTTTCGGCAAGATCGAGGCGATGACGCATGGCGGCTTCCATCGCGGCACGATGAGCCTCGTAGAAGGGATGGATGATCTCGGCCATCGGATGTCTCTCAAACAAATCGCTTACCTGTGTCATTCCGCGGCGATCGCCTCGATCTCCAGCAACCATTTGCTGTCAACGGTTTGCGCGATCATGACGGTCAGCGCGGGCTCGTGCCCTTCGAGCATCTTCCGACGCACGCCGCGATTGGGCACGACCTGGCTGAGATCGGTCAGGAATGTCGTGACCTTGACCAGATTCCTGACGCCGAGGCCGGCAGCGGCGAGCACCTCGATGATGTTGCGCCAGGCCTGCTCGCATTGCGCCTCGAAACCGTCGGGCACGCTGCCGTCGGACCTCTCGGGCACCTGACCGCTGATGAACAGCAGTCGGCGATGCTGACTGATTTCGAGTCCCATGCTGTAGCCACCGGCGGGAGCATGAACCGATGTGGGATTGTGGCTGACGATACTAGCTTGAGCCATCGCGTTTCTCCGGATTGCGAATCGACCGTAACCGGCGGCAGCGCCACGGCGCAAACCATCATTCCTGCGGTTCAGCGCAAGAAAATCTATTGCAAGCCCACAGCCGTTGCATGACAAACTGGGCAATGACCTACCCCCTTCCTCCGCTCAACGCGCTCCGCGCCTTCGAAGCCGCCGCGCGCCATCTCAGCTTCAAGCTGGCTGCGCACGAGCTGCATGTGACGCCCGCTGCCGTGGGGCAGCAGGTGAAGGCGCTGGAGGCGCGTCTCGGCGTCCGGCTGTTCGATCGGCTGCATAAGCAGCTCATCCTCACCCCGGCAGGTCAGGCCTATCTGCCCGGCATATCCGAAGGCTTTCGTCACATTGCCGAGGCGACCTCGCAATTGAAGCCGGCGGGTGCAGTGCTATTGCAATTGGGCGTCCATGGCAGCATCGACCTGCGGCGCCTCGATCTCGCGGAGTTTCGTAGCGCGCATCCGGACATCGGCCTGCGGGTGCTGCAGCCCGCCGGCCTGCACGAGCTGGTCGAGGGCAAGGTCGACCTGCTGATCGCCCGCGGTCCCAGCCGTCATCCCGGCTATCGCTGCGACCGGATCGACGAGGCATCGGGCTTGGGCGACTGGCTGATCGCGCCCGAAGGCACGGCGGATTGTCCGGAGGTTGCGAGCTTTCGCGCGTGGCTGCGCGCCTTGCAGGCCGAGACGCCGCCCGCGAACCGGCGCCCGCGTCTGGTGGGCATCGGCGGACGTTGAGGCCATCCTCGGCCGCTGGCCGCTGCCAGCCCGCAATCTACGATCGGGAACGGTGAACGTCTTTCGCGACTGACGCGACCAAGATCAGGATCATTACCTGAGCAGCAGGGATTGCGAACCATATGAAGCGTCGAACGCTAGGTGCCTTGCTTGCCAGCAGCCTGCTCGCCGCGACGGCCGCGATGGCGATCCCGGTCACGCCGGACCCTGCCCGCGACAGCTCGGCGGATACCATTCAATTCGGCTGGCATCGCACCTCGGGGGCAAACGAGTATATCGATCAAACCTGGTGGGCGGTCAGGGACCGTTGCACCCCAGGCCATCTCGGTGAGCGCCTGCTCTGCGACGCGGTCGCATTCCTGGCACGGGCAGCCACCCGGACGTTCGAAGCGAAGATGTCCGACGAGGCCGGCCTCGTGCTGCCCGCGGGCTGGGGATTGATGACCGCGAAGAACTCGCCCTTCATCCGGTCGGCGCATGTGGAGACGCCGCGCGATCTCGCGGCGGTGCTCGCCTTCTATCGCGCCGCACTCCGAGCGCGAGGCTGGACGGAGATCGAGGGCGCGGAGGTCACACCTGAAAGCGCCGCGATCCGCTTCACGACCAGCGAGGGACCGGCGTCGCTTCGGCTCAGCCGCCAGGACGGCAAGACCATCGCGGATCTTTCTCTGCGCAAGCCGGCGGTCGCGTCGGCTGGCATCCTGCCGAAACCTGGGCAAGCGAGGTTGCTGCTCGGCAACAAGACGGATGAAGCGGCGGTCATCACCGTCAACGAGCGCACCATCCCGCTGGCGGCCCACGCCGGAGAAACGCTGGCCTACTCCGGCAACGTTGCGGACGAATTGCCGGACGACCTGAAGATCGACCTGCCGCCGGGCAAGTACAAGCTCAGCGTCAAGGTGGATGGTCACGCGCAAGTCCGGCAGTTCGAGGTCGCGTTCAATGAGACCTGGGGCTTTCTGGTCGGGCCGGATGGCGCCTTGCTGCCGATCCGGCTTTATTGAGATCGCTCTGTCAGCCCGGTAGTTCCGGCATCCAGTCCCTCAGCTTTCGCGCAGCGCCGGTGACGTCTGCGATGGCCGGAAATGCGGCCGCCTCGACCATCATTGCGCGTGCGAGCCGCACGGCGCGGGCTTCGCTGATCGCTCGCCTGCGCGGATCCTCGATCAGCTCGAAGTCGATGTTGTGAGCGAGGCCGAAGATGCGGCGGATGGTTTTTGCGGCGGTGAAGCCGATCGCATCAGTGAACAGGCGCTGCATGTAGGCCTGCCGCTCGGCTTCCAGGCGCGCAGCCCCTTTCTCGCCGGCGAAGAGCGAGACCGGATAGGCATCGCCTTCCGCACCGGCGCCCCAGAGATCGAGGAATTTGCGGGCGAACTCATTCCAGACCCTTTCGACGGTCTCCAGAATCCAACCCTCGAAGGCCGCCCGCTCGCCCGCTTTGCGCTCGTGGCCGGGGGAGGCGAAATAGGCCATCAGGAGATTGGCCAGCACGGCGCCGACGTCGAAGCCCATCGGGCCGTAGAATGCGAATTCGGGGTCGATCACCCGCGTCTGGCTCTCCGTCACCATGATCGAGCCGGTGTGGAGGTCGCCATGGAGCAGCGCCTCCGGGCTTGCCATGAACTTGAGCTTCAGGCGGGAGATCGCGACGTGCAGGTCCATGTCGTCGCGCAGCTCCGCGGCCAAGCCGTCGAGATAGGGCGCGGTCCAACGGTTCTGTTCGGCGATGCGGTAGGGATCGGTGAAGATCAGATCTTCGGTGACCTTGCAGAGCGCATGGTTGCCGGCAAACGCCGCGATGCCCTCCTTCTTCTCGGCCGCGGACAGCGCGAGGTCGGAGGTGAAGAACAGCGTCTGCGCCATGAAGGTGGTGATGTCGTCCACAAAGCCAGGATATTGCGTTGCCGCAACCAGTCCCTTGCGCATGATGATGTGGGGTTCGAGCAGCTCCATCACCGTCAGCGCCAACGGCTTATTGTGATGCAGCAGCGCCGGCACGAGGCCGGGTGCGAGTTCGGCCTGCTTCGACAGCGCCAGATATTCGTAATGGGCTCGCGACAGCGGCAGCGGCCAGCTCTCGCCGACCAGGCGGACATAGGGCAGCGCCTGCTTCACGGCGATGCCGCCCTTCGTGCCCTTGACGATGAAGACGAGGTTGAGATTGCCGTCGCCGACCTCGGTGATCGCCCAGGATGCCGGCCCGCCGCCAAGGAGCGCGGCGATATCGGGCACGCCTGCGAGATAGTCCCGCAAGTCCGCCTCATGCAAAATCCGGTAGTCCCCTGCCCGGTCCCCGCTCATGACGATCCCATCCCATGTCTGGGCCGGATCGTTACTCCCACTGCTGGGAAGCTGGAGCCGATCCCGGCCATTCTTTCGATGGGATCGTAATCACACTGCGCGCTGTCCGCTACCCGGTGCTTGGTGGCGACCAAACTGGGACGCTTGGTCGCGAGCGCTCGATCTGCCGGCTAGGAACACAAGCGGGCCGAGACGGTTTTGCCTTCCTGACCGTTTTGAAGGAGCTGCCGATGAGCCGCGGAATGCCATCCATGACTGCACTTCTGGCGATGCTGGCCATCGCCGGATATCAGAACCGCGACAAACTGGCGGAGCTGCTGAAAGGCGCCGGCGGCGGCTCTTCCGCGGGGGGCCAGCAGCCGCTCGGTGGCATGCTGGGCAATCTCGGCGGCATGCTCGGCGCGGGCGGAATCGGGGGCCTGCTCAATGGCGGAATTGGCGAGCTCCTGGAACGGTTTAACCAGAATGGGCAGGGCGAGATCGCCGATTCATGGGTGAAGCCCGGCCCGAACAAGGAGATCTCCTCGCCGGAGCTCAAGCAAGCCATCGGCAGCGACGTCCTGGAGAAGCTCGCGCAGCAGACCGGGCTTTCTCAAGACGAGATCATCACACGACTATCCCGCGAGCTTCCGACCGCCATCGACAAATACACGCCGGATGGACGTTTGCCCGACGCGTAGCTGCAACGGCTCCACTCAGAAGAGGAGTACACATGAGCCTTCTTTGGACCATCATCATTGGCTTCATCGCCGGCGTGATCGCCAAGTTCATCATGCCCGGCGACAATGAACCGTCCGGCTTCATTCTGACGACCATCCTCGGCATCGTCGGAGCCTTCGTGGCCTCCTATCTCGGCCAGGCGCTGGGCTGGTATCGCCCTGGCGAAGGGGCGGGCCTGATCGGTGCCGTGGTCGGCGCGATCATCGTGCTGTTCGTCTACGGTCTTATCGCCGGCCGGCAACGCCGGGCGATCTAGATCCGGGGCGGATCGTCACTCCCGCTCGAGGAAGCTCGAGCCGATTTCGGCCTTTCTCTTGATCGGGTCGTAATCGCAATAGACGCTGTCCGCCACCAGCGTGTAGCTGGCGTAGACGCTGTATTTGTCCGTCTTGACCGAGTTCAGCCCGATCACCGAGGTGCTCTTGCCGCCGTTCCATTTGAACGGCGTCGAGCTCTTGGCCTGCTCGCAGGCCATCACGGCCTCGTTGAAGACATAGCCCTCGACGAAGGCCTTCAGAGTGCGCACCTGCACCGCCATCTTCCATTCGACATAGCCGATGACGCCTAGGCCGGCGACGATCAGCACCAGAAGCGCAATGACGATCCGCTGAAAAGTCATTCGGTCCCCCAAAACAATGGTCTGCAAAAACGTTTAGAACGGCATTCCCATCATCTTCGACAGGCGCTCGATCGAGAGATAGCCGGCGTGGTAGGCGGCTAGGCCGATTCCGAAGACGATGGCCGAGAGGATCGTCGTCCAGATCAGCTTGCGTCCCATGCGGGTCAGGATCGGTGCACCGGGGTCGGTGCCGGGCGCGCCGACGCCGTCCTCGTGCTGGCTGCGCACGCCGAACGGCAGCGTCACGAACAGCATGACCCACCACAGCACGAAATAGATCGCGAGCCAGGTTGAAATCTGGATGGCCATGCCGCGGCCTTATGCCTGCTCGATCTCGACGAGGGCGCCGGAAAAATCCTTGGGGTGCAGGAAAAGCACCGGCTTGCCATGGGCGCCGATCTTCGGCACGCCGTCGCCGAGCACCCGCGCGCCCTCCTTCACCAGGGTGTCGCGCGAGACGATGATGTCGACGACCTCGTAACAGACATGGTGGATGCCGCCGTCGGCATTGCGCTCCAGGAATTTCGCAATCGGGGACGCCTCGCCGAGCGGCTCGATGAACTCGATCTTGGTGTTGGGCAGGGTCGCGAACACGGTGGTGACGCCGTGCTCGGGCAGCGGTACGGCTTCCGAGATCTGCGCGCCGAACGCCGCGCCGTAGATCCTGGCCGCCTTGACGGCGTCCTTGGTCGCAATCGCAACGTGGTTGAGCCGGCCCAGCATGTTCCTCTCCCCTTACACTGTCAGCACATGTACCAGACAGGGGGGCTTTTTACCCCAATGTTCGTTGATGACGGCACGGACAGCGCGTCGCACCGACTCCGCCAGTGCGTCCGGATCGCGGCGGCGCGGGCGCGGCAGGCCTTCGATGGTCGAGACCACGGCGTCGAAGACGATGTCGTCGAAGGCCTCGCCCGCCCTGTTCTTCTCGGGGATGCCGACGAGATCGACCTCGGGATCATCGGCAAGCTCGCCCTGCTCCGTCATGGCGACGGCCACGAAGGCGCAGCCGGAAAAGGCCATGCGGCGGCGCTCGACCACTGCGCGGGATTTGGAGTCCTCCAGGATCGTGCCGTCCTTGTAGAGACGGCCCGACGGCACCTCGCCGACGATGCCGGGATCGCCGGGTCCGAGCCTGACGAGGTCGCCGTTGCGGCAGACCAGCACGCGCGGCACGCCGGCGGCGCGCGCGAGCTTGGCGTGCTCATTCAAGTGCAGCGCCTCGCCGTGGACCGGGATCAGGAGCTGGGGCTTCACCCAGGAGATCATATCGCGCAGCTCGTCGCGGCGGGGATGGCCGGAGACGTGGACCAGCGCGTCGCGGTCGGTGATCACCTCGACGCCCTGGAGCACCAGATTGTTGATGATCGAGCCGACGGCCTTCTCGTTGCCGGGAATGGTACGCGAGGAGAAGATGACGCTGTCGCCGCGATTGAGCGTGATCTCGGGATGATCGTCATTGGCGATCCGCGCCAGCGCGGCGCGCGGCTCGCCCTGGCTGCCGGTGCAAAGCGCCAGGACCTTGTCCTGGGGCAGATGGCCGTAGACCTCGGGCGAGCGGAAGTTCTGCACGCCGTCGAGATAACCGGTCTCGCGCGCGACCTGCACCACGCGCTCCATGGCGCGGCCGACCACGACGACCTCGCGATCGGCGGCCTTCGCAGCCTCGGCCACAGCTTTGACGCGGGCGACATTGGAGGCGAACGTCGTCACCGCGACGCGGCCCTTGGCGGCCTTGACGAGATCGATGATGGTCCGGGCAACCTCGGCCTCCGACGGCGAGCGGCCGTCGCGCACCGCGTTGGTGGAATCGCCGATCAAGGCGAGCACGCCCTCCTCGCCGAGCTCGCGCAGCCGCTTCTCATCGGTCGGCGCGCCCAGCGTCGGGGTCGGATCGATCTTCCAGTCGCCGGTGTGCAGCACGGTGCCGGCCTCGGTGCGGATCGCAAGCGCGTGCGCTTCGGGAATGGAGTGCGCAACCGGGATGAACTCGACGTTGAACGGGCCGACATCGACGCGGCCACCGGACGGGACCACGGTCACGGGAATGTCGGGCGCATTGCGCTCGGCGGCGCATTTGGCCTCGAACAGCGCTGCGCTGAACTTCGTCGCATAGATCGGACATTTCAGCTTCGGCCAGAGATCGATGATCGCGCCGAAATGGTCCTCGTGGGCGTGGGTGAGCACCAGGCCCATCAGGCTCTTGCGTTCCTTCTCCAGGAAGGAGATGTCCGGCATGATCAGATCGATGCCGGGCAGATGCTCCTCGTCGCCGAAGGAGACGCCGAGATCGACCGCGAGCCAGGCGCGCTGCTGGCGGTTGCCGAGACCGTAGATCGACAGATTCATGCCGATCTCGCCGACGCCGCCGAGCGGCGCAAACACCAATTCGTCGGGCTTCGCCATCACGCAGCTCCCACGGAGCGGACCGGGCCAAAGAACACCTCGCCCGCCGCCACCGGCACAAGCCGGCCTTCCGCAGTGCGTACGATCAGGCAGCCGGTGTCGTCGATGGTGTCGAAAATGCCTTCCAGTGTCATCGTTCCCGTCTGGATAGCGACCCGCTCCCCGACCCCGGCGGCGCGTTCGAGCCAGAGCTTGCGGATCTCGGCAAAGCCGCGGCCATTGTCCCAGATGCCGCGGAACTCGACCCAGGCATCGGAGAGCGCCGAGAACAGCTCCTCCGCGCTGATCTGGACGCCGAGGGCGGCGAGCGACACCGCGGGCGTCGGCGTGCCCTCCGGCGCGGCCACGACATTGGTGCCCATGCCGGCGACGACGGCGAGCCTGTCGCCGATCGCCTCGGCTTCGAGCGCGATGCCGACCAGCTTCTTGCCCCCGGCGAGCACGTCGTTCGGCCATTTCAGGGCGTAGCGGGGGCGGCCCTCGCCGAGGCGCAGCACGGCCTCGAGGCTCACCTTCTCCAGCGCCGCCTCCTGCGCCAGCCCGGCGGCAAAGCCGAGCGTCGCGGCGACGGCGGGCGCAACGTCCATGACTTCGAGGATGCTGGCGGCGAGATTGCCCTTGGGCGCGATCCAGGCGCGCTGGCGGCGGCCGCGGCCCGCGGTCTGCTCGGACGTGACGAACCACATCGGACCGCGTTCGCCGGCCCGGGCGTGCTCGATCGCGTCGGTATTGGTCGAGCCGGTCCGTTCGAAAGCCGCGAGCTTGTAGCCCGCGGCTTGTGCACGAGGACCGAGCGCGAACCCCATCCTAGAACAACGACTTTGCCGCGGCGGAGGCGATGCTCACCACGGGACCCGCAAACAGCGCGAACAGCAGGTTGAACAGGCCAGCAACCGCCAGCACCGTGCGCACCTCGATGCGGACAGGGTCGACCTGGCCGGCCGGCTCGTCGAAATACATCGTCTTGACGATGGCGAGATAATAGTAGGCGCCAACCACGCTGGTCAGCACGCCGATCACGGCGAGCGTGAACAGGTTGGCCTTGATGGCGGCGACGAAGACGTACCATTTGGCGAAGAAGCCGGCGAGCGGCGGGATGCCGGCAAGCGAGAACAGCAGCATCGCGAACATGAAGGCGAGCAGCGGATTGGTCCGCGACAGGCCGGCGAAATCGCTGATCTGCTCCACGGCCTGGCCGTTGCGCTTCATGGCGAGGATGATCGAGAACGAGCCGAGCGTCATCGCGACATAGATCACGATGTACATCAGGACGCCCTGCGCGCCCTCGACCGTGCCGGAGGCGAGGCCGACCAGCGCGAAGCCCATGTGGCCGATCGAGGAATAGGCCATCAGGCGCTTGATGTTGGTCTGGCCGATCGCGGCGAAGGAGCCGAGCGCCATCGAGGCGATCGCGACGAACACCAGGATCTGCTGCCACTGCGAGACGATGCCGGGGAATGCGGTCAGCGTGACGCGGGTGAAGACGGCGAGCGCGGCCACCTTCGGCGCCGAGGCGAAGAAGGCGGTGACCGGCGTCGGCGCGCCCTCATAGACGTCCGGCGTCCACATGTGGAACGGCACGGCCGAGACCTTGAAGCAGAGGCCCGCGAGCAGGAAGACCAGGCCGAAGACCAGGCCGACATTGGAGATGGTCGCCGCTGAGGCGATGCCGGTGAAGCTGACCGTGCCGGTGAAGCCATAAACCAGCGAGGAGCCGTACAGCAGCATGCCCGAGGACAGCGCGCCGAGCACGAAATACTTCAGGCCGGCTTCGGTCGACTTGGCGTTGTCGCGGTTCGAGGCGGCCACGACGTAGAGCGCGAGCGACATCAGTTCGAGGCCGAGATAGAGCGAGATCAGGTCGCCGGCCGAGATCAGCACCATCATGCCGAGGGTCGAGAGCAGCACCAGGATGGCGTATTCGAAGATGCGGCGCGAGGGATCCGACAGGAATTCGGTCGACAGCACCAGCGTCACCGCCGAGCCGATCAGGGCCAGGATCTTCATGAAGCGGGCGAAGTCGTCGACGATGAAGCTGCCGCCGAAGGTCACCTGCTTGCCCGCGGGCTGCATGTAGACGAGTGCGCCGACCACGATCAGCAGCACCACCGCCAGCGAGGTGACGGTCTTGGTCGTCTCCTGCCCGCGATAGGCGCCTAGCATCAGGAGCGCCATGGCGCCGACCGCGAGCACGAGCTCGGGCAGCACCGGCGCCAATTGATATCCTGCAGTCTCAAAGCTCATGGCGATATCCTGACCTGCCCGCTTACTGGAGCAGTGCGGCGGCCTTCACGGCCGACACAGCGGTGTTGTAATTGTTCACGAGTTGCTGGACCGAGGCGGCTGACATGTCGAGCACCGGCTTCGGATAGACGCCGAACAGGATCGTCAGCGCGATCAGCGGGAACAGCGTCACGCATTCGCGCAAGGTGAGATCCTTCATGCTCGCCAGCGATGGCTTGACCAGCGCCCCGAACACGACCTTGCGGTAGAGCCACAGCGCGTAAGCAGCCGACAGGATCACGCCGAAGGAGGCGAAGAACGCGGTCGGGATCGAGACCTTGAAGGTGCCGAGCAGCGTCATGAACTCGCCGACGAAGCCGCTCGTGCCGGGCAGACCGACATTGGCCATGGTGAAGACCATGAAGGTCAGCGCGTAGAGCGGCATCCGGTTGACGAGGCCGCCATAGGCCGCGATCTCGCGAGTGTGCAGTCGGTCGTAGACGACGCCGACGCAGAGGAACAGCGCGCCGGAGACGATGCCGTGCGAGATCATCTGGAACATGCCGCCGGCGACGCCCTGCATGGTGCCGGCGAAGATCCCCATGGTGACGAAGCCCATATGCGCGACCGACGAGTAGGCGATCAGCTTCTTCATGTCCTCCTGCATCAGGGCCACCAGCGAGGTGTAGATGATGGCGATGGCCGAGAGCGTGAAGACCAGCGGCGCGAAGTCGTGCGAGGCTAGCGGGAACATCGGCAGCGAGAAGCGCAGGAAGCCGTAGCCGCCCATCTTCAGGAGGATCGCGGCCAGGACCACGGAGCCCGCGGTCGGCGCCTCGACGTGCGCGTCAGGGAGCCAGGTGTGCACCGGCCACATCGGCATTTTCACCGCGAACGAGGCGAAGAAGGCGAGCCACGCCCAGGTCTGCAAAGACCGCGGCACGGCGGTGTGCATCAGGGTCGGGATGTCGGTGGTGCCGCCGTTCCAGTACAGCGCCATGATGGCGAGCAGCATCAGGACCGAGCCGAGCAGCGTGTAGAGGAAGAACTTGAACGACGCATAGACCCGGCGCGGACCGCCCCAGACGCCGATGATCAGGAACATCGGGATCAGGCCGCCCTCGAAGAACAGGTAGAACAGCACGAGATCGAGCGCCGAGAAGGTGCCGATCATCAGCGTTTCCAGGATCAGGAACGCCATCATGTATTCGCGGACGCGGTTGGTGACCGCCTTCCAGCTCGCGATGATGCAGAACGGCATGATCGCCGTGGTCAGGATCACCAGCGGCAGCGAGATGCCGTCAACGCCCATGTGGTAGGTGATGCCGGTGGCGAGCCAGTTCGCCTTCTCGACGAACTGGAAGTCCGGATTGGCGGGATCGAAGCGCATCACGAGGATCACCGACACCGCGAAGGTGATCAGCGTGGTCCAAAGCGCGATCCAGCGCGAATTGCGCTTGGCTGCCTCGTCGTCGCCGCGGCTGAGATAGACGATCAGCGCACCGACCAAAGGCAGGAACGTCGTGACCGAAAGGATGGGCCAGGTCGTCATTTACTGGCCTCCAAAGCCGAACATGAACCAGGTGATCAGGCCGGCGGCGCCGATCAGCATGGCGAAGGCGTAGTGATAGAGATAGCCGGTCTGGATCTTCACGACGTTGCGGGTGACGTCGAGCACGCGGGCAGAGATGCCGTCGGGGCCCAAGCCGTCGATGATGAAGCCGTCGCCCTTCTTCCAGAGCTGGTAGCCGAGCCACTTCGCCGGACGGACGAAGATGAAGTCGTAGAGCTCGTCGAAGTACCATTTGTTGAGCAGGAACTGGTACAGCATCGGCTGCGTGGTCGCGAGCTCGACCGGCAGATAGGGCCGGCGGATATAAAACAGGTACGACACGAGGAAGCCCAGCACCATCATCACCGTCGGCAGCAAGGCGATGGCCTGCGGGATGTGGTGCATCTCCTCGATGATGTGCGGGTTCATCTTCACGGATTCGCGGAAGAACTCCTCGATGCCGTGACCGGCGAACAGCTCTTTGAACGGCAGACCGGCGACGAACGAACCGACCGCGAGCACGCCGATCGGGATCAGCATCCAGATCGGAGCTTCATGCGCGGCCTCGTAGTGATGCTCGTCATGCGGCTCGCCGTGGAAGGTCTTGAAGATCAGGCGCCAGGAGTAGAACGAGGTCAGGCCGGCCGCGACGACGGTCATCAGGAAGCCGTACATGGCGAACGGATTGTGCGCGGCGTAGGCGGATTCGATGATCGCGTCCTTGGAGAAGTAGCCCGCCGTGAGCGGGAAGCCGGTCAGCGCCAGCGTGCCGACCACCATCACCGCATAGGTGTAGGGGATCTTCTTCCAGAGGCCACCCATGTTGCGGATGTCCTGCTCGTGGTGCATCGCGTAGATCACCGAGCCGCTCCCTAAGAACAGCAGCGCCTTGAAGAAGGCGTGCGTGAACAGGTGGAACATGCCGACCGAATAGGCCCCTGCCCCCATCGCCACGAACATGTAGCCGAGCTGCGAACAGGTCGAATAGGCGACGATGCGCTTGATGTCGTTCTGGACGAGGCCGATGGTCGCCGCGAAGAACGCGGTGGTGGCGCCGAAGAACATCACGACGGCCTGCGCGTTCGGGGCGAGCTCGAACAGCGGCGACAGGCGCGCCACCATGAACACGCCGGCGGTAACCATGGTCGCGGCGTGGATCAGCGCCGAGACCGGGGTCGGGCCTTCCATCGCGTCCGGCAACCAGGTGTGCAGCAGGAACTGCGCCGACTTGCCCATCGCGCCCATGAACAGGAGCAGACAGGTCAGGGTCAGCGCGTCGGCGTGCCAGCCGAGCAGGTTGATGGTCTTGCCGGTGAGACCCGGGGCGGCATGGAAGATCGTCTCGAAATCGGTCGAGCCGACCAGCATGAAGATCGCGAAGATGCCGAGCGCAAAACCAAAGTCGCCGACGCGGTTGACCACGAAGGCCTTGATGGCGGCCGCGTTCGCCGACGGCTTCTGATACCAGAAGCCGATCAGCAGGTAGCTGGCGAGGCCCACGCCCTCCCAGCCGAAGAACAGCTGCACGAGGTTGTCCGCCGTCACCAGCATCAGCATGGCGAAGGTGAACAGCGAGAGATAGCCGAAGAAGCGCGGCCGGTTCGGATCCTCGTCCATGTAGCCGATGGAATAGAGGTGCACGAGCGAGGACACGGTCGTGACGACCACCAGCATCACAGCGGTGAGCGTGTCGACGCGCAGCGTCCACCAGACCTGGAGGTCGCCGGAGAAGATCCAGGGCAGCAGCTGGATCCTGTAGTCGTGGTGCATGAAGCCGACGTCGACCAGCGTCATCCAGGACAGCGCCGCCGAGACGAACAGCAGCGCCGTGGTGATCAGCTCGGCGCCGCGCGAGCCCGCCGCAGGCGGCTCGGTCGGGCCATGGCCGTGATCGTCGTGGGCATGATCATCGTGGCCATGGGCGTCATGAGCGGCCGAAGCGTGCGCATCGCCATCGCCATGGTCGCCGTGATGATCGAGCTCGTCGCCCGAGGGGTTGCGGGCATGCGCGCCGAACAGCGCGATCAGGCCGGCCAGAATGGCGCCCAGCAGAGGCAGGAAAACGATTGCCTGGACCATTTGAGAGCTCAGCCCTTCATCAGATTGACGTCCTCAACCGCGATCGAGCCGCGGTTGCGGAAATAGACCACCAGGATGGCGAGACCGATCGCGGCTTCGGCGGCCGCGACGGTGAGCACCAGCAGCGCGAACACCTGGCCGACGATGTCGCCGAGGAAGGTCGAGAACGCGACGAGGTTGATGTTGACCGAGAGCAGGATCAGCTCGATCGACATCAGGATGACGATGATGTTCTTGCGGTTCAGGAAGATGCCGAGGATGCCGAGCGTGAACAGGATCGCGCCGACCGCCAGATAGTGTCCGAGCCCGACCGTCATTTCACCCACTCCGCAGCATCCGCGTCCGAGAGCCCCTGTCCCGGCGCCACCTTGCGCATCGCCATCGCCATTTCCGGCGTGCGCGCGTTCTGAACGTTGATGTCCTGCCGCTTCACGCTCGCCTTGTGGCGCAGCGTCAGCACGATGGCGCCGATCATGGCGACCAGCAGCACCATGCCCGAGAGCTGGAAGTAGTGGATGTACTTCGTATAGAGCACGAGGCCGAGCGCCTCGGTGTTGGAAACATTGGCCGGGATCGGCGCCGTGATCGTCTTGGAGACGCCGGGATTGATGACCCAGAAGCCGACGGTGAGCAGCAGCTCGAACAGGAAGATGCCGCCGATCACGAGGCCGACCGGGAGATACTCGATGAAGCCCTCGCGCAGCTCGAGGAAGTCGACATCGAGCATCATGATCACGAACAGGAACAGCACCGCGACGGCGCCGACATAGACGACGATCAGCATCATGCCGAGGAATTCGGCCCCCATCAGCACGAACAGGCCGGAGGCGTTGACGAAGGCCAGGATCAGGTACAGCACTGAGTGCACGGGATTGCGCGAGACAATCACCATCACCGCCGAGGCGACGCAGACGCCGGCGAAGAGATAAAAGAAGAGCGCGGGAAGGATCATGCCCTCACCTCACCGGTACGGCGCGTCGAGCTCGATCGCTTTCGCGATCTCGCGTTCCCAGCGATCGCCGTTGGCGAGCAGCTTGGCCTTGTCATAGAACAGTTCCTCGCGGGTCTCGGTCGCGAACTCGAAGTTCGGACCTTCGACGATGGCGTCGACCGGGCAGGCCTCCTGGCAGAGGCCGCAATAGATGCACTTCACCATGTCGATGTCGTAGCGCACGGTGCGGCGGGTGCCGTCGTTGCGGCGCGGGCCGGCTTCGATGGTGATGGCCTGCGCCGGGCAGACCGCTTCGCAGAGCTTGCAGGCGATGCAGCGTTCCTCGCCGTTCGGATAGCGGCGCAGCGCGTGCTCGCCGCGGAAGCGCGGCGAGATCGGGCCCTTCTCGAACGGATAGTTCAGCGTCGGCTTCGGCTGGAAGAAATAGCGCATGGCGAGGAAGAACGCCGAGACGAATTCCGACAGCAGAAGCGAGCGTGCAGTGGCATTGACGTTGATACCCATGGCGGACCTCACTTCGGCGCGATGCCGGCGAATTGCAGCACGCCGGCCACCACGATCACCATCGCCAGCGACAGCGGCAGGAACACCTTCCAGCCGAGGCGCATCAATTGGTCGTAGCGGTAGCGCGGCACGATCGCCTTTGCCATCGCGAACAGGAAGAACATGAAGAACAGCTTCAGCGAGAACCAGATGATCCCCGGCACCCAGTTGAAGGGCGGCAGGTCGACCGGCGGCAGCCAGCCTCCGAGGAACAGGATCGTCGCCATCGCGCACATCGTGACGATCGCGACGTATTCGCCGAGCATGAACAGCAGATACGGCGTCGAGCCGTATTCGACCATGAAGCCGGCCACGAGCTCGGATTCCGCTTCGACGAGGTCGAAGGGCGGACGGTTGGTTTCCGCCAGCGCCGAGACGTAGAACACCACGAACATCGGGAACAGCGGCCAGACGTACCAGTTCAGGATCGTGAGCTGCGGCAGCCCGATCAGGCTGGCAAGGCCGCGCGCATGCTGGGCCTCGACCACACCCGACAGGTTCAGCGTGCCGGCACAGAGCAGTACGGTGATGATGACGAAGCCGATCGAGACTTCGTAGGACACCATCTGCGCCGCCGAGCGCAGCGCGGCGAGGAAGGGATACTTCGAGTTCGACGACCAGCCGGCCATGATGATGCCGTAGATCGATAGCGACGAGATCGCGAAGATGAAGAGGATGCCGACATTGATGTCGGCGATCACCCAGCCGAGATTGGTCGGGATCACCGCCCAGGCCGCGAGCGCCAGCACGCACGACACCAGCGGCGCCAGCAGGAACACGCCCTTGTTGGCGCCGGCCGGGATGATCGGCTCCTTCAGCACGAATTTGAGCAGGTCCGCGAAGGATTGCAGCAGGCCCCAGGGACCGACCACGTTCGGGCCGCGGCGGATCTGCACCGCCGCCCAGATCTTGCGGTCGGCGAGCAGGATGTAGGCGATCGCGACCAGGAGGACGACGAGCACCAGGACGCTCTGCGCGACCATGATGATCAGCGGCCAGAGGAACCCGGTCCAGAATGCGCTTTCGAAGAATGCCATCAGATCACGCTCACTCCGCTGCGGTCAGCATATGCCCGGAGGCGAGGCGCGAGCATTCCGCCATCACGGCAGAGGCACGCGCGATTGGGTTGGTCAGGTAGAAATCCTCGACCAGCGGCTTGAACGGCGCCTTCTCGGGCGAACCGCCCTTCCCCGCCAGCTTCTTGATCTGGTCGGCGGAACCGGCCTCGATCTGGTCAAGACGGATCAGATGCGGCACGGCCTTGAAGATCACCTGCCGCAAGGCGGCCAGCGAGTCGTAGCCGAGCTTCTTGCCAAGCGCTTCCGACAGCGCGCGGATGATTGCCCAGTCCTCGCGGGCTTCGCCGGGCGGGAATGCGGCGCGCCCGGTCATCTGCACGCGGCCCTCGGTGTTGACGTAGATCGCGGACTTCTCGGTATAGGCCGCCGCCGGCAGGATCACGTCGGCGCGGTGCGCGCCGCGGTCGCCATGGGTGCCGATATAGACGACGAAGGTGCCATCCGGCGCCTTGATCTCGTCGGCGCCGAGCAGGAACAGCAAGTCCAGCGTGCCGAACGTCGTCATCTGCGCCGCGTTCAAGCCGCCCGCGGTGGCGGCAAAGCCGATGTCGAGCGCGCCGACGCGCGAGGCGCTCTCATGCAGCACGCCAAAGCCGTTCCAGCCGTCCTTGACCGCGCCGACATCGAGCGCGAGCTTGGCGCTGGCGGCGAGGATGGCGGCCCCGTCGTGGCGGGCGGCCGCGCCCGCGCCGACCAGGATGATCGGGTTCTTGGCGTTCTTCAGCGCGTCCATGAAGGAGTGCTTGCCGGCCGCGAGTTCGCCGAGCGTGTCGGTGCCTGCGCCGAGATGATCGTAATCGTAGGTCAGATCCGGCTTGGGACCGATGACGCCGACCTTGAAGCCGCCGGCACGCCAGCGCTTGCGGATGCGGGCGTTGAACACGGCCGCCTCCTTCCGCGGATTGGCACCGATGATGAGCAGCGCATCCGCCTGCTCCACGCCTGCGAGCGTCGGATTGAAGATGTAGGAGCCGCGGCCGAGCGCGGGATCGAAGGCGTCGCCGCCCTGCACTGCCAGATTGGCAGAGCCGTACTTGGCAAGCAGGTCCTTCAGCGCGAACATCTCCTCGACGCCGGCGAGATCGCCCGCGATCGCGCCGATGCGCTTGCCGTCGGTGCGCGCCGCCTTCGCGGCGATCGCGGCAAAGGCCTCGGGCCAGCTCGCCGCGCGCAGCTTGCCGGCTTCGCGGATGTAGGGCCGGTCGAGACGCTGGGTGCGCAGGCCGTCGACGACGTGGCGGGTCTTGTCGGAGATCCACTCCTCGTTCACGGCCTCGTTGATGCGCGGCAGAATACGCATCACCTCGCGGCCGCGGGTGTCGACGCGGATCGCAGATCCGACACCGTCCATGACGTCGATCGACTGGGTCTTGCCGAGCTCCCACGGGCGCGCCGCGAACGCATAGGGCTTCGAGGTCAGCGCGCCGACCGGGCAGATGTCGACGAGGTTGCCCTGCAATTCCGACGTCAGCGCGTGCTCGAGATAGGTCGTGATCTCCATGTCCTCGCCGCGGCCGGTGGCGCCCATCTCGGGCGCGCCGGCGACTTCCGCCGAGAAGCGGACGCAGCGCGTGCACTGGATGCAGCGGTTCATCGAGGTCTTGACCAGGGCGCCGAGATATTTGTCCTCGACGGCGCGCTTGTTCTCGGCGAAGCGGCTGGTGTCGACACCATAGCCCATCGCCTGGTCCTGCAGGTCGCACTCGCCGCCCTGGTCGCAGATCGGGCAGTCCAGCGGATGGTTGATGAGCAGGAACTCCATCACGCCTTCGCGTGCCTTCTTCACCATCGGCGAACGCGTGGAGATCTCCGGCGGCTCGCCCTTGGGGCCCGGACGGCAGTCCCGCACGCCCCAGGCGCAGCTCGCGACCGGCTTCGGCCCGCCCTTCACCTCGACGAGGCACATCCGGCAATTGCCGGCGATCGACAGCCGCTCGTGATAGCAGAAGCGCGGAATCTCGGCGCCGGCCGCCTCGCACGCCTGCAGCAGCGTGTATTCGGCGGGGACATCGATCTCTTTGCCGTCGATGATGAGCTTGGTCATTCTTCCTACTCCGCCGCGACCATGTTCACGGGATCGCGGACGCCGATATCGTCGATGTCGGCCTTATGCGAATACTGGTCGATGCGCGCTTCGATCTCGTGACGGAAATGCGTGATCAGGCCCTGGATTGGCCAGGCCGCCGCGTCGCCGAGCGCGCAGATGGTGTGGCCTTCGACCTGCTTCGTCACCTCGAGCAGCATGTCGATCTCGCGCTTGTGGGCGCGGCCTTCGGCCATGCGGGTCAGCACGCGCCACATCCAGCCCGTGCCCTCGCGGCACGGCGTGCACTGGCCGCAGCTCTCATGCTTGTAAAAATAGGAGATGCGGGCAATCGCACGGATCAGGTCGGTCGACTTGTCCATCACGATCACGGCGGCGGTGCCGAGACCCGAGCGCAGCTTGCTCAAGCTGTCGAAATCCATGGGCGTGTCGATGATCTGCTCGGCCGGCACCATGCGCACCGACGAGCCGCCGGGGATCACGGCCTTGAGGTTGTCCCAGCCGCCGCGGATGCCGCCGCAATGCTTTTCGATCAACTCGCGGAACGGGATGCCCATGGCCTCTTCGACGTTGCAGGGCCGCTCGACATGGCCGGAGATGCAGAAGAGCTTGGTGCCGACATTGTTGGGACGGCCGATTCCCGCGAACCAGGCCGCGCCACGGCGCAGGATGTCCGGCGCGACCGCGATGGACTCGACGTTGTTGACCGTGGTCGGGCAGCCGAACAGGCCGACATTGGCCGGGAACGGCGGCTTCAGCCGCGGCTGGCCCTTCTTGCCTTCGAGGCTTTCGAGCAGCGCGGTCTCCTCGCCGCAGATATAGGCACCGGCGCCGTGGGCGACGTAGATGTCGAACGGCCAGCCGTTGACATTATCCTTGCCGACCAGCTTGGCGTCATAGGCCTGGTCGATCGCGGCCTGGAGATGCTCGCGCTCGCGGATGAACTCGCCGCGGACGTAGATGTAGCAGGTGTGCGCGTTCATCGCGCAACTCGCGATCAGGCAGCCCTCGATCAGGAGATGCGGATCGTGCCGCATGATCTCGCGATCCTTGCAGGTGCCGGGCTCGGACTCGTCGGCGTTGACGACGAGGTAGCTCGGCCGGCCGTCGGTCGATTCCTTCGGCATGAACGACCATTTCAGGCCGGTCGGGAAGCCGGCGCCGCCGCGGCCGCGCAGGCCCGACGCCTTCATCTCGTTGATGATCCAGTCGCGGCCCTTGTCGATGATGTTCTTGGTGCCGTCCCAGGCGCCGCGGCGCCGCGCGCCCTCGAGCCCCCAATCGTGGAGGCCGTAGAGGTTCTTGAAGATGCGGTCCTTGTCCTCGAGCATATCAGTGCTTTCCGATCAACGAATGGACTGCTTGTAGGCAAGTCCGGCGGCGCAGACGGCGAAGAACAGCGCCCAGAGCAGGCTGGTCTCCTGCGACGCGTTCATGAAGAAGCGCTGCAGCAGGAACATGAAGGCAGCCGCGATCGCGGCATGCATGGCGACGAAGCCCCATCTCTTCACGGCCGTGCTCCCTCCGATTGCGATGAGATCACGCATCAGGTGATCTCCTTGAGCGTGGTCGGTCCGGTGATCGGCGCCGAGAACTGGCGGCCGTTCTGCGGGCCCGGCTTGGGCGGATTGCCCGAAGCGAAACCGTCGAGCACCTTGCCGAAGCTTTCCTTGGTCAGGTCCTCGTAGGTGTCCTTGCCGATCAGCACCATCGGCGCGTTCACGCAGGCGCCCAGGCATTCGACCTCCTCCCAGCTGAAATTGCCGTCCTTGGAGAGGTGGAAAGGCTCGTGATGGATGCGGTGCTCGCAGACGTGGATCAGGTCCTCGGCGCCGCGCAGCCGGCACGGCGTGGTGCCGCAGACCTGGACGTGCGCCTTCTTGCCGACGGGAGCGAGTTGGAACATCGTGTAGAAAGTCGCAACTTCGAGCACGCGGATATAGGGCATGTCGAGCAAGTCGGCGATAACGCGGATCGCAGCTTCCGAGACCCAGCCATCGTGCTGTTCCTGCGCGCGCCAGAGGATGGCGATGACGGCCGAGGCCTGCCGTCCGGCCGGATATTTCGCGATCTGCTGCCGTGCAAAAGCGAGGTTCTCCTCCGTGAACGCAAAGCTCGCGGGCTGGACTTCCTTCGGTGCTAGTCGGCGAACGGACATCTCTTCAATCTCTCACTGCATGCGGCGCGCGGTTTTCGCATTCAGGGCTTCGATCCTGTCCTGCCAGAATGCGCTTGCGGTACCGAAGACGTTGTAGCCGACATGGGTCGAGACCTTGATGCGGTCGAGGATCGACAGCTCGGTCACGGTCTCCATCCGGTTGCTGCGCGGATCGAACACGATCAGCTTCAGCGGGGTCTGTTCGAGGATGTAGCGCGACACCGCATGCGAACGGTCGCTGCCGTGCTCCTCGCACATGATGACGCTGTCGGCCTGGAGCAGCCGGGCCCCGCCCTTGATCGCCTCGATCTCGACGCCTTCGACGTCGAGCTTGATCAGGTACTTGCCGCTGGCGGCGATCGTGCCGTCGTCGATCAGATTGTCGAGCGCGATGACAGGCACTTCCTCGCCGCCCCTCGATGGATCGCCGGCGATGCTGAAGGCCTCGTGCTTGGTGCCCGAGAGCCGCGCGGTGCCGCGGGCGGCGCCGATCGCACACTTCATGGTCTCGAAGCGACCAGCGTTGACGCGGGCATTGTTGGCGAGCTTCGGATAGTTCTGACCCGACGGCTCGATCGCGATCGCCTTGTGCGCGCCGAACGGCCTGCTGGAGACCAGCACCGACCAGTAGCCGTAATTCGCGCCGCAATCGAGCAGCGTGTAGTCGACGTCGACGGAGTCCGCGAACAGCACTTCCAGCTCGTCTTCATAATTGTACGAGCGGTTGAGCAGCTTGCTCCAATAGCCGTCGCCATAGGGGAATTCGAACACGGCGTCCGGATTGAGCCTGATCGCGATGTTGCGCTCGGGCAGCGTCTTGCGCAGCAGGTTGGCGCAGGCGATGTAGCCCATATGCGAGAAGCGCGAGGAGATCTTCGATCCCGTCACCAGCGCCAAGGCAGCCGTCCGCTCCCACAGGTTGGCCCCTTCAAGGGCCCCCGAGGCGCGGTCAAACTGGATTGGCGCCTGCGCCATCACCGATCGACCTCTCCGAACACGATGTCGAGCGAGCCAAGGATCGCCGAGACGTCGGCGAGCAAATGGCCGCGGCAGATGTGATCCATGGCCTGGAGATGTGCGAAGCCCGGCGCGCGGATCTTGCACTTGTAGGGCTTGTTGGTGCCGTCAGAAACGAGATAGACGCCGAACTCACCCTTGGGCGCCTCGACCGCGGCATAGACCTCACCGGCCGGCACGTGAACGCCTTCAGTGTAGAGCTTGAAGTGATGGATCAGCGCCTCCATCGAGCGCTTCATCTCGCCGCGGCGCGGCGGCGCGACCTTGTTGTCCTCGACGACGACGGGGCCCTTCCCGTCCGGCGCGTTCAGCTTCTGGATGCACTGCTTCATGATGCGCACGGACTGGCGCATCTCTTCCATGCGGATCAGATAGCGGTCGTAGCAGTCGCCGTTCTTGCCGATCGGAATGTCGAAATCCATCTCGGCGTAGCATTCATAGGGTTGCGACTTGCGCAGGTCCCAGGCCGCGCCCGAGCCGCGCACCATCACGCCCGAGAAGCCCCACTCCCACGCTTCCTTGAGCGGCACCACGCCGATGTCGACGTTGCGCTGCTTGAAGATGCGGTTGGCGGTGAGCAGCCGGTCGAGGTCGTCGACCACTTTAAGGAACGGATCGCACCAGGCTTCGATGTCGTCGACCAGCTTCTGCGGCAGGTCCTGATGCACGCCGCCGACGCGGAAGTAGGCCGCATGCATACGGCTGCCCGAGGCGCGCTCGTAGAACACCATTAGCTTCTCGCGCTCTTCGAAGCCCCACAGCGGCGGGGTCAGCGCGCCGACGTCCATCGCCTGCGTGGTGACGTTGAGCAGATGCGACAGGATGCGGCCGATCTCGCAATAGAGCACGCGGATCAGCTGGCCGCGGCGCGGCACCTCGATGCCGAGCAGCTTCTCGGCGGCGAGGCAGAACGCATGCTCCTGGTTCATCGGCGCGACGTAGTCGAGCCGGTCGAAATAAGGGATCGCCTGGAGATAGGTCTTCTGCTCGATCAGCTTTTCGGTGCCGCGGTGAAGCAGGCCGATATGCGGATCGACGCGCGCGACGACTTCGCCGTCAAGCTCCAGCACGAGGCGCAACACGCCGTGCGCGGCGGGATGCTGCGGACCGAAATTGATGGTGAAATTGCGAAGCTGTTCAGGTTGCTCGTTCATGATCAGGCCTTCGGTCCCGCTTTCTCATCTCCCGGAAGGACCGGATAGTCCGCCCCCTCCCATGGCGAGAGAAAATCGAACTTGCGGAATTCCTGGTTGAGCCGGACGGGCTCGTACACCACCCGCTTCTCCTGGTCGTCGTAGCGGACCTCGACGAAACCGGTCAGCGGGAAATCCTTGCGCAGCGGATGGCCCTCGAAACCGTAATCGGTGAGGATGCGGCGCATGTCGGGATGACCGACGAAGAACACGCCATAGAGATCGTAGGCCTCGCGCTCGAACCAGTCCGCGCCCGGGAAGACGTCGATGAGCGACGGCACCTGCGTGGTCTCGTCAGCCTGCGCCCTCAGCCGAATCCGCGTGTTCAGCGTCGGGGACAGGAAATGATAGATCACGTCGAAACGCTTCTCGCGATCGGGATAGTCCACCGCCGTGATGTCGGTGAAATTGACGAAGCGGCATTTCGGATCGTCGCGCAGGTACTTCACCACCTCGACGATCCTGGCGGCCTCGACGTCCACCGTGAGCTGATTGAAGGCCACCGAATGACCGGTGGCCGCGCCCGGCAGCGCGCTAACGATCGTCTGCCCCAGGGCGTCGAGCTTGGCGTCGTCCATGACGTAAAACCTTAGCGTTCGATGGTGCCGGTGCGGCGGATCTTCTTCTGCAGCAGCAAAACGCCGTAGAGCAGCGCTTCCGCCGTTGGCGGGCAGCCCGGCACATAGATGTCGATCGGCACGATGCGGTCGCAGCCACGCACGACCGAGTAGGAATAGTGATAGTAGCCGCCGCCGTTGGCGCAGGAGCCCATCGAGATGACGTAGCGCGGCTCGGGCATCTGGTCGTAGACCTTGCGCAGAGCCGGGGCCATCTTGTTGGTCAGCGTGCCCGCGACGATCATCACGTCGGACTGGCGCGGCGAGGCGCGCGGCGCGAAGCCGAAACGCTCGACGTCGTAGCGCGGCATCGACACCTGCATCATCTCGACCGCGCAACAGGCAAGACCGAAGGTCATCCACATCAGGGAGCCGGTGCGCGCCCAGGTGATGAGATCGTCGGTGGCGGCCACGAAGAAGCCCTTGTCGGACAGCTCGGAATTGACCTCGAGGAAGAACGGATCATTGGCGCCAACCGGCCTGCCGGTCGACGGATCCAGAATGCCCTTGGGGGCCGGCGCGACGACCGGACCGGTGGACGATGCAGGGTTCAATCCCATTCGAGTGCTCCCTTCTTCCATTCATAGGCGAACCCGACCGTCAGCACGGCGAGGAACACCACCATGGACCAGAAGCCGGTCGCGCCAAGCTTGCCGAACGCCACCGCCCAGGGAAACAGGAACGCCACCTCGAGGTCGAAGATGATGAAGAGGATGGCGACGAGGTAGAAGCGGACGTCGAACTTCATGCGGGCGTCGTCGAAGGCGTTGAAACCGCACTCGTACGCCGACAGCTTTTCCGGGTCCGGCTGCTGGAACGCCACGATGAAGGGCGCGATCAGCAGCACGAGGCCGATGAGGGCAGCTACCCCTATAAAGACGACGAGTGGGAGATAGTTCTGCAGAATACCGCTCATTGACGAGCCCTTTTTCCCGCAGCCTCGGGACAGCCACGGATTCGTCCGGTTTGGAATTATTCTGAGCCTTAGCGCAGTGCACCAATGGGCGCAAGACACGCTCGTTTTAGGCCCTTTGCGGCCTCCAGAATGGTGGAAACCCCGGAATCACCCCGCGCGATGGTATGGAGCAGATCACCTCCCCCAACAAGGGCGGCCGCGGTTTTGCAGGGCAGCGATCTGAGATTGCTGCCCGCGCACCGCGCGGGCTATGGGCCCCGCGTTGGCCTCGAAAATGGCCCGATTTTTTCGGTGCGGCAGCGCACCCAAGCCCAGGCCACAACCAGCACCGGCGCCCCGACCGTCACCCAGGCGACATACTGGCCGACCACGCCCCAGAGCAGCGCAGCCAGAAGCCCGACGATGGTCGCGGCCGCGAGCAGGATAGGTGCGCCAAAGACACGTATCCACAGCTGCGAACGATCCGACGAGCCATGCATCACGACGGGACCGGGGCTCGTCTGGCGAATGCGTCGAGCCGCGCCGACGTGCGTTTCCGCCGCCGCGCCAGCCAGAGATAGAGGCCGCTGCCGATCACGATGATCGTCAGCAGGTCGAGCACGGCCCAGATCACCTTGAGCGGTATGCCGCCGTAGTCACCGAAATGCAGCGGCTGCGAGATCAACAGGGCTTGAAGATAGAGCGGCAGCGCCCTGCTGTCTGCAACTTCTCCGGTCTCGCCGTCGAGCAGGACGGGCTTGAGCAGCCGCGCCGTCAGTGCCGTGTCGCCGCGCATGAAGGCGGCAAAATGATGCGAGGACGTGAACGGCGTGCCGGGAAACGCGATGAAGGCGACGTCCATGCCGGGGGCGGCCCCCTTCGCCCGCGCGACGACATCGTCGAGTGAGGCCAGATGCACGGGCGGCGGCTTGCCGGCATAGGGTGCGACCATACTGGCGAGCTCCGTCGCCTTCCACTGGTTCAGCATCAGTTCGGCCCAGGTGTTGACGACGCCCGTCAGCCCGACCACCAGCGCCCAGGCCACCGTCACCACCCCGATCAGATTGTGCCAGTCGAGCCAGCGCACGCGGCGGGAGGCATGATCGCGGATGGTGGCAAAGCGCAGGCGGCGGGTGAACGGCCAGTACAGCACCACGCCCGAGACGATGGCGACGGCGAAGAGCAGACCCATCGCGCCCAGAAACAATTTTCCGGCTTGGCCGGCGAACATGTCGGTGTGCAACTTGAGCACGATCAGCATCGGCCCGACGCCGACCGGCCCGAGCAGCTTGGCCGAGACGGCGTCGAAGGCCCGCACCGTCGCATTGTCGGGAAGCCCGTCGGGCGCGTTGTTGGTGAAGGCCATCACGATCCCGGGCTCGTCCTTGTCCCAGGAGATATATTGCATGACCCGGCCGGGATCGGCGGCGAGCGCGGCGTCAGCGACGGCCTGCGGCGTCGCGCGCGCCGCGCTCGCATGAGCTTCGGGCTGGGGGGCATAGCCCAGGAGCTCATCGATCTCGTGGTGGAAGACAAGCGGCAGGCCCGTCAGGCAGAGCAGCAACAGGAACACGGTCGAGATCAGGCTGGTCCAGGTGTGGACCACGGACCAGAGCCTGACCGTGCGCGCCTTCACGACCGCCTGCCCTCGCCTGCGCTCACCATTTGTAGGAGACGCTGGCGGTCACGCGCCGGCGATCGCCGTAGAAGCAGGATGAGGCCGACGCGCAGCTCGCGACATACATCTTGTCGGTCACGTTGATGACGTTGAGCGCCGTGCGCCAATTCTGCCATTCGTAGTGGACCGCCAAATCGCCGAGTACGACCGCAGGAACTTCGAGTGTGTTCGCGGCGTCAGCCCAGGAGGAGCCGACGTAGCGTACGCCGCCACCGAAACCAAATCCTTCGAGCGGCCCATCCCTGAAGGTGTAGTCGGCCCAGCCCGAGACCAGGAGCTCCGGCGTGTTGGTCGGCGTCTTGCCGACCAATGTCGGATCGAGATCCTTGCTGGTAAAGAGATGGTAGGCCGTGAAGGCACCGATGAACTTCAGCTCCTTCGTGGCATTGGCCACGGCTTCGAGCTCGATGCCGCGCGAGGTCACCTCGCCGGTCTGATTCTGCAGGAGCGGCGTGCTGCCCGGCACCGTCGTCGGAACGTTCTGACGGACCAGATCGAACGCCGAGACCGTGAAATAACCGTCGAAACCTCCTGGCGCGACCTTCACGCCGATCTCGGCCTGCTTGCCGGTCTCCGGCAGGAACAGCTGGTTCTGGGCGTTGAGACCGATGATCGGATTGTAGCTCGTCGAATAGGAGACGTAGGGCGCGATGCCATTGTCGAAATTGTAGATCAGCCCGGCGCGGCCGCTGAACCGGCTGTCGTCGCGGCTGCCGACCAACGCGCCGGTGTCGCGCGCTTCCTGCGTCGTCTCCACCCAGTCGTTGCGGCCGCTCAGCACCAGGGTGAAGTTGCCGAGCTTCATCTGATCCTGGAGGTAGGTGCCGGCCTGCTTCTGCGTGATCAGGAAGTTACGGAATGGCGCCCCCGCAAGCGGAATGTTGATACCGTAAGCGGGATTGAAGACGTTGATCGAGGGAACGGTGCCGAAGTTGAAGGCCTGATAGTCGTCGATCTGGTAGCCCCTCAGATCGACCCCGAACAGCATCGTGTGCCGGACCGGACCGGTATTGAAGCGATACTCGAGCTGGTTGTCGAGATTGGCCTGGTTTGCGGTATTCTTCGCATACCAATTGTAGCGGGCCATCGTGGCGGTATTGATGTTGTCCCAGCCGTTGCCGACATAGCCGCGATAGCTGATGTCGACATGCGCAAAGCGGGCGTTCTGACGGAACGTCAGGTCGTCAGTAAGATTGCGCGAAAACTGATAGCCGAGCATCTCCTGCTCGCGGGTAAACTTGTCCACCGCGGGATCTCCGACGAAGAAGCTGGTCGGAATCTTCCCGAACGGCGCGTTGGTCACCGTGCCCTGGTAAGGCAGGAAGTTGATGCCGCGCGTGTCCTGCTTCGAGGCCGAGGCCAGCACCGTGAAGCTCGTGTCGGCGTCCGGCTGCCAGGTGAATGACGGCGCGATGAAGTAGTTGTTGTCGGGCGTGAAGTTGACCTGCGTGCCGCCGTTCTGAACCTGGCCGACGACGCGGGCGAACAGCTTGCCGTTCTCGGGGCTCGTCGCGATCGGTCCACCCATGTCGAAGCTGACATAGGCGTTGCCGAAATTATTGACGCCGGTCTCGACGTAACGGATCGGCTCGGCCGGCGGCATCTTGCTGATGACGTTGACGATGCCGCTCGGGCTCGATCCGCCGTAGAGCACAGCCGAGGGACCGCGCAGCACCTCGACGCGCTCCATATTGGGCGTCTGCAGCTTCCAGCTCGCATAGGACGTGTAGAACAGCTGCATGCCATCGAGGAACAGCCCGATGTCCTCGGACTTGAAGCCGCGGATCAGCCACCAATCGTTGCGGGTGTCCGTGCCGAACGTTCCGGCCCGCACGCCGGCGGTAGATCGCAGGACCTCGTCGAGCTTGTTCGCCTTCTGGTCGCGGATCTGCTCGCCGCCGATCACCGAGACCGACTGCGGCGTCTGCATGATCGGCGTGTTGGTCTTGGTGCCCGACGAGCTGCGGCCGGCGACGTAGCCGTTCACCGGACCGAGCGGCGTCTCCACGAAGCCGACCTCGCGCTGCGGCTGCGGCCTGTTCCTGTTGGCGGTCTGCACCGAAGACGGCCGCGGCGCACGGCGCTGAGGGGTCGCGGCCGCGCGGCGGCGCGCATCCGGCGCCGTGACCGTCACCGACGGAATGTTCTGCGCGCCACTCTGCGGCGATGATTGTGCGAGCGATGCCTGCGGCATCAAAACCCAAGCGGACGCGGTCGCCAATACGGCCGACCGCAGCATTCCAAGACTGTTCAACGCGCCACCCCAAAGCTGCATGTTTTGATGCGTCATGCCTTCGGTCCCACGGCGGCATGCGCTTCCGATGACGCTTATGTGAGGGCGCGCGAATTCCCTAATTGAATGCTTCTTAGAACGGGTCTTAGAAATACTCCAAGATTTGCCGCGACCGGCCCCGCCTCCTCCGCGCACGAAACCCGCCAAGCGGGGAGATGAAACCATTTTGCGGAACCCGCGAAACCATCCGGAAACAGAGAGTCCCTACAAGAAGAGCCCATAGACGACGGCAAAGCCCGTCGGGAGGCTCAGATGAACCACTCAATTCACTCTGCTGATCGTGCGACCCACCTGAAGATCGTGGTGGTGGCGCTGATTGCCGGCATTGCCGTGGCCGGCTTCGGGATCGCAGCTCGGACCAACGCCGACTACAGCCAGACCGCCCAGTCCACCCAGGTCATCAAGGCCGGCAAGCCGGTGGCGGTGACGAGCGCGGGCACGTCCCAGATTCGCTGACACGCCCTTTCCAGGGCTAACCAGAGGCCGCCCCCGGTCGGCCTTTTTCGTTTTCCAGAGCAATGCTTAGCCGAGATGCAGCGGCAAAGCGCAACGTCCTTGACTTCACCCAGCCCCACCTTTAAGTCCCCCCTCGTTCCGCGCGCGTTCAGCGAACCACGCGGGAGTAGCTCAGTTGGTTAGAGCGCCGGCCTGTCACGCCGGAGGTCGCGGGTTCGAGCCCCGTCTCTCGCGCCATTTTGGCAATCCCTTCATAGCCTTAGCCCGAACTTCCCGACGCCTGTCGCAATCCAGGCCAAGGACTGCCGGCGTCCGGCGGGAACTCGCGGCATAGTCAGCCCGCGTCCGAATCGTCTACGCCTTCCAGGGCTTAGAGGGATTCCCACGCGTTTCCGACCTTCCCGGGCTTCCCTGTCATTGGAATCGAGGAGGCCAGAGATGGCTAAGAAGGATTTGGCTAAGAAGGATTCGGCGAAAAAGGCAGCCGCGCCCGCCACCGTCACGCTCAAGCACCTCGCCGCCGACATCGCGGAGAGCCAGGACCTGTCGAAGAAGCGCGCCGAGGCCGTCCTGACCGACATGGTCGAGCTGATCACCAAGCACCTCAAGAGGGGTGACCGCGTCCGCATCGTCGGCCTCGGCATCCTCCAGGTCCGCAAGCGCGCGGCCCGGACCGGCCGCAATCCCTCCACCGGCGAGGCCATCCACATCAAGGCCAGCAAGAAGGTCGCGTTCCGCCCGGTCAAGGAACTGAAAGAGGCGATCTAGAGCCACACCGTTGCGGCCGCATCACGGCCCGCTTTTCTGCTATACCGCCTCTTCCCCAAAGACCGGCGGTTTGACCAGAAATGTCCTCCCTCACCTTCTCGCACACCGTGACCGAGCGCTTCCTGCGCTACGTCACCATCGACACCCAGTCCGATCCGGATTCCCCCAATTCGCCTTCCACCGAGAAGCAGAAGGATCTCGGACGCGTGCTCGCTGCCGAGCTGAAGACCATGGGCGTTGCGGACGCCCATCTCGACGATTACGGCTATGTCTATGGCACCATCCCGGCCAACACCGACAAGAAGGTGCCGGTGATCTGCTTCTGCTCGCATATGGACACCTCGCCCGACGTCACCGGCAAGGACGTCAAGCCGCAAGTTCTGAAGAACTATCGTGGCGGCGACATCACCCTGCCCGGCGACACCAGCCAGGTGATCCGCTTCAATGAGCACCCTGCGCTGAAGAACCAGATCGGCAACGACATCATCACCAGCGACGGCACCACGCTGCTGGGCGCCGACAACAAGGCCGGCGTCGCCGAGATCATGGATGCCGCGCATTTCTTCATCAACAACCCCGATGTGAAGCACGGCACCATCAAGATCCTGTTCACGCCGGATGAGGAGATCGGCCGCGGCGTCGACAATGTCGACCTGAACAAGCTGGGCGCCGACTTCGGCTACACCATGGACGGCGAAAGCGCCGGCTGCGTCGAGGACGAGACCTTCTCGGCCGACGGGGCCACCATCACCATCACCGGCGTCAGCGCCCATCCGGGCTACGCCAAGGGCAAGATGGAGCACGCAATCAAGATCGCCGCCGCCATCGTCGAGCGCCTGCCGAAGGAAGGCTGCTCGCCCGAGACGACCTCGGGCAAGCAGGGTTTTCTGCATCCTGTCGGCATCGAGGGCGCGCTGGAGCAGGCGACGCTGTCCTTCATCGTGCGCGACTTCACCGAGGAAGGCTTGAAGGAGAAGGAGGTCCTGCTCGAGAGCATCGTCAAGGACGTGATGAAGGACTATCCGCGCTCGACCTACACGTTCGAGGTGCGCGAGCAGTATCGCAACATGAAGCAGGTGATCGACCGTCACCCGCACGTCCTCGAATACGCCATCGAGGCGATCCGACGCGCCGGCCTGCGCCCGATGCGCACCGCGATCCGGGGCGGCACCGATGGATCGCGCCTGTCCTTCATGGGCCTGCCCTGCCCCAACATCTTCGCCGGTGAGCACGCGTTTCATTCCCGGCTCGAATGGGTCAGCCGGCAGGACATGGAGAAGGCGGTCCAGACCATCGTGCACCTCGCCATGATCTGGGAAGAGAAGGCGTAAAGCGCGCGCCCGAACTCCATTGGCCGGGCCTGTGCCCGGCCAATCGCTGATGATCTACGGCACCGGCATTGCGCGCGGATTGCGGTGGAAGCGGTTCGAGCTTGCCATCCAGTTCGGCAACGGCTCGCCATCGCGGTGGCGTCCGCCGGCGACGGCGGTGGCCCAGGCCACTGCGGCGCCGATCAGGGTCGCGGCTGCGACCGAGAAGGCCACGATGATCGAGTTGCGCCGTGCGCGATTGATGGCCGTCTTCGCGTCCGCGATCAGCGCATCGACGCGCTTTTCGGCGTCGGGGGCCGCCAGGCCCGTGACCGCGGCGACCTGCTGCACGAGGTAGGTCCGGTCATCGGCGGCAACGCCGCTGTGGCTGGATGACGTCATCAGGATACGCCCCGCTTCGGCGCGCGCTTCCCTCAGGTCAACGTTGGGCGCGCGTCGCGGCGCGCGGAACAGCTTGTCGAGCTCATAGCTCAGGAGCGGCTCGGCCGTGGAGGTACTGCTCGCCGAGCTGCGCATCGGTGAGCGGTCGAGCGCAGCAGCTCCAAGCAGCGCCAGCAGCGCTGCGCCGGCGAGCACGGCCAGCGCCCAGGCGATCAGGCCATGCAGCCCGTCGCGCCGCTCGCCATCGTCCTCGATCGTTGCAAGCGCCGGTGCCGGCCGGGTTGTCCGGCCCGCGACGTAGCCGCCGAAGCCGAAACTGATGATCGCCTGGATGATCAGATAGAGCCCGGAGAGCAGCGCCAGCGCTGCCGATGCATCGCGCCAGGTCGGCGAGGCCGAACTGACGCCGAGACCGACCGCGACGCCAAAGCCGATCAGGATGAACGACATGGCGCTTGCCGCAAGTGCGCCTGCGAACACCGAGCTCCACTGGATGCTGCGAGGGACTTCGCCCTCCAGGCCTCCCTCCATGACTTCTTCCCGCATCAGAGTTTCGACCGTCATCGCCGCTCTCTCACCGCAGGCCGAAGAACGACAGGATCGCCATGATGACGACGATCAAGCCGATCAGATAAATCAGTCCGTCCATAGTCCGTCCTCCTCAGTTCTTCTGCTCGCTAATCGCGAGGTATGAGGAACGTTCCAAATTGGACATATCTCCGGGAACGAACCGGCGGGATGCGCATTGTCTGCTCAAGTCCCAAGGATGAAGATTGTGAGCACAAAGGGCCTCAGCCGGTCAGTTCCCGGCTGGGGCCCTTCCGTTTGCGCGTCTCCTGCTTGTCCTATGTTAACGACGTCGCAGGCGAGATCATCAAAGATGCAACCGGGGCGGAACCTTCCGGATCGGGAGCGCCGCGTGGATCGCAGAACAGCCTGCCTGCATCAGGCAGATGCATTCCGGGAAAAGGCCCTCGCCGATCCCGAACACCACGACGAATGGATCGACGAAGCCATCAAATGGCTCGAGCGCGCGATGGAGGCGAGCTGCCGTGCCGTCGTCACGATCGAGTCCGAAGACACTGGCACCATCGCCCGGCCGGCAACCGATCGGCAGGCGTTGCGGTAACGGAGCGCTTCTCGACGTTGGTTAATGCCGGGTGGCCTGGGCGCCGTTCCAGGATATGAACGAGCAAACCAATGGCCAAGTCGTGATGTGCTGCGATTTGCAGGTTCCGCCGCACCATGCGACAATGGCGTATGCTCCAGACTCGGTTCGCCAAGACTTTGGTGATGCTGCTCGTTGCGGTCGGGCTCGTGCTCGCACCGCTGGCGACGCCGACATCGGCTATGGCAGTACCGGGCGCCGGAAGCAGCATGGCCGCTATGTCCGACGACGGCCAGGCCATGTCGGACGACATGCCCTGCTGCCCGGACGAGACCAAGAGCAAATCCTGCGACACCTGTCCGTTCGTCGCGCTGTGCATGCTGAGCCTGTCGTTCTCCGCTCCCTCCGCAGCGAGCTCGATCATCGAGCGGCAGCACCAGACTCGCGCGCTTGCGCCGGGTGATGACCGCCTGCGCGACGGCCTCGGGGCCAAGCCTCCCGACCATCCTCCTCGAACCCGGGCCTGATCGGCGCTGACGCGCCGGATGATCGTGCGCGCCGAGATCGGCGTGCGCGCCCCGTTGCCTGCCGCTGAATTGCACCCGGCTTGCCGCATGCAGCTCCGCTGGCTCCATCAGATCCATCGAGGAACGATAAATCATGACGACCACCAAGCTTGCGCGCGCCGCCCTGGCTGCGCTGATCGGTGCTGCGCTCACCGGTGCCGCCCATGCCGACATCAAGACCTACGAATTCCAGCTGGCCCAGCCGACGGTCAAGACCGGCGCCGATCGCGTCGTGACCGTTCGGCTGGTCGACAAGAGCAGCGGCAGGGCGATACCCGACGCCGTGATCTTCGCGATCAGGCTCGACATGGCCCCTGACGGCATGCAGGAAATGGCCACCAAGGTGACGGCCATGCCGGGTACCGAACCCGGGACCTACCGCTTCAAGGCCAATTTCAGCATGGCGGGGCGCTGGCAGCTCTCGCTCGGCGCCAAGGTGCAAGGCGAAACCGGCACGGTCGAAAACAAGCTCGTCGTCACGGCAGAGAAATGATCCGCCTCGTCACCATTGGCACGGCCGCCGCGGTCTTCGCGGTGGCAGGTGTCGCCCTGGTTGCTGGCCGCATCATGCAGCCGCAGCCAGATCGGGGCTTGCTGACCTCTGCCGCGTACGCTGCGGACGCAGGCGCACCGATCTATTTCCGGGATCCGGACGGCAAGCCGTTCTACTCGCTCACGCCCAAAAAGACCGTCGATGGCCGCGACTATCGCCCCGTGCGGGCGAGCGAGGAGATCAGCTTCGACAATCCCGACGAAGCGCCCGAGATCATGACGACCGACGCCAAGAGCGATCGCAAGATCAAGTTCTACCGCAACCCGATGGGCCTGCCGGACACCTCACCGGTGCCGAAGAAGGACTCGATGGGAATGGATTACATTCCCGTCTACGACGACGAGGACGCTGACGACGGTTCGATCAAGCTCTCGCCTGGCAAGATCCAGCGCAGCGGCGTCAAATCCGAGCCGGTCGAACTGCGCCGGATCAGAACGCTGGTGCGCGCGCCCGGCACGATCCAGCTCGATGAACGCCGCATATCGGTGGTCGCGATGCGCGCCGAGAGCTTCGTGCAGAAAGTCGCCGACGTCACCACCGGCAGCCGCGTCGCCAAGGGCCAGCCGCTGATGGAGATCTACAGCGCCGCGGTCTCGTCCGCGGCGGCCGAATATGTCGCGACGATCACCTCGAGGACGACGGCAGGCATCGAGCCCTATGGCCGCGGCTCCCGGCAGCGCCTCGTCAATCTCGACGTTCCCGAACCGGTCATCACGGAGATGGAACAGAACCGTTCGGTGCCTATCACCATCCCGTGGTCGTCACCGCGCGACGGCATCGTGCTCCAGCGCAACGCCGTCGAGGGCATGCGCGCCCAGCCCGGCGACGTGCTGTTCCGCATCGCCGACATCTCGCAGGTCTGGGCGACGGTGGACGTGGCCGAGCGCGACCTCGGCAATATCGCCGTCGGCCAGTCCGTGAGGTTTCGGGCCCGCAGCTATCCCGGCCGGGACTTCACGGGTGTGATCGGGGTGATCTATCCGCAGCTCAACAAGGAGACACGCACGGCGCGCGTACGCATTGAGCTGGCCAATGCCGACCTCGCATTGCTTCCCGACATGTATGTCGACGTCGAGATCGACACGGGCACGGCAGCGCCGGTGCTCAGCGTCGCTGAGAGCGCGCTGCTTGACACCGGCAGCCGGCAGGCCGTGCTGGTCGACAAAGGCCAGGGCCGTTTCGAGCCGCGCGAGGTCAAGCCCGGGCGGCGCGGCGACGGCTATGTCGAGATCCGCGACGGTCTTGCGGAAGGCGATGCCGTCGTGACGTCCGCCAACTTCCTGATCGACGCCGAGAGCAATCTGAAGGCCGCGCTGAAGGGTTTCGCCGAGCCCGGGACGATGCAGGACGGCGGCAAGGCAATGGGAGCCAGGCCATGATCGCGCGCGTCATCGCATGGTCGGCACGCAACCTGCTGCTGGTGCTGTTCGGCACCGGCTTTGCCGCCGCCGCCGGCCTCTATGCCCTCCTGCATCTGCCGCTGGACGCCATCCCCGATCTCTCCGACACCCAGGTCATCGTCTACACCGAATATCAGGGACAGGCGCCGCAGGTGATCGAGGACCAGATCACCTATCCCCTGACGACCGCCATGCTGACGGTGCCGAAATCGAAGGTGGTGCGCGGCTTCTCTTTCTTCGGCGTCTCCTTCGTCTACGTCATCTTCGAGGACGGCACCGACATCTACTGGGCGCGCTCGCGCGTGCTCGAATTCCTCAACGGCGCGACGTCGCGACTGCCGGCCGGCGTGACGCCGACGATCGGACCCGACGCCACCGGCGTCGGCTGGGTCTACCAATACGCCGTGATGTCGAAGGAGCTGAACCTTGCGGAGACCCGGACGATCCAGGACTGGAACCTGAAATTCGCCCTGGCCAAGGCCGAAGGCGTTGCAGAGATTGCCAGCGTCGGCGGCTTCGTCAAGCAGTACAACGTGATCCTCGATCCGCAGCGCATGCGCGACCTCGGCATCACCATGCAGAAAATGCGCGAGGCGATCCGGGCCAGCAATGCCGATGTCGGCGGCCGTACCGTCGAGCTGTCCGAATTCGAATATGTCATCCGCGGCAGGGGTTATCTGAGAAACGTCGACGATCTCGGCAACATCGTGCTGAAGACCGACAACGGCACGTCCGTGAAGCTGCGCGACGTCGCCCGCGTCGAGCTCGGCCCCGACGAGCGGCGCGGCATCGCCGAACTCAACGGCGAGGGCGAGGTCGCAAGCGGCATCGTGCTCCAGCGCTTCGGCATGAACGCGCTCGACGTGATCGAGAACGTCAAGAAACGCTTTGCGGAGATCGCGACCAGCCTGCCGAAATCGGTCGAGATCGTTCCGGTCTACGACCGCTCGAGCCTGATCTACGCCGCGATCGCCACGCTGAGGCATACGCTGGTCGAGGAGAGCATCGTCGTCGCCCTCGTCTGTATCGTGTTCCTGCTGCATGTCCGCAGCGCGCTGGTCGCGATCCTGATGCTGCCCGTCGGCGTGCTGATGGCCTTCGGCGCCATGAAGCTGCTCGGGATCGGCTCCAACATCATGAGCCTCGGCGGCATCGCGATCGCGATCGGCGCCATGATCGACGCTGCGATCGTCATGATTGAGAACGCCCACAAGCATCTCGAACGCGCCGAGCCGGGCCGGTCGCGTGTCGCGATTCTGATCGAAGCCGCTAGCGAAGTCGGCCCTGCCCTGTTCTTCAGCCTCCTGATCATCACCGTCTCGTTCATGCCGATCTTCACGTTGGAATCGCAGGAAGGCCGCCTGTTCAGCCCACTCGCCTTCACCAAGACCTTTGCGATGGCGGCAGCGGCGCTGCTGTCGGTGACCCTGGTGCCGGCCCTGATGGTGATCTTCGTGCGCGGCCGGATCATTCCCGAGCACAAGAATCCCATCAACCGCTTCCTGATCTGGATCTATCGCCCGGTGATCTCAGGCGTGCTGCGCGCCAAAATCCCCGTGATCCTGCTCGCGTTCGGCGTGCTCGCCGCCTCGGTCTGGCCGGCGCGGCAGCTTGGCACCGAGTTCATGCCTGACCTCGACGAAGGCACCCTGCTCTACATGCCGACGACGCTGCCCGGTATCTCCGTGACCAAGGCCGCCGAGCTGATGCAAACGCAGGACCGCATCATCCGTTCATTTCCCGAGGTCTCCTCGGTCTATGGCAAGGCCGGCCGCGCTGCCACAGCGACCGACCCTGCGCCGTCGGAGATGTTCGAGACCATCATCAATCTCAAGCCGAAGCCAGAGTGGCGCCCGGGCGTGACCGTCGACAGCCTCATCGCAGAGATGGACAAGGCGCTGCAGTTTCCCGGCGTCTCCAACGCCTGGACCATGCCGATCAAGGCGCGCATCGACATGCTCTCGACCGGCATCCGGACTCCTGTCGGCGTCAAGGTGATCGGCACTGATCTTACCGGCATCGACAGGCTGGCAAAGCAGGTCGAGCAGGTGCTCAAGGCGGTTCCCGGCACCTCCTCCGCCTATGCCGAGCGCGGGCTCGGCGGCTACTATCTCGAGATCACGCCGAACCGCGAGGCGCTGTCGCGCTACGGCATCATGGTCCAGGACGTGCAGGACACGATCGCGACCGCGCTCGGCGGCCAGCCCGTGACCACGACGGTGGAGGGACGCCAGCGCTTCACGATCAACATGCGCTACCCGCGCGACCTGCGCGACAATCCGACGGCGATCAGCAGCGACATCCTGGTGCCGATGCCATCAGGCGGCGCCGTTCCTCTCGGCGAGGTCGCAAGCGTGACACCGGCGCGCGGGCCGACCTCGATCCGAACCGAGAACGGCCAGCTCGCCACGTACATCTATGTCGACATCCGCGACCGCGATCTCGGCGGCTACGTCACCGAGGCCCAGCGCGCGGTGCAGGCCAGCATCCAGTTTCCGCCCGGCTATTATCTGGTCTGGAGCGGACAGTACGAGTATCTCGAACGCGCCACCGCGCGGCTCAAGATCGTGGTGCCGGTGACGCTGCTGATCATCTTCCTGCTGCTCTATCTCAACTTCCGTTCGGTCACCGAGACGCTGATCGTCATGCTCTCGCTGCCCTTCGCTCTCGTCGGCGGTCTCTGGCTGATGTGGTGGCTCGGGTTCAACCTGTCGGTCGCGGTCACCGTCGGCTTCATCGCACTGGCGGGCGTGGCGGCCGAGACCGGCGTCGTGATGCTGATCTATCTCAACCACGCGTTCGCCGAGACCCAGGCGCGATGCGCGAGGGCAGGCCGCCCGATGACGCGCGCGGATCTCTACGCCGCCATCATGGAGGGCGCCGTCGAGCGCGTTCGCCCGAAGATGATGACGGTGGTTGCGATCATGGCCGGCCTGTTGCCGATCATGTGGAGCAGCGGCGCCGGCTCGGAAATCATGCAGCGCATCGCGGTGCCCATGATCGGCGGCATGATCTCCTCGACCGTGCTGACGCTGATCGTGATCCCCGCGATCTTCGGGATCGTGAAAGGGATTGGGCTACCGTCGTCGTCCGGCGCGAACGCCGGGTGCCCGCTCCACGTCGAAAGCCCCGCGCAATGCCGCGATGCACTGGAGAGCGCCCAATGAGCGACCGACGCACAATCGTGAGAAGCTTATGACGTCCTGACGAAGCTGCTGAATTGAAAATTCTGCACCGATTGCCACGGCGTCGCATGCTGATGCCGGCGATGATCGGTCAACGTGAAGCCCGGGCCGAGCAGCGCTGCAATGCTGTCGGCACTGTGGCGAGTCACCGGCAGGCCGCTGCACTTCTCCGGACCATCGACGGCAAATGTTCCGATGATGACGTGACCGCCGATCTTCACGGCCCGTCTGACAATGGCCACGTATGCGGCTTGTTCTTCCAGCGCGTTGAGGAAATGAAATGCCGCGCGGTCGTACCAGAGGTCGTATGTCCGCGTTGGCTGCCAAGCCGTCACGTCGGCCGCGATCCACGCCACCCCGTCGCTGGCGGCACCGAGCCGCGCCCGCGACGCTGCCAGCGCGGCGTCGGACAGATCGAGCACGGTCAGGTTCGCATATCCGGCGGACAACAGCGCATCGACCAGCCGGGACGCCCCGCCGCCGATATCGACGATCGAAGAGGTCGGCCCCGCGCCGGTCAGCGCGATCAGTTCGAGCGAGGGCGATGGGCTCTCTTGGAACCAGCTAACCTCGCGCTCGCCCTTGCTCTCGTAAACGGCCTGCCAATGGGCCGCCCGGCTTGAACTCGTCATGACGCCCTTTCGGCGCAGTTTGTCAGCTCCGACCAGTGCAAGCTGCACAAGTTACAATTGCCGTCCCCGCCCGCGACATCAAGTTCCCCACACGTAACATTGTTGCGGGTCGACACTGTTCCCATCGCCGTGCTAGGCCAAACTGACCGACACCGAGAGCGAATTCGTGTTCCTGATCCGCCAATCCGCCATAGTTCGCCGCCTGCGCAACTGGCGCGGGCTGCTGGCTGTGATTGTTGCGGTGACCTATCTGTTCGCGGGTACGGCTCACGGGCTGTGCGACCTCGACGTTACCAGCCCCTCCGGCGGCTCGGAGATCGCTTCGATTCTCGACGACGGCGCGGCAGGCCATGGCGACAACGCAGCGCTCGCCGGCCATCACTGCCACGGCTGCTTCTCGGTCGCCGTGGCTCAGTCCGCGCCTCCGGCCGCATCGATGTTCCTTGTGTCGGCATCGCGCCCGCAGCGTGCACCCCGGCTCGCCGGAATCATCCCCGACACCGACTCCCCGCCTCCCAAACATATTGCCTGAACGGATTGGTCGGGCGCCCGCGCCCCTTAGGTTCATCCTTCACAGGTCGGTTTCATGTTTCGCAGGGGAATGGCTGCGCGCCTCGCGTGCGCGGCGGCGTGCTTGATTGTCGGATCGGCGCTTGCACCGTCTCACGCTCAGACTTTGACGATGCGCAGCGCCTTGTCGCGTGCCCTGGCCGCGAGCCCGCGGCTGACGGCGGCGGAGCGCGACGTCGGCATCGCCACGGGCCAGCGCATCCAGGCCGGCGCTCTGCTCAATCCGGAACTCACCTATGAGCAAGATGACTCGTTCGGCTCCGGCAGATATCGCGGGACGCGATCGGCCGAGACCACGCTGCAGATCAGCCAGGCCTTCGAGCTGTTCGGCAAGCGCGAGGCACGGATCGCGGCCGGACAGGCCGGCATCGAGGTCGCCGCGATCCAGCGCAAGGCCGTCAGGCTGGAGGTGCTGTCGGAGACCGCGATCGCCTTCCTCAGCGTGCTCGGCGCGCAGCGGCGCATCCAGATCCTCGACGAACAGATCGCCGCGATCGACCGCCTGACCCCTCTATTGCGACGCCGTGTCGAGGCCGGGGCCTCCTCGCCGGCGGAGACCGGCCGCGCCGAGGTCGCCTCCGCCCTGGTCAAGGCCGACCGCGAGCGGCTCAAGGCGACATTGGCGAGCGCCCGGCGCGAGCTTGCGGTGCTGATGGGCGATCCCGCGACCAAGTTCGGCGAGGTCTCGGGCCGGCTCGACACCACCGGGCGGCCGCCGACGTTCCAGTCGGTCGTCGCCGCCATCGATGCCAATCCGCAATTGGTGCGCTGGACCGCGGTGTATGCGCAGCGCAATGCCGAGCTGCTGCTGGCGCGGCTCAGGCCTTATCCCGACGTGCGGATCGCGGCCGGCTGGCGCCATTACAACGAAACCAACGACGATGCGGCGCGCCTGACCGTCTCTGTGCCGATTCCCGTGTTCGACCAGAACCAGGGCAACATCCTCTCGGCCCAGGAGAGCCTCTCCAAGACCAAGGCCGAGCGCGAGGCCAACCGCAACGCGCTGATCGTGATCGCCGGCCGGGCCTATGACTCGCTCCAGGGCTCGCTGCGCGAGCTCGCCGTGCTGCGCGAAACCGCGATACCCAAGGCCGTGGAAGCGTCCGATGCGATCTCGCAGGGCTACGGCCAGGGCCGCTTCACCCTGCTCGAAGTGCTGGACGCTCAGGCAAGCGTCAGCCAGGCGCGGCTGCGCGAGCAGGAGGCGTTGCAGAATTTCCATGCGGGCGTGGCCATCATCGAAGGCCTCGTCGGCAATCCCTTTGCTCTGGCCCGGGAGAGCGCGCGATGAAGACGTCCACCACCATCGTCGTGGCCATCGTTGCCGCCGCGCTCGGCGCTTACGGCTATTCCCTGCTCGCTCCTGACAAGGTCGCGCACACCGAGCATGCCGAGCATTCCGAACACAAGAAGCCGAACGATCGCGTCGAGCAGGACGAGCACGGCGCCGACCGCATCCGCATCTCCGACGTCAAGCTGGCCGCGGCAGGCGTGGTCCTGGCCGAGGCCGCAAGCGCGACACTGACCGACACGCTCGCCTTCAACGGCATCCTGCGCGCCAACCAGGAAGCGGTGGTGCAGGTGACGCCGCGCTTTCCGGGTATCGCGAAATCGATCCTGAAGCGCATCGGCGACAGGGTCGGCAAGGACGATCTGCTCGCCGCGATCGAAAGCAATCAGAGCCTCACCGTCTACGAGCTCAAGGCGCCGTTCGCCGGCACCATCATCGAGCGCCAGATCTCGCTCGGCGAATACGCCTCCGAACAGAAGCCGGCTTTCGTCATCGCCGATCTCTCCACCATCTGGGTCGATCTGTCGATCTACCGGCAGGACTTGAGGCGCGTCCGCCTCAACGACGAGGTGCTGATCGATCCCGACGACGGCCGCGGCGAGATCAAGGGCAAGATCTCCTACATGGCGCCGATCGGCTCGAGCGAGACCCAGACCGCGTTGGCGCGCGTCGTGCTGCCGAATCCGGACGGACGCCTGCGCCCCGGCCTGTTCGTCACCGCGCGGCTGATCCTTGCCGCGCGCGACGTCGCGGTCGCCGTGCGCCGAAGCGCGATCCAGACGCTGGAGAACAGGACCATCGTGTTCGTCCGCGAGGAGGGCGACAAGATCGAGGCGCGCCCCGTGGAGCTTGGGGATTCCGATCCGAGGTTCGTCGAGATCAAGGCCGGCCTTGCGGCCGGCGAGCACTATGTCGCGGAGAACAGCTTCGTCGTGAAGGCGGAGATGGGCAAGGGCGAGGCCGAGCATGATTGAGCGTCTCATCGCCGTCTCGCTGCATCAGCGCTGGCTGGTTCTTGTGCTCGCGCTCGGCGCCCTCGCCTTCGGCGCCTGGAATTTCCAGCGCCTTCCGATCGACGCCGTCCCCGACATCACCAACGTCCAGGTTCAGATCAATACCCGCGCGCCCGGCTATTCGCCGCTGGAGACCGAGCAGCGCATCACCTTCCCGGTCGAGACCGCGATGGGCGGCCTGCCGAAGCTCGACTACACCCGCTCGCTGTCGCGCTACGGCCTCAGCCAGGTGACGGTCGTGTTCAAGGATGGCACCGACATCTACTTCGCCCGACAGCTCGTCGGCGAACGCATCCAGCAGGTGAAGGATCAGCTGCCGGCCGGTGTCGAGGTCGCGATGGGCCCGGTCTCGACCGGGCTCGGCGAAATCTTCATGTACACCGTCGAGGCCAAGGCGGGCGCCAAGACGCAAGGCGGCCACGACTATTCGCTGACCGATCTGCGCACCGTGCAGGACTGGATCATCCGGCCGCAGCTGCGCAACGTGCCGGGGGTGATCGAGGTCAACACCATCGGCGGCTTCGAGCGGCAATTCCACGTGCTGCCCGACCCCGGCAAGCTGATGGCCTACCGGCTCGGCTTCCGCGATGTCATGACGGCGCTCGCCGCCAACAACGCGAATGTCGGGGCCGGCTATATCGAGCGCAACGGCGAGCAATATCTCGTTCGCTCCCCCGGCCAGGTCGGCAATATCAGCGAGATCCAGGACGTCGTGATCGGCTCGCGCGGCGGCAATCCCGTCAGGATCAGGGACGTCGCCACCGTGACGGAAGGCCGCGATCTGCGCACGGGCGCGGCGACGTGGAACGGCGAGGAGACCGTGCTCGGCACCGCCATGCTGCTGATCGGCGAGAACAGCCGGAGCGTCGCCCGCCGCGTCGCGGCCCGTCTCGAGGACATCGCCAAATCGCTACCCGAGGGCGTGGTGACTCGGACCGTCTACGACCGCACCGATCTGGTCGAAGCCACTATCCGCACGGTCCGGAACAATTTGCTGGAAGGCGCCGCGCTGGTCGTGGCCGTGCTGTTCCTGATCCTCGGAAACATCCGCGCTGCGCTGGTGACGGCCTGCGTCATCCCCCTGTCCATGGCCATGACCATCACCGGCATGGTCGAGACCAAGGTCAGTGCCAACCTGATGAGTCTCGGCGCGATCGACTTCGGCATCATCGTCGACGGCGCCGTGATCATCGTCGAGAACTGCCTGCGCATGCTGGCCGCTGCCCAGCGCGAGAAAGGCCGGCTGCTGACGACCTCCGAACGGCTGGGCGCGATCCTGCGCGGGTCGAGCGACGTCATCAAGCCGAGCCTGTTCGGAACGCTCATCATCGCGGTCGTCTACCTGCCCGTGCTGACGTTGACCGGTGTCGAAGGCAAGATGTTCACGCCGATGGCGTTGACCGTGCTGATGGCGCTCGGCGCGGCCGTGCTGTTCTCCATCACCTTCGTGCCGGCGGCCGTCGCCATTTTCGTCACCGGCAAGGTGTCCGAGCACGAGAACCTGTTTATGCGGGCGGCGAAGCGCGCTTATCTTCCCCTGCTCCGCTTTGCCATCGACAACCGGGCCGCGGTCGCCGTCATGGCCGTCGTCATCGTGGTCGCGAGCGGCATCACTGCGGCGCGCATGGGCGGCGAGTTCATTCCGAGCCTGGACGAAGGCGATGTCGCGCTGGCCTCGATCCGTATTCCCGGCACCAGCCTCACTCAATCGCTGGACCTGCAAAAGGCGTTGGAAAAGCGCATCATGCAGATTCCCGAAGTGAAGGAGTTCTTCACCCGCATCGGCACTGCGGAGATCGCGACTGACCCGATGTCGCCGGCACAGACCGACGGCTACATCATGCTGAAGCCGCGCAGCGAATGGCCCGATCCGGACAAGGCCAAATCCGAGGTGATCGAGACCATCGAGCTTGCCGCCGACGAGATTCCCGGCAGCGCCTATGAAATCTCCCAGCCGATCCAGTTCCGGGTCAACGAGCTGATCTCGGGCGTGCGCACCGACGTCGGCGTCAAGATCTTCGGCGACGATCTCGACATCCTGCAAGGCGCCGCCAAACAGGTGGAGGCCGCAATCCGCGGCATCCGCGGCGCCAGCGACGTCAAGATCGAGCAGGTCGCGGGCCTCCCGATCCTCACGGTGCGCCTCGACCGGCAGGCGCTCGCGCGCTACGGGCTCAGCGTCGCCGAGGTGCAGGGCATCGTCGAGATCGCGGTCGGCGGCAAGTCCGCCGGCAAGCTGTTCGAGGGCGACCGCCGCTTCGAGATCGTGGTCCGCCTGCCGGAGCATCTGCGCGGCAATCTCGAGGCGATCCGGGCCATCCCGATTCCGCTGCCGCCCGGTGAGGATGCCGGCTCCGGCACCGCCGTTCGAACCGCGCTGACCGCCTCTCCGCTCACGCAGATGCGCTATGTGCCGCTGTCGTCGGTTGCAACCGTCGACGCGACGCCCGGGCCCAATCAGATCAGCCGGGAGAACGGCAAGCGGCGCATCGTCGTCACCGCCAATGTCCGCGCCCGCGACCTGGGCTCCTTCGTTGCCGAGGCCGAGACGGCGGTGGCGGAGAAGGTCAAGCTGCCGCCGGGTTACTGGATCGGCTGGGGCGGACAGTTCGAGCAGCTGGTCTCCGCGACCAAGCGGCTGACGATCGTGGTGCCGGTGGCGCTGCTGCTCGTTTTCCTGCTGCTGTTCATGGGGATGGGATCGGCAGCGGACGCGGCGCTGGTGTTCTCAGGCGTGCCGCTGGCGCTCACCGGCGGCGTTGCGGCGCTGCTGCTGCGCGACATTCCCTTGTCGATCAGCGCCGGCGTCGGCTTCATCGCGCTGTCGGGCGTCGCCGTGCTCAACGGCCTCGTCATCATCGCCTTCATCGAGCGGCTGCGCAGCGAAGGGTACTCCGTCGTGGATGCCGTGCGCGAGGGCGCGCTGACGCGACTGCGGCCGGTGCTGATGACGGCTCTCGTCGCCTCGCTCGGCTTCGTGCCGATGGCGCTCGCCACCGGCGCCGGCGCCGAGGTGCAGCGGCCGCTTGCGACCGTGGTGATCGGCGGCATCATCTCCTCGACCATGCTGACGCTTCTGGTGCTGCCGGCGCTCTACGTGCTGTTCCGCCGTGACGTCGCAAGCGAGACGCCTACAATGGCGCCCGATTTGGCAGCTTCCGGGGAGCGCTAGAGGTGGCCGGTCACGACCATCACGGACACCATCACCACGATCATGGCCATTCGCATGATCATGGTCATGCGCATAGCCATGCTCACGGGCACGGGCACATACATGCGCCCGCGGGCTTCGGCAAGGCGTTCGCGATCGGCATTTCGCTCAACATCGCGCTGGTCGTGGCCGAGGCCATTTACGGCTATATCGGCAACTCCACCGCCCTGCTCGCCGACGCCGGTCATAATCTGTCCGACGTGCTCGGCCTCGTGGTGGCCTGGGGCGCCTCGATCGCGGCGAAGCGCGCGCCGAGCGGCCGCTTCACCTACGGCCTGCGCGCCTCCACCATCCTGGCAGCGCTGGCCAATGCGGTCTTCCTGCTGGTGGCGACCGGCGCGATCGGCTGGGAGGCGATCCTGCGCCTGCAACAGCCCGAGCCGGTCGCAGGCATCACGGTCATGGTGGTCGCGGGCATCGGCATCCTCATCAACGGCTTCACCGCCATGCTGTTCGCTAGCGGACGCAAGGACGACATCAACATCGAGGGCGCCTATCTGCACATGGCCGCCGACGCCGCGGTCTCGCTCGGCGTCGTGGTCTCGGCGGCGCTGATCATCTGGACCGGCTGGCTCTGGCTCGATCCCTTAACCAGCCTCGTCATCTGGGCCACTATCCTCTGGAGCACGACCAGCCTCCTGCGCGGCTCCATCGACATGTCGCTGGCCGCCGCGCCCAAGGGCACCGACCTCGCCGCGATCAGGGCGTTCCTGCTGGAACGCCCCGGCGTGTCGGCGATCCACGATCTCCACGTCTGGCCGATCTCGACCACAGAGACGGCGCTGACCTGTCATCTCGTGATGCCCGCGGGCACCGGCGATGCGTTCCTGATGGAGACGGCGCAACTGCTCAAGACGTCATTCCGCATCGGCCACACCACGCTTCAGGTCGAGACGCATCCCGACAATGGCTGCGCGCTGGCGCCCGATGATGTGGTGTGAAGCGACTCTGCCTCGACGTCGTCATTGCGAGGAGCCCTTGCGACGAAGCAATCCAGAATGTCTCGTGGAGGGATTCTGGATTGCTTCGCTTCGCTCGCAATGACGGTGGAGAGAGCTGCGGCCTATCCCACTTTCGCCGTCACGATCCAGATCGCGCCCTGCAGCGCCACGCTCTGTCCTTTCAGGAACGGCGCGAGCGCCTCGCGGATCGAAGCCTTGGCAGCTTCATATGTCTCGGGCGGATGGCCCTGGAGTGCGCGGCTGGCGGGACCGATCTGGAGCGAGCCGTCGACGGCGGCCTCGAGCCCGCCGCCGATAGCAATGTCCATCGCCAGATTGTGCGGCTCCATCGCGACGTCCGCGAATCCTGCGCCTTTCAAGATGCGCGTCACGCGCTCTTCCGAGGCAAAGGCGAACGGGCCCGGCTCCTCGGGCCCCACCGGCGGCATCTTGGGGACGTGCTTGTAGACCGCCATCAGCGGCGTCATCGCCCACGGATTTTCCTTCGGCTCGCGCCAGCAAACAAAGGCAAGCCGCCCGGCGGGCTTCAGCGCGCGGCGAAGATTGGTGAAGGATGCGATCGGGTCGGCGAAGAACATCACGCCGAAGCGCGAGGCGAGCAGATCAAAGCTTGCCGGCTCGAACCGATGCACCGTCGCATCCGCCAGCACGAAATCGAGCGGCAGGCCCTTCGGCGCCAGCGCGCGCGCCTGCGATAGCATGGGCTCGGAGACGTCGAGCCCGAGCGCAAAGCCATCGGGCGCCACCGCCCTCGCGAACGCGAACGTCGTCGCGCCGGAGCCGCAGCCGACATCGAGAACGCGCTCGCCCGGCTTTGGCCCGGCGCGGTCGATCAGCACGTCAGCAATGGGTCCGAGCAGGTTCTCCTGCGCCGCGTGTCGATCGGCCCAGCGCTGCCCGCTCGGTCCATTCCAATAGGCTATCTGATCGGCGTTCTCAGCGTGCCCGGCGGGTCGTTCCATTCAAGGCTCCATCATCTACTCCTGCTCTATCATAGAAGCCTGTTCGGTCGAAAAGCGGATGCCCTGAACGTCAGGCAGATGTGAGAGCGCGTTGGAGGCCGCGCGACGGATTGCCGCGTCGCGGCTGCCGACCCGCGTCCAATCGCAGGCTCGCTTTCAGAAACCGTTGATGGGCCGCAGCACTTGGCTGCACATGTCGGACCGTGACAACCCTTTGGTAGCAAAGACGTTCTCTGAAGCACACCCGGTCCCTTCGAAGGACCAAGGCTCGCAGCCTCTGCTTCCGCGAGTCCGACACCAGAAATGCAATGTCGCGAAAAACCCGGCTCGCGGTTGGATATGCACAGGCGAGCAGCACACTTTCCGCGATTGTAGCCTTCCTGCAACAGCATTCTGAAACAAACTTCGTATGCTTCTCCCGAGGAGTCGACTTCGGCCGGCGAGCAATCGCTTGGCTGCGGTTTGGTGGAATGGGATATTGGAATGAAACAGGTTGCGCCCGCCCTCGTGGCATTGGTGACGTTTTCCGGATCAGCATTCGCGGCCGACCTTCCGCGCAAATACTCCAAACCACCGGCTGTCGCCGCAGCAGTCGTCAACTGGACCGGCTGCTACGTCGCGGGCGGCGGCGGTTACGGCATGTGGAATCAGGAAAATTCGACTTTCATCGATGGTCCGCCCCGCTTTCAGAATGCCGATACGATCACCACCGGTGGCCGCGGATATTTCGGCACGGTGCAGGCGGGATGCGACTATCAGTTTGCGGCGGCCGGCGAGCGCTTCGTGATCGGCGCTTTCGGTGATTACGATTTCGGCAGCCTGACTGGACGGCTCACTCCCTCCGGCTTCTCCATGGTTGGCGACGAGAAGATGAGCTCGGCCTGGGCTGTCGGTGGCCGTCTCGGCTGGCTGGCGACTCCCAGCCTGCTGACCTATGTCTCCGCGGGTTACACCGAAGCAACCTTCGACCGCACGAACTTCAACCTGAACTTTCCGCCGTTCGGCGTTTTCGGCCGACCTCTACCAGGACAAGCGAACCTACAATGGGTGGTTCATCGGCTCCGGCGCCGAATATGCGCTGGGCTTCCTGCCGGGGCTCTTCTGGAAAACGGAATACCGCTTCTCCGATTTCAATGTCGGCACCAATGCCATCAAGGACACGGCCAGCGGATTGCCGATCGGCATTTCCGAGGATTCGAAGAAGTACGTCCACACTGTCCGCAGCGAGTTGGTCTACCGCTTCAATTCGAGCGGATCCGCCGCCGATGTGACGTCCCCTGCCTATCTGAAGGCGCCTCCGGCCCCCACGCCGCTCACGAATTGGACCAGCTGCCACGTCGGCGGCGGTGGAGGCTATGGGCTCTGGAATCAGGACAACACGACCTACATCGATGTCCCCACCAGGACCCGCTTCAGCGAAACGGCAACGACCGGAGGCCGCGGCTTCTTCGGCACCGTGCAGGGCGGCTGCGACTACCAGTTTGCGGCAGCCGGTGCGGCGTTCGTCGTCGGCGCATTCGCCGACTACGATATCGGCAGCCTGAAGGGCCAGCTCAGCCCGCCTCGCTTCGGGATCATCGGCGAAGAGAAGATGAGCTCGGCCTGGGCGGGCGGCGGCCGGCTCGGCTGGCTGGCCACCCCGAGCCTCCTGACCTATTTCTCAGTCGGCTATACCGAAGCCAACTTTGACCGTACCGATTTCACCCTCAACGCAGCGCCGCTCGGAAGACCAAGCGGCGTGTTCATGGACAAGCGTACCTACAGGGGCTGGTTCATCGGCGCTGGCGAAGAACACGCGCTGAAGATCGTGCCGGGCTTGTTCTGGAAGACTGAATATCGGTTTTCTGAATTCGACACCGGGACGAACGCCATCCGCGACACGGCAACGGGTCTGTCGGTCGGAGCCTCGATGGATTCCGAGAAATGGGTTCATGCCGTTCGCAGCCAGCTGGTCTATCGCTTCAATTGGGGCGGAGGCCCCGTCGTGGCGAAGTATTGATCACCGCACTGCTGATCTATAGCTAAGATAAAGGCCCGGTACGTCCGGGCTTTTTGCTTTCTGCATTCGGCCTTTCAAGCCGCACGGAAGCCAATTGAAAGAAGGCCCCAAAGCGGCGCGAGTGCCTGTGATGTTGATCACATAGCTGTCCTTTGCCTCGATGGCATGCTCCGGCTATCCTGATCACATTGCGATTTGAGGCGGCAATGGGCGCTGTTCGGATTTTTGTAGTTCTTTTGGGCGCATTCTACTTCGGCTGCGGATCGGCCTATGCGGAGCGGCGCGTTGCTCTCGTCATCGGCAATTCGGCCTACAAGGGCGTGCCCCGGCTGACCAATCCGGTGAACGACGCTTCGCTGGTCGGCGGCATGTTCAGGAAAGCCGGCTTCGACACCGTGGACGTCAAGCTGGACCTGAGCGTCGTCGACATGCGCAAGGCGCTGCGCGAGTTCGGCAGCAAGGCGCGCGAAGCCGACGTCGCCGTTATTTATTATGCCGGCCACGGCATCGAGCTGGACGGCAACAACTACCTCATCCCAACCGACGCAGCGCTGGAAACCGACACCGACGTGTTCGACGAGGCTTTCCCGCTCGACCGGGTCTTGTTCGCCATCGAGCCGGCCAGGCAGCTTCGCCTCGTCATTCTCGATGCCTGCCGCGACAACCCGTT